>JAJYNO010000012.1 GCA_021786295.1 bacterium | reverse complement strand
CGAAGCCGGGGGCTACGGGGCCGGGGGCTTTGTTCTGGGGGCAGACTTCCTGGCAGACGTCGCAGCCGTAGGCCCAGCCGGGGTTCTTCTCAGCCGCGGCCTCGGGAATGGGGACCTTGGCCTGCGTGGTCCAGTAGGACAGGCAGCGCGCGGGGTCCAGCCGGCCGTTCTTCAGCGCCTTCGTGGGGCAGGCGTTCTCGCACTGGCGGCAGCTCCCGCAGGAGTCCTCGCACGGCGCGTCCGGGGACAGCGAAAGGTTGAGCGCTATGCCGCCCAGGAAGAAGTAGCTGCCCAGCGTCCGCGACAGCAGCAGCGTGTTCCTGCCCCTGAAGCCCAGCCCGGCCAGCCGCGCCAGCTCCTTCTCCATCACCGGGGAAGTGTCGCAGAAGATCTTCCCTTCGGCCGCGGGGTCGCCCTTCTTTATCCCCTCCAGCACGGCGGCGAGCCGCTCCTTCACCGTCAGGTGGTAGTCGCGGCACAGCGCGTAGCGGGATATTCTGGCGCCCGGTTTCAGCAGGCCCGGCTGACGGGCGCGGCGGCCGGAAGCGGCGAGGAAAGCGGCGGGATCTCCGGCCGCGGCGATCGCGGCCGCGTAGTCGGAGCCGGGCGCCCAGTAACGGAAAGCGCAGACCAGCACCGAGCGCGCGGCGGGATACCATTTCTTTACGCTCTTGCGGACCAGCGGGTCCCTTTTCAGGTAGCCCAGGTCCGTGGGGAGGATGGTGACGGCTTCGGAATAGCGGCGGAACTCGGCCAGGTCGGAGGCCGGCGCGATGCCGGCCGCGGAGGCGCCTGCGGCCAGGGCTACGGCCTTGACCCCGGCGGCGTCCATCTCAGGAGCTCTTGGCCTGGCTGGCGTATTCCCAGGCGGCGTAGCGCAGCCAGAAGACCTTGAAGAACTCGCGCAGGAACTCCTCGTGGGAGACCGCGGAGCCCTTGATCGTCTTCACGCTGACGCCGGTCTCCAGCTTCACGGCGTTGTTGAGGTTGACGCCGACGCCGAGCAGCAGCCAGCTCGGCGCGCGGTTGATAGAGGAGGACTCGGTCAGGATGCCGGAAAGCTTGAGCCACTTGCGGCGGCGCGGGTGGAAGGCGTAGACGTCGTTGGGCTTCTTGATGCGCGTCTTTATGCCGTAGAGGGCGGTCACGGTCTCGGCCACGGCCTCGCCGCTGAGCACGCTCAGGTCCGGCAGGAACTTCAGGCCGGTCTCCGGCTTGAGCAGCAGCGTCATATAGAGGCCGCCCTCGCCCGATTCCCATTCGCGGCCCAGGCGCCCTTTGCCCGCCGTCTGGCGGCCGGCTATCACCAGCGTCTTCTCGGCCGTGCCCTCTAGCGCCAGCTCGCGGGCCACGGCCTGCGTGGAGTCGGCCTCGTCCAGGAAAACTATCTTGCCTACGCCGGGCAGGGTCTCGATGTCCAACGCGCGTTCCAGAGTGTTCATATCGTCCTCGCTTCGAAAGAGATGTCCAGCGGCCTGGCGCCGCTGGTGATGGAGCCCACCGAGATGCGGTCGGCCCCGAGCCGGGAATACTTCGCGGCCATTTCAAGGGTGACGCCCCCGGAGATCTCTATCTCGGGGCGCTTTCCCTTATAAGAACGTATCAGGGCCACGGCCTTCTTCATGGCGGCGTAGTCCATATTGTCGAGCATGATCACGTCCGCGCCGAGCGGCAGGAAGGCCCTCAGCTGGGCCAGGCTCTGCACTTCCAGCTCGATCTTGAGGCCGGGCTTCGCCCGGCGCATGGCCCGCACGCGGGCGCCCAGCACCGCCGGGTCCCCGCCGGCGAAAGCCACGTGGTTGTCCTTGATCATGGCCATGTCGTAGAGGCCGAGGCGGTGGTTGACCGCGCCGCCGCAGCGCGCGGCGTACTTCTCCGCCAGGCGCAGGCCGGGCAGCGTCTTGCGGGTGTCGTAGATCCTGGTGCGGGAGCCTTTGACGGCGGCGGCGAACAGCGCGGCCCGGGTGGCCACGCCGCTCAGATGCTGCAGGAAATTGAGGGCCGTGCGTTCGGCGGTCAGGATGGAGGCGGGGCCCTCCACCTTCATCAGCACGTCGCCCTTCTTCACGCGGGCGCCGTCCTTCTTCATCAGCTTCACCCGGGAACCGGGCGCGGCCAGCGCGAAAACGCGCTTAACGACCTCTCCGCCGCAGAGGACGCCGGCGTCCTTGGCCAGCATCTCCCCGCGGAACCGGGCGCCCAGCGGCACGAAGAACCGCGTGGTGACGTCTCCCGGACCGATGTCTTCCTTCAAAGCCGCCCTGATAAGGGCGTCGAATTCCTTCATCCCCTTAATTTTACCATTTAGCCCCCCCGGCCGGGCATGAAAAAACCCGGCCGCGGGGCCGGGTCTTTCCTGGCGGGGGCGGGCGTCAGCCGCTCACCATCTCGCCGAGGCTGAACATAGGCATGAACATCGCTATGACGATGGTGCCGATGACGATGCCCAGGAACACGATGATCAGCGGCTCGATCATCGAGGTCAGGCCCTTTACGGCCGTGTCGACCTCCTGGTCGTAGAAGTCCGCGATCTTGTTGAGCATGTTGTCGAGGCCGCCGGTCTCCTCGCCCACGCTGATCATCTGGATGACCATCGGCGGGAAGATGTTGGCCTTCTTCAGCGGGTCCGAGATGCGGCCGCCTTCCTTGATGGAGTCGCGGCTGTTGTTGATGGCCTTCTCTATGATCTTGTTGCCCGAGGTCTTGGCCACGGTCTCGAGGCCCTGCAGGATCGGGACGCCGGACTTGATCAGCGTGCCGAGCGTGCGCGTGAAGCGGGCTATGGCCACCTTCTTCAGGAGGATGCCGAACACCGGCAGCTTCAGCGCGATCTCGTCTATCTTCTCCTGGCCCTTCTCGGTCTTCATCCACTTCTTGAAGAGCCAGACGCCCACCGCTATGACGGGCACCATGTAGAGGATCTTCTGGCGCAGGAAGTCCGAGATCATGATGATGACGCGGGTCAGGAACGGCAGCTCCGCGCCGAAGCTGGAGAAGATGTCCTTGAAGATCGGGATCACGAACATGATCAGGAAGATCGTGATCAGGCCGGCCACGCTGAACACCACGGTGGGGTACATCAGTGCGCTCTTGACCTTGGCCTTCAGGGCCTCGGAAGACTCGAGGAAGCCGGAGAGGCGCTCGAGGATGGTGTCGAGGATACCGCCGACCTCGCCGGCCTTGATCATCGCGACGTAGAGCTCGCTGAAGGCCTGCGGGTGCTTCTTCATCGCGTCGGCGATGGAGAGACCGGCCTCGATATCGGTGCGCAGGTTGCCGACCACCGCCTTGAAGGCGGGGCTTTCGGCCTGCTGTTCGAGGATGGTGAGGCCCTGGACTATCGGCACGCCCGAGGAAACGAGCGTGGAGAGCTGGCGCGAGAAGATGACGACGTCCTTGCTGGCGATCTTCCCCTTGGCTTTTTTCTTGGCGGCGCCCTGCTTTATCTCCATCACCGACAGGCGCTGGGCGCGCAGGCGGGAGATCGCGGACTTCTCGTCCGCGGCCTCTACCGTGCCTTCCGTCACCTTGCCGGAAGTGTCCTTGGCTTTATAGGCGAATTGCATAATCCTCGTTAATGCTACCTTTTAACACTTAAAGCGGACAAGGATCTTTTTCCGCATTCCGGAAGCGCGCGGCTTTCCGGCAGATCCCCTTACCCGCCTGTTCCGGCGCGGCACCCGCGCCATGAAGCCGGCGGTCTATATCCAATATTAGCATACCATTCAAACCGGGTGGAACCCGTGACTCCCTTTCAGCCGGGGCGCCGCCCCCCCCCCCGTCTCATCACTATCGCCCCCCAACACTGGGGCCATGTCCATAAACCCTTAACGCTGCCCCTGGTCTTCAAAAATGACCAGCACCGGCCCGCAATCCGGCGCAGGGACTTCTTCAATGACAGTGGCGCCATCGTATACAACGACCTGGCAAGCGCTCATCCCGGCAGCTGGCCGGTATTCATAGCTTATCCTGCCTTTCAGGTTGTCCGGCGCCGAGAAATCCTTCTCCATAGCGGACGCGCCGTTCATGACGCGGATGACCACATGATGGCCGGTCCCGGGATCAACTTCCATCCGCCCGTTCTTCCACGAAATATGCGGCTTTCGGGATTTGTCCTCCGGCTCTCTGAACTTCGTCCGCAGAAGCGGCGCCGTCGGGTCGGCCACGAACCTGTAAACCTCGCCTTTTTCACGGTCTGAAGAGTAAAGCTCCCCATCCGTTCCGATGGCGGCCGCAAAGGCGTGTTTCTGCCGGAGCTCCATTGCTTTAAAGCCTGCGAACCCGTACTTGTACAACTTGCCCGCCTCGAAGTCGGAAAGATACAGGAACCCTGATGCGGCTATCCCCACCGGGCGCTCAAAACCAGTCAACTCCCGGATCTGCCCGCCCGAGGGATCATAGACGACCAGTTTGCCGTGCTCCATATCTCCGGCGTAGATGTTGCCGGCAGCGTCAAAAGCCACGTCATAATACCGGTCGTCCCCGCCTGCTTCCTCGCGCCCTATCGAAAACAGCAGTTTGCCGCCGAGGTCGTACACTTTTATTCCATCCTTGTCGGCCGCGCAGATCCGAGACCCGGAAACGGCTATGCCGGCAGGAGAGTGCAACCCGTCCCCGGCCGGGGAGCATTTCCCATGCACCTTAGCGCAGATCTCCTGGGTGAGCCGGCCGTAAGGGTCCAGCACGGCTATGCGATGGTTGCCGGTATCGGCGACGTAGAGGTAGCCGTTCCCGTCGACCTCTATCCCCGAGGGGTTTTTAAGCCCGGCCGCCGCGCCGAGCGTGGCCGTGAATTCTCCGGAAGGAGCGAATTTCAGCACCCGGTCCTTTCTGAAGTCGGAGACATAAATATTCCCGGCGACGTCGGCGGCTATGCCGCGTGGGTCGTCCAGGCCGCTTATCTCCAGCGACCTGGCCGGCTCGCCGATATAGACGGCAGCTTCGTCAAGCGCGGTGTTGCCTGCGAGGTCCAGAACGCGCAGGCGCAGAGTATACGGGCCGGACGCATAAGCCGAGGCATCCACCGGTGGAAGAGAAGAACCTGCCGCCGTCATGGTGCTGTAATACAACCGCGAACAATTCCCGGCCGGGCTTCCTTCGCGGCAGAGTTCAAGCTCCGCTTCGGCCAGGTTCTCGTCGCCGTAAGAAATATCCAGCGGGATGGATACGTTGAAAACTCTGTCTACTCCCTTAAGCGTCTTCGACGGGGAATTTATCGCCGCCAGCGGCGGCGTGGTGTCCACGACAATTTCAAGGCGGCTCTGCCGCTCCCGGTTACCGCCGATCTCTATGGCGTAGTAGATCAGTCCATGCTGCCCGGGACATAATCCCTCCGTGGTTACCGGAGCGATATAAAGCCGCGTGGGTTCCGCGTCCCAGCCATAATATACTCGTGGGGCGCCGCTGGGGTACTCTCCCGGGTCCGTGCTCTCGAACGAAATGGCAGACCTGGAACTCAGGTAAATCCCGGATGAGCCGGTGAAGGCCTCTTGCAGGACATACGTGGTGACCGGGGACGTATTGTCCACCGCCACCGTGCTGGTCTTTGGCGTCTCTGAATTGCCTGCCACGTCGGTGGAATACCAGGTTATGTAATGCACGCCTTCGCCGGACAGGGTAAAGCTGGAGTCCCAGGCGACGAAAGGCGCGGCGTCCACGCTGTAGAACGTCCCGCCCACTCCAAGCCCGGCGTTGTCTCCCGGCTCGGAGAGGTCGTCGAAGGCCTCAAAGCCGAGAGGGGTCAGCGATGAAACATAAACCATCGTCGAGCAGTACACCGGCTCGCCGGGCTGCAGACGGGTGCGCGGTGGCAGAATGTCGTGGACTATCTCAAAAGGCCCGGCCGCCGCAGTGGAAACATTGCCGTCGGCGTCGGAAGCGGCGACCGTCAGCAGCCAGGCACCTGCCGACAGGCTCATAGGCACTATTTCCTCACCGTTCATCGCCTGTATCGTAGCCCCGTCAGCAAGGCGAGACAGGAGCGCGTAAGAAGTCGGTGAAGGGTCCAGTTCGTCGGCTACGGAGTAACGTACCCGGAACGGGGTATTACCGGCGTATCTGGCGCCAACAACCGGGGAATCTATGGTTATAATCGGCGGCGTTCTGTCTATTACCCGCAACGACGATGTACTGAACGACGGTTCGTACATACTGTCGCCGTCGAAACGGGCCCGCAGTCCGTAATTGCGCGTCAGCGGCAGGGGAAGCGCGAACGTCATGCTGACCGGCGCCGTAGAGACCGCCGCCTCTCCGAGCGGCTTCCATGTCCCGGAATCCTCATATTCGAGGTATACATCGCCGGGGGCGGCAAGGGGATCCCCCTCGTCGTCCGCAAGGCTTACAATGGCCGTCGCGGAGGAGGGATATGCCACGTCCGGAGCGCGCAGATCAAGGACGACATTCTCCTTTAAGACCGCGAACTGCGCCCTGTCTGATGAGGGCAGATAATAATAACCGTCGCCGGGGAACTCCGCGGTCAGCTCGTAATTGCCGGGAGGCAGGGCGGCAGGCGCGAAAACGCGGACCGCGCCGAGGGAGTCCGATACCGCGGAATAAGAGCTGCCGCCGATGGTGAAGAGCACCGTTTTCCCGGAGAGAATGGAACCCAATGCCGAAACCGTAGCCTGGAACAGCGCATAGTCCCCGTAGCGCGCGGAGGCGAAGCCGCTGTAGGTCACCGCGCTTTCCACAGGCACCACCGAGACCACGGAGTTGGTCCTGGTGGCTTCGAGGGACGTCGGGAAATAGACGGTAGCATAATTGGAAATTTCCGCGCCGCGCGGAGTGTCCCCCCGGAGTTTCACGTCCACGGTAAAGGTGCCGCCTTGTTTGGGGCCGAATTCCCCGGCCAGGACGGTAAGCATCCCGGAATTGGCGTCAAAGGCGTGCGGGAACGAAGACGGGGTCCTGGCGCCGCTGGCCCAGTCCACCAGGTAGGCGTCCCTGAACGCCATATTAGACACGTCCAGGTATTGGCCGAAAATATCTGTTATGTAAACTCCGTACGCTGTACCTTCGCCGGTGTTCTCGAACTCCACCGTATATGACATGGTCTGCCCCGGAGAGACCTGTCCGTCCGGCCCATACATGGCGTTAGGGTCGTGCGGCCGGAGATTTTCCGCTTTGGTACTATTCCGCAATAATGCCAGCGGCAACAATCGGTATCGCAATTTAGCCGCCGATGCAAAAAATGGATAAGGTGAAACGTAGTTGTTGTTTGGATATGTTGAGGTTAACACCTCAAAGTGGAGGTGGTCAGCCGTACTGCCTCCCGTGCTGTCGCAATACGCGATTTTTTGGCCAGCATGAACAACATCCCCGACCTTTACCGGACTATCAGCAGCGGACGGAGGCCGCAATGAGCCTTGAACGGTGGAAGATGTGCTCCCTGTTTGGTCCAAGTGCATATAGCGCGTCCAAATCCCCAAGCGAGGATGATAAACTCTCACAATCCATCCTCCACCGGATTTACTTGCCGTGTTATAATCCCAGCTGACTTTATCTACAATTCCGTCCGCCATTGCGGCGACCGATGTCTCCTTCCCGGAAGAGCATTTATAGTCATTACCTGCATGAAGCCTGGGACCGACCAGTTCGCCACTACCATTGATATATGCCCGATCAGTTTTGAACGGGCTGACTAAAATCGGTATAAGGTTATATGGGTCAACAACAGGACTCCCAAAAACCGGAGGATACACATCCCCAGGACACAACGTAAAGCCTTCATTTTGCCCTATCCTCTCCCCCATATTGCCGCCTGCTTGTTTTCGGACAGGTTCCTGGTAGATGGTCTCGCAATTCTGTGAATAAACTGAAAGCGCTGCAACCGAAAGAGATACCTCCAGGACAGCGCTAAAAAAATATCTATATTTTCGGTTCATTTCTTTTCGTAACAAGTAAATTTTTGGGAATTAAAGGAAAACACACAAAACTTGTCCCCCCGTTCCGTCATAAGGATTCCGGCCAATGGGTTCTTTTCTCGCCGCGTCCATTCCATTTTAAACCCGGGGCTCTTATCGGTATCTCGATATGAATATAATTGCGCGCTGTTCTCCGACATTAACATCAAAATCCCTCGGGAAATTGTTGCGCCAGTGGGATGATATCCGTCGCCTGGGAGAAATGCCCCGACGTTTTTCCCTGTCTTAGTATCGTAAAAGGATATCCCCGATTCGCCATCATCACAGATGAGTTCTTTTCCTGTCAACACGGGGGATATCCCCCCATAGATGGCAGAGACAAAGCCGTCATTCTTTAACCTGCGGACATAATAGGGCCTTTTCTTTGCCAGGCATCTACCAACTCCGAGGGCATTCGACTGTTCCCACAAAATGTTACCTTCCGGAACAGCGAGCATATAGGAAGTTGCAAGAACCGCCAATCCGGCATCGTTTATGGAATAAGAAGTCGCCAATAATTCCTTAGCATCGGCCGACACCGCCTGGAGAAGCATGGTCGCCGTGGGGGTTTCAAGCTTCACCTCTCGCACAGAATCTCCGGCGATCTCATATAGAGAGTTCCCGATTATCACGTATCGAGAATCATTGGATATAAGGTTCCTTCCGTGCCCGCCCTGATAGGCGATATCTGCGGCCCAGACGTCGGTAATTTTCTCTACCTGTTTTTTTATTAATAGCTTTCCATCCGCCGAATAAAGATACCAATAATTTCCCAAGACCGGAAAATACTGCGCGCTGGAATACTCTGAATCTGAATTAAAGAGGCCGATACTCGGGACAATCAAGATGTATTTTCCATCAAGGGAAACGATCGGAGTCCCCTCGCCGGCATGAGTCCAGAGCATTTTTCCGTAAGCATTAAAGGCCGCTATCTTCCAATTGCAATCGTAATTTTCCCTGGGAGACCCCTCCCCGCAGGCGCCGTCCGGGCCGCAATGCTGAAGCTTTTTCTTCTCCCTTTTGCACGGTCTCTCAGCGGTTAAACCGGCAACAATCCCACCGTCGGCGCTCATACTCAGGTCGTATATTCCTATCCACTTATTACCATTCCCGGAATATTCCCAAAGGGTATCTCCGGTATCATTTAAATAGAGGATCTTTCCGCCGCCGCAATTTAAATAGCGCACCAGCTCGGAATCTTTTACTGGCTCTTCAGCACACGAAGGACTTAATGCGAGGACGATCCGCTTCCCGTCGGCGCTCATTGCCGCGCTGTCAATCTCTCCACCGGCTTCCTTTGTCCACGACACCTCGATCTTTTTCTTAGGCATGACATACCTGTCGATAAAATTCCGCCAAAAATCTCCGGCAACGGCCCTGTTGCAATTCAGACCAGATAGAATAAAGACGAGACACATCATTGTCTTGATTTTCATTATAAATTCCAGCTCCCTCTCAATAGAACTCCGGAGGATCGATATAATCAGCCGGCTCACATACTGGCAGCAGAGCCTCAGCCGTCTCCCGGCTTACCACAAATGCCTCACCTTCAATAAGTTCATGAGCTTCTGGTCCAGGGATCCGAACACTCCCTTGAAAAGTTAATTTTTGCACACTCTTGGCAGGCACTTTCGCCAAATCCCACTTCAGGAACGGGACGGGAGCATACTCAGTATTTATCCAGTTCGCCATGTCGTAGAACTTATAGTTCCCGGAAGCGGAGATAAAGTCCATGTGGGGCGGGAACATCGCTATTATGGAGATATTCTCTGCATCCGCAAGGCCATTATTTGAAAGTTCCACAGTGTAGGATATAGCCTGTCCAGGACTTACCTTACCCGGTCCAATAACCTTGAGAGTCAACTCCATGCCATACGGCAGGCCGGCGTCTATGCGCTCGAAGCTGAGCGCGAAAGCCCGGGGATCGGAGTTGCCCATGTAAACGCCGCCCAGCCGCCCGTAGGAGGGAGCCCCTATCATGCCCGCAAAGCCGGCCAGTCCAGAGGATTGGCCTTCCGCATAAGCAAACCCCTGTGCCTCGCCCAGGCGCCCCTTGAACGAGCCGGTCAGGAAACCTTTCCCATAGTACGGGTTCGCCGGATCGTCCACGTTTAAATAATCCAGGACCGAGTTCAACGCGCCGGAATAATAGAGATATCCGGACATGTCACCGGCGACGTTGCTTTGCACGTGGCGCAGGCGCGTGCCCGGGTATTGTGCGCCGGGGATCTCCGCTGCGGCGCCGGACAGAGAAAGCTCCCCGGCCGAGTTCTGCGAACCCACCCCGGAAAATTTCACTTTCCCGGAGAACACCCCGTTACCCGCCGCCGCCTCTATCACGCCGCGGACATCGCCTGAAAGCGCCCCTTTCAAATACAGTGCGCCGTCCTTTTCATAGACCGCCGCCTTAAGTTCCCCGGAATAGTCCGCGCCGCCGAGAGAAGCGGAAAATCCACCCGAAGCGAAACCACGGCCGTTAAACGCGCCAGTTCTGACCCTGACTATCTCCAGTTCAGGGAAGTTAAAAACTCCGGAAATGCTTCCCGTGGACCGAACTCCGGTCAGGCGCATATAACCGGACGCAAGCGTTTCGGATATATAGTTCTGCGAGCCAAGTATTTCCGCCGGCTTCGCGATAGCCGAGACCGCATCTATGCCCGGGGGATCCCCGGCTTTTACGGCACCGTTCTCAAATATCGTACCCGGCTTACCTCCGGCCGGGCCGCCATTGGCAGTCAACGTCCCGGCCATAGGTTTGGAGGTGTAATACAGCCCTATCCGGCCCCCTCCACCGCCGCCGTTATTGCCGGCGCCGCCCCGGCCGCCGTCGGCGGTAATAGACCCGGCCCCTTCAATACTGTCGGCCTTTAATAAAACCGCCCCGCCGGAACCGCCGCCGCCGCCGACATAAGAGCAGGAATAGCACCAGGCGAAACCGCCTTTTTCGCCGTTAGCGGAAATACTGCCGTTCACCAATATCCGGCCTCCGGCCGCAAGGTCCAGCCGCCCGCCCCCGGCGCCGCCGCCGGAACCGCCGCAGACGCTGGCGCCGCCGCCGGACCCCAAAAGATCCGGGATCAACGGCGCGCCGTAAACGAGGCCACCTTTTATACCCCCGGTATCGCCGCCTGCGCCGCCATATCCGCCGCCTGCGCCGTTAGAGCAGCCGGAACCCGGAAAAGGTTTTCCGGGCCCGCCGTCCGAACCATAGCCCTTTCCGTCCGCGGAGATCCTGCCGCCGTATTCGACCACTATATCCCGCAGGGCCTCGAGACGCGAGTTAAAATGACCTGCGTCGTGAGTTATTACTCCGCCTTGGGAAACGACGATATCCCCGCTCACCACCTTATTGTCCGCGAAGAATTGTCCTCCGTAACCTATGCGTATGGAGGCCGCGCCAAAATAACCGGAGTAGTGGTAAGCCGAAGCGGAATTCAGGGAGAACGGTCCGGAAAAGGCCAGCTTGCCGGAATTTTTTAAGGTCGCACTGCTCGCCACTTCCAGCGCCGCCGCTTCAATGGATACGCCCCTCGGGATCTCCACCGAGGCGCGATCTTTCACGCTGACGCCGGAGAGCCGGTAGTCGCCGGCGGGGAGCACGGTCGCCGCGCCGGCCATGCCGTTATTGTCCACTACGAGGCCGCCATTCACGACGATGGTGCCGGCGCCGCCCGGCTGCGGGCCTTTCCCGCCCCAGGCCGAAATGGACCCCGTAAAAGAGTCGAGGTCGACGTTTTCCATGAAGATCCTGCCGCCGGAACCGCCGCCGCCGCCATAAGAACTGGCAGCTCCACCGCCGACAGTGATCACGCCGGTCCCGTAAACCCGCCCGCCGTCCACGCGGATAGTTCCTCCCGAACCGCCGCCGCCGCCGTTGCTGGAACAGGCATAGCACCAGGCGGTGCCGCCAGTGCCCCCGGTAGAACTGATAACGCCATAAAGAGCTATCTCGCCGGAGATCAACCGCAAATAACCGCCGCCGGCGCCCCCGGAAGCGCCGCCGCAGACTCCCGAACCGCCGCCGGAACCGAACTCTGCAGGCGACAGCACAGCGCCATAGACTCCGCCTCCACTGGCCTGGCCGGAGGTTCCTCCCAGCCCGCCATGCCCGGCGCCGGCCCCATGAGAACAGCCTGCCGCAGGAGCGGGCTTTCCTGCGCCGCTGTCAGGCCCGGCGCCCTGGCCGTCGGCGGTGATCCTGCCGGACGAAGAAATATAGATAGAAGGAGCCGAAAGCTCCAGGGTGCCGCCTTGAGTCCCCGTATATGCTTTGACCTTAAGGATACCGTCTATGCGTATCCCCGCGGCATACGAATGGGAACCGTCCAGCGAATATGTTTCACCGGCGGGGACCACCAGATCTTCGGAATTATCAGTTACTGCGGAATTAATTGACGGCGGGAAAACAAAAAATGACAGAAGCAGAATATGATATTTTTTCATTTACCCCAAACCCCTGTACCGCGGCATCCCCGCCGCGGACGACCTCCAAATAGAAGAACCGCCCGTCGCGGCGGGGCGACGGGCGGTTCACGTCCAACTGCGCTCAGCCCGTTACCGACAGGGACTTCTGCAGCAGTTTCTTCAGGTCCTCCGGGTCCGGAGAGCGGTTCACCGCTTCCTGGTAGCTGATCTTCTGCTTCTTGTAGAGATCGACAAGCGACTGGTTCATCGTGACCATGCCGAACTTGCCGCCGGTCTGGATGATGGTCGGGATCTGCTCGATCTTCTGCTCGCGGATCAGGTTGCGGACGGCGGAATTGGCTATCAGCACCT
>JAJYNO010000028.1 GCA_021786295.1 bacterium | reverse complement strand
GGACAAGCGCCAGGCCCTTAAGCCCTGGACCGCCAAGGGTGTCAAGTTCGTGCGCCACCAGATCACCGAGCGGAACATGGGCGCCACGCTGAAGAAGTACCTGAAGGCCGGCGACCTGCTGATAGACCTCGCGTGGAACATAGACGCCTGCGAGATCCTGACCTGGTGCCACGAGAACGGCGTGCTCTACATCAACACCTCCACCGAGCTGTGGGACCCCTACACCGGCGCCGTCGACAAGGACCCCACGGAGCGCACCCTCTACGTGCGCCATATGGCGATGCGCCAGATGATAGCCAAGTGGAAGACCCAGGGCCCCACCGCCGTCATCGAGCACGGCGCCAACCCCGGCCTGATCTCCCACTTCGCCAAGAAGGGCCTGATCGACATCGCCACCCGCCTGCTCGCCGAGAAGAAGGTGAAGGGCGCGAAGGCCGACAAGCTGCGCCAGCTGGTCAACGACCGGACCTTCAACGAGCTCTCGATGAACCTCGGCGTGAAGGTGATCCACGTCAGCGAGCGCGACACGCAGGTCACGGACAAGCCCAAGCGGGTCAACGAGTTCGTCAACACCTGGAGCGTCGAGGGCTTCCGCGAGGAAGGCGTGGCGCCGGCCGAGCTGGGCTGGGGCACGCACGAGAAGACGCTGCCGCCGTTCGCCTGCCAGCACAAGAGCGGCCCGAAGAACCAGATCTGCCTGGCCCGCATGGGCATGAACACCTGGATCAGCACCTGGGTCCCGGACTACTGCATCCACGGCATGCTGGTGCGCCACGGCGAGGCCTTCACCCTGTCGGACAAGCTGACCGTCTGGAAGAACGGCAAGGCCGTGTACCGCCCCACCGTGCACTACGCGTATTGCCCCTCCGACTCCGCGATCGCCTCGCTCAACGAGCTGCGCGGCTACGACTACAAGCTGCAGAAGAACGTGCGCATCCTCGGCGACGAGATCACCGAGGGCTACGACATCCTGGGCGCGCTGCTGATGGGTCACGAGTACAGCTCGTGGTGGACCGGCACGATCCTGGACATCCACGAGAGCCGCAAGCTGGTGCCGCATCAGAACGCGACCACCGTGCAGGTGGCCATCGGCGTGGTGTCGGCCGCGATGTGGATGATGGAGAACCCGGAGGAGGGCGTGAACGTGCCCGACGACCTGCCGCACGAGTTCATCCTGAAGATCGCCAAGCCCTGGCTGGGCAAGCTGCACTCCGCCGCTTCCGACTGGACGCCGCTGAAGCACTACACCAACGCCTTCAAGGGCTACAACAATCCGTACATCGACAGGAAGGACCCCTGGCAGTTCAAGAACTTCCTTATCACCGACGGGGACTGACAAGGGACTGGCCCGGCGGAAGCCGGGCCACTTTTTAACTTTGCGGTAAAAATTCATCGGAAAACCGGAGGACGACCAGACAAAAAGTATGATCACAAAGAAACAGATGCAGGACCTCGCGAAGAAGCACGGCACGCCGCTCTTCATCGTCGACCACGACGAGATCAGGAAGAACTACGCGAAGTTCAAGAAGCACCTGCCGCGAGTGCAGGCCTACTACGCGGTCAAGTGCGAGCCCATGGCGGAGATAGTCCGGACGCTGTACAAGGCCGGGGCGAGCTTCGACGTGGCCTCGATGCCCGAGTTCAACATAGTCTACGAGAACATCAAGGGCATGCCGGCGAAGAAGCGCCAGGACTGGATCTGGGACAAGATCATTTACGCGAACCCGATAAAGCCGCACGAGACGCTGGTGGAGCTGGACAAGTACCGCCCGCTGGTGACCTACGACAACCTGGAAGAGATCAAGAAGATGAAGAAGCACTCGCCGCACGCCGGCCTGTGCCTGCGCATCCGCGTGCCCAACACCGGGGCCGTGGTGGAGCTGTCCTCCAAGTTCGGCGCGCACCCCGGCGAGGCGGTGGACCTGATCCTCGAGGCCGCCAGACAGGGCCTCGGCGTGGAGGGCCTGAGCTTCCACGTGGGCAGCCAGACGACCAACTTCGAGAACTTCGTGCAGGCGATCAACATCGCGGCGGACATCTTCGCCGAGGCGAAGAGCCGCGGCTACGACAGGATGAACGTGCTGGACATCGGCGGAGGCTTCCCGGCCCAGTACGACGCCTCGGTCAAGCCTTTCGAGGAGCTGGCCAAGAAGATCAACGCCGAACTGGACCGCCTGTTCCCGGACCCGAAGATGGAGATCCTGGCCGAGCCGGGCCGCTTCATGATAGCCAGCGCCGGCACGTCCGTGGTGCGCATCAACGGCAAGGCCGTGCGCGACGGCAAGACCTGCTACTACGTCAACGACGGCGCCTACCACACGTACTCGGGCATCATCTTCGACCACCAGCACTGCCCTATGTACGCGTTCCGCAAGGGCAAGAAGACGGAGAACTGCAGCGTGTTCGGCCCCACGTGCGACGCGCTGGACGTGATCTCGCACTCGATGCCGCTGCCGACGGACCTGGAGCTGGGCGAGCTGCTGTACGCGCCGATGATGGGCGCCTACGCGCACTCGTCCTCCACCTGGTTCAACGGCTTCCCGCCCGCGACGGTGGTGCACATCAACAAGTAACCCGCCCTTCCCGGGCGAAAAGAGCGCCGCGGCCCCGTGCCGCGGCGTTTTTTTCGCCTTACCAAAGGGGGTTCGCGGGGCCTGCCGGGGGCCCGGAACGCGGGAACAGGGTCTCGCACTGGCCTATGGCCGTGCCGCATCAAGCGGCCACCGTGGGAAGTATCGCCGTCGCGAACCTAGCCGCTTCGCGGCTATCCGGGGCTCGCGCTATGCAAGCTCGCCCCTCCGACAGCGTCCCGCTAACCCGGATCCCCCGTCACCCGCTCCAAAGAATATGGCTAAAGCGCCGGCGCGCGGGGTATGGGTCCTGAAGGCTGTCACGGACCGAGCCGCTTGCGTAGCGCGGCGAAGGGAGTGACAAGCGGCGCGCACGGTGTGCGCGACCGCGTGCCTGAAGGACCCATACCCCGCGTGCAGGCGACTTGTGCGCCTTAAACTTAATATAATTTAGGCATGTCACAACTGCTAGTTCCCAAGGAAGTTTTCCTGACCAAGGGCCTCGGCCGCCATAAGGAAAAGCTGGCGAGCTTCGAGGAGGCCCTGCGCGACGCGCACATCGCCAAATACAACCTCGTGCACGTTTCCAGCATCTTCCCCCCCTACTGCAAGGTGATCCCGGCCAAGAAAGGGATAGAGAAGCTGCACGACGGCCAGATAGTGCACTGCGTGCTCAGCCGCAACACCATCAACGAGAATCACCGCCTGATCGCCTCCTCGGTGGGCCTGGCGATCCCGAAGGACCGCTCGCACTACGGCTATATCTCCGAGCACCACACCTTCGGCGAGACCGACGAGAAGACCGGCGACTACGCCGAGGACCTCGCGGCCATGATGTTGTCCACCATACAGGGCGTCGAGTTCGGGAGCGACACCTCCTGGGACCAGAAGGAAGAGATCTGGAAGCTCAGCGGCAAGATCGTGAAGGCCGCCAACATCACGCAGTCCGCGATAGGGACCGAAGGCGTGTGGACCACCACCGTGGCCGCCGCCGTATTCGTGTTCTAGACCGAGACTCCGACAGCGAGGCGGGGCCAGGGTTCGGGCCCGCCGCTTTCATTGGACAATTAAAGGAGGATCCCATGCGATTCAAACCCGCTAAGAGACAGTTCCTTTTCGGCGAGCTCCCCGGCCCCGAGGCCGCCGCTTTCGCCATCCTCCCGGTACCGTACGAGCGCACCGTCTCCTACGGCAAGGGGACCGCCAAAGGTCCCGCCGCCGTACTGGACGCCTCGTACCAGCTGGAGCTGTGGGACGAGGAGACCAAGGAGGAGACCCTCCGCCGCGGCATCTTCACCGCGGCCCCGCCGGACTGCTCGCTGCCGGAGAAGAAGTTCTTCCCGTACCTCGAGCGAACCGTGGACGCGCTGCTCGACGCCACCGGCGCCCTGCCGTTCTTCATAGGCGGCGAGCACAGCATAACGCAGGCTCTGCTGCCGCCGTTCATGCGCCGCCACAAGGACCTGTCGATACTCCATTTCGACGCGCACGCCGACCTGCGGGTGTCCTACCACGGCTCCGAGCGCAGCCACGCCTGCGCCGTCCACCCCGCCTCGCGGACCAACCGCCTGGTGCAGGTGGGCATACGCAGCGTGGGCTCGGACGAGAAACAGTTCATCGGCAAAGGCAACGTGACGACGCACCTGATGCACGAGTGCCTGGACCTGAAGAAGCTCGAGCGCGACGTGCTGCGCGAGCTCACGGACACCGTATACCTGACGATAGACGTGGACGGCTTCGATCCCGCGGTCATGCCCGGTACCGGTACCCCGCAGCCCGGGGGCTTTCAGTGGTACGAGGCCATGCGGCTGTTCAAGACCGTCTGCGCCGCTAAGACGGTGGTCGGGGTGGACGTCGTGGAGGTCGCGCCGGTGAAAGGCTCGAACATCACCGAGCTGGCCGCGGCCAAGCTCATTTACAGGCTGATGGGCTATCTCGCCGCCGGTCGCTAGCGCATGACCAGGTGCAGCCACAGTACCGCAGCCTTGGCCGCGGCGACGGCGGCGTTCATGTCCTTGTACTCCTCTATCAGACCGTCCCTGACCGGCCGCCAGTGCGCCTCCGCCAGCTTGTCGTCGTAAAGCTCCTCGCGGAAGCCGCAGACGCCGTCCTCCTGCCTGCGGAAGAAGCAGACCCGGTGCCTGCCGTCCGGAGAGTGCACGGTGCGCTCCAGCGTCACGGTCTCGCTGCCTGAAAGCTTTCCCGGGTCGTTGGTGACTATCCTGGAAAGCGCGTAGAAGAAGCGGTTCAGCATAGCCCTCCTCAGAACGTGTCCAGGTTGTCGAACTCCGACACTTTTTTCTTTTCCAGGAGGGCGGCGAAGTCGCGGCTGAAGGCGAACGGACCTTTGGGCCAGCCGAAGGCCAGCTTCACGGCCGTCTCTATGTCGTATTCCGAGGCCATGATCTCGGACGCCAGCAATCTGGCCTCCTCCACCACGGGGCGCATAAGCTCCCCGAAGATCTCCCCCTCGGAGGTCTTTTTCAGGCCAAGGTACCTGACCACGTTCTGGAGTATCGGGTTTTCGCCTACTATCTTCCCCTCCTCGTAAATGTAGAAGCCTATGGTGGATTTGCGGCCCAGCTGGCCGTACTGCACCAGACGCTGCAGCACCGGGGAGGGGCGCAGGCGCTCCGGCCCGCCCAGTGCCCCGAAGACCGCCTCCGCGGCCGAGTACTCGGAATCCAGTCCGGAGAGGTCCGCCAGTTCGAACGGACCGGCGGCGGCTCCGGACACTGCCTTGAAAGCCGTATCTATCTCGTGGGGCCGCCCCTTGCCGGCTTCCAGCAGGCGCAGCGCGGCCAGCATGAACGGCCTCGCCAGGCGCTCCACTATCTGCCCCGGGTTGTCCTTGACTATCACCGGCGTCTTTCCGATCCCGCGCAGCAAGGCCGCTACGGCCTCTATGCAGGCGTCGGACGTGCGCTCGGTGCGCACCAGCTCCGCCAACTGGTTGGAGCGCACCGGCTTTATGAAATGCAGCCCCAGCGTGAGCTCGGACGGCAGGTCGGCCGTAGCCAGCAGGGCCGAAAGCGGCTTCACCGCGCAGCGCGCGGCCACGGCGCAGCCCGGGGCAAGGTGCGGGCGCAGCCTGCCGAAGTACGCGCGGCGCTCTTCGTCGGACTTGGAGGCCGCCTCTATCACGATGTCCGCGCCGGAGAACTTTGCCAGGTCCTGCACGCCCTCTATGTTGCCCAGCAGCCCCCCCCGCCCGTCCCGTTCCAGCGCCCAGGAGATCTTGGCCAGGGCCACCGCCAGGCTGTCCTTGAAATCGTCGTAAAGGCGCACCTGGAAGCCGTTCTTGACGAACAGCTCAGCGGCCCCCGTGCCCGTGCCGGTGGCCCCGATTATGCCTATCGCTTTCATCTCCATAGGCCGGCGGCCGCTAGGCCGCTTTTACCTCCTCCAGTCTCACTATGCCCTCCTTGCCGGCCACGATGCGTATCCGTTCGTAGTGCACGACGTCCGGGCCTCTCCCGCTGCGGTAGGCGTATTTCAGCACCATGTTCAGGTGATAGACGCGCGCGCACGCGGCCGTGCGCAGCTCCCCGCTGGCCGGGTCCACGTACGGGTAGTTCACCGACGGATCGTCGGCCTGCTCGATGATGTCGCGCACGTTGAAGCGCATGATGTCGTTGAGGTCGCGGCGGCGCTCGTGCGCCCTGACTATCGCCTCGGGGAAGAGCGTGATCTCCTTCTTGTACTTCATCACGCGCTCAGGCTTGCCCTCCTCGTCCACCGAGGTGATGTTGTCTATGCGGCGCAGCCGCGTGATATCCGGCGGCACGTCCCCGACCGGAATGAAGGTAAAGGCCTCCTTCAGCACGCCTATCCGGGCGCCGTCGGCCGAGGCGTCTATTATGTCTATCTTGCGGTCGCTGGTCCAGCGCGTCAGGCTCTTGGAGAAAAGCAGCTTCAGCCAGTCCTTGATGCGGTCCTTGAAGATATAGCTGATGACGACGGCCAGCACGAACGGCAGGCTGTCCATGGCGTAGCGGTGCTGGAAGAAGATGGTGACCATCACGGCGAACAGCATCGCCGCCCCGGCCGCCACTCCGAAGAAGACCTGCGTCAGGCTCTCCCACTCCGAGAACTCCGCCTTCAGGTAGAGCACGGCGGACATGAACTTCTTCAGTACGCCGCGCCGGTAGATCAGCACTTCGTTGGAGGAGCCCGGCACCAGCACGGATGGGTACTTCATGGTCTGCCGGTAGCGGTTCTGCGCCGCGGCTATCTCGAGCAGGTCCTTCTCAACGCCGCCGAAGCGCGCCTCGGCCTCCGGCACCGCGCGCAGCGCCTCTATCAGCGAGGTCAGGTACTCCTCGAGTATCAGGCTGAAGTACTCGTCGAAGAAGGTCATCGTTTCGCGCACCTTCAGCGGCACGGCCGGGTCGGAGATCTCCGCCTTCAGCGAGGAGAGCGCGGTCTCCAGTGCCCGCAGGTCGCCCAGAAAGTTCTCCAGCCCCTCTCCGACGAAAAGCCCGTTCCGGGAGGCCGGCGCGGCGGAGCCGTAGGCGGACAGCGCCTCCGCGAAGACCCCGGCATAGTCGCGGATCTCCCCGCGCACGATGCAGCCCAGCATGCGTATCTCGTCGCAGATCTTCTTCGTAAGGTCCCTGTCGGACGAGCCGGAAAGCGCCCTGGCCAGGTCGGCGCGTATGCGGTTGAGCGGCGACGTCGCCAGCGAAGGATCGCAGAGCCTGCCCAGGCTTATCTTCGGAGTACGGAAGCGGATATAGCGCTGACTGGAGTTGTAGAACTTGTCCTTGCGGTAGTTGTGCGGACCGACGTTGAGCGAGCGCGGCACGAAAAGGTAGGTCTCCACCTCGTAGGAGCTCCGGGCGGAGGGCGTCAGATCTATGTCCAGCTTTATCTCGAAGCGGTGCCTGTCGTGCAGTTTTATGCGCGAATCCAGTATGTCGTTCCGGTCTTCTTTCATCTATCCGACCCGCCAGTCCCCCGGCCGGCGCGGCCGCCCGGAACTAAATATTAAATATTTAATTCGGTTATGGCAATCCCTATTTGTCCGGATGGTACCTGTCGTGGGCGCGCTTGATATCGCCCTTGTCTACGTGGGCGTAGATCTGCGTGGTGTTCAGGCTGGCGTGGCCGAGCATCTCCTGCACGGAGCGCAGGTCCGCTCCGCCCTGCACCAGGTGGCTGGCGAAGGTGTGGCGGAACAGGTGCGGGTGCGGCCTTATCTCCACACCAGCCTCGCGGCCGAAGGAGACTATATCCTTCCACATCTGCACGCGGCTGAGCTTTTTGCCGGAGCGGTTGACGAACAGTTCGTCCGCCACGGTCTGCCCGCCGAATTTCCGCTGGCGGGCGGCCAGGTATTCCCTCAGCCGCGCGAGCGCGGCCGCGTTCACCGGCACCATGCGTTCCTTCGAGCCCTTCCCGAACACGCGCAGCCAGCCCTGCTGGAAATTCACGGACTCGAGCCGCAGACCAAGGAGTTCCGAGACGCGTATGCCGCTGGCGTAGAGCAGTTCTATGGCCGCCGCGGCGCGCACCTTGGCGAAGGCCTCGCCGGCCGGGTAGAGCAGCAGCTTCTCCATGTCGCGGCGGTCCAGGAAGCGCGGCACCTTGCGCGGCAGCTTGGGCGCGCGAAAGTTGGCGGTGGGGTCCTTCCGCGCCTTGCCCTCAAGGCGCAGGTAGCGGTAAAAGGCGCGAAGCGCCTCGGCCTTGCGAAAGATGGACGCCGGGCCCAGCCCCCGGTCCTTCTTGAGCGTCCAGAGGTAGCCCTCGATGAAAGGCGGCTCGGCCAGGGCGGGATCGGTCTTCCTGGCCTCGCAATAGGCCAGGAAGGCCTCCGCGTCCCCGGCATAGGCGAGGCAGGTGTTCTTTGCCAGGCCCCGCTCCAGGCCGAGGTGACGCGAGAAGTCCGCCGCCAGCGGCCGCATTTACTTCCTGGCGGCCTTTTCCTTGCGCTCGGCCTTCTGAGCGCCGATCTGTTTAGTTTCGCTCAGCCCGGCCGGGGCCTTCTCATCCGGCATCGCTTCGGTACCGGAGGCGGAAGCTACCTTGGCGGCCGGAGCCAGGAACCGGGTCCTCAGTTCCTGCTCTACCTCCCCGGCCACGGCCTTGTTGGTCTTGAGGTAAGCCTTGGCGCTCTCGCGGCCCTGGCCTATGCGGTCGCCCTTGTAGATGAACCAGCTGCCGCTCTTCTCGAGCAGGCCGGTCTCCACCCCCATGTCGAGCAGGCAGCCCTCGGTGGAGATGCCCTCGCCGTTGACCATCTCGAACTCGGCCTGGCGGTAGGGCGGCGCCACCTTGTTCTTGACCACCTTCACGCGGATGCGCGCCCCGGTGACCACGTCGGCCGCCTTTATGGTCTCTATCTTCCTTATGTCCATGCGCACGGAGGAGTAGAACTTGAGCGCCAGGCCCCCGGGAGTGGTCTCGGGGTTGCCGAACATCACGCCTATCTTGTGGCGGATCTGGTTGATGAACATGACGGAGGTCTTGGTGGACGCCACTATGGACGTGAGCTTGCGCAGCGCCTGGCTCATCAGCCTGGCCTGCAGGCCCACGTGCAGGTCTCCCATCTCGCCCTCGATCTCGGCCTTGGGCACGAGCGCCGCGACCGAGTCTATAACGATGATGTCCAGCGCTCCGGAGCGCACCAGCTTCTCGGCTATCTCGAGCGCCTGCTCGCCGGAGTCCGGCTGGGAGATCAGCAGGTTATCGACGTCCACGCCCAGCTTCTGGGCGTAGACCGGGTCGAGCGCGTGCTCGGCGTCTATGAAGGCCGCCATGCCGCCCTTCTTCTGGGCCTCGGCTATCACGTGCAGCGTCAGCGTGGTCTTGCCGCTGGCCTCGGGGCCGTACACCTCTATGATGCGGCCGCGCGGCAGGCCGCCCACGCCGAGCGCCAGGTCCAGCGACAGCGCGCCCGTGGGGATCACCTCCACCCTCATGCGGGCCGAGCGCTCGCCCAGCTTCATGATGGCTTCCTTGCCGTAGCTCTTCTCTATCTGCGACAGCGCCGCTTCCAGCGCCCTGCTCTTCTCGTCGTTAGCCATAATCAAAACCTCCGTGTGTTTTAAATCCTTCCAAAATAGTCTAGCACGCCAACCCGACAAGGACGTGTCGGGTTGGGAAAAGGAAAAAATCTTTTATACGGCCGCTCACCGTATATTATGTTAACATTTTTTCCGGCTATTCAATGAGCACATTCACAGACTGCCGCTAAAGCCATGGCCATGGCGGCGTTCCTCCAATGCCGAGAGTATAGATGATTTAAGCCCACCTGTCAAGTATTAAGGAGATATTGACTTTACCGCTTTAATATAGTATTCTTCAAAATATGCACCCAATACAGGAAAAGCTGCTCAACCTCTCCAAGGGCGCCAACCTGGCGCGGATCAGCCTGCGCGAGATGGCCTCGGCCATAGGCATGCCTGGCGAATCCCCGCAGAAGATAAAGCACCATCTGCAGCAGCTGGAGAAGAAGGGCTTCTTCAGCATAGACCGTTCCAAAGGCTTAATGGGCAAGACCGAGCTCGCCCCGAGCCGGGCCGGGGGGCTGCTGAGCGGCGCCTCCGCGCTGTTCTCCATCCCGATAGTAGGCGCGGCCAACTGCGGCCCGGCCACCATCTTCGCCGAGCAGAACTTCGAGGGTTTCCTGCACGTCTCCAGCCGCCTGCTGGGCCGTTCCAGCCCGGCCGGCCTCTACGGCCTCAAGGCCAGCGGCTCGTCCATGAACCGGGCCGAGATAGGCGGCCGGAAGATCGAGGACGGCGACTACGTGATAATAGACAGCGCCCGGCGCGACCCCTCCAACAACGACGTGGTGCTGGCCGTCATAGACGGCAAAGCCACCATCAAACGCTTCATCGACGACAGGAGGAACGGCCAGGTGATACTGAAAGCCGATTCCTCCTATGACTACGAGCCCATCTACCTGCACCCGGACGACGACTTCCTGGTCAGCGGCACGGCCGTCGCGGTCATCAAACGCTGACCAAGGCCGCGCGGGGCGGGAATGAACGGGCTTCGAGCCGGGGTTCAGCAGGTTCCGGAAAAGTGATAGAATTTCTGCGGATCGGCAAGGAGGAAAAGTGCAAATCACTACGACTGAGGTAGTTCTGCGGCTGGTCCTGGCCACTTTTCTCGGCGGCCTGATCGGTCTGGAGCGGGAAATACAGGGTAAAGAGGCCGGCCTGAGGACCTATTCCGCGGTGGCCCTTGGCGCCGCCCTGATCATGCTGGTCTCGCTGGATATCGCCCTTATCTATAAGATCCCGGACACGGACCCCAGCCGTATAGCGGCGCAGGTGGTAAGCGGGATAGGTTTTCTGGGCGCCGGCGCCATAATCCGCTTCTCCGCAGGCTCCAAGGAAATAGTAAAGGGGCTGACCACGGCGGCCGGGCTCTGGGTATCGGCCGGAATTGGCCTAAGCTGCGGCCTAGGCCTGTATTTCGCCTCTTTCTTCACCACCATCCTGATGCTGATCATCTTCCTGGTCTTCTCCCGCATAGACCGCGCCATAGGGGGGAAGCGCCCCGAAAAACCGGGGGCGCAGCACGGCGACAGCGCTCTTCCCTGAGGCCGGGGCAGGGACAGGCGTCCCCATATTTGCTATATTTGGGGCTGCGGAAATTTTGAGGAGATCTGTTTTCAAGGAGAGAATTATGGCCAACGCTAAGTTCATGAAACCGATGCAGCCCGATTCCGACCTGGCCGCCGTGATAGGCGCCGAGGCCGTCGCCCGCCCCACCGCGGTCAAGAAGATCTGGGACTACATCAAGAAGAACGACCTGCAGGACAAGAAGAACAAGCGCAACATCAACGCCGACGACAAGCTGCGCAAGCTGTTCGGCAAGGACCAGGTGACGATGTTCGAGCTGGCCGGCATACTCGGCAAGCACCTGAAGTAAGCCGCGCGAAGGCGAAAAAAAGGCCGCCCAGGGAGGCGGCCTTTTTCGTTCCGGCGCTCACTCGCAGCACTTGAAGAAGCTGACGGACAGCGGCGGCAGCGTGAGGTTCAGCGACCAGGGCCGCCCGTGCGCCTGCCAGGCCTCGGCCTGCACGCCGCCCATGTTGCCGAGACCGGAGCCCCAGTAAGCGGCGGCGTCGCTGTTCAGCATCTCTTTCCAGAAGCCGCCGCGCGGCACGCCCACGCGGTAGCCGTAGCGCGGCACCGGCGTATAGTTGCAGACCACCAGCACGGTCTCCGAAGGGTCGCCGGTCCTGCGCAGGAAGGCGGAGACGCTCTGCTCCGCGTCGTTGGCGTCGACCCATTCGAAACCTTCCGGACTGCAGTTCAGCTCGTGCAGGGCCGGCTCCGAGGCGTAAAGCGCGTTGAGGTCCCTCACCCAGGCCTGCACTCCGGCGTGCTGCGGGTAGACGGCCTGGTGCCAGTCCAGGCTCCTGTCGTGGTTCCATTCCGCCCACTGAGCGAACTCGCCGCCCATGAACAGCAGCTTCTGGCCCGGCTGCGCGTACATGCTGCCGTAGAGCAGGCGCAGGTTGGCGAACTTCTGCCAGTCGTCGCCGGCCATCTTCTGCATCAGCGAGCCCTTGCCGTGCACCACCTCGTCGTGCGACAGCGGCAGCACGAAGTTCTCCCCCCAGGCGTAGAGCATGCGGAACGTCAGGTCGTTGTGATGGTAGCGGCGGAACACCGGGTCCTTGGAGAAGTAGCGCAGCGTGTCGTGCATCCAGCCCATGTCCCATTTAAGCCCGAAGCCGAGGCCGCCGATATACGTGGGCCGCGAGACCATAGGCCACGCGGTGGACTCCTCGGCGTAGGTCTGCGCGCCGGCGTAGTTCTCGTAGACGACGTGGTTGAACTGCTTCAGGAAGGCTATGGCCTCCAGGTTCTCGTTTCCGCCGTACTTGTTGGGCACCCACTGGCCGGGCTGGCGGGAATAGTCCAGGTACAGCATCGAGGCCACCGCGTCCACGCGCAGCCCGTCGGCGTGGTACTTGTCCAGCCAGAACATCGCGGAGGACAGCAGGAAGCTCTTCACCTCGTTGCGGCCGAAGTTGAAGATGGAGCTGCCCCAGTCCGGATGGAAACCCTGGCGCGGGTCCGCGTGCTCGTAGAGATGCGTTCCGTCGAACTTGGCCAGGCCGTGCGCGTCCGTCGGGAAATGCGCGGGCACCCAGTCGAGTATCACGCCTATCCCGGCCTGGTGCAGTTTGTCGATGAGGTACATGAAGTCCTGCGGCCCGCCGTAGCGGCTGGTGGGCGCGAAGTAGCCGGTGGTCTGGTAGCCCCATGAGCCGTAGAACGGATGCTCGGTCACCGGCAGGAACTCGACGTGCGAGAAGCCCATGTACTTGACGTAGCCCGGCAGCTCCCCGGCGAGCTCGCGGTAGGTCAGGAAGCGCTCCGGAGCCTTCGGGTCCCGGCGCCAGGAGCCCAGGTGCACCTCGTAGATGGAGACCGCGCTCCCCAGCCCGTTCTTCGCGCGGCGTCCCAGCATCCAGTCCGCGTCCCTCCACTCGTAGGAGAGGTCCGCCACCACCGAGGCCGTCTTCGGGGCCTCCTCCGCGGCGAAGGCCAGCGGGTCGGCCTTCTCGGCCGTGAAGCCGCCCAGGTTCGAGACGATGAAATACTTGTAGTTCTGACCGGCCGCGACTCCGGGGACGAAGCCCTCCCAGATGCCCGAACTGCCGCGCTGGTGAAGGGGGTTCCGGGACCTGTCCCAGTAGTTGAAGTCACCCATCACGAAGACCTGCCTGGCGTTAGGCGCCCAGACGGCGAAATGCGTCCCGTCCTTCCCGTCGACTGTCGCCGGGTGCGCGCCCAGTTTCTCGTATAGCCTCAGGTGGTTGCCCTCGTTGAAGAGGTAGAGGTCCTGGTCTGAAAGCAGCTTTATGTCGTCGGCCATGTTGCGTTCCTCGTCCGGGCGGAAGTTGCATAAATGATACAAATTTTGCGCGGCCCGGCGGCCCCCGACCGGACCCGGGGCCTGTTGACCGCCGCGGCGCTTTAAGGCTACCATTGAAGCATGCCGGAGGAAGCCCACAGCCCGCACAAGCGCCGCCCGCGCTACTCGGGCACGCACCCGCGGCGCTTTGACCAGAGGTACAAGGAACTCGATCCCGACAAGTACGCCGGCCAGATAGAGCACATCATCGCGAAGGGGCTGACGCCGGCGGGCACCCACCGCCCGGTCTGCGTGGAAGAGATACTGGCGATACTCGCGCCAAAGCCAGGTGAAACGGCCTTCGACGCCACGCTGGGCTACGGCGGCCATGCGCGCAGGCTGCTGAAGGGCCTTCTGCCCGGCGGACGCCTGTTCGCCGTCGACGTGGACTCGGCGGAACTGCCCAGGACCGAGGCGCGCCTGCGCGCGGAGGGCTTCGGGCCTGACGCGCTGGTGATACGCAGGATGAACTACGCCGGCATCCTTGGCCTGCTCGGCGAGGCCGGCGGCGGCTTCGACTGCGTGCTGGCCGACCTCGGGGTCTCCTCGATGCAGCTCGACGACCCCGCGCGCGGCTTCACCTACAAGGCCGAGGGCCCGCTGGACCTGCGGCTGAACCCGGAACGCGGGGCTCCAGCGGCCGAGCTCTTGAAGACGGTCACGCGGCAGAAGCTCGAGGCCATCCTCGCGGAGAACGCCGACGAACCGTACGCCGCCATCATAGCCGGCGCCGTGAAAGCGGCTCAGAACACGAAGCCGATAAAGACCACGACGGACCTTGCCGCCGCCGTCAGGTCCGGGCTGGCCGGGATCTCCCCGAAACTTCCGGCCGAGGACGTGAAGGCGTCGCTGCAGCGCTCGTTCATGGCGCTGCGTATCGAGGTGAACGGCGAGTTCAGCGCGCTGGACCGCTTCCTTGAGGCGCTGCCCTGGGCGCTGAAGCCAGGCGGCCGCGCCGCGATACTCACGTTCCACTCCGGTGAAGACCGCCGCGTGAAGAAGGCCTTCTTCAAGGGCGAGGCGGAGGGGATCTATTCCGCCGTTTCCCTGACTCCAGCCCGCCCCTCCCCCGCAGAGCGCCGCTCCAACCCGCGCTCATCGTGCGCAAAACTGCGCTGGGCCGTCCGCTCAGAGCGGCCAGCTGCCTAAAAGCGGCATCACCTTTTTTAGAAAAAGCAGCCCGCCCCCTTTTCCAATAACCGTTTTGGGCTATCCTCAGGGGAGTAGAATTGTTGTATGCTTGGGATGGGTAGGGACTGGTTTTCCGGGCCGGCCTCATAGGGCTGGTCAAGGGGGATATATATGCTTTTGATGAAGAAGGAAGAGCTGCGCGAGCTGCTGGACGAGCGCACCGGACCGTGCGTCTCGGTCTACATGCCCACCGAGAAAGGCAGCATAGAGACCAAGCAGAACCCGGTGCGCCTGCGCAAGCTGCTGCGCGAGGCGGAGAAGAAGCTGGCCGCCGCGGCGGCGAAGCCGCAGGTGATAGAGAGCCTGCTCTCTCCGGCGCGGCGCATGCTCGAGGACAATCTTTTCTGGCAGTACCAGAGCGGAGGCCTGGCGGTATTCCTGTCGCCAGGATTGAAGCGCGTCTACACGCTGCCGCTGCGCTTCGCGGAGATGGCCGCCGTGGGAGAGCGCTTCTGCGTGCGGCAGCTGCTGCCGCTGTTCGCCGAGGACGGGCGGTTCTGGGTGCTCGCGCTCAGCCAGCGCTCGGTGAAGCTCTACCAATGCAGCCGCTACAGCGTGGCCGAAGCCGACCTGCGCCAGGCGCCGAGGAGCATAACGGACCTGCTGGAGTTCAACCCTGGCGAGAAGCAGCTGCAGTTCCACGGCCAGACGGCGGGGCATTCTGCCCGCGGGGGCGCCGCGGGGCGCGGCCACGCGGAGGACACGGACGAGGAAAAGGAGAACATCCTGGTCTACTTCCACAGCGTGAACCGCGGCGTGAACGCGCTGCTAGGCGGCGGCGGCGGGCCGCTGGTGCTGGCCGGGGTGGACTATCTCACGCGCATCTACGAGAAGGCCAACACCTATCTGCGCCTGTCCGGCGGGCGGATAAACGGCAATCCGGCCGAACTCAGGCCGGAGGAACTGAAGGACCGCGCCTGGCAGCTGGTAAGGCCCGGCTTCGAGGAGGCGGCCAGTACGGCCGCGAAGCAGTTCGCGCAGCTGCAGGGCACCCCGCGCGCCTCCAACCACCTGAAAACGATCCTGCAGGCGGCCAGCGAGGGGCGCGTGGCCTCGCTGTTCGTGTCGGCCGGCGACCAGCGCTGGGGGTTTTTCGACGACGCCTCCGGCGTAATGGACCTGCACGCCAAGCCGGACCTCTGCGATACGGAGCTGCTGGAGCTCTGCGTCTCCAGAACGCTGGACAGGGGCGGCCAGGTCTACGCCCTCCCCCCGGAGCGCATGCCCGGTTCCGCCCCGGCGGCCGCGGTCTTCAGGTACTGAACAGGCCTCCTCCCGCGGCTTTTTATATAATCTGGCCATGGACTACCTCATAGCCGGGCTCCCGGGGTCCGTGGCCGACGCCGAGAGCTCAGGAGACTTCGCGCTGGCCCTGGCGCTGATAGACGGTCTGCTACGCCGGCGGCTGCCCAAGGCCCTCGCCGCAAGGCTGCGCTTCGAGAAGGAAAGGATCTTCCGGCTGCGCAAGGCCTACGCCTTCGGCAGGCCGGCGGCGCAGAGGGCTTTCCGCAGGCTGCTGAAAGGCTTCAGGAATTCGGAGCTGGACGGCTGGATAAAGGCGGGGCACGTCTCGCCGAGGATCATAGACGGGAGGGAAAGGTTCGGCCGCGCTTTCGCCGCCAACGCGGTCTTCTGCCTTCCGGAGCTGAAGGGGCGGATAAGGACGCCTGAGGCCGCCCGGCGCGCGGCAGGCAAGGAAAAGCTCTTCTCCCGGGTAGACGAGCTGTCCGCCGGGGCGAGGCCGGCGAAGTACCGCGTGCGCGCGCGGATAACGCTGACGCTTAAGAAAACCCCGCGCTATAAGGTCCGCTGCTGGCTGCCGTTCCCCCGCGTCGGGGACCAGGTCTCCTCCGCCCGCCTGCTGGCCGCCTCTCATAAGAATTACAGGCTCGCGCCTCCGGACGCGGCGCACCGCACGATCTATTTCGAGGGGAAGGACAAAAGGTTCTTCGCCGAGTTCGAATACGACATCTCCGAATGGACGCCGCCGCCCGGCGGCGGGAACCGCATCCCCCCTTCGGCCGGGAGATACCTGCGCGAGGAGCCGCCGCACGTGGTCCTGTCCCCTTATATACGGGGCCTCGCCGCTTCCATAACCGGGGACGAGAAGGACAATTACAGGAAGGCCGGCAGGATCTACGACTGGCTGACGGAGAACCTGACCTACAACTTCACGCTGCCCTACGGGGTTTACGAGGGCATCGCCGAGCACGCGCTGACCTCGCTGCGCGGGGACTGCGGCTTCATGGCGCTGGCCTTTATCGCGCTGTGCCGCGCGGCCGGAGTGCCGGCGAAATGGCAGTCGGGCTGGGCGGTCCGCGAGGACCGCGCCGGCTACCATGACTGGGCCATGTTCTACGCCGGACGCTGGCGGCCCGTAGACGTGTCGTTCGGGGCCGGCATGCGCGCGGCCGGGCAGGAGAGGCGGCGCCGTTTCTACTTCGGCAATCTTGACGCCGGCCGCATGGTCGCCAACTCGGAGTTCGGCGCGCCGCTGTGGCCGCGCAAGCGGCACTGGCGCACCGACCCGGCGGACAACCAGATGGGAGAGGCGGAGACCGTCTCCGGCAACATCTACCTGGACGGCTTCCGAAGCAGGATAAAGGTGCTCGGTTTCGAGAGGCTCGGCCAGCGGCCTAGCCTTCCAGCACGAAAGAGCGACCGGACCAGCGCTGCTCCATGGCCTGCCGCGCCGAAGGGCGCCTCTCGTCCAGGCGGCGGGCCATGACGCCCAGCAGTTCCACCAGGCCGTGCAGGTCCGAGGCGGAGACGAATTCCAGCCCGGCGCGGGCCCTGCCCCCATCTAAGGCGCCTTCAATATCCTCCATGTTGTGATAGTTCCCCAGAGGCAGGCACAGGCAGGCGGAGCTGAAGCCGTAGGAGGCGAAAGCAGTGGCCTCGCAGACGCCGCCGGGCATAAGCTTGCGCTGGAATTTAAAGGCCGGGACCCTCTTAGCGTGCTCCGCGGCTATGTCCGAGACCAGGTTGGTGAGCTCCGGAGTAAAAACGCTCATCCTGTCGCCCACGCGCACGATGGGCCCGGCGCCGATCGGCGAGTCGTGCGGGAAGCTGCGCGAGCACTCCAGGCAGACCAGCCTGGCGTTCTTCGGGATGGTCCCGCCGCGCGCGGCGCCTATGGCCCCTATAAAACCGACCTCCTCGGCGCGCGTGAACAGCAGCGCCGCGTGCCCGAGGTCCCGCTCCCCCGAAATATCCTCGTAGGCCAGCAGCGCGGCCGCCACCGAGGCGACGTCGTCGCAGGCGGGCGCGTGTATAAGGCCCTTCCTTATGCCGGGCCGGGGCAGCTTCCAGCGGCCTATGCAGCCGGCAGCCGCGGGGGCAGGCCCCTCCAGGCGGGCCTTTGCGGTCTTGAACGGCTTCGCCTTCGCGTCCAGCGCCGTTATGCGGGCCGGAAAGGAGCGCGCCGTCCCTTTCCCGAAGATCTCTATCTCGGCGCCCCTGAAATACGCGTCGTGCACGCCGCCCCGGAACTCCAGCTCCGCGGTCCTGCCCTTCACGGAAAGCACGACGAAAGCCGGGTGGTCCAGGTGGGCGGTGATGAAGAGCGGCGCCCTCCGGCGGCAGGCGCCGCGGAAATCCTTCCGGCTGACCAGCAGGTTGCCGCAGCGGTCCCTCCTTACCTTCAGGCCAGGGCGCCCGGCGGCCCAGGCCTCGACGAAACGGACCACCGCTTCCTCGCGCCCGGCCGCAGTAGGCAGCGAGGCCGCCTTCAGCAAAAAGAGCTCCCGCCTTCTCCTTTCCCGCGCGTCCGGCCTCTTCATCCGGCCCCCCTATCTTCCGGCCTCTTCCGCCAGCCTGTAGAAGGGGCTGGATTTATACATGTTCTCGATGAAATCCATACCGGAGTATCCGGCCAGCAGCGCCGTTTTCCAGCCGCTCTCGGCCAGAGCCCCGGCTATCCCGCCAAGTATGCCCGAGAAGAAAACGGTGTTGAGAAAATAGGAATAGCTGAACCTGGCCTTCCTGCCGGCCCGCCGCCGCTTCAGGAAACCGGTTATGCCGCGCGCCAGCCCCCCGGCGAACCCCGCGATGACGTAGATCCAGAATTTATTCACGCTGCCTCCTTAAGTGCGCAGATGCGGTCCCGGCCCAGGCCGGGCAGATCCAATGATACAAAAAACCGCGCGGCTGAGGGGCGAAGCCGGGGGCTCCCTTTTACTATAATTGGTTCATGAGGAACATTCTTTTCGCGCTGCTGCTGATCCTTCCCTCCGCCGCCTCCGCCTGGCACAAGACCCCCAAGGCCAACGTCGCCGACAGGAAACCGCCTAAGGGCGCGGACGCCCCGATAGCGCTGACCACCTCCGCGCCTAATTTCTGCATCTTCGGAGGCCAGTCCGGCAAGTCCTATTCCGGGGAGGCCGCCTTCAGCGCCGTGGTCTGGCGCAGCGACGTGGTCTACGTCGGGGAGACCCATGACCAGCCCCTGGACCACCTGGCCCAGCTGGAGGCGCTCAAGGCCATGAAGATAGCGCGCGGCTCCAGGATAGCCGTGGGTTTCGAGATGCTGGACCGGACGCTGCAGCCCGCGCTGGACGATTACGCCTCAGGGAAGATCACGGAGGCCGAGTTCCTGGAAAGGACCGACTGGAAGCGCGAGTGGGGCTTCGACTTCTCGCTCTACCGGCCCCTGTTCGACTTCATCAGGCTCAACGGACTGAAGGCCCTGGCCCTGAACGTGCCGCGCGCCGTAGTGGAGAAGATAGCCCGCAGCGGTCTGGAGGGGCTGACCCCCGAAGAGCGGAAGTACCTGCCCGCGGACCTGACCGTGACGAAGAACAAGAAGTACAACGAATACCTGGAAAACTCCTACGGCGGCCACGACGGCCCGATGGCCAAGGTCATCACGTTCGAGAACTACAAGGCCTCGATGGCCGCCTGGAACGAGAGCATGGGCGCGCTGATCGCCGATTTCCTCGCCGGGAACCCCGGTTACGAAGTGCTGGTGGTGGCCGGCAACGGCCACCTGATGTACAACGCGGGCATCCCGGCCTCGGTCAGATCGCGCGTCAAAGGGGTGCGGCAGGCCTCGTTCTACACCGGGCAGGCCGAGAAATGCCCGGAGAAGCTGGACCCGCGCGACAAGGGGCTGGCCGGCTATATCTGGTACATAGACCATCCCGCCAAGCCGGAGGCGCCCGGGGCCTCCGCCGCCAAGATCTCCACCGCCGCCGCGCCGAACTGAGCCCGCCTAACGGCAAAAGGAAGGCCCGCCTGAGCGGGCCTTCCTTTTGGCCTTATCCGGCTCCCGCTATAGGGGCTGGGTCCAGACCGCGTAGCGGTCGCCGCTGGTCGCCAGAGTCCAGCCCGGTCCCGGGTTCCAGCCCCAGTTCTTCCCGAGCTTCAGCGTGACGCGCATCTTGTCGCCGGTTATCGTCGCGGCGTAGAGCTCGCTGGTGGCCTGCAGCACCTGGGCCGGGCTAGTCGAACTGATGCCGGCCGCCTTGCGGATCCTCATCAGGGTCAGTATGGCGTTCTGATAGTCCTGCCCCCAGTCGAAGAAGTGGGGCCAGAACACGCAAGGCACCCCGGGATGGGTAAGGATGTAGGCGTAGGCCATCAGGCGCTCGGCCTTGTACTCGGGCGTGGCGTTCTTGATGAAGTTGGGGTCGCGCGGGCTGGTGTCGTGGTTCTCCACGAAGGTCACGGCCTTGGCCGGCCACCAGCCTATCAGGCCGGACGGCTTGCCGTTGTCGTTGAGGATCTCGTAGCGCTCGTTCTCTATGGCGGTGATCAGGTTGAACTTGGTCGGGAAGTCGAAAGCGCTGGAGGCGTTGGCCTTCCCGGGCGTATCGTCGGTGCCGTCTATCCAGTCCGTCACCACCTGGCGGTTCCCGTCGTACACTTCGCCCACGGTGAACACAGGGTCGGAGGCCTTGTTATAGTCCTCTATGTGGTAGGCCGCGTAGCCTTTGACCATGTCGTAGCGCCAGCCGTCGAAGCCTATCGTGTTCTTGAGCCAGCGCATGAAGACCTTGGCGTCGTTCTGCACGATCGGGTTGCGGTGGTCCAGGTCTCGGCAGCCTGGATCGCCCTGGCCCTCGTCGTAGTTGGGGCTCTTGCCGTTGTAGGGCTCGGTGGAGACGCCGGGCCACTCGTCGTCCTGCACTATCACGCTGGTGGGCCAGTCCGGGTTGGTGAAATCGGCCCAGCCGTGCGTGCCGTTGCGGTGGTTGAGCACCACGTCCGCCAGCACCAGCACTCCGGCCTGGTGCATCGCGTTGACCGCGCGGATCAGGTCCTCCTTCTTGCCCCACTGAGAATCCAGGTTGTACCACTCGGTCGGGTAATAGCTGCCCACCGAGACCGGCGGGAACCAGATCAGGCCGAAACCGTCCTTGCCTATCTCAGCCGCCTTATCGGCCAGTTCCCCCCACCACCCGTTGGGCAGCTGCAGCCAGTAGTTGTCGGCGTACCAGTGGAACCCCTGCAGCATGACCATGTAGTTAGGGCCGGTGTCTATGCGGTGCTCCGCCCTGGGGGTGAAATTAGCGTCGGAGTACATCCGCTCGGCCTGCAGCCAGTCGGCGCGGGCCGGGGAAAGAGGAGCGCTGTCCGCCTTGGCCGCCCCCGGGGCCGGCGCGGACAGGTCGAACTTGCCGACTTGGGTCCGGAGCGCGTCCATGGCCGGAGCCGCCCGCAGTACGGCCGCGGACGGGGCCAGGAGCAGCAGTGCCGAAAACAAAGTGCGGACGAGCTTTCTGGGCGTCATCGCTTTCTCCGATATCTTTGCCTGGATTATTTTACGATTATAGTATATATCGCCGCCGCCGCGGCGCAAGTGCCGAAGGTCCTATACGGACCGGGCCCTAACAGGCCGTCAGGTCCACGCTGAAGGCGGTTTCGTTGAGCACCAGGTTCAGCGATCGGCCCGAAGCCTCGCCGTAGACGTAGTTGCTCTCCCGCAGGGCGGCGTTCCAGCGGACGAAATCGGCTTTCGGCCAGGCCCAGACCTCTATCCTCTCCCCGTTGCGTATCTCTTTCTTTATGACCTCTCGCTGGCGGCGGCCGCCGTCCTCGTCCTCTTTCAGCACTACGAGGCGCCCCTGTTTCACGCGGCGGGCGACCTTGATCAGCTTGTTGTTGGCCACGTTGCCGCACTCCACCCAGACCGCCACGCCCCCGGTCCCGTCCGGCGCCAGCAGGTCGGGCAGGAAACCTATGTCGGCCAGCGCCGGGTCGTCGGGGCCGGCCTCCAGCGCCGGCTCCAGATCGAAGAAGAGTATGGCCGCGGTCAGCCTCAGGGCGAGGTGCTCGTGGGTCTCCTCCTCCTTGCCTACCAGCAGTATGCGGCGGGTACCGCCGTTGACGTTCAATTCGCAGCGCAGCGTCATTCCTTCCCCTCGACCGCCCCCTCCAGGTACAGTCGCATCAGGCAATGGGAGCAGTCGAACTCCAGCCGGAAGCGGCGGCCCTCGGCGTCCTCGAGGAAGAGCGGTTCCACCTCCCTGCCCTTTTTGCACAGGCCGAGGCGGCGGCGCAGGCAGAAGCGGGTGGTCATAAGCGGCTTGCCGGACAGGTCGGCCCCGCCCTCCGCCGCCATGCCTATCTCCCTGACGCCGTGGCGCCTGTAGAAAGCGGCAGCTTTAGAATTGAGCACGTTGCCGCGGTAGTCCAGTCCCTCCTCCGGATACGGGTAGTCGTTCGGGACGATCTTCGCTTCCGCGCGCCCTGCGGGCAGGGCTGCGGCGGCCTTCTCCAGCGCGGCCAGCGCGTCGCGGCGCAGGTCGTTGAGCGCGGCGACGGGCAGGAAATAGGGCTTCGAGAGGTTCAGCTCCAGCGACTCAAGGTAATAACAGGTCTCTCCCAGCTTCGAGAGCTGCTTCCTCACCGTGTCCAGCGCGGCTTCCGGCTTCTGCGCGTCCGCCTTCACCCCGCGCCAGCGCGCCTCCGCGGAGGCACCGCGTTCGTCCGAGGCCTTCAGGACGAAGCCCCCCTCGTAATCGGCGAACTCCAGTTTCAGCGCGAAGCGCCGCTGGGCGCCGCCGCGCTCCATCGCCCGCATGAACTCCCGGTCCAGGTTGCGGTAGACCAGCGTTCCGTTCTCGAGGCCTTTCGTATTATTGACGCGAACGCGCCCGTCGGCCGCGCCGTTGACCAGCGAGCCGGCCAGCACGCCGTTCTTGTCGAAATAGGTCACGCCGTCGCCGGGGTTCAGCCTGGAGGCCTCGCGCAGCCGGAAAGAGCCGTTCTTCACGTCCGAAGCCGGCCCCAGCGGCTCGCCGACGAACTTCGGCGTGTCGGGGGAGGCCACGTCGGCGGGATTGCCGTCGATGAAATACTCGGTGTAGCCGCGGTTGAAGGTCTTGGCCAGGTCGGGTTCGAAACCGCAGAAGCTCCTGCCGGCCGAGGCGCGGGCGTAGCCCTTCCTCTCTATCACCCGGTCCAGCTCGCGGCGGTAGAAGGAGACCACGTTCCGCACGTAGTCCCTGTCCTTCAGCCTGCCTTCGATCTTGAACGAGGTTATCCCGGCCGCGGCCAGGTGCGAGAGCCTGCGCGAGAGGTTCAGGTCCTTCAGCGACAGCAGGTGCTTGTTGACGGCCAGCGTCCCGCCCGAGGCGTCCCTGAGCGTGTAGAGCTTGCGGCAGGGCTGGGCGCACTCGCCGCGGTTGCCGCTGCGGCCGCCGAGCGCGTAGCTGAGGTAGCACTGGCCGCTGTAGCATACGCACAGCGCTCCGTGCACGAAGAACTCCAGTTCCACCGAGGTCTTCGCGCGTATCGCCTTTATCTCCTCCAGCGTCAGCTCGCGGGCGAGTATCACCCGTTTGAAACCGGCCTTTTCCAGGAAGAGAACTTTTTCGGGCGTGGAGCTGTGGCACTGCGTGCTGGCTATCAGCGGGATCGGCGGCAGCTCCGATTCCAGCAGGCCCATGTCCTGTATTATCAGCGCGTCAGCGCCGGCCTCCCATAGCTGCCGGGCCAGGAGCCGCGCGCGCGGCAGCTCCTCGTCGGAGAGTATCGTGTTCAGCGCCGCGTAGACCCTGGCTCGGTAGCGGTGGGCGTAGGAGGCCAGTTTCTCTATGTCGGCCAGACTGTTGCCGGCGCTGACGCGCGCGCCGAAGCGCTCGGCGCCGATATAGACGGCGTCCGCGCCGCAGTTGACGGCGTCGAGGCCGCAGGCCAGGTCCTTGGCCGGGGCAAGAAGTTCGAGGAGGTTCTTTTGCATGGCACGGGCCCCGGGTCAGCTGACTTTCTCCCCGGGCCTCCTCCCCTCGGGCAGGGCGGCGAGGCCGGAGTCTACCTTGTAGTATTTGTAGGTCAGCCTTGCCATGCGGGCGATGAAGCTCTTGGCGCTGGAGTAGCTGGGGACCCTGCCTGTGAGCACGGCTATCACGTAGTCACCGCGCGGGGAGAAGACTATTCCGACGTCGTGGCACGAGCGCCGCTCCAGCCCGGTCTTATGGCCTATCTCCCAGCCTATCGGCAGGCCGCGGCGCAGGCGGTTGCGGCTCTTGTTGTGCTTCAGCACGTCCAGCATGTAGCCGCTGGCCTCCTTGTTGACCAGCGCCCCTTCGTAGATGCGCTCCAGCAGCCCCGCCATCTCGCGGGCCGTGGTGAAATTATCGTCCCTCAGCGGCCTGGACGTGAGGCTCATCCCCTGCTGGGTGATGTTGGTGTACTTCAGCCCCAGCCCCTCGAAGGCCGACGAGAGATACCCCATCCCCACCTTGTCTATCAGCATCCTGGTGGCGGTGTTGTCGCTCTCCGTTATCATCTTGTAGATGAGCTCCATAACGCTGAGGCTGGTGCCGTTAGGCACCCACTTCAGCGAGCCGGAGCCGCCCACCCGCTCCTTCCCGGTGAGCTTCACCTGCGTGTCCAGCGACAGCGCGCCCGATTCTATCTTCTCGAAGACGGCGGCCATGATAGGCAGCTTGACCAGGCTGGCCGAACGGAAGCGCTCGTCGGCGTTGTATTCCCAGACCCGGCCGGTGCGCAGGTCCTTCATGTAGATCCCGACGTTGCCGGAATACGCCCGGGAGAGCTTCCGCATGCCGGCCGTCATCTCGTCCCATTCCGCGCCGTCCACGGCGGGTTCCTGCACGGCCGGCGGGGGAGGCGGATTGAGCGAGGCCATCATGAGCCTGGCTGCCCTGTAGACGGCGAAGCCCCCGGCCGCGGCGATCAGCAGGGCCAGCAGCAGTTTGGCCGCGCCGAGCCCCCGGCCCGGCGGCCTGCGGGCCGGCGCCTGGGGGTACTGGCTGCGGGGGCGTGCGCGGCGAGGTTGCAAGTTGTGTCCCCGGAGGAAGCTCAGCGGACCTTAAGGTCCAGCGCCTCCCCCTCGCCCTTGTAGTCCACCAGCACGACGTCGCCCTTTTTCATCTTGTTGTTCAGCAGGAACTCGGCCATCGGGTCCTCGAGGTACCTCTGCACCGTGCGGATCAGCGGCCTGGCTCCGTAGTTGGGGTCGAAGCCCATCTTGACCAGGAACTCCTTGGCCGGCCCGGAGATCTCGAACTTCACGCCCTTATCGGAAAGCTTGGCCTCCACCTTCCTGAGGTTGAGCTCGAGGATCTTGCCGGTGTCCTCCTGCGTGAGCGGGCGGAACACGATGACCTCGTCGATGCGGTTGATGAACTCCGGGTTGAAGACGCGCTTCACCTCGTCCATCACGGTGTCCTTCATCGCGCGGTAGTCCTTTTCCTTGTCCTCGGTGGGCATGAAGCCCAGCGTCTTGCCCTTGCTGATCATGCGGGCTCCGACGTTGGAGGTCATGATCAGGATCGTGTTCTTGAAGCTGACCTTGTGGCCGAGGCTGTCGGTCAGCGTGCCCTCGTCCATGATCTGCAGCAGGATATTGAACACGTCGGGGTGGGCCTTCTCTATCTCGTCGAGCACCACGACCGAGTACGGCTTGCGGCGCACGAGTTCGGTGAGCTTGCCGCCCTCCTCGTAGCCGACGTAGCCGGGGGGCGCGCCGATCAGGCGGCTGACGGAGAACTTCTCCATGTATTCGGACATGTCGATGCGGACCATCGCGTCCTCGTTCCCGAACAGGAACTCCGCCAGCACGCGCGCGAGCTCGGTCTTGCCTACGCCAGTCGGACCCAGGAAGATGAAATTGCCTATCGGGCGCTTCGGGTCCTTCATGCCGGTGCGGCTGCGCTTGATGGCCTGCGAAACGATCGTCACGGCCTCTTCCTGGCCTATCAGGCGCCTGTGGATCTCGCCCTCCATGTGCTTGAGCTTGTCGGCCTCGGTCTCGGTCATGCGCGTGACCGGGATGCCGGTCCATTTGGAGGCGATCTGGGCTATGTCCTCCTCCGTGACCTCCGGGAAGACCTTGTCGCGGCCCTCGCGCCACTTCTTCTTGGCCTCCTCGAGGGCCTTCTTCAGTTCCTTCTCCTGGTCGCGCAGCTTGGCCGCCTTCTCGTACTCCTGGCCGTAGATCGCGGCGTTCTTCTGCTTGGCTGTCTCCTCGATCTCGGCCTCCTTCTCCTTGAACTCCGGCGGCGCGACGGACAGCTTAAGCCGCGCCCGGGAGCCCGCCTCGTCGAGCAGGTCTATCGCCTTGTCCGGCAGCGCGCGGTCGGTGATGTAGCGGTCGGAGAGCTGGGCCGCGGCGAAGACGGCCGGGTCGGTGTACTTGCACTTGTGGTGGCTCTCGTACTTGTCCTGGAGCCCTTTGAGGATCTCTATCGTCTCCTCCACGGACGGCGGTTCCACCACCACAGGCTGGAAGCGGCGTTCGAGCGCGGGGTCGTGCTCGATGTGCTTGCGGAACTCGTCGAACGTGGTGGCGCCTATGCACTGCAGCTCGCCGCGCGCGAGCGCGGGCTTGAGCATGTTGGAGGCGTCTATCGCGCCCTCGGCCGCGCCGGCGCCTATGACCGTGTGCAGCTCGTCGATGAACATGATGATGGAGTTCTTGGCCTTGCGGATCTCCTCGATGATGCCCTTAAGGCGCTGCTCGAACTCGCCGCGGTACTTGGTGCCGGCCACTATGGAGGCCAGGTCGAGCGACAGCAGACGCTTGCCGGCCAGCGTGTCGGAAATGTCTCCCGAGGAGAGCTTCTGCGCGAGACCCTCGACGATGGCCGTCTTGCCGACTCCGGGCTCGCCGACCAGCACCGGGTTGTTCTTCGTGCGGCGGCCGAGCACCTGGATCAGGCGGTCGATCTCGTTGGCGCGGCCGATGACGGGGTCCAGCTTGCCTTCCCTGGCCATCTGCGTCATGTCGCGGGCGAACTCGTCGAGGATCGGGGTCTTGGTCTTGCCCTTGGCTCCGGCGTGCTGATGGGTCTTGGCCTGCGGGGCCTGCTGCTCCTTGCCGTTCTCCTTCTGCTCCATCTCGCCGAGGATGCTGAGCACCTCCTCGCGCACGGTCTCGAGCTTCAGACCCAGGTTCTCGAGCACCCGGGCGGCCACGCCCTCCTCCTCGCGGATCAGGCCCAGCAGGATGTGCTCGGTGCCGATGTAGGAATGGCTCATATGCTGGGCCTCCTCCACGGCGTACTCCAGCACCTTCTTCGCGCGCGGAGTGAACGGGATCTCGCCCAGCAGCATCATGTTGTCGCCGGTGCCGACGATCTTCTCGATCTCGGCCCGCACCTTGCGCAGGTCTATGCCGAGGTTCTGGAAGACCTGGCTGGCGACGCCCTCGCTCAGGGCTATCAGCCCGAGCAGGATATGCTCGGTGCCGACGTAGTCGTGGTTAAGGCGCTTGGCCTCCTCCTGGGCTATCAGGATGACGCGCTGCGCCCTGTCGGTAAATCTCGTTCCCATCGTAGTCCTCCGTTAAAGTATGCGGAAATCCGTGAAAATAATATAACTTCGGCGAAGTATATTATGGCCGAAGTTATATTATGCCACAAAGCCGAGCCGATTTCAAACCGCCCCCAAGGCCGCGGCGAGCCGCGGCCGGGACCTATTTCGCGGCCGAAACGCGTATCAGGAAGCCTTCCACGGCGGTCACGGTCACCTCGGCGCCCTCAGGAATGTCCCCGGAAACGCTCTCGGCGCTCCACAGTTCGCCCTCCACCAGCACCTTACCCTTAGGCGCCAGCGCGGTCTTGGCCAGGCCCTTCTTGCCCGTCAGGCTCTCTATACCGGTCACGACGCGGCGCAGCTGGGCGCGCACGGCCACGTAGGCCACGCCGGCCACTACGGCCACAAGCCCTATTATCGTGGAAAGCAGCATGGTCATGGACACGGAAAGCCCTCCCATGGACGGCTTGTTGAAGAGCATCAGCCCGCCCAGCAATATCGAGACCGCGCCGCCCAGCGTCAGCAGGCCGTAGCTGGTCACCTTTATCTCGGCGATGAAGAACACGAAGCCCAGCAGGATCAGCGCCACGCCGGCGAAGTTGGCCGACAGCGTCTGGAACGAATAGAAGGCCAGCACCATGGACACGGCCCCCACCACGCCCGGCAGGATAAGCCCCGGGTTGTACAGCTCTATGAACAGGCCGGCCGCTCCCAGGCTCATCAGGATCATCGCTATGTTCGGATCGGTTATGGTGGCCAGGAACTTCTGCCTGCGCGTCTGGCGGAAGTACTCCACCGAAGGGTTCTCGAACTTGAGCCTGCCGAAATCGCCGGCCTTGAAGCCGTCCGCCTTCCTGAGGAGATCGCCCAGGTCGGCCGCCACGAAGTCGGCCACGCCGTTCTTTACGGCTTCGGAGGCCGGGATGGAGACGCTCTTCCTGACGGCCGTCACCGCCCAGTCCGTGTTGCGGCCTGTCTTCTGCGTTATGGACTTCATGTAGGCCGCGGCGTCGTTGAGTATCTTCTCCTCCATCGGGCTCTTTTCCTTTTCCCCCTTGTCCTTGCCGAGGGAGCCCGTCAGTCCGCCCAGTTCCACCGGATGGGCCGCGCCAATGTTGGTGCCGGGGGCCATCGCCACCAGCGGGGAGGCCATCGAGATGAAGACCCCGGCCGAGGCGGCGCGGGCGCCGGGGGGCGACACGTAGACCGCGACCGGTTTGGAGGAGGCCAGCATTTTCTTTATGATCTCGCGCATGGAGGAGTCCAGGCCGCCGGGGGTGTCCAGCTCCACCACCAGCAGGTCGGCGCCGCCGGGGGCGTTGACCTTGTCCACCGCGTCGGAGATGAACTCCGCCGCGGCCGGGGTTATGACCCCTGAGTACGGGGCCACCAGCACGCTGCGCACCTCGTACGTCCTCGCCTGCGCCTTCCCGGGCCCGGCGCCGGCCGCCGGCTTTGCGAAGAGGCACCCCGCCTGCAGGATAACGGCCGCGAATAGGATGGCTGTTCTTTTCATAAATATCCGGTCTCCGAAACTCAACAGGAAGGCCGCCGGGGGCTCACCGCGCGGCTCCGCTATAATTATACATTTTGCCGCCCCGTGGGCAACCAGGGCGGCCCTATTTGTTACAATAGCCGGATGAAATACCTGCTGGTTACGGCCGGAGAGGACCTGCCGCCCCACCGCGCGCTGGCGGAAGCGCTGGCGGCCGGGCTGGGCCTGGACCCGGCCACGGCCGCCATGACGGCCCGCAAGGGCTGGGGCGTGCTTGGCGCCGGCCTGGAGGAGGATCAGGCGGGGCGCCTGGAGGCGGCCTGCGCCGCCGCCGGGCTCAAGGTCCTGAAGATGCCAGGGGAAAGACTCCCCCCGCTCCCCAAACCCCTGCCGGTCAGGAAGGTCGTCTTCGACGGCGGGAAAGCCCGTTTTTCGGGCCCCGAGGGCTTTTCCGCGGCCGCGGTTCCGGAAGCCCTGGCCGTGCTGGCGGCGGCGCCGGTGAGGACGGAGTCCGTCACGGTCGCCACGGTGAAGGAAGGGCCGTCGGTCAAGGAGAAGGCCCTGAGGATGGGGATAATGGCCGTCACCGGCCTGCCCATAGGCCTGGGCGGGAGCAAGGAAGTGAAAAAAGAGGTGCGCTCCACGGAGACCCATTTCACGCTGGACCTCCTCACGGCCGACGGCCGCTCCAGGCTGCGCCTGCAGTCCGGGGACCTGGATTTCTCCGGGCTCGGCGAGAAGAAGACCTATTCCAGCCAGCTCAACTTCAGGCTGCTGGCCTCCGAACTGGCCTTTTTCGCCAAAGGCGCGTTCCGTAACGCCTACCTGAAGGCCATGCTGGCCGGCGGACAGCTCTCGGCCCTGCCCTACGAGGGCCTTCCGGACCTTGAGAAGGAGACCGCGCGGCTGGCCCTGGCCAAAGGCATAAAACTGGCGCCGGGCGGGGACATAAAATAAGAGCGGCCGCCAGAAAGCGGCCGCCGAGGCCGGGAGCGGCCGGCCGGCTCAGCCCAGGGCTTCGCTGACCAGAGCGAGGAAATTCTCGATCTTGAAAGGCTTCTCCAGGTAGAGCTTCACTCCGGAGGCCTTCAGTTCCTCCTCGGAGCAGCTCCCGCTGACCAGCAGGCTTTTATCCTGCTTGCCTTCGGCCGCGAAAGCCCTTATCAGGTCGGTGCCCAGCCCGTCCGGGAACATGAAATCGGTTATCAGCAGGTCGAAATCGGCAGAGCGCAGCATTTCCAGCGCCTCTTTGAAGGATTCCGCCATTGAAACGGAGTGCTCGGTTTTGGAAAAGATGCGAGAATAAAGCCCCAGCATGGCCTTATCGTCGTCGGCGACCAGTATTTTAGCAGGCATGGCACGGTTCTCCCGCGAACAGCCCCCCCGCTAAGAAAGCCCCTTCACCCGCCTATAGTGTAACATTGCTCACGGGCGCGGGACAGGGACCTAAGGCCCAGAAGGGGACGGTTTTTAGACCTACGCCCCCCCGGCAGGCCAGGGAGGCGAGAAACCGGCGCTACTTCCGGAGACCAGGCAGACCTGCCCGGAAAGGCCGGCCAGGGAGCGCGCGGCCCCTGCGGCCGCGTCCAGTTCCGGTGAACGGCTGAAAGGGCCGGGGGCGGGCAGCCCGAATACGAGAACGACCCCCCCGCGCAGCGCCGAAGACCTCTTCAGGGACGTCCCGACCTGGGCGGATTTCCGGCGGCATTTCGCGGCCAGCCGCTTCGGCGCGCCGGCGGCACCCGCGTCCCGCACCCAGCGCACCTCGAAGGCCCAGGTCAGGGCGCCGCGCTCCGCCAGCACGTCGGCCGTAGGCCACGCCGCCCGCTCCAGCGGTCTTATCCGCGAGAAGCCCTCCGAACGCAGGAACAGGACCGCAGAGAGTTCGGCCAGCGCGGCCTCCAGCCGCCCGGGGGTCGGATCGCCCCTGCCGAAGCCGGTGAGGAAAAGCGCCTCTTCCTGGCCGCAGCCGAGGACCTCCGCGGCTTCGGAAAGCAGCCGGGAGATCAGCGCCGGGAACGCGCCGGGGTCTTTTTTCAGAGCGGCCCTGAAGCCGGGCCCCGCGGCGGGCAGGCAGTCCTGCACGGCCCGCGGCAGCCGGCTCCCGCCGGCCGCCGCGCCGCGGGGGGTCATCAGGACTCCCGCAGCTTCTCCACGTAGGAGACGTGGAACTTCTTCATCTTCTCCACCAGCGCGGTGATGTCCTCCTTCGGCGGCAGGAAAGTGGTGCGGAAATGCAGCGTGCCGGGCTGCTGGCCGAAGCCGGAGCCCGGCACCACGCAGATGCCCGTGGACTCCAGCAGGCGCAGGCAATATTTGTTGTCGCGCGCGGCCTCGTACTTGCGCCGCTCCTCCGGAGTCATCGCGGCGGGGTCCGTACCGTCGGCGTGCGGCAGGTCGAACCTGACGAAGGCGTACATCGCGCCCTCCGGGATGTTGACGCTCATGCCCTCTATCGCGTTGAGGCCTCTTCCGAGTATTTCGGCTTTGGCCTTCAGGTCGCCGAGGACGGCGCCCTTCTCCTTCTCGTAGAGCCCGTAACTCTCGTCGCCCGGGGCGGGAGGGTCCACCATAAGATAGGTCGTTATCTGGCCGGCCGTGTTGGCGCAGAGCCCTATAGACTGCAGCTTGATCAACTCGGCGAAGACGTCGTCGGGGAGGTTGCGCACCTCCATGTACCCGCCGCGCTGGCCGCACTCGCCCAGGAAGCCCTTGGAGACCGAGTGGAAGCTGAACAGCGGCACCTCCTTCTCTCCGAGTTCGTGCATGACCCTGGCGAAGGAGACGAACTCCAGGCCCTCGCCGTAGACGTTCTCCTGGTACACCTCGTCCGCCAGTATGGCCAGGCCGTGCCTTTTGGCGAAACGGATGATCATGCCGATGTTCTTGCGCGGCAGCACGGCGCCGGTCGGGTTGCCCGGATTGATGACGGCGATGGCCACGGGGTTCACGCCGCCGCTCTTCCCCTCGGCCAGGCTCCTCTCCAGCTCCGGCTCGTTGAGTTCCCAGCGGTTCGCCTCGTCGAGGTAGTAGTCTATCCGCCTGGCGCCGTAGAGGTCTATCGTGGCGCTGTAGAGCGGATACTGCGGGATCGGGATCATGTATCCGTCGTTCTCCCTGTTGGTCAGCAGCGTGAAGACGGCCTGCACGCCCTTGGAGGCGCCGTCGGTCAGCAGGATATGGTTCGGGTCGGCGGGGATGCCGTCGCGCCTCTCGATGAAATTGGCCACCGCGCGGCGGATGAACGGGATGCCGGCGCTCTGGGTGTAAGCCCCCATGCCGTTGGGGTTCTTCTCCATGACGGCCCTGGCGCGGCGCACCACGTCGGCGGGGAAGGCGGCGGCGGCGGGGCCGTCCATCAGTTCCGGGTATTCCAGCAGCGCCAGTACCTGGCGCACGAAGGTGAGCGGCTTCTGCCTGAGAGCCTGCGGGTTTCCAATATTGCAGTAAATTATCTTCCTGCCCTGCTCTTCCAGCTCCTGCGCGCGCTGCACTATGCGGCCGCGCACGGCGTAATGCGCCTTCTGCAGCCGGTGGTTCACATCGGAGAGTTTTATCATATCCCTGATTATATAAAAAGAGGCGCGCCGCATTTCCGGCGCGCCTCCGTAGCGCCCCGCGGGCCTTCAGTAGTCCGCTTTCTTGCCTATGGTCCCGGGCTGGGAGCCCAGCTTAGTTTCCGTTCTGAGTTCCTTGCCGTCGCGGTAATACTCCAGTCCGGCCTTGTCGCCGGGCTGGCGCGCGTAGATGAAGCTCAGCAGGTCGGTCTCGTCCTCCACCGGGTTCCCGTCGAAGCCGGTTATTATGTCGCCGCGCCTGAGGCCGGCGGCGGCGGCGGGCGATCCTTTGACCACGCCGGTCACCATGACGCCCTGCGGCAGCTCGAAGCGGGCCGCGGTCTCGTCGTCCACCCCGACGAAGGAAACGCCCAGCCAGGCTCTCAGGGCGGGCTTGACCCCGAGGAAGTCCTCGTAGACGCGGCGCGCCTCGGAGGCCGGCAGCGCGAAGCCCATGCCGGCGAAGGCCCCTGACGGCGAGAAGATGGCCGAATTGATGCCGACCACCTCGCCCCTGATGTTGAGCAGCGGGCCGCCCGAGTTGCCCTGGTTAATGGCGGCGTCGGTCTGTATCAGGTAGGGATAGCGCCTGCCCTCGACCCGCATGGAGACTCCCAGCGCCGAGATGATGCCGGAGGTCATCGTCTGCTTGAAGCCGAACGGGTAGCCGATGGCTATGGCCCAGTCGCCCACCTTGGCCGGCTCGGCGGCGAACTTCAGGTACGGGAAGGTCTCCTTGCCTTTCGTCTCTATCTTCAGCACGGCCAGGTCGGCCCGGGGGTAGTCGGCGGCCAGCCTGGCCATGTAGGTCTTCTGCTTGCCGTCCTTCTGCTGCACCACGACCTGTATGCGGTCGGCGCCGTGCACCACGTGATCGTTGGTGAGGACGTAGCCCTCCGGGCTCATGATCGTCCCGGAGCCCAGCCCGCCGGTGTCGTGCCTGTAGTACTTCTGCACCGGCATCATGTAACCGAAGAAGAACTCCGGCTCCACCACGCTCTCCACCTGCTCCCACAGCACCCTGACGCTGACCACCGCGGGGCTGGCCTGCTCGGCCACGGTATTGAAGGCCTGCTGCACCTTCAGCGCCTCGTCCTGCGCCCGGGCCGGAGCGGGGACGGACGACGCGAGAAGGGACAGGAACAGCAGTTTTCTGATCATATATCCTCCAGGTCCCGCGCTCGGGGCGGGAAAAAACCGGCCGCCGGCGTCCTTTCCGGCGGCCGTCGGAAGCAGACCCGTTACTTCAGCTCTTCGCTCACGTGGGTCCAGGCCTTCTTCAGTTCGCCGGTGAGCCTCTTGAGCTCGGCGCCGCCGACCTTCTCCAGCCGGCCGTAGCGCGCGGAGACCTCGTCGACTATCTTTTCGTAGTCCTTCTTGTCGAGCTTCCTGACCTTCTCGACCTTGTCCAGCACGTCGCCCTTCATCTTGAGCGTCCAGCCTTTTATCAGCTCGCGGTTCTTCGCGCCGCGCTTGCCGGTCAAAAAGTACGCGCCCAGCGCGGCCAGGGCCGCCACGCCTATACCCGCGGAGATAACTTTGCCTTTCTTCATTTTTCCTCCCCGTTCTCTATGGTCCGTCAATCCGAATACTACAAAATCCGGGCCCGTCCGATAAACCGCCTCAACTCCCGAGCCGTCCTTCCAGTTCCAGCAGGCGGACTTCCAGCGCTTCTACGCGCTTTTCCAGCTCGGCGAGCCTGTCCGGAGCCGGCTGCGGCGCGGCCGCCGCGGCGGCGGGCCGTTCCGGCGCGGAGGCGGCGACGGGGCCGGAGAAGAGGTGGGCGTAGCGCGCCTCCTTCTGGCCGGGCTGGCGCGGCAGGCGGGCGACCAGCGGCTCGGCCGCGGCGCAGAGCTGCTGCATCAGCGCCTCCACTTCGGCCGTGCTTTCGAACCGGCAGAACCGCTCGCTGCGCACCTTTATCTCGCCGGGGGTCTGCGGCCCGCGAAGGAGCAGCACGGTCATGGCGCCTATCAGTTTCACGTCGTCGGAACCCAGCAGGCGGCCTATGTCGTGCCTGAACTTGGGCACGCGTTCCCCCGGCGCCTGCTGGCGCTCCGCCAGGCCCTTCTCTACCAGCCCCTGCACCGCCCTGCCCAGCGAGTCCGCGTCCAGCGTCATCACAGGGTCCCGGCTGCTCTTCTGGTTGCACGCGTTCTGCAGCGCGTTGAACGTAAGCGGGTACTGCTCCCGCGTGGTCATGGATTTTTCCGCCAGGGAGCCGAGCGCCCTGGCCTCCGCCGCGTCAAGCTGTGTTATCATGCCCATATTCTATACCAAAATCAGCGCGGCCCGTAAGGCCCGCCTTTGACGTAGACGACCTCGTTGACGCATTCGCAGGTCCTGAACGGGCAGGGGCGCGCGCCGGGGGACATGCCGAAATCCGGCTCGAGGAAATTTCCCACGTAGCCGCCCTGGGAGCAGCGTATCATGTCCCCGTTGAACTGCAGCCGCCCGTAATCCCGGCCGGCGGCGCAGGGCAGGCCGCGCGTGCGGAACGGGGCCAGCAGGTACTCCCTGCCGAAATCCTCCCCGCCGCCGCGCGCGGCCGCCTCGTCGGAGGCCCTGCGCCGCGCGCTCTCCGGATAGGCGGACAGGTAGCCGCCGCGCGACAGCCAGGCCACCAGCCGCTTCTCCGCCGGAGAATAGGCCTCCGGGTACCGTCCGCCCCGCCATTCCCCGCGGAAAGGCTGCACCACCGGGTTTATGCCGCGGGACATGAACGCGTCCACCATGCCAGGCAGGCCCGGCAGATACGGGGGATAGGCCACTATCGAGACCGCGGTGCTGAAGCCCGCGGAGCGCAGGCGGCAGACCTTCCCGGCGAAAGCCTCCGCGGGACCGGCCGCGGCGCAGTGGTAACTGGCCGAAAAGCCGACCTTTTCCGGGTCCAGGCCGCCAGCGGCGGCCGGGTCCCAGGCCAGATTGGTGATGACATAGACCGTGTTGCGCCGGGACAGCCGGGACAGCAGCTCGGGGAACCGCGGATAGACGAAAGGCTCCCCGCCGGCTATGTGGATCTCCGCCTTGCCGTGCCTGTCGTTGAAGCGGTCCCAGTGCGCCATCCACTCCTCAGGCGGCAGGCTGACGGCGCGGCCGGCGAACTCCCCCCATCTGCCGTGGAACCAGCAGTAAGGACAGTCGTAATTGCAGGCGACGTGGATGTTCCAGGAGAGCGTCACGTCGGGCCTAGGCCCGCGGGCGGAGGGAGGCGGAGGGTCCGGGACGGGAGCGCGCTCCGGAGAGGCCCGGAAGCCGGGAACGGCGCGGCCGAGCTCCCGCTCGCGCCTTAAGCCGGCGAGCCGCCTGAACGGGGCAAGGACCGCCGAACGGGCCGAGGCCGACAGGGCCCGGGCCTCGTCGGCGCAAGGCTTCAGGCGGCGGCCGGCGCGCAGGCAGTACCCGCGCAGCCCGTAGGCCGCGGAACCCAGGCCGGAACAGCAGTATCGCGCCAGCCCGGCCGCGCGGGAAAAAGCGTCGCCCGCGGAACTTATGCTTCTGAGCCTGGGCAGCAGGTAGGACGGCCTGAAGAGCAGCCCCAGGCGGAACGGTCCGTTAGTTTCCGGCTTTGTTCCGGTCATCTTGCGCAGCGGATATTATAGGTTTTCCGCGGGCGCAGGGAAAAAGCGCAGGCGGCCCAGGCGCGCCCGCAGGCCTATTTTGATAAGATATAGCCGTCCGGGGACACCGGGAAAATATGCGCGTGCTTTTGATAGAGGACGAGAAGAAACTGTCCGCCTTCATAACTAAAGGCCTGACGCAGGAGGGCTTCTCCGTGGACTCGGCCGCCGGCGCGGCCGAAGCTTCCCGGCAGCTGCTCAACGGCGTCTACGACCTGGTGATCATGGACGTCAACCTGCCCGACGGCGACGGCTTCGCGCTGCTGGAGGCCATGCGGCGCGAGGGCGACGCCACCCCGGTCATCATGCTGACAGCGCGGGGCTCGGTGGACGACAAGGTCCGCGGCCTCGAGTCCGGAGCCAACGACTACCTTACCAAGCCCTTCGCCTTCCGCGAACTGGTGGCGCGGGCCAGGGTGCTGCTGCGCCCGGCCGAAAAGCCGGAGGACGTGCTGACGGCGGGGGACCTCAGCCTGGACGTGCGCTCCAGGCGCGTAACCCGCGCGGGCCGCAGGATAGAGCTTACCAACAAGGAGTTCGCCCTGCTGGAGGTCCTGCTGCGCAGCGCCGGCCGGCCCGTGAGCCGGGCCGTGCTGTGGGAGCACGCCTGGGAAGGCTCTTTCGAGGTGGACTCCAACGTACTGGACGTGCATATGGGCAGGCTCAGGCGCAAGGTGGACGCCGGCGCCGGCGGGAAGCTCATCAGGACCGTCTACGGGGTCGGCTACCAGATAGAGGCTCCGGAACGCGGATGACGCTCCGCCGCCGCCTTTCCCTGCTCTACATGGCGGCCACAGCCGTCTTCTTCGTGACGTCGGCGCTGACCGCCGTGGTGTTCTTCCAGCGCGGCCTCAGCGTCCTGGCGGACCGCAAGCTGCTGGCGGCCTCCGACGAGGCCTCCGAGCTGCTGGCCGGCCCCGCGCCCTTCAGCCTGGCGGCGGCCACCCCCAGGCTGGACCGCTTCGCCGAAGGCCTGGACGGCCTCTACGTCCTGCTCAGGGCGCCGGACGGCCGCCTTCTCTACGCTTCCGATCCGCAGCTGGCCCGGCTGCCGGCTCCGGCCTCGAGGCCCTCGGGGCCGGAGGGGAAAGCGGTGTTCGCTTCGGCGGCGCTCCCTTCCGGAACGGACCTGAGGACCGTAGTGCTTTCCCTGCCTGAGGCGGCAGGAGGCGGCCTCCTGGAACTGGCCCTGCCGGTGCCGGCGCCGCTGGCCGCCCTGCCGGCCGGCAGCTGGTACCTGCTCGGGGCGCTGGCGCTGCTGCTGCTGGCCGCGGCCGGCTGGGCCGGCTGGGTCATAGCCGGCCGGGCGCTCGCGCCGATAGACCGGATAGCCGAAGTGGCCCGCAGGACCGGCGAAGGCGCCCTGAGCGGCCGCATCCCCCGCCACCGAGGCGAGGACGAACTCGGGCGGCTGATAGACGTGCTAAACGGCATGCTGGCCTCGATCGAGGCCTATTCGATAAAGCTCCGCCAGTTCGCCTCCAACGTCACCCACCAGCTGAAGACGCCGCTTACCGTGATGCGCGGCCAGACCGAGGTGGCCCTGCTGGGCAAGCCGGGCCGCGAGGAGGCCGTGGCGGTGCTGGAGAGCAACCTCGCCGAGCTGGAGACGATGTCCGCGGTGGTGGAGGATATACTGGAATACTCCCGCCTTGACAGCCGCGAGACCGGCAAGCCCAGGGAGGAGAGGCTGGACCTGCTTGCAGGAAGGCTGGCCAGGAAGGCGGCGGTCCTGGCCCTGCCTAAATCCCAGAAGATAGAGACCTCGCTCAGGCGGGCTTCGGCCGCCGTGCAGGCCGGCAAGCTGGAACAGGCGCTGCTCAATATCATAGACAACGCGGTCAAGAATACGCCAGCCGGAGGCCGGATAAAGATCTCTTCGTCCCTGGAAGGCGGGCTGGCCGTGCTGACCGTTACGGATACCGGCCCCGGGGTCCCGCCGGAGGCGCTGCCCAGGCTGTTCGAGCGGGGCTATTCCACCTCCGGCTCCGGCCTTGGCCTCGGTCTGGCCAGGGCCATGCTGGAGAGCTTCGGGGGAAGGATAGAGGTCTCCTCCCCGCCGGGTTCAGGCCTTGCTGTCAGGATACTCCTGCCGGCCTCGGGTCAGAACCTGCCCTCCAGGCCAACGGAATAGATCGTGTCCGTGTATCTTTTCAGCGGCACGTTGGAGCCGTTGTCCAGGTACATGAAGGACCCTTCCGCGCTCAGCCCCTTTACCAGCGTAATTACCGGCTTTATCAGCAGGGAGGCGGTCGCGTCGCTGCGCTTCTTCAGGAAGCGCGAGTCCACGTTGTCATAGTCCTTCTTCACCAGGGCCGCGGCGGCTATCAGCCTGAAGCGCGGCGACCACCGGCTGATCAGGCCCAATATAGCCGAGCGCGACTTGTAGGCGTAGTCCGGGCCGGCGGCGGGGTAGCTCCTGGCGCGCAGGCTGAAGAAGGCCAGGTGCCTCCCCAGGAAACGGCGGCTGGCCAGCAGGTAGACCCCGCTGGTATCCGCGTCCTTCAGCGGGTCAACCTTTACCTTGTCCCGCCCGCGCTCGTAGCCGCCCTTTATGCGTAGGCCGGCGGGGCCGCTCCAGAGCAGCCCGGCCCGCCCGGAGCCGTCCTGGGCTATAACCCCGGTCTTGTCCCCGACCAGGTCGAAGCTCCCCCCCAGGTCCAGCCTCCAGGCGCCGCCGAGCCGCGGCATCATGACCCCGTACAGGGAGTGGTCGTAGTAGCTGAAGGCGCTGTGGGTCCTGTAGGCGTAGTTGTCGTAGGAATAGCCCAGTTCCAGGCCGTCCTTCCGGGCGAAGGCCGGGTCCACCGCGAACCCCGCGTAGGCGTGACGGATATTGTCCTTCACCTTAGCGTTGCTGTTCACGGCGGAGTTGACCAGCAGGTGGGAGATGTTGGCGTCGGAGGCCATGCTGAGGCCGGCCGTCACCTCCCAGGTCTTCGGCTCCGGAGGCCGCGGCAGGACCTTCGAGGGCTCTCCCCCAGGCCTCGGGTACTTGTCGGAACGCACGTCCTGGGCGGCGGCCGCGGCGGCGGTCAGCAATATAACGGCTGAAAGCACCTTAAGAAGTCGCATAACGTTCTCCTTTCGCCCGGCCCGCCGCGCTGCGCTCAGCTCTTCTCCGGCCTGGCCGGCCTCACCCTGATGTCCAGGTCCCTGCGGGCCGAATCCACCCTCAGCTTCACGAAGACGGGGTTCAGGCCCATTTTAAGGCTGATGGAGCCCCAGCCGTAGCCTTGACGGTTCTCGGCCAGCAGTTCCTCCAGCGGACGCCTGGACATCTCGGCTATCACGAAGATCTTGACGATCTCCCCGTAGCCGAAGCCCGAGGCGCGCAGTTCCGAGATCTCGCCGGAGGAGCGGTTGAAGTAGAGGGAAACCGCTTCCGTCTTGGGCGGCTCCGCGGCCGCCGAGACGGCGGCGGCGGCTTTCCGGAGGGCCTGGAAGGAGAGGACCAGCGCCAGTATTGCCGCTGCGATGGATGTTTTTTTCATATCAGTCGTCCATCCCCGGGTCCTGCTTCTCTATGGCGTCGCCCTTGTCGTCCTCTCCCGGCTCAGCGCCGGACTCGGTCTCCTTCTCCACGGCGTCTATCTCCCTCTCGTCCCGCTCGGTCTCCCGCTCCAGGCGGTCGTCCGCCCGGCTCTCCCGCTCCGGCGCGGCGGATTCCTTCGCGGCGGCGCTCTCCTCCACGTCCACCTCAGTTTCGTTCAACTCTTCCACCGCCTGGTCGAACTCTTTCGACCCCGGCCCCGCTTCCGCGAGCAGCGCGGAGAGGTCCGCGCTTTCCGCGGAGGACTGGGGAAGGTCCTCGTCCCGCGAGTCCAGCTCCAGAACGGCCGCCGCGGCCGCGTCCTTCGCCCCGGCTCCCGGCGTCCCGCCAGCCTCCTCCGGAGAGGAGCCCGCCAGCACCGCCCCCGGCCGGGGCAGCGCCGTCAGCATCATAGCCGCGGCCAGGAGGGACAGCGCCCTCCAGGAAAATAACCGCTTCGCTATGGTCATGATAACTGCCTCTGTACGCGCTCTGTTTTTTCTCATCCGGAGATTATAGCAGTCTGGCGCGGGACCCGGCCCGCCCGGGGAATCCGGGCGGGCCCTGCGGCTCAATCCCCGGCTTCCGGCTTCTCCGCGGCCTGGGAGTCCTCGGCCTCTATCTGCCCGCCTTTGTCGTCGGCTTCGGACTCGACGCCGCTCTCCTTCTCGCTTTCTACGCCCTCAATCTCCTTCTCGTCGGCGTCCTCTTTCTCCAGCTCCTTCTCGTCGTCCGTGGCCTCGTCCAGTTCCTTCTCGTCGCCGGCGGCCTTGTCCAGTTCCTTCTCGCCGCCGGTCTCCTTGTCGAGCTCTCTGGAGCCGGCGGCTTCGCTCTCGACCTCACGGTCACCGGAACTCTCGGCTTCCTTGACCTGCGGCCCGGCGGCCGCCGCCCCCTCGAGGTCCTTTTCACCGGTCTCTTTCAGCCCGGTGTCGGAACTCCCCCCGGCCGCCGCCTTAAGCTCCTTGCCGCCGGCCAGGCCGTCCGACGCCGCGCCCACCCCCGCTTCGCCGACGCCCTCCGAGCCCTTGCCCTTCGAATACCCGGTCCCTTTCAGGTCCTTCTCCGAGGCGGCGCGGGACTCTTTCAGCTCCCTGGCCGCGCGTCCCCTGGCCTCCGCCGTTTTCTGGTCCTTCCTGTTAAGCCGGCCTCCCGACGTTTCCGTCCCCGCGTTGCCGCCGGAGGACGCCGCGGCCTGCCCCGCATAAGGCAGCAGCAGCGCCAGCGCGCCCAGCAGCACGGCGCAGTTCTTCAGGTTCTGTTTGGCTTGGGTAGTCATAAGTCTCTCCTTTAGCTGTGTACGGCGCAGAATTTCTCTCCGATCCTAGTGTAGCCCGGGAACCTTAACTCCCGGTGACAGGAACCTGAATTTTTCTTCAGGTCCGGTCCGGCCCTTCATACCGCGGCGAAGCGTTCCACCACCCGCAGCAGCCCGCCGAGGTCGAAAGGCCTGCCGAAGGCCCTGACGAGGTCCTCCTTCTTAGCCAGCCGGACAAGCGCCTCTTCAGGCATGGAAGAAGTGACGAGGATGCTTCTGCCCGCGCCCTGTTCCCTGAAGCGCCGGATCAGCTCCAGCCCGGTCCCGTCCGGAAAGAGCAGGTCGGAGATCAGCAGGTCGTAGGTGCCGGACTCCATCAGCTTAAGGGCGTCCGCCACGCTGCCGGCCAGGCTCAGCTTGTAGCGCCCCGCCGGGAACATCCGGCTGTAGAGCGCGAGCATGCTCCTTTCGTCGTCGACGGCCAGTATCCTGAGTTCCATAAGTCCTCCTTCTCCCTGGGCATAGCGTACAAGACCGGACTAAAGAGCCGGTTAAGGAACCCTGACGTTTTCTTCAGGAACGGGAGGAGCGGCGGAGGCCTGGAAAAGGCCCCCGGGACAGCGGAGGCGACGATGGACTCCGCGGAAAGACCGGGCGGCGCGGGACCGTCCGCCCTGGCCCTGGAGAAGGCTTAGAGGAAGGCGCGTCTTCCGCTCCCGGCCGGCCGGGAGCGGCGGTCAGGCCACGCCCAGCAGTTCGACCTCGAAGTGCAGCACCGCGTTGGGCGGGATCACGCCGCCCGCGCCGCGCCGGCCGTAGCCGAGCTCCGGCGGGATGATCAGCTTGCGCCGGCCGCCGATGCGCATGCCGGCCACGCCCTCGTCCCAGCCCTTTATTACGTGGCCAGCGCCCAGCCTGAATTTGAAAGGCTCGTCGCGGTCCACCGAGCTGTCGAACTTCTTGCCGTCGGGGAACGTGCCGGTGTAATGCACCGTCACCTCTTTGCCGCTGACGGCGGCCGGCCCCTCGCCGACCTCGATGTCGACGTACTTCAGCCCCGATTTGAGCGTGATCTCTTCAGACATAGTTCTCCTTGGTTCAATGCGGCGCCTTCGCCGCCAACTTGTCGTTATAGGCGTCCAGCGCGAAAACGTTCTCCGGCGCCAGCCGCGCAGGACGCTCGGCCTCCCCTTCCGCCTGCTTGGGCGTCAGCGCCGACAGATCGCCGGTCTTCTTCCCTACTATGATCAGGGCTATCAGCATGTTCCCGTCCGGGATGCCCAGCGCCTTCTTCGCCGCCTCGGGGTCGAAGCCTGCTATCGGGTGGGCTACGAGCCCGAGCTCCGCGGCGCGCAGCAGGAGAGCCCCCACGCCCATCCCCAGGTCGAAGAGGTAATATTCGCGCTCCTTTATGACGCAGTCGTGCTCCTTGCCAGCGAAGGCGGCTATGACGAGCGGGGCCTTCTTGGCCCAGTCGTTGTTCTGGCTGAAGGAGGCGCGCAGAGCCTCCAGCTTCTCCGGCGAGCGCGCGAAGACGAACTTCCACGGCTGGTTATTGAAGCAGGACGGCATCAGCCTGGCGGCCTCGGCCAGCTCGCCTATCAGACCGTCGGTGACCTCGAACGCCCCCAGCGCCCGATACGCCCTTCTCTTCTCCAGAGCTTCCTTCACGTCCATAGCGCCTCCTTCCACGGATATGCCGATATTTTACATAAACGCGGCGCCAGCGCGCGGCGGCGGGCGTGCAGGAACAGCCACATGGCGCCGTTGGAGACGGTGAGCACCAGCGGGTACAGCCAGGTGGACGGGGTGTAATGCCTTATGGCCAGCAGCGAGAAGCCGGCGCCCAGGCTGCCGAACAGGTAGCTGGCCGCCTGCTCCTCGCGCGGCTTCGACCAGGACTTGCGCACGGTCGGCAGATAGCCGATGGTGTCTATGCAGCAGACCAGCAGCACGGACCAGAACGGCGTGTGCGTGGCGGCCCAGAGCGGGATGGCCGACAGCGCCACGCACAGCGTGGCCCAGTCCGCAGGCTTGATGTCCTTCTCCCCCTTGAAAAGCCCGACTAAGACCAGCAGGAAACAGGTGGCCGAGCCGAAGCCCCGCGCCCAGCTGCCTGGTCCGGCCCCCTCCGCCGCCTGCGCCGCGAAGCCGATGGCCGAGATGGTCCCCCAGATGAGCCAGGAGAAGACGTGCGGGCGCGTGGCGCCGCGGAAGATGCCGGCGAAATAGCCGGCGCGCGACAGCACCATCATGGCCACGGAGAGACCTCCGAGCGCCGCGGCCGCGTCTAAACCTATCGCCGGCTGCACAGTTTCCTCCTCAGCGGTCTATTCTAACATTTGCGGCGGGCATACGCCGTCTTTTTTATCTATAATGGGATTTCCGCCCGTCCCAGCAGGCGTACGGCCCGGGCGCGGCGGCCGGCGATGAAGAACAGCCAGAATATCCCTTTGACCCCCTACAAGATCAACCTCTTCGCGGACGATCTGCTGGAAGAGTGCGCCCACAAGAAGCTTGGCCTGAAGGCCACCATGCAGGCCTTCCTGCCGCGCGTGGCGGAAAAACTCGGGGCCCGCGCGGCCGCGTTGGAGACGCTCAACGAGGAGCTGGACAGGGAGCTCTTCAGCTGGAAAAAGGCCCCGGCTTTCGACCTGGCCACCGCGCCGTACCGTTTTTCGGCCAGGCGGTCCCGGGGCCTGAACTGGGCCGCCAGGCCGCTGGACCTGGACGGGCGCCGCGTCGGAACGTTCGCCCTGGGCTGGCGCGGCAGGCCGCCCTACGGCGCCGGCCTCCCCGAACTGCTTAACGCGGTCTGCGAGGAGCTCGACAACGTCCTCTGGAACGTGCAGACCGCGGCCGTCAAGCAGAAACTGCTGGAGCGCGTGACCAACTGCCTGACGCGCAGCGTGCTGCGCAACGCGCTGGACGAGGCCGTGCAGGTCCTGCACGCCGAGATCCCTTTCCGCCACCTGGGCCTGGTCTACCGCAACGAGGACGCCGAAGAGGGGGACCGGATCCAGTACCGCTTCTACCGCGGCACGGCCTGCGCCTACGACTCGGAGCTGAAGCCGCACGCGGCCCTGAGCCGCGCCATCGGCCGCCTCGGCATAAGGCTGCTGGACCCCGGGCAGCACAGGGTGCGCCGCATCCTGCGCCTGCGCGACGGGGTCTCGTTCACCCTGAGCGGCCGCGCCGCCGGCGCGGACCAGCTTGGCAAGCTGGTGGCCGAGGTGGACGGCGGCCTTTCCACGTTCGGGCGCGACCTGATGCGGATCTTCGCCAACTCCATCAGCCAGCGGCTGATAGACTACAACCGCGAGCGTCGCCACATGGCCAAGTTCTTCCCCCCGGACACGGTTTCGCGCCTGCTGCGCGACCGCGATTACATGCGCCGGCACCTGGCGCCGCGCGTCAGGCGCGTGGCCATGCTCTACGCCGACATCAACTCCTTCACGAAGCTCTGCGAAAGGGCCCTGCTCACCCCGGAGCGCATAGGCGAGTTCGTCGACAGCTGGAGCGAGGGCGCGGTGCGCATCATCTGGAAGTACGGCGGGACGTTCGACAAGATGGTCGGCGACTGCGTGATAGCGCATTTCGGCCCGCCGTTCTTCGAGACCTCGCAGGCCGAGTGCGTGCGCCGCGCGGCGAGGGCAGCTCTGGAGATACAGGGCTTCACGGCCGCGCTGGGCCGCCTGGCGCGCAACCGCGGGCTGGCCGCCAAGGCGGGCCTCAAGGGGCTAGGAGTGGCCGCTGGAGTTAACCTCTGCCCGGCCGCCGTGGGCCTGTTCGGGCCCAATCACGACTTCACCGCGTTCTCCAGCGGCATGAACGAGACCGCGCGCCTGCAGTCCAAGGCCGGCTTCAGGGAGACGCTGATCATGGCCCCGGCCCGCGACGCGCTGCTGCGCTCTGGCAAGGCCCGGGCTTTCTCTTTCGAGGGCCCCCACGAGACCGAGGCCAAGAACGTCGCCAGGCCGCTGCGCTACTACCGCCTGCGCGCCGGCAAGGGCCGCTGACAGGAGCATCATGAAATTCCCCGGAAAACGCAAGAGCGAGCACTATTTCCCCGTCACCGAGAAGGGCCGCGAGAGCGCCGTGCCGCAGTTCATCGAGAGCGAGCCTTTCTACCTGGTCGGCATAGACCAGCTGCTGGTGGACATAGAGTGCTCGGTGGAGGCCGACTTCCCCGCGCGCGAGGGCCTGAAAAAGGGCGAGTCGCAGATACTCGACGACGCCAGGGCGGACCGCATCTACGGGGAATTGAAGGCCGCGGGCCGCGTGAGCGGCGAGTACGCCGGCGGCTCGGTCGGCAACACGCTGCACAACTACTCGGTGCTCTCCGATGAGCGCTCGGTGGCGCTCGGAGCCATAGAGAGGGACATCTCCGTCGGGGACTACGCCTTCAAGTACCTGCGCAACACCAGCACGCGGGTGGACCTCTCCTATTTGCAGCCCTCGGCCAACCCGATGGGCCGAGCGATGTGCTTCGTCACTCCGGACGGCGAGCGCACGTTCGGCATCAGCAAGGGCTGCATGAACGACCTCTCCCCCGACTTCATCCCGGAGGAGGTGGTGAAGAAGGCCTCTGCCCTGCTGATCTCCGCCTACCTGCTGCGGGACGAGAAGGCCCCCATCTTCGCCGCCACGTCCAAGGCCTGCGCGATAGCGCTGTCGGCCGAAGTGCCGGTGGTGATGACGCTGGGGACCGCCTCGCTGGTGGAGGAGAAGCGCGGCTTCTTCCGGGATTTCGTCAGGGAGCACGTCGCGTGCCTGGCGATGAACGACCAGGAGGCGCTGGCGCTGACCGGCCAGTCCGACCCTCTGCTGGCCGCGCAGGACGCGCTGGAGCTCGCCGACCTGGCGCTGCTGACCGTGGGTGAGCACGGGCTTTACCTCGGCGGCTGGGTGGACCTGGAGCACGCCCAGCGCACCGCCAACGTGCTTCACACCAAGTCCATAGTCGACTATAACATGTACGAGTTCAGCCGCCCGATGCGCAGGGACGCCTGCGCGAACCCGGTAAAGATCTACTCGCACATCAACCCTTTTCTGGGCGGCCCGGGCAATATCCGCAACACCAACGGCGCCGGCGACGGCGCGCTGGCCGCGCTGCTGCACGACATGGGAGCCCGCAAGTACCACCAGACCAAGGTGCCCAGGTCGCCCAAGAACCAGGTCCCGGCGCTGACCTACTCCTCGCTGTCGCAGATCTGCAAGTACGCCAACCGCGTCAGCTACGAGGTGCTGGCCCAGCACTCACCGCGCCTGACGCACGGCCTGCCCGAGCGCGAGGACAGCCTGCAGGAAGCCTACTGGGACGCCTGAGTCAGGTTAAAAGGAGGTCGCATTATGGAGAAACTTCTGAAATTCCTGGACGGAGAGGGGAAGGACTACGGCCTGCTGGCGGCCCGCGCCGGCATAGGACTGTGTTTCTTCTACATCCACGGCCTGCCGAAGATAATAGCCGGGCCCGCGCTGTGGGCCAGGCTGGGCGGGGCGATGGGGAACCTGGGGATACACTTCGCCCCGGCCTTCTGGGGCTTCATGTCCGCCGCCGCCGAATGCTTCGGGGGGCTGTTCGTGGCGCTGGGCCTGCTGACGCGGCCGGCCGCGGCCTTCCTGGCCTTCAACCTCTTCGTGGCCACGACGATGCACCTGACCCTGCACCAGGGGCTGGCCGCCGCCTCCCACGCCATAGAGGACATGTTCTTCTTCCTGGGCCTGATGCTGCTCGGCTCCGGGCGGTTCGGCCTGGACCAGAAACTGTTCAAAGGCAGGTTCTAGCCCTTCAGCAGCTTCACCCAGACCTCTCTGCTCCGCGGGCCGTCGTACTCGCACAGGTAGAGCGCCTGCCAGGCGCCGAGCGCCAGCGCGCCTTCCTCCACGAAAACCGTCAGCGAGGACCCCGCCAGCACCGACTTTATGTGCGCGGGCGAGTTCCCCTCGGAATGCTTGTAGCCGGGCCCGTCCGGGATCAGCTCGCGGAGCCTGCCTATTATGTCGACCCTGACGTCAGGGTCGGCGTTCTCGTTGACGGCCAGCGCGCAGGTGGTGTGAGGCACGAAGACGTGGCAGACGCCGCTCTCCAGGCCGTTCTCGCGCGCGATCTCCTGTACCTCGCGCGTGATATCCTTCATCTCGCACTGTCCGGAAGTGTTCACCTTGAACTTGTGTATCATCTCCCCCTCCTATGCGCCATATTATACAGCTTTGCCGGCCTTCCCGCCCGCGGCAGCAGGGAGGGCCGCGCGCCGGAGCGCCCCTCGGCCGCCAGGCAACTTAACAGGTATTGATATTTAAAATATTTTCTGCTATATTTAAATTAAGTTTTTTGATATTTATCATAAATAAAGAGGAAAATATGACAAAAACCAACAACACGGAAGCCGCGCCCCTCAAGAACTTCCTCGAAATACCCTACGACGGACTGGAGGCTCTCAACCTAGAGGCGGCGGAGGCGGCCGTGAAGCTGACACAGGCCGAACTGGAGAAGAAGTACTGCGACTACCTGCGCAGGGAAAAACGCCTGAAGGCGGTGACGGTCTGCTTCACGGACATAGAGGGCCGCTTCCACATGCTGGACTACGACAAGCAGTTCTTTCTGGCGGCCAACGACAACCTGACCTTCGACGGCTCCTCGATACGCGGCTTCTCCGCGCAGAAAGAATCCGACCTGCGCCTGGGCATGGACTGGGGCAGCATAGTCTGGCTGCCGTCCGACGTGTTCGGCCCCGGCAAGGTCATCATGTTCGCCACCGTGCTCAACCGCGACCGCAGCCTCTACGACGCGGACTTCCGCGCGCGGCTGGCGGAGCTGGCGAAGGAGATAAAGAGAACGAAGGGCCTCACCGCCAACGTGGCGGCCGAGGTGGAGGGTTTCCTGGTGAAAGGCGTCAACGCCGAGCAGAGCTACAACGAGGTCAACGGCTTCGAGCTGATCTCCACCGGCGGCTACTACCACTCGCTGCCGCTGGACCCGCTGAAGAAGTTTATAGACACGGCCGCGGAGGCGCAGCGCGCGATGGGCTTCCGCAACGAGAAGGACCACCCCGAGGTGGCTCCGTCGCAGTTCGAACTGAACTTCTCCTTCGCGCACGCGGTGCGCGCCTGCGACCTGATCCAGCTCTACCGGCTGGTCTGCCGCCAGGTCGCCGCCAACATGGGCATGACCGCCACGTTCCTGCCCAAGCCGGTTTCCGGGGTGAACGGCAGCGGCATGCACCTGAACCTCTCGTTCGCGAAGAACGGCAGGAACGTCTTCCACGACGCGAAGGGCGAGGACGGCCTGTCGAAGGAGGCCTGGGGCGCGGTCTCACGGATACTCAACCACGCGCAGGAGCTTTCGCTGGTGCTCAACTCCAGCGTCAACGCCTACCGCCGGCTGGACCCGCATTTCGAGGCGCCGAACCAGATAAAGGTCTCCTCGGTGGACCGCGGAGCGATGGTCCGCATCCCGGCCGGCAACGAGCGTTCCGCGCGCCTGGAGATACGCTCGGTCGGCCCGGACGCGAACCCGTACCTGGCGCTGTTCGCGCTGATAAGCGCGGCCCTCTACGGCGAGCCGCTGACGAAGGACGAGACCAAGCGCGACCGCGTGCGGTACCTGCCCGGCAACATCCTCGACGCGCTCCGAGTCTTCCGCGCCAGCGAGTTCATGAAGAGGACGCTGGGCGAGGGCCCGCATGAGAAATACGCCTACCACAAGCAGGCCGCCGCCGACCGCAGCCCCAAGGAACTGGGCACGATAGTGAAGTCGTCGGAGGTGCTGTTCCACCACGACGTCACCACGCAGATGCTCTGGCACAAGTTCTGAGCCCGGGCTCCGGGCAAAAAGGAGACCGCCGGGTTCCAAGCCCGGCGGTCTTCTTTGCGAGCGGCAGACGGATATCTGCGCGCAACCTGAAAAGCCGCGGTTCCGACTTGCTCTAGAACCTCTTCTCCAGCGTTATGCGCTGCACGCTGCCAAGCCCAGTCTGCGGCGTTACCGCGTAATCAAGCCGCGCCCCGAGCGCCCGCAGCCCCCCGCCGAAGCTGAACCCGGCGCCGCTGCTCTGCCCTACGCTCCCCGCCAGGCCGTAGCCGCCCCTCAGCGCGAAACCCAGATCATCCCCGCGCATCACCGCGTACTCCGTGCCGGCCGAGATAACCGTCCGCTTGTCGTACACCATGCGCTCTACCTCTACCGACAAGCCTATCCCGGCCACAATATCCGCGCTGGCGCCCGCAGCCACGCTCAACGGCAGGTTGTCGCGCTGGCTCAGGTACTTTATCCCGCTGCCCAGGTTGCGTACGCCCAGGCCCAGCGTGACCGGCAGCGCCTTAAGCTTCCCGCGCCCCCCCAGGTCCACAGCCAAGGCCTGCGCATGACTGCCGGCTATGCTGCTCTGGATGTATTTTACGGCCATTCCAAATCCGCCGTAACCATAGCCCACGCTTACAGCCTGGTCGTAGGCGCTATACCCACCGGTCAGGCTGCCGTCCGCGCCGCGCCCTTCCATGCTCCCGTTGCTTAACCGCGTCACGCCTATGCCAAGGCCGCCTTTCAGCGCGGGCAACCCTATTCCTATATAATCGTGCCGCGAGCCCATCAGCCAGTTGCTGTGGCTAAACAGCAGCTCCGCGCTGTTCACGGCCGTTAAACCAGCCGGGTTATAAGCCAGCGCGTTTATCCCCCCGGCGGCGGCTGCGCCCGCCGAGCCCATCGCGCCCAGCCGCGCGTCCGTGCCTATCTCCAGGAACTCGGCGCCGGTTGTAGCGCACTTGCCCATCGCCGGCATCAGCAGAAGCGCGGAAAATAGAAGTATGGTATTTTTCATATTTCCTGGCCTATGGCCGTGCCGTATCAGGCGCTATGCGCATCAGACGGCCCTCACCTCACCACCGCGAACCGGCCGCTCGCCCGCAATTTGGACCCGCCGCGCTCGGCCTCTATCGTGTAGTAGTACACGCCGCTCGCGATATGCCCGGTCCAGGGGGACTCGTAGGCGTATACACCCCGCACCCATTGCGGCGCCCCCGTAAGCGTCTGCTCGTGCACTACGCCTCCCGCCACGTTATAAACCGTTATCTTCACGCTGTCGGCCTGGCCCACTTCCACATGGAACACGGGCTCGACGCCGCCCTTGGCAGGGTCAGGATAGACGTACACGTCGCCCAGCTGGAACGCCAGCGCGGACGGGACGCTGCGGCCGGCGCTTACCATGCTCACGCCATAGCCGCCGCCAGGCACCGTGTAATCCTCGCTGTTCGACAGGAACTGGCCCCGCGACGCCACTACCGTGTACGTGCCGTAGCGCAGCTCGGCGGGAACAGTGCCAGTTATCCGCGTGTCGCTCCACAGGCTTAACGCGCAGCCCACGCCGCCTATTGTGACGTGCGCGATGCTGGAATCATACGGACCGAAGCCGCTGCCGTACAGATTGAACACCGTACCCACGGCCCCGCTTACCGGCGTCATGCTGGAAATGGCCGGCTCTTCCACGGCTATGTACGACGTGGCGCTTTCGGCCAGGCCGCCGTTAAGCGCGCGCTGCACCTGCACCGGGTATGTGCCCGCACCCACCGCTGGCAGCTTGCCCTGGATCTTCGTGTCCGTCCACAAAGTAAGCGGGCACGTGGCGCCGCCTATCAGCACCGTGGTGTAATTGGCCGAGTAATTCCCGAAGTTGTATCCCGTCAGCGTGAACGGCGCCAGCACCGCCGCCGTGTCCGGGCTCACAGTATCCAGGTAAGGCAGACCTACCGTGTACGTGAACGTGGACGTGTCCACCACGCCGCCGTTCAGGGCGCGCTCGACATAGACCTGGTAGTCGCCGGGCTTAAGGCTGCCCGGGATGCTGCCCTTTATGGTGGTGGTGCTCCACAAGGTAAGCGGCGCGGCCGCACCGCCTATCAGCACCCTCGTATAGTTGGCCACGTAATTGCCGAAGTTGTCGCCCGCTATGGTGAACGGCAGGCCGATGGGCCCCGAAGACGGCGTCATGCTGTAGACTACCGGCTCGGTAACGCTGAACGTAAGCGTGGACGACTCCACCTCGCCGCCGTTGAGCTGCCTGGCAACTATCACAGGATAGTCGCCGGCGACCAGGCTGCCAGGCACCGTGCCCTGGATCTTCGTGTCGCTCCACAACGTTATCGGGCACGTGGCGCCGCCCAGCAGCACCCTGGTGTTGCCAGCCGAGTAGCTGCCGAAGTTCCCGCCATAGATGGTGAACGGCATCCCTATCGGCCCGTCCACAGGCGTCATGCTGGCGACGCTTACCCCCTCCACGTCAAAGCTAAGCGCGTTGCTCGCCGTCATACCGCCATCCGAGGTCAGCCGGCCCACCATTACCGGGTACTGGCCGGGCGCAAGACCGCCGGGGATGGTGCCTTGTATCCTGGTGTCGCTCCACAGCGTTAGCGGCACGGTGGAGCCGTTTATCAGCACGCCAGTATAAGCCGCCGAGTAATTGCCGAAGCTTTCGCCAGTTATGGTGAACGGCTCGCCTATGGGGCCGGTTGTCGGCGTTATCGCGTAAGCCACAGGCTGCGTTATCGTGAACGGGAACGTGGAGGATTCTATCTCGCCGCCGTTCAGCTCGCGGACCACCTTCAGCTGGTAGTCACCGGGGGACAGGGCGCCGGGCGCGGTGCCCTGGATCTTGGTGTCGCTCCACAGGGTAAGCGGGCACGTGGCGCCGCCCATCAACACCTTGGTGTAGCCGGCCGCGTAATTGCCGAAGTTGTCGCCGGTTATGGTGAACGGCATACCTATCGGGCCCGAGGACGGCGTTATCCCCGCCACGTCCACGTCCACCACCGTGAACGTCATGCTGGAGGTGCGCTCAAGGCCGCCGTCGGCCGTGCGGCGTTCGACCACGACCGGGTAATCACCCGAGGCCAGGCCGCCAGGGACAGTGCCCTGGATCTTGCTGTCAGTCCATAGCGTAAGGGGCGCTGTAGTGTCGCCCACCAGCACGTGCGTATAGGCCGCGGAATAGTTGCCGAAGTTGGCGCCAGTTATAGTGAACGGCATACCTATAGGACCAGAGGAAGGGGCCAGCCAGTAGGCGCTCATGGGAACCACACTGAAAGCCACCGGCTGGGTGCCAACCTCGCCGCCGTTTATGGCACGGCCTACGACCAGCTGGTAGTCGCCGGGCGCAAGACTGCCCGGCACCGTGCCTTGTATCCTGGTGTCGCTCCAGAGGGTAAGAGGGCAGGTGGCGCCGTCTATCAGCACGCCGGTGTAGCCGGCTGCGTAGTTGCCGAAGTTACCCCCCGTGATGGTGAACGGCATTCCAATAGGACCCGACGACGGTGTAAGGCCATAGAGGACCGGCTCGGTCACGGTGAAGGGCGACACTTCCGCTATGGTGCTGGTCCCGTTCATCACCGACACGGACTGCGCGCCCGCGGCAAGCGTGCCGGGCACCGTGCCTTTTATGGTGGCGGTGCTCCACAGGGTTAGAGGACAAGTGGTGCCGCCCATCAGCACCGTGGTCACGCCGGACACGTAGCTGCCGAAACCGGAACCGGTTATGGTGAACGGCACGCCTATCGGCCCCGAGGACGGCGATATGGGAAGCGCAGGCTGCGCGGAAGACACGGTAAAGTAAGCGGTGCGCACCGCGCTTTCGTTGCCCACTTTGTCCAAAGCATCATAATACACCGTGTGCGTGCCCACGGACAAAGTAAACGCCCCGGTGTACTGCGCATTGGCGCAGGCGGCTGGCGGGTTCAAAGCCTGGCAAGCCGCAGGATCAACGTCCACCAGGACGTTGACCTTCCCGACGCCGCTGGCCACGCCGTTGGATACCGGGTCAGCGGCGGAAATGGAAACCGGCGCATCGGGAGTTATCTCCAGACTGCCCCCGTCGGCCACCGTGGCGGAGCCCACAGCCAGATCCACCGAAGGCGGCGTGCCGTCCACGTAGACAGTAGTGGAATGTGGATTTTCATAGTTGCCGGCGTTGTCGGAACTAAGGTAGAACAGCGTGTGCACGCCCTCGCCAAGCGTGAACGGCCCTTTATAGATGGGGTTGGCGCAGGTGCCCAGCGGCGCGTTGGGGTCGTACGCGGTATCGCGGCACGCTTCTGTAGGCGTAATATCTATCAGGCTGTACATAGTGGCCACGCCGGAAATGTCGCCCTGTATGGAGTAATCGCTGGCGTAATAGTTGACGTAGGTGCGCGTTGAGATATAAAAAGCCCCGCCGGACGCGCTTGCGCCGGCCGGCCTCAACGCGACGCTAGTCTGCGGCGGGTTCTCGTCGTCAACAGGCACCATCACCGCGAACGGGGAGGCGCTCTGCGAAACACCGGTAAGGCAGCCGTCCGGATGCCCCGTAGTAATCTTTTCCCAGGCGGACGACGCCGTGTTGTAATGGTAGAGTTCCGCCTCAGAAGTCTGCAGATACGTGTAGTTGGAGCTGCTAAGACAAACGTTCAGCTGCAGGCTGGAGTACGTGGCGTTAACCTTGATATCCCAGCTATGCTTGCCTGCCACGTGATAACCGGCCATATCCGGATACTGCCGACTGCCGAGTATCTGTACGTTCCCGCCCACAGAGACGTCCATGAAGTCCAGCTTCAGGTCCTTGGCGGTCACACTAACGTCCAGACCTGGCGGGACCCAGTCCAGGCCGGAGAGCTCCTCCAACTCTGAAAATCCGAATACGCCTACAGTAGCGGAACCGGAAATATTGTAATTATACGTGCCTGTGGAGACCTGGTAAGCAGTGTAGGTCTGCGTAGTACCATCATAGCAGGTGTAGCTCCCGGCGGTCGTGTTAGGGGTGAACACCGGAACGAACTCGAAGAACTGCGAAGGGAGGAAGATATGCGGAGTGACGCTAGAAGAACCCTCCGAACTGATCTTCGGCAAGGCATAGGGCCACTGGACGGTTTCGGTGGAGAATTGCGTGTTCTCCAGGTGAATACTGGAATAATAGCTCAAATAAGAATTCACAAGAGATATTTCATCCGCGGACGGAGAGCGCGGCTCCACGAATTCTTGCACGCTCATGCCGGAGGGCTTGGTGTTCCATGAGCATCCGCTGCCGAGCGCCGGCATCGCGACCGTCATGTCCACTTCGTCCAGTCTTTGCGGGGAGATGCTAAGGGTCGTGTCAGGATTGGGACCAAGCGACATCCCGGTCTCCAGCGTCTGCATGGTAACATCGTAGTACCGTTTCAGGCCGGAGCGGTCCAACGTTGATATTAGATATCCACCGTAAGTGGTCCCATTATATTGTCCGTTAACCGGAACCGGAACACCCTGCAGATTCGGGAAACTGAAGTCCTCACTGCTTGGGCCCAATGGCCATGTCTGGGATGGATCACCCACAAGGTCTGTAGGCAAGGATTGGGGCTCCGACATAACCCCGCTTATCGCAGGGGCGCCGTCAATGCCGGACAATGCGTCCGTGGCTTTTCCCTGCAAGGTCACCGAGTAATCCCCGGATGCCCCGTTAACGGCTATAGTAGTTATCGCTATATCCGGAGACTGCCGGTCCACATGGAAATACATATTGGTAGTATTCCCGGCGCCGTCCACAGCCGACATCAGGTAGCCTGTGGCGTCGGCCGGCAGAGTAAAGTCGCTAAAGGACAAACTTTGCCCGTTATAAAGGTCCATACTGAGTACGGGATTCCCGCTCGGGTCGTTTGGAGAATAAACGTCCACCCCGGTCACGCCGGTCCCGTCGTCATCGAATTGCAGCTGCACTGGCTCCGACGTAGAGTAGCCCACGTTGAACCAGGGCGCGGTGGCGGGCGTGTTTTCCCCTACTACCGACCCGCTAGATATCGGCAAGTAACTGGGGCGCGTTGTCACCCAGTGGATGGTGGGTGGCGTGGTGTCCGGAAGGACCAGGAACGGGATGGTATCCTCCGTGGTGTTTCCCGCATGGTCCGTCACCTTAACCACCAAAGTATAGGGCTCTTCACGTGGCGGCAGAGGATCGCCGACCACATTGCCGGACCAGTCCATGACCGCGTACGCCTTATACGGCAAAAGGTCCTGGTGGCTGGTATCCGTAGTACGATAGAGCTGCATCCCAAGCGCGTTCCACGTGGATTCTTCGAGACTATAATCGTAATGCTGCTCAAAATCAACACTATCCTCGGCGTCTATCTCTGTCACCCAATCGTCAGTGACCACTGGCTGGCTGGTCTCCTGCACGTACATGTCCACCTTCACATCCGGGGAGTCCGCCATCACATCAAATTCTATATCCCCGCCCCACCAGTTGTTAATACTAGTCGTAGTAACCCAAAGATTACTCAGCGCGGGAGAACGGTCAATTGTGAAATTGGTCTCAACATCTTTGCCTTGTTGATAACCGTCGGCTACGTTCCTGTTGTCGTCAATCTGATTAAGACCACCGGCATCAAGGGCATAAATGCTGACGGTATTTACTCCGTCCTCGGCCCCAG
>JAJYNO010000018.1 GCA_021786295.1 bacterium | reverse complement strand
ATCTCAGGTGTTCAAGTCCGAGAACAAGGAGGAGGAGCGGGCGTTCAAGCGCTTCTTCTTCGGGAACGCCTGCGACGCGGAGCTGGACGAGCAGGGCAGGATCTTAGTGCCGCAGAATCAGAAAGCGTACGCCGGCCTCAAGAAGGACGTCCTGATACGCGGCGTGGGGAACAAGGCTGAAATATGGGATGCGCGGGCTTGGTCGAAATACAGGAAAGACGTGATCGAACCTTCTCTCGGGAAGTTCGGCAAGATACTGGACATATGACGGAACAGCCGTACACGCACGTTCCCGTCCTGGCCGACGAAGTGGTCGGGCTGCTGGCCACCGAGAAGAAGGGCACGTACGTCGACGCCACTCTGGGCATGGGCGGCCACACCGCCCGGCTGCTGGACGCGCTGCCGGCCGAGGCGGACGTGCTCGGCATAGACTGGGACCCCGAGATGGCGGGGGTGGCCGCCGACAAGCTCAAGCGCTTCGGTTCCCGCGTCAGGATCGTTCAGGGCAACTTCGCGAACATCGACGAGATAACGGCCCGGGAGGGGATACGTTCGCTCTCCGGCGCGCTGTTCGACCTCGGCATCTCGTCGCTGCACTTCGACAAGCCCTCGCGCGGCTTCAGCCTCAAGCACGACGGGCCGCTGGACATGCGGATCAACCCGGACAACCCGCTGACCGCCTACACGATCATCAACCAGTGGCCCTACGAGCAGATAGAGCACCTGATCCGCGTCTGCGGCGAGCGCCGGTCCGGCCGCATAGCGAAAGCCGTACTGGAGGCGCGCCGGGCGAAGCCGCTGGAGACCACCGCCGAACTGGCCGCGCTGATCTCCCGCGTGGCGCCGGCCCGCGGGGCGTGGAGCGGAGCGGCACAGTTCGGAGGGCAGAAGATCCACCCTGCCACGAAGACTTTTCTCGCGCTGCGCGTGGCCGTCAACTACGAGTTCGACAACCTGACGCGCGGCATACAGAAGGTGATGCCGCTACTGAAGCCTGGCGCCAGGCTCGGCATCATAACCTTCCATTCGCTCGAGGACCGCATCGTCAAGGAGACCTTCCGGCTGATGGCCAAGATGGGGGGCTGGGAGCTGGTGACCCGCAAACCGGTCGCGCCCGGAGAGGCCGAGGTCGCGGCCAACAAACGCTCCCGCAGCGCGAAGCTGAGGGTCATAGAGAAGCTTTAGGATCTGGACACCTGAGGGGCCGCTTAAAACGCAAAAGGACGGGAGGGTATATGTATCCGGAGAACATACTGAAAGCTGGGGCGAAGTTCAGCAAACTGCTGCACGGCAGGACTCACAAGCCAAAGTTCAACGGCCTCAAGGGCTCCGCGTGCCCGACGAAGATCTTCTACCTCTGGGAAAAGCACGGGGTGAAGAGGATAGAGCTTTTCAGCATGGAGTAACGCAAGGGGAACAGGCGATATGATGAGGAAAAAGACCAGGAACCTGAGGCTGGCCGCGCTGGGCGCGGTATGCGCCGCGGCGTTCATGTTCGCGTGGCAGAACGTGCAGGCTGTTAAACTGGGCTACCGGATAGAGAGCATGCGCAAGGAGATCAGGGACCTGCAGAACGCCAACACCTACCTCAAGAAGGAGATAGACGTCTCTCTCTCTCCCGAAAAACTGGAAACCGAGGCCATGAAGCTCGGCATGGTCTATCCGCAGCCGGGCGCCGTGGTCATAATGGACGGCAGGCCGGCTTCGGACAAGGCGGGGCGGGGCTGGCTGGCCAAACTTTTCCTGCGCAGGTCCTCCTGAGCCGCAGCCCCCGCCTGGAGGCCCCATGGCGGAAATGAAGAAGTTAAGGTCTTTGTTCGACAGGATACCGGTCCACGGCGGTTCCGGATTCGCCAGAGCCGCCCTCCATGATATCTCCGACTCTACGCTCAAGAATACAGTTCTGCGCCGCGCTGGCCGTCCTCCCGTCCCTGGCTATCGGCGTCAGGCTTTTCTGGCTGCAGACCTTCAGGCACGAAAAACTTTCTGAAACGGCCTCGCGCGAGTTCAACCGCACCGTTTCCGAGATAGGCCCTCGCGGCCGCATCTACGACGACAATGGCGACCTGCTGGCCCAGTCCATAGTGACCTGGGACGTCTCCCTCTCGAAGAAGGACCTAGAAGATCCCGCGCGGGACATCGCCGGGCTCTCCCGCGCCCTCTCGCTGCCGGCCTCGTTCCGGGCGAGGTTCCGGCAGGCCAGGAACTTCCTTTACGTCAAGAAGGGCATAGGCAGGAACGAGTACGAGGCCGTGAAGGCGCTCGGGATCAAAGGCGTCACGATGACGCCGGTGGAGAGCCGCTACTACCCGTCCGGGGACATCGCGCGCAGCATCATCGGGGTCACCCGCGCCGACAAGGGCCTTACCGGCGTGGAGCTGCTCTACGACAAGGTCCTCAGCGGCCGCGTAAGCAACCGCGAGATAGTGCGCGACGCGGCCGGCCGCGTCATCTTCCAGGGGCAGCAGGAGAAGGGCGCCCAGCCCAGGGACCTGCACCTGACGATAGACAAGAACATCCAGTACTTCGCCCAGGAGGCCATACGCAGGGTGGTGGACGCCTACCACGCCGACCTCGGCATGGCCCTTGTGCAGGACCCAAATTCCGGCGCGATCCTGGCTATGTCCTCCTGGCCGCGCAACCTGGACAGGATAGACCCGGTGGAATGGGTCTACGAACCGGGCTCCACGTTCAAGGCCGTCACGCTGTCGGCGGCCCTGGAGACAGGCACGGTCAGCGAGAGCGACTCCTTCTTCTGCGAGAACGGCGCCTGGCACTTCAACGACAAGGTGACCATCCACGACCACGAGCCGGAAAAGACGCTGACGATACCGGAGATAATGGAGCACTCCTCCAACATCGGCATGGGCAAGGTGGCGCTGAAGCTCGGGATCAAGAACTTCTATCTTTACGTAAAAGCCTTCGGCTTCGGAGAGAAATCCGGGCTCGGCTTCGCGGGCGAATCCGCTGGCCTGCTGCGTCCGATGGACAAGTTCAAGCCGATAGAGCTGGCGGTGGCCGCCTACGGCCACGGCGTAGCGGCCACGCCGCTGCAGATGCTGGACGCCTACTCGGCGATAGCCAACGGCGGCAGGCTCTACGCGCCGCGCCTGGTGGACAGCATCACCGACGCCGACGGCAAGGTGCTCTTCGCCAACCAGCCTGCCGTGATACGCCAGGCCATCAAGCCCGAGACCAGCCGGCGCGTCAGGGCGATACTGCGCGACGTAGTGGTGTCCGGCACCGGGCGCAACGCCGATATACCCGGCTACTCCATCTCCGGCAAGACCGGGACCGCCAACAAGATAGACCCGAAGACCGGCAAGTACATGACCGGCAGGAACGTGGCCTCCTTCGCGGGCTTCTTCCCGCAGCACCACCCGCAGTACACGATCCTCGTCGTAGTCGACAACCCGAAGGGGATGATCTACGGCGGAGAGACGGCCGCGCCGGCCTTCCGGGAGATAGCTTCCAAGATCATCACGCTCAAGGGCATCAAGCCGGACCTGCCGATAACGCAGAGGCCAGCGGGCCGGCAGGCCAGGATCTCCGACTGAGCCTGACAAAGCGCGCTCCAAATTTTCTATCATTGTAGCCATGAAGCTCTCCAAGGTGCTGGAAGGCTCCGGGCTCGCGCGCGCGGGGGCGGACCCGGATATAAACGCGCTGGTCAACGACTCGCGCCTGGTCTCGCCGGGGGCGCTGTTCTTCGCTCTGCCCGGGACCAGGACCGACGGCGCCGGCTTCCTGCGCCAGGCGCTGGAGAAGGGGGCTGCGGCCGCCGTCTGCGCTGCCGAGCCTCCTCCTGAACTCAGGGCCGCCTTCCCGTCGGCGGTCCTGCTCAGGGCCGAAGCCCCTTTCGACGCCCTCTCCAGGGCCGCCTCCAATTTCTATGCCCGCCCGTCGGCCAGGCTCAAGGTCTGGGGCATCACCGGGACCAAGGGCAAGACAACCACGGCCTACCTGCTGGAGAGCGCGCTGAAGCTGGCCGGCCGCCGCCCCGGCGTTATCGGCACCATCGACTACCGCGTGGACGGCCGCGTGCTGGCTCCGGCCGCCAATACCACGCCGCTGCCGCACACGCTGCAGCAGATGCTCTCCTTGATGGTCGGGGCCGACGCGCTCTCCGCCGTCCTGGAGGTCTCCTCCCACGCGCTGGCGCTGGGACGCGTGGAGGACGTGGACTTCGACTGCGCCGTCTTCACCAACCTGCAGCGCGACCACCTCGACTTCCACAAGGACAGGGAGAGCTACTTCAGGGCCAAAGCCCGCCTCTTCGACCTGCTGGAGCGCTCCCCGAAGCGGGACAAGGCCGCGGTGATCAACGCGGACGACGAACGAGCGTCTTGGCTGCTGGGGCGACTCAAGGGAAAGGTCAGGGCCCTCACGTTCGCCGTAGAGGAGAAGGCGGACGTGAGAGCGGAGGGGATAGAGATACGCCACGACGGGACGCTCTTCACGCTGAAGACCCCGTCGGGCGAGGCCCCGGTGAGGCTGAACCTGCTGGGCCGCCACAACATCTACAACGCGCTGGCCGCGGCGGCGGCCGCGCTTGCCGGAGGCCTGGACCTGCGCGCCGCCGCCGCCGGACTGGAGGCGCTGCAGAACGTCCCCGGCCGCCTGGAGCGGGTGGAGGCCGGCCAGGACTTCACGGTCTTCGTAGACTACGCGCACACCGACGCCGCGCTGGAGAACGTGCTGTCCAACCTGCGGCTGATGCCGCACCGGCGGATCATCACGGTGTTCGGCTGCGGCGGGGACCGCGACCGGACGAAGCGCGCTCCGATGGGCGCGGTGGCCTGCTCCCTGAGCGACCTGGCCGTCATCACCAGCGACAATCCTCGCAGCGAGGACCCGCTGGCCATCATAGACGATATCGAAAAGGGCGTCGAGGACAGGTACGACAATTACGAGGTGATCCCGGACAGGGCCGACGCGATCGAGAAGGCCGTGCAGCAGGCAGGGGCTGACGACATAGTGCTGATAGCCGGCAAAGGCCACGAGACCTACCAGATACTCAAGGACAGGACCATACATTTCAGCGACGGCGAGGCCGCGGCGGCCGCGATAAGGCGGAAGCTCGCCCCGCTCAAGGGGGAAGAATGAACTTGCGCACCGACCTGGGAACGCTGGCGGAAACGGTGGGGGGCAGACTGATAAAAGGCTCGTCCCGTGACCGCTTCTCCGCCTTCGTCACCGACACGAGGAAGCTGAAACCAGGGGAGTTCCTCTGGGCGCTCAAAGGGGCCAACCACGACGCCCACGATTTCCTGCGCGACGCGGCCTCCTGCGCCAGCGGCTTCCTCGCCAGGGAGGAGGAGCTGGCTCGCCTGCCCGAGCTGCCGGCGGCGGCCGTCGGGGTGAAGGACACGCTTAAGGCCCTGCAGGACCTGGCCGCCTGGCACAGGCGCCGCTTCTCGCTCAAGCTGGCCGCCGTGACCGGTTCCAACGGCAAGAGCACGACCAAGGAGATGATAAAGAGCATCTTCTCGCAGGCCGGAGGGACCTGCTCCAACCCCGGCAACCTCAACAACCAGTACGGCCTGCCCCTCTCGCTGCTGGAACTGGGACCGGAGCACGATTTCGCCGTATTCGAGCTGGGGGCCTCCCACAAGGGCGACATCAAGGAGATAGCCCGCCTGGCCGCACCCGACTGCGGCGTGATAACCAACATAGGCCCGGCCCATCTCCAGTTCTTCGGGGACCTGGAGACGGTCTTCGAGACCAAGACCGAACTGGCCTCCTGCCTGGCCGAAGGCGGCACGCTGGTCTACAACTACGACGACCAGTACCTCTCGCGCCTCAACGGGCGCGCCATAAAAAAGCTCACCTTCGGGCGCGATCCCGGCGCCGACGTGCGCGTGCTGGAGAGCGCCCACCTGCGGCTGGAATACGACGGGGACATCTTCGACGTGCGCCTGCCGCACGCGGGCGGCCACAACTTCTACAACGCGGCGGCGGCCGCCGCGGCCGCGCTGGCCTGCGGCCTGGACTTCTCCGTGATCCGCAAGGGTCTGGAGAGCTACACGCCGCCGCCGATGCGCCTGCAGCAGCTGCGGCTAAAGGACGCGCTTGTGGTCCTGGACGCCTACAACTCCAACCCGCACTCGGCCGCCTCGGCCCTGAAGCACGTGGCCGGGCTGCCGAAGCCTCTCTACGTCATGATGGGCGACATGAAGGAACTGGGCGCGCACTCCAGGAAGTACCACGAGGAGCTCGGGGCGGCCCTGGCCCGCTCCTCGGCCAGGAAGGTCTTCCTGGCCGGGCCCGAGATGAAGGCCGCGGCCGACGCGTTCACGAAGGCCGGCGGCAAAGGGCTGGTCTACGCCGAAGACCTGGACGCCTGGCTTCCGAAGGCGCGCGAACTGATAACCTCCGGCGGCGGGACCTTCCTGATAAAGGCCTCCCGCTCGATGAGGTTCGAAAGGATAGTGGAAGGGCTGAAATAGAACGGAGGGGAAATGGCGCCCAGATCAGGAAGAATAGCGGTAGGCGTGGACGTGGGCGGCACCAAGGTCCTGGCCGCGGTCTTCGACCGCAAGGGCAGGGTGCTGGGCCGGGCTAAGACGCCCACCGATCTCTCCGGCCCGGCGCCTTTCCTCGACTCGCTCTCCGAGGTCATAAAAGAGGCCCTGGGCACGGCCGGGCTCACGCTGAAGCAGGCCGCCGGGGTCGGCGTAGGCTGCCCCGGGCTCATAGACGCCGCCCGCGGCATCTTGCTCTCCTCCGCCAACATCCCTTTCCTGCGCCAATTCCCGCTGGCCAAGGCCCTCTCCCGCAGGACGGGCCGCCCCGCGGCGGTGGAGAACGACGTCAACGCCGGCCTGTACGGGGAGTTCCGCTTCGGCGCGGCGCGGGGCATCCGCCACGCGGCGGGCTTCTTCCTGGGCACCGGCATCGGCGGAGCGCTGATCCTCGACGGCAGGCTCTACCGCGGAGCCACCGGCGCGGCCGGGGAGTTCGGCCACCAGTTCGTGGACCCTTTCGGGCCGCTGTGCGGCTGCGGCAACCGCGGCTGCGTCGAGGCCGTCTGCGGCCGCCCGGCCATCTCCGCGGAGGCGGCAGTGCTGGCCGCGCGCAGGCAGGCACCTCATCTGCTGAAGAAAGGCGGCACCGATATCACCAAGATCAAGAGCGGAGCCCTGGCCAAGGCGGCGGAGAGCGACTCCGCCGTGCGCAGGCTGCTCCAGAACAAGGCTGCCGCGCTTTCGATAGCCGTCGGCAACGTCGCGAACATCCTCAACCCGGAGCTGATAGTGCTGGGAGGGGGACTGGTGGAGGCCATGCCGGGCTTCTTCGCCAGGGAGGTCCGCCAGGCTGTGCGCTCGCACGCGATGCCCGGCATCCTGGCCTCGCTGCGCATAGCTGAGGCCGCGCTCGGCGACCACGCCGTGGCCGCCGGCGCCGCGGCCCTGGCCCTGGAGGCCTGAACCGCGGCGTATCCCCTTCGGAACAGGCCTATATCTTTCCCTGTTTCTCAAGTTTCTTGTACAGCGCGAGGGAATAGACTATCGGCAGCAGGGCGGAAACGCCCAGCGCCGCGATAGGGACGTAGAACGGCACTCCGAACAGCGCGACGATGAAGCCGATCGCCCCGACGCCGAAGAACAGCTTCCCCGCGAAGCGGTGCGTCGCGTTCCAGACCTGGTCGCTGGCCAGCGTCCACGGCACGCGGATCCCGACCCAGAAGTTCTTGCGCACCTTCCCCATCACGTTGCCGATCAGCGCGAAGAGCAGGAATATGCCCGCCACCGCGGCCTTGCCGGTGTCCATGGAGCTGTTGAAGGCCGCCCGGAGTATTATGGCGTGGACATAGCCCAGGAAGACCACCGTGAGAAGCATGATGAACTCGTAAGTCTCTCCGAACGTGTCCAACTCGAAGCGCCTGGGGGAAAGCCAGGGCAGCGCGCGCGTGATCCCCAGTATGAGCAGCATAATAGCAGGCATCAGGAACGCGCCCATCAGCCTGCTGCCGTAGCCGTCTATCTCCCCGGCCGCGTTCCAGTGTATGGGCACCTGCGCCGGCAGCTTCGAGTAAAGCAGAGCGGACGCGGCCAGCGCCGCCGCGACAACTAAAAGTCCGATAAACCAGTACTTGTGTTTCATTTTCTCTTCTCCTTGTCGGGACCGTTCAGCATGTCCATGGCCCAGGACATCACGTCCTGCACCACGGTGGTGTTGAGGGAATAGATTATGCTCGTTCCCTCGCGCCGGCTGCTGATAAGGCCGGCGTCCTTCAGAACGGCGAAATGGTGCGACATCGTGGGCTTGGTCATGTCGAACTTCGTCGCCAGCTCGCCCGCCGTCATCTCGCCCTTCCCCAGCAGCCGCAGTATCTCCCGCCTGCTCGGGTCGGACAGCGCCTTGAATATATCGTTCATGCCGTTTCCTTTATTAGATTGCCATCTAATTATACCTTCATCTAACATCTCTGTCAAGCGCCGCCCGGGACTTTCCCTGATACAAAGGTGTGGGTCCCAAAGGCGCTTTAAAAATAATAAAATAATAGTCCGACGCGGCGGATAGGCCGCGTTTCAAGGAGACTATGCTTTACTACGTTTACCAGTTAAAGGACTTTTTCAGCCCGCTGAACGTTTTCCAGTATATCTCTTTCCGCGCCGGCGGCGCGGTCATAACCTCTTTCCTGCTGAGCCTGATGATAGGCCCCAGGCTGATAGCCCGGCTGCGCCGCTACAAGATAGGCCAGATCCAGCGCGCCGACGGGCCCAAGAGCCACCTGTCCAAGCAGGGCACCACCACGATGGGCGGTCTGCTGATCCTTATCACTCTCGTCGTAACGACGCTGCTGTGGGCCAGAGTGGACAACCGCTTCATCCTGCTGCTGCTCTTCACGACTATAGTCCTCGCCTTCGCCGGCTGGATGGACGACTACACCAAACTGGTGAAGAAGAACCCCCAGGGCGCCTCGTCCGCCTTCAAGTTCTCGCTGCAGATGCTGACCGCGATAGTGGTGGTGGGCTACCTGGCCTCTGACCCGCCCAACGCGCAGTACGCCACCTCCATCGCCATCCCCTACACCAAGGAGGTCTGGATAAACCTGGGGTTCCTGTACGCGGCGCTCGGGATGTTCGTCATCATCGGGGCCTCCAACGCCGTCAACCTGACCGACGGGCTGGACGGCCTGGCCGCGGGCTCGATAGTCTTCACGGCCCTGACCTTCGTAATCCTCACCTACGCGGCCGGGAACGTCAAGATAGCCTCCTACCTCAAGATGATCTACGTGGAAGGAGCGGGGGAGATGTCGGTCTTCCTCGCCGCCATGATAGGCTCCTGCCTCGGCTTCCTGTGGTTCAACGCCTACCCGGCCGAGGTCTTCATGGGGGACACCAGCTCGCTGTTCCTGGGCGGGGCCATAGGCACGGCGGCCATAGCCAGCAAGCAGGAGCTGCTGCTGCCGGTGGCGGGCGGCATCTTCCTGCTGGAGACCCTTTCCGTCATCCTGCAGATGGGCTCCTTCAAGCTGCGCAGAAAGAAGCGGCTGTTCCTGATGGCGCCGATACACCACCATTTCGAGCTCAAGGGCATAGCCGAGCCCAAGGTCACGGTGCGCTTCTGGATACTAGGCATCATGCTGATGCTGCTCGCCCTGTCCTCGCTGAAGATACGCTGACATGTTCAGACCCGAAGAGTTCAAGGACGGGAGGGCGCTGGTCATAGGCGCCGGCAAGTCGGGCGTGGCCTGCGCCAACCTGCTGGCCGCGCGCGGCTTCGGCGTGCTGCTGACGGACGAGAAGAAAGCCTCCGAGCTTAAAGACCGGCTGAAGACGCTGGCGCGGGGCGTGAAGGCGGAAACGGGGGGGCATACCAAAGCGGCGTTCTCCTGCGCCTTCGCCGTTAAAAGCCCCGGCATGCCCCACTCCAACCCGCTCATAAAGACCCTGAAGAAAAAGCGCATACCGGTATTCAGCGAGATAGATATCGCCCTGGCCTATTCGCGCGCGGGGAAACTGCTCGCCGTCACCGGCACCAACGGCAAGACCACCACCACCATCCTGCTGGGCGAGCTGATGAAGGCCGCGCTCGCCCCACGCGGCCGCGCCGTGGTCTGCGGCAACGTAGGAGTGCCGGCGGCCCAGGCCGCGCCCAAGGCCGGTCCCTCCGACGCGGTAGTACTGGAGCTCTCCAGCTACCAGCTGGAGGACAGTTCCGGCGTAAGGCCGGACGCGGCCTGCGTGCTCAACATAACTCCGGACCACCTGGACCACCACGGCGGCATGGCCGCCTACGTGGCGGCCAAGGAGAAGGTCTTCAGGGACCAGGGGCCGCGGGACTGCTGCGTCTTCAACTACGAGGACAGGTACTGCCGCGCGCTGGCCCGCCGCTGCCCGTCGCGGGCGCTGTTCTTCTCGTCGAAAAGGCGGGGAGGCGCCCTGCACGCCTGGGCCGGGAACGGGGAGCTGTTCTTCAGGCGGGGGAAGGCGGTCTTTTCGGCCAAACCGCCCGCCCTGCCCGGGGCCCACAACCTGGAGAACGCGATGTGCGCCGGGCTCATGGCGCTGCACTGCGGCGCGGGGCCGGCCGTCCTGCGCCGGGTCTTCGCCTCCTTCAGGGGGGTGGAGCACCGCATAGAGCCGGTCGGGACCAGGCGCGGCATGTCCTTCGTCAACGATTCCAAGGCCACCAACGTGGACTCCACGCTCGTCGCGCTCAAGGCGCTGGGCGGCCGCCGCAACATCTGGCTGATACTCGGCGGCCGCGGCAAGGGCACGCCTTACGCGCCGCTCGCTCCGCTGCTAAAGAAGAGCGCCAGGGCCGTGCTCACCATCGGCGAGGACGCCCCGCGGATAGAGCGGGAGCTGGCTGGGACCTGCCCCGTCATCCGCTGCGCCACGATGCAGAACGCCTGCCGCAGCGCGCTGAAGCTCGGGGCGAAGGGGGACGTCGTCCTGTTCTCGCCGGCCTGCGCCTCGTTCGACCAGTTCAGCGATTTCGAGGACAGAGGCCGCAGGTTCAAATCCTTCGTGAGGACCCTTCGCTGACATGGACTACGCTTCAAGCCGCCGCAAACCGGCCTACAACGTCCTGCACGGCCGCGACCTGAGGTTCATGGACTACCAGGTCCTCTTCATCGTGCTCTCGCTGCTGATGCTGGGACTGGTCTGCCTCTATTCCGCCAGCGCCATCTACGCGGACAACAAGGGCCTCGGTCTCTACTTCTACGCCAAGAAACAGGCCCTTTTCATGCTGCTGGGCCTGGCCCTGATGGCCGTGGCGGCCAGGATAGACCTGGAGAAACTGCGCCCGTACATAAAGCCCGCCGCGGTCGTCACGATACTGCTGCTGGGGATCACGCTGGGCATGCACCCGGTGGCACACGTGCGCCGCTGGATCCCGCTGGGCTTCATGAAGCTGCAGATGAGCGAGTTCGTGAAGCCGGTGCTGATCCTCTATTTCGCCGACTACTTCGACCGCAGCGCCAGCCGCGTCAAGGCCGACTGGAAGGAGCTGCTCAGGCCTTTCGGCGTGATGACGGTAATGCTGGCGCTGATCGCGGCCGAGCCGGACCTCGGGACGCCGATACTGCTGTTCGGAGTGGCCTTCCTGGTGTTCCTCGCGGCCGGCGTGAAGGGCCGCTATCTCACCGCGCCGCTGGCCATGGCTGTGCCGGTGGTGATAGAGGAACTGATCCGCAAGCCGTACCGCATAGCGCGTCTCAAGAACTTCCTGTCGCCCTGGCATGACGCCTCCGGCACCGGCTACCAGCTGGCCCAGTCGCTGCTGGCCGTCGGGTCCGGCGGCTGGTTCGGCAAGGGCCTGGGCGCCTCGAAGCTCAAACTCTACATCCCGGAGCCGCAGACCGATTTCATCTTCCCCGTAGTGGCCGAGGAACTCGGCCTGATAGGGGGGCTGCTGATACTGGGGCTCTTCACCGCGCTGCTGATAAAGGGCGCGCGCATCGCCCGCAACGCCCCCAGCCTCTACACGGCGCTGGCCGCGCTGGGCATGACGCTGGTCATCTGCCTGCAGGCCTTCTTCAATATGTCGATGGCCATAGGCCTGATCCCGACCAAAGGGATCCCGCTGCCGTTCTTCTCCTACGGCGGCTCGTCCATACTGGCGTCGCTGCTGATGGTCGGGGTGATACTCAACGTTTCCCGCCACAGGGGCGTGACGCGATGACGGCCAGGCGCGCCCTGATAGCCTCTGGCGGCACCGGGGGGCACTTCTATCCGGGCTTCGCGCTGGCCTCGGAGCTGCGCGGGCGCGGCTGGCAGACCGTCTTCCTGGTGAAGAAGCAGGACCTCGCCATACCCGCGCTGGAGGAGGAGGACTTCCCCTACGTGGAACTGGACATGGTCCCGCTGCCGCGCTCGCTGAACCCCTTCAGGCACGCCGCGTTCCTGTGGAAGTTCCTGGGCTCGCTGCGCCTGGCCCGCCGGGTCATCGCCGACTTCCTGCCCGACGCCGTGCTGGGCACCGGCAGCTACGTGGGCTTCCCGGCGGCCCTGGCCGCGCGTTTGGCCGGGGTGCCGGTCTACATACACGAATCCAACGCCAAGTTCGGCCTGGGCAACCGCCTGGCCGGACTGTTCTGCCGCAAGGCGGCGCTAGGCCTGCCGCTCGCCGGCGGCCAGCCGGGTCCCCGGACGGAGCTCACCGGCACGCCGATACGCAGCGCTTTCGCCTCGCCGCCGGACAAGTACGAGGCCAGGGCCCGGCTCGGCCTGGAGCGCCTGCCTTTCACGGTGCTGATGTTCGGCGGCAGCCAGGGCGCGCGCCGCCTGAACGCGGCCTTCATAGCAGCGGCCAGGGAGCTCCGCTCGGACATGCAGGCGGTTCACATAACCGGCCGCAGGAACTTCGAGGAGGTCAAAGCCGCCTACGCCGCCGCCGGGCTGGAGGGGGAGCGCCGCTTCAAGGTCTTCGACTACCGGGAGGACATGCCGGCCCTTTACGCCGCCGCCGACCTGGTGATCTCGCGCTCCGGCGCCAGCACGGTGGCGGAGCTGGCCCAGCTGGCCAAGCCGGCGATACTGGTGCCGCTGCCGACCTCGGCCGGCGGGCACCAGAGATACAACGCCCTGGCGCTGTCGGAAAAAGGCGCGGCCCTGCTGCTCGAGGAGGGGCCGGACTTCGACGCCTCACTGACAGCTGACCTGCGCGCCCTGGCGGGGGACCCCGCGAGGTTGCGCGCCATGTCGGAGGCCTCCGCGGCCGCCGGCATACCGGCGGGACTGGGCGCCGCCGCCGCTTTGGCGGACCTTGTAAGCGGGTCACGACAGAAGGAGGGAACATGGAAATAGAGAAAGGCTCCCGGTGGGTGAAATTCCCGGTGATGGAGCGGTTCGTCCGCGACGTCTTCAAGGGCGTCGGCGTTCCCGCCGCCGACGCGGCCGTCTGCGCCGACGTGCTGATCACCGCGGACAAGCTGGGGATAGACTCGCACGGCGTCTCCCGTCTGAAGTCCATCTACTACGACCGCATCAGGGACGGCATCCTGAACCCCAGGACGCGCTTCGAGATAGTGCGCCGGAGCCCTGCGACCGCCGTCATAGACGGCCACAACGGCATGGGCCACGTGATAGCCAAGCGCGCGATGGAGCTGGCGATAAAGAAGGCCAGGAGATACGGCATGGGCATGACCGTGGTGCGCAACTCCACGCATTACGGCATAGCCGGCTACCACGCGATGCTGGCCGAGAAGGCCGGCATGATCGGCATCTCCGGGACCAACGCCCGCCCGTCGGTGGCGCCGACCTTCGGCGTGGAGAACATGATGGGCACCAACCCGCTGACGTTCGCTATACCGACGGACGAGAAGTTCCCCTTCCTGCTGGACTGCGCCACGCCGATAACCCAGCGCGGCAAGATAGAGGTGTACGCCAAGCTCGGCAAGAAGATCCCGAAGGGCTGGGTGATAGACTCCGAAGGCCGCTCCAGGACCGACGCGAACGAGGTGCTGAAGGACCTGGTGGCCGGCACCGCAGCGCTGGTCCCGCTCGGCGGGCCTGGCGAGGACATGGGCGGCTACAAGGGCTACGGCTACACCACGGTGGTGGAGATCCTCTCCGCGGCGCTGCAGCAGGGCGCCTACATGAAGATGCTGCTGGGCTACGACGCGGCGGGCAACAAGATACCGTACCCGCTCGGCCACTTCTTCATCGCGATAAACGTCGAGGCCTTCACCAGCCTGCGCTCCTTCAAGAGGACGACGGGCGGCATTCTGCGCGGCCTGCGCGCCTCCAGGAAAGCGCCGGGCGCCAAACGCATCTACACCGCCGGCGAGAAGGAATACCTGAACTGGCTTTACCGCAAGGACCGCGGCGTGCCGCTGAACAGGGAGACCCTGCGGGAGATGCGGGCCATGCGCGACGAGCTGGGGCTGGACGCCTATTCCTCCGCCTTCTGACCCCGGCCGCCGCGGCCGTTGCTTTCCTCCGCCGCGGTTGCTATGATTGGCTTATGTTCGAAGAGGAGTCACGCGCCAAGTCCGCGCTTTACCTGGCCTTCTTCCTGACCCTGTTCGGCTACGCCGGCAGGTACTTCGCGGTGGAGCCGGTCAACAACCAGTTCTTCCCTTTCGCCGCGTGGAGCTTCGTCCTGCTGGCCGACAACCTGGCCTGGCGCTTCAAGGGTAGCTCCCCGCTGGTCTCCCGCACGGAGGAGTTCCTGGTCCTGGCCGCCTGGTCCGCGGCTTTCGGAGCCCTGGCGGAGCTGCTGAACCTGCGGCTGGGCGCCTGGGACTACACAGGCATGTGCTCCACGCTCTCCACGCGCTGGACCGGCAGGCTCTTCAGCTGGGCCGCCGCCCTGCCTTCCGTTTTCGTGCTGGCGGAACTGCTGGAGGCCCTGCGCCTCTTCCGGGGCATCCGCTCACGGCCATTCCGCCTTCCTTCCTCGGCCCCGGCGCTGGCGGCCTCGTCCGGCGCCCTGCTGCTGGCCGCTGCGCTGGCCTTTCCGTCGGCCTGCTGGCCTCTGGCCGTCCCCGCCCCTTTCCTGCTGGCCGAGCCGCTGCTGCTCGAACTCGGGCTGCCGTCGCTGCTGAGAGAACTCTCCGGCGGCCTGCCGGCCAAGACTCTCCGGCTGGCCGTCTCGGGACTGCTCTGCGGCCTGCTCTGGAACTGGTGGAACAGCGCCGCGGGAGCCTCCTGGGTATACCGGGCGCCTGACTGGCTCTCTCAGGCGCCCCGGCTTATCTACGCCGGCTTCCCCTTCCTGGCGCTCTCGCTCTACTCCCTGTACAGCCTGGCCTCCTGGCTGCGCGGGGGCAGGACCTGGGAGGAGGCCTCCTGGACGGCTCCGGGCCGCCGGCCGCATCCCGCCCTCAAATGGGCCGCCGCGGCCGCCGTCCCGGTGGTCTGTTACGCGGCCCTGCGCGCGGTGGACGCGCGCACCGTCAGCCTCTTCCTCGGCTGGATCTGAGCCCATGACGCGCGCGTTCCTCCCGCTACTCTGCGCCGCGCTGCTGGCCGGCTGTTCCTCGTTTAAAGGCCGCCTGCTGGCCCCGGACCCGCGGGAACGGGCCCAGGCGCTGGAGGACGCGCTCAGATACGGCGAATCGCGCAAGGAGGAGCTGGCCCGCGAAATGGGCCGGGAGCTTTCCTCGGCCGACCCGGACCGGCGCGCCTACGCCGCCGAAGCCCTGGAGGACATCGGCCCGCAGGCCGCGGCCGCCGCGCCGCAGCTGATAAAAGCGCTGGGCGATCCCGTGGCAGCCGTGGCCGATTCGGCCAGGCGGACCCTGACCCGGCTGAGCGCCGCCGCGCCGCTTATGGCGGGAGAACTGCTTTCCGTGCCTGCCGGCCTACGCGAAGAACTGGAGGCCATCCTTTCGGCCCAGGGGGACGACGGGGCGCTGGCCCTGGCCGGCAATTTCAGGAAAGGGGACAAGGAACTTGCCATAGAGTCCATAGCCGCGCTGGCGGGGATGGGGGAAAAGGCCGCCAAGGCTGTGCCGGCGCTGGTGCGGGCGGCCGTCAGCGAGGACCCGGATATAAGGACGCTGGCGCTGGCCGCGCTCGGGGATATTGGCGCGCCGGCGGGGCGCTTCCTCTCCGGGCTGCTGGCCTCGGGAGACCCCGCTTACCGGGAGGGGGCCTCCGGGGTGCTGGCCGCCATGAAGCCGCCGCCAGCCGCGGCCCTGCCGGCGCTCGTCTCCGCGCTCTCCGACCCGGACGCCGCGGCTCGCCTTAACAGCGCCGAAGCCCTGGACGCCTGCCCGCCGGTGATGCTCGCGGGGCTTTCGCTCGAGCAGGCCGGAGCTCTGCAGAAGGCCGCGGAGGCGGGGGGGGCGCCTGCCGCGCCGGCTGCCGGCGCGCTGCTGAAGAGCGGCAAAGCCTCCACGGACTGGCTGACCGGGCAGCTCTCCTCTTCCTCGGCCCTCACGCGCGAGCTGGCAGCGAAGGCCCTGGCCTCCTCTCCAGCCCCGCCGCTCAAGGCGGCCGCCGCGCTGCTGGCCGCCCTGAAGGACCCCTCTCCCGGAGTGCGCAGGGCCGCCGCCCGGGCGCTCGGGCGCTACTCGGTGACCGCCGCCGCCGGTTTTCCCAAGGGCGCGGCCGCCGCCCTCTCGGCGGCTCTAGGGGACGCGGACCGGGAGACGCGGGAACTCGCTGCGGCTCCGCTAGGCCGCCTGGCCGCCTCCGACAAAAAAGCCCTTTACGCGCTGATAGCCGCTCTGCGCGGCCGCCGCGCCGGGGTGCGGATAGCCGCGGCCGGCGCCATAGCCGCTTTAGGCAGGAAGGGGGCCGCCGCGGAGCGGCAGCTCTGGCGGACCTTCAGGACCAGGGACTGCGCCCAGCGCACCGCAGCCGCGCGGGCGCTGGCGGCCGTCAAGCCCGCGCTGCGCAGGCTGCCGGCGATAGCGAGGGAGATGCGCCGGATCTGTCCCGCCGGCCTTCCCAAGGAGGGACCATGAAGAGAAAATACCCGCTGTCAAAAGTGTACTCGCTGCTGGAGCCGGGCCCGGTCGTACTGGTGAGCTCGGCGCGCGAAGGCCGCAATAACGTCATGGCGATGTCCTGGCACACGATGATGGACTTCGAGCCGCCGCTGGTAGGCTGCGTGATAGGCGGGCAGAGCCTCACTTCCGGGATGATAAAGGCGTCGAAAGAATGCGCGATAAACATCCCGACGCTGGAGTTGGCCAAAAAGACCGTGGCCTGCGGCAACGTCTCCGGCAGGACCGTGGACAAGTTCTCCAGGTTCGGACTGACCCCGGAAAAGGCCTCGCTGGTCGGAGCGCCGCTCATAAAGGAATGCTACGCGAGCCTTGAGTGCAGGCTGCGCGACGCCAGCCTGGCCGGGAAATACGACCTGCTGATCTTCGAGGTGGTGCGGGCCTGGGTGGACGCGGCGGTCAAGGCCCCGAAGACGCTGCACCACCGGGGCGGCGAGGTGTTCATGGCCGCCGGCAGGACGCTGAGGATCCGGTCCAAGATGGCCTGAGGGCGTAAAAAGGGCGGGCGCCGTCGCCCGCCAGCTCCGTCCCCAAAGGAGCCTTTCAATACGGCCGGTTGGTCTCGCCTTCCCGGCGCACCGTCTCGAACGAAAAAGCAGGCAGGCAGACGGCTATGTACTCCGCGCCCTCCGGCTCCGGGGTGGAATAGCGGACTCGCTCTCCTGGCTCCATGATTATGGCCTGGCGGGCCCTTACGTCGAAGGCCCCGTTCTGAGTCTCGACGCGCAGCATGCCCCTGAGCACCAGCGTGTACTCGGTGAAGCGCGGCTGCTGGGGAGGCTCTTCCCACCCTCCGGGGCTGACCATCCTGGCCACGCTTATGGTCGTGGTCCTGGAATTGGCGCGCCCTATGTATTCCTCTATCACCTTTGGCTTGTTGCCAGCTGCCTGCACCAGCATGGGCTTCTCTATGAAGACGGCCATCTTGCCTCCCGTGAACCCTCCGGATCCCTGCTGGTAGATTTTATCAAAAATCGGGGCGGACCACCTGGTCCGCCCTCTGCACGGGTCCCTTCTGTACCTTGCTTCCCACGTCCGGGGAGGGACCCTTCCCCTGATTATAGTCTAGCTCACGAAAGCCGTTTTTTCAAGGGTCCTCAGGTCCGCTAAAGAGGCGAGGCAGAATTAAGTAGAATAGTCCGGTGCCGGAAAGAGAGAGGCCGGAACTGCCCGAAGATTTTTCCCTGCTGGCGGAGTTCAACTCCGGCAGCGGGGAGGCCTTCGCCCGCATAGTGGAGAAGCACTCCGCCCGGCTGATAAATTTCCTCTTCCGCTATACCCGCGACCGCGCCGCGGCAGAGGACCTGGCGCAGGAGGCCTTCCTGCGGCTTTACAGGGCCGCGCCGGACCTCAAGCCCGGCGCCAGGCTTTCCACGATATTGTACAGGATAGCTTACAACCTGGCGGTGGACCTCTCGCGCAGGAAGAAGGCCCGGGGGCAGGCGCTGAGCCTGGACGCCGCGGGCGCGGCCGGCGCGGAGCCGGCGGCCCCGGCCGGCTCAGGCCCCGAGGCCCTGTACGAGAAGGCCCGCGCCAGGGAAAAGATAGAGAAGGCCTTCCTCTCGCTGCCGGACGCGCAGCGCCTGGCCCTTACGCTCAAGGTCTACGAGGACCGCTCCTACGCCGAGATAGCCGCCGTCATGGAGACCTCAGTGTCCGCGGTGGAATCCCTCCTCTTCCGCGCCAGGCGGTCCCTGGCGGAAGAACTCAAGAAATAGACCGCAAGTTTTTCGGCCGACGCGCGTTAAAAGGCATAAGAGGAACGCTCTTATGCTTTTCGGCCCCTGCCGCGATCTAGAACGGAAGCTTTCCGCCTACCTGGACGGAGAGCTGCCGCCGCGCGAGACCCAGGCTGTTAAGGCCCACCTGGCCGCCTGCCCCTCCTGCTCGGCCGCGCTGGCTGCGATGCGCGCCGCCGAGGCGGACCTGAAGGGCCTGCCCTCCATGGAGCCTTCGCCGTTCTTCACGGCCCGCGCCGTCGCCGCGGCCAAGGCGCAGCGGCCGGAAGCTGGAGCGTACCGCCGCTTCCTGCGCCTGCCGGTGCCGGCGCTGGCGCTGATGCTGGGGCTCATGACCGCCGGCCTCTTCAGTTTCGTCCTGAACGTAAGGGCCATGGAACCGGCGCAGCGCAGCGGCCTGCTCGCGAAGGTGGTCGCGGGCATGCGGGCCCCGGACAGCCTGCTGAACCCGCTGGCGCTGGACGGCCTCTGCGGCAAATGCGCCGCCTACCTGTGCGAGTGCAAAAAAAGATGCGATATGGCGCCCGGGAAAGAATGTCCGGTCTGCGGGATGAAAGACCGGGAGGGGAGATAATATGTCCACGAAACTAGCCGCGGCGGCGCTGGCCATGGGCCTGCTCTCGTTCGTCCACCTCTTCGGAGTGGAGAAGGCGGCGCTGGCCGTCTTCTTCGGGATCGCGGCGCTCAAAAGCCCGGAGCTCACGCGGACCGGACGGCGGATGGCGCGGGCCGCGGTGGCCGCTGGCCTGCTGTACTCCTTCTGGATAACGGCGGTGCTGCTGCGCCACCTGCCGGCGCTCAACGACGCGGCCTCGAAACTGGCGAAATAAAGGGCATAAAGTATGAAGAGGGCTCTGATTTTCCTTTTGCTGATGGGGGCGGCCGGCGCCATGCTCCGGGCGCAGGACATCTCCACCGGCACGATAGCGCTGGAGGACGTCCTCTCCGTCGCGCGCCGGGACAACCCGCAGATAGCCGAGGCCAGGCGCTCCTGGGAGGCCGCGGCCGAACTGCCGGCCCAGGCGGGCGCCCTGGACGATCCCGACATAACACTCTCCCACATGTTCGACGCCTCCAAGGCGATGGGGACGCCGCCCACCGACAAGCTCTCGATCTCGCAGAAACTGCCGTTCCCGGGCAAGCGGGGCCTCAGGCGCAAGGCGGCGGCGGCCGGAACGGAAGTGGCGCGCCAGGCCCTGCGCGCCAAGGAGCTGGAGATAGCGGCCAGGACCACGCAGGCCTTCTACGGGCTCTATTACGTCGAGCGCTCGATAGCGATACTGAAAGAGCAGCGCGACGTGCTGGCCGGCGCGGCCGACACGGCGGCAAAGAAATACGCCGTAGGCAAGGCCCCGCAGGCCATGGTCTTCAAGGCGCAGGTGGAACTGGCCAGGCTGGGCGAGGACCTGCTGACCGCGCGCCAGGAGCGCCTCAGCGCCGGCGCCGCCCTCAACGCCCTGCTGAACCGCCCGCCGGAGGCCCCGCTGGGCTCCCCGGCGGCCCCCGGGGACCCGGCCTTCGCCATGGATACGCGGCGCCTTACGGCCGCGGCCCTGGCAGACCGTCCGGAGCTGCTGGCCCTGGAGGCGCTGGAAGGGAAGAGAGAGGCGGAACGCCGCCTGGCGCTGCGGCTGTATTTCCCGGACTTCATGCTTGGCTATACATATTCCGCTGTCGGTTCAGGCACCTCGGCGCTGTCCTTTCACGGCACCGCCGGCCAGGAGGCGATGGTAGGGTTCAATGTGCCGCTGTGGGCGGGCAGGAACAGGGCCGAGGCGAAGGAAAAGGCCGCCGCGCTGGAAGCCTCGCGCGCCGGCCTGGCCGACATGGAGAACGCCACCCGCTGGCAGGTGGAGGACCTCTCGGTGAAGGCCGACACCGCTGCGCGGCTCTTCGGGCTTTACAGGACCACGGTGCTGCCGCAGGCTTCGGCCGCGCTGGATTCAATGCAGGCGGCCTACCAGGCAGACGCCGCCGGTTTCCTGGACCTGCTGGACAGCGAGCGCTCGCTGCTCGCCTTCGAGCTGCAGCAGGAGAGGAACAGGGTGGATTTCGCGGTGGACATGGCGGAGCTGGGGCGGGTGACTGGCGCCGGGCCCGACGGGAGGATGTATGAATAAGAGAACCCCGATAATAGCGGGCCTGCTGCTTCTCTTCGCGGCCGGAGCGGCCGTAGTGGTCCGCCGGCACTGCCGCGAGGCCGGGGCCGCCGCCGCGGTGCAGGGGGTCAGGTACCACTGCCCCATGCATCCCTCGTACATCTCCGACAAGCCGGGCACCTGCCCTATCTGCGGCATGACGCTGGTGCCCATTGAGAACGCCGCCGCGCCGGCCGGACAGGGCTCCAAAGCCGGGACGGCCGCGCGCAGGATACTTTACTACCGCAGCCCGATGGACCCGAAGGTCACCTCCCCGGTCCCGGCCAAGGACGGCATGGGCATGGACTTCGTCCCGGTGTACGCGGACGAGGCTCAGGCCTCCCCAGGGCCGGGAGCCTTCAAGGTGAGCGCGGCGCGCAGGCAGGAGATAGGGCTCAAGCTCGGCATGGCGATGGAGCGCCCGTTCGCTGTGGAGGTCCGCGCGGAAGGCAAGGTGGCCTACGACCCGGACCTCTACCGCACGCAGCAGGAATACCTTTCGGCCGCGGCCGCCCTGAAGCAGGCGGTGGCCAGCACCCTGCCGGGCACGCTGGACAGGGCCAGGGAGCTGCTGGCGGCCAGCCGCCTGCGCCTGCGCCTGGCCGGGATGTCGGACGCGCAGATAGACGCGCTCGCGGCGGACGGGAAGCCGGACGAAAGCCTGCTGTTGCCCTCCGCGGCCAACGGCGCGCCCTGGCTCTACGCCGGCGTCTACGAGCAGGACCTGCCGCTTGTGAAACCCGGACAGACCGTGCGCGCGACGACGGTCTCGCTGCCCGGCAGGACCTTCGCAGGCAAAATAATCTCCATAGACCCGGTGCTGGACCCGGCCACGCGCTCGGCCCGCCTGAGGGCGCGGCTGGCTGACCCGGAGGGGCTGCTGAGGCCCGGCATGTACCTGAACGCCGTGGTGCTGGCGGACCGCGGCCGGCGCCTGACGGTGCCGTCCGGGGCCGTGATGGACACCGGTACCAGGCAGGTGGTCTTCGTGGACCTGGGCGGGGGCTACCTGGCCGCGCGCCGCGTGACGGCCGGCCGCAGCGGCGGGGGCTACACCGAGATAATCGAAGGCCTCGGGCCCGGCGACAGAGTGGTCACCAGCGGGAACTTCCTCATAGACTCCGAGTCGCAGCTGAACGCGGCCCTGTCGGCCTTCGGCGGAGGGAAATAGCGCGGGGACGCTATGATAAACGGACTCATCGCCTGGTGTTCCCGGAACCGCTTCTTCGTGTTCCTGGGCACGGTCTTCGCCGTGGCCTGGGGCTGGTACGCGCTGAAGAACATCCCGGTGGACGCCATCCCGGACCTCTCGGACACCCAGGTGATAGTTTTCACCAGCTGGCCAGGCCGCTCTCCGGACCTGGTGGAGGACCAGATCACCTACCCGATAGTCTCGGCCCTGGAGGCCGCGCCGAAGGTGAAGGTGGCGCGCGGCTATTCCTTCTTCGGGCTCTCTTTCGTCTACATCATCTACCAGGACGGGACCGACATGTACTGGGCCCGCTCCCGCACGCTGGAGTACCTCTCCTCCATAGAGGGCTCCCTGCCTTCCGGCGTACGCCCGGTGCTGGGCCCCGACGCCACCGGCGTGGGCTGGGTCTTCGAGTACGCGCTCAAGGACACTTCGGGCAGGAACAGCCTGGCCGACCTGCGCTCTTTCCAGGACTGGTACCTGCGCTACTGGCTGGAGTCGGTGCCCGGCGTGGCCGAGGTGGCCTCGGTAGGCGGCTACGTCAGGCAGTACCAGGTGGACATAGACCCGGACGCCCTGCTGGCCTACCATATACCGCTCAGGAACGTCATCCGGGCGCTCAAGCGCTCCAACGCCGACGTAGGCGGCCGCGTGCTGGAGATGAGCGAAAGGGAGTACGTAGTGCGCGGCCGCGGCTACATCAAGAGCCTGGCCGACATAGAGAACGTCCCGGTGGGGACCGGCGCCGGCGGCACGCCCGTGCTCATAAGGGACATAGCCAGGGTGCATTACGGCCCGGAGATGCGGGACGGCGCGGCCGAATTGGACGGCAAAGGCGAGACGGTGGGCGGCATCGTGGTGATGCGCTCCGGCGAGAACGCGCTGAAGGTGATAGAGGGCGTGAAGAAGAAGCTGCGGGAAGTGAAGGCCTCCTTCCCGCCCGGGGTGAAGCTGGTGGTCACGTACGACCGCTCGGGCCTGATAGAGCGCAGCATCGACACGCTCAAGAGCAAGCTGCTGGAGGAACTGCTGATAGTCAGCCTGGTCATAGTCTTCTTCCTCTGGCACTTCCGCAGCGCGCTGGTGCCCATAGTCACTTTGCCGGTGGCGGCGCTGCTGGCGTTCATCCCGATGTACCACCTGGGCCTCTCGGCCAACATCATGTCGCTGGGCGGCATAGCCATAGCCATAGGCGCCATGGTGGACGCGGCGGTCATCATGGTGGAGAACGCGCAGAAACGGCTGGAGGAATGGGAGCTCTCCGGCAGGAAGACGCCGTTCTCCGACGCGATCCTGCACGCCGCGCAGGAAGTGGGCAGGCCGCTCTTCTTCTCGCTGCTGGTGATAGCGGTCAGCTTCCTGCCGATCTTCACGCTGCAGGCGCAGGAGGGGCGCCTCTTCCGGCCGCTGGCCTTCACCAAGACCTTCTCGATGTTCTTCGCGGCGCTGGCCGCCGTGACGCTGGTGCCGGTGCTGATGCAGCTCTTCCTGAGGCCCGCGCGCGAACTGAAGTTCGGGCCCCGCTGGCTGGCGAAGGCGGTCAACTTCCTGTGGGCGGGGAAGATCTACTCCGAGGAGGAGCACCCGGTCAGCCGCTTCCTGTTCCGCGTCTACGGGCCGGCGCTCTCCTTCGTGCTGGAATGGCGCAAGACCGCCATAGCGCTGGCCGCGCTGCTGCTGCTGACGGCGGTCCCGGTCTACAACAAGCTCGGCTCCGAGTTCATGCCGGCCCTGAACGAAGGCGACATCCTCTACATGCCCACCACGCTGCCGGGCATAGCCATAGAGCCGGCCAAGCTGTGGCTGCAGGACCAGGACCGGATCATCAGGGGCTTCCCCGAGGTGGAGCGGGTCTTCGGCAAGGTGGGCCGCGCCGACACCGCTACGGACCCCGCGCCGCTGGAGATGGCCGAGACCGTGGTCAGGCTGAAGCCGCAGAAGGACTGGCCGCCGGTGCCGCACGAGCGCTGGTACAGCTCCTGGGCGCCGGGCTGGCTGAAGGCGCCGCTGCGCCTGCTCTGGCCGGAGAGGGAGCCGCGCACCTGGGAGGAGCTGATAGCCGCCTTGGACGCCGCCGTCAAACTGCCTGGCACCACCAACGCCTGGACCATGCCTATAAAGACGCGGCTGGACATGCTGACCACGGGCATACGCACGCCGGTGGGCATAAAGATCTACGGCCCCGACCTCTCCGAGATCCAGAGGATAGGCGAGCAGATAGAGGCCGCGCTGCCGCGCGTGAAGGGCACGCGCAGCGTGTACGCCGAGCGCGTGACAGGCGGCCACTTCGTGGACTTCGACGTGCGCCGCCGGGACGCCGCGCGCTACGGCCTCACGGTCGGGGACGTGGAGGACGTGATAGAGACGGCCATCGGCGGCATGGACGTGACCACCGCGGTGGAGGGGCGCGAGCGCTACCCCGTGAACGTGCGCTACCAGCGCGACAGACGCGACACGCTGGCTAAGCTGGGGCGCGTGCTGGTCCCTGTCCCTTCAGGGGCGCAGGTCCCGCTGGGGGAGCTGGCGGACATCCGCGTGGTCAAGGGGCCGCCGTCCATCAAGGACGAGGACGGCATGCTGACCGGCTGGGTCTACGTTGACCTGACGCCCGGCCAGGACATAGGCCGCTACGTGGAAGAGGGGAGGGCGCTGCTGGCCAGAGAGATAAAGCTGCCGCCGGGCTACTACCTGTCCTGGAGCGGGCAGTTCGAGTACATGCAGCGCGCCAGGCAGCGCCTGCTGGTCGTGGTGCCGCTGACGCTGCTGATCATCTTCCTGCTGCTTTACGTTAACACCGGCTCGCTGACGAAGACCGGCATAGTCTTGCTGGCCGTGCCTTTCTCGCTGGTGGGCGCGGTGTGGCTGCTCTATCTTCTGGGCTATAATATGTCGGTGGCCGTCTGGGTCGGCATGATAGCCCTGGCCGGCGTGGACGCCGAGACCGGAGTGGTCATGCTGCTCTACCTGGACCTGGCCTACGACCAGCGGAAGCGGGAAGGGCGCCTGAACACCCTGGGGGACCTGGAGGAGGCCGTCATGCACGGCGCGGTCAAGCGCATCCGCCCGAAGATGATGACCGTGATGTGCCTGTTCATGGGCCTGCTGCCCATAATGTGGGCGCCCTCCTACGAGGCCGGCGCCGACGTGATGAAGCGCATAGCCGCGCCTATGGTGGGCGGCATCCTCACGTCGTTCGTCATGGAGCTGCTGATCTACCCCGCGATCTATACCGTCTGGAAATGGCGCGGCGAAATGAAGCGCGGCGCCCGGCAGGAGAGCGCCGGACCGCGCTAAGGAGAAAGAAATGAGGATACTGTACGCGCTGCTGCTGACCCTGGCTTTCGCCCCCTGCGCTCCCGCGCAGGGGCCGCACGGCCCGCGCTCCGGGCGCGGGCTTTCCGCCCCGCAGGCCACCGGCGCCGGGGCCGCCGCGGCGGGCCAGGCCGGGGCGAACGAACGGCGCAGGGAGCACGGCGGCGCTTCCGAGGCCGTTCCGGTGCTGGGGGGGATAACTGCCTTCTTCATGCTGGGCGCGGTCTTTCTAGCGGTCCTGCGGCGGCCGGGCGGCGGCGCCTGGCTGAAATGGCACAAGCGCTTCGCCTACTCGGCGGTGTTCTTCCTGTGTCTGCACGCCGGTTTCGTCATCTTAAGGCGTTAAGCGCGCCGATCTCAGGACCACGGAGGTAAATGTATGAAAACCACGGAACTTCTAACCGCCGCACTGGCCGTAATGCTGGCGGCGGGCCCGGCGGCGGCCGGCGCCCCGCAGAAATCCACGGCGACGCGCGAGGAGCCTCATAAGTCCGCCTTGTGCGCCGGCGCGGAAAAGGCCGCGAAGACCGCGCAGGGGAAGGACGCGGCGGTGAAGGAGCGCAGGCCGGGGAAGAGCGAACTGGGCAAGGAGGCCGTCTGCCCCGTGACCGGGGAGAAGTTCAAGGTGACGGAAAAGACGCCGTCGGTCTCCTATAAAGGGCGCGTCTATTACTTCTGCTGCGGCGACTGCGTCCGCTCCTTCAGCGCCGACCCGGGTAAATACGCGGTCAAGGCTGGACCGGAAGGGAAAAAGACGGCCGCACAGGATAAGCCGGGGAAGGCCGCGCTTTACGTCTGCCCCATGGGGCACTACAGCAGCCCGAAGCCCGGCAAGTGCCCCAAGTGCGGGATGAAGCTCGTGCGCAAGAAGTAGGCGCTGCCGCCCCGAAGGCCGGGGTGCGGGGGCAAGCCCCCCCGGTAAATTTATATAATTTATGCGACCCGGCGCTCCGGAGGGAGATCGGCCCGCGGCGCCGCGTCCTTAACGAGGTAAAAAGATGGTAACTTCCGTACTCAAGCAGGTCTCCTTCTTCAGCGGGCTGGGCGCCGCGGACCTGAACAGAATACTCTCCATAGCAGGGGTGAAGCGATACCCGGCCGGGCAGATGGTCTTCGCCAAGCAGGACCTGGGGAACAACTTCTTCATAGTAAAGTCCGGCCGCATCAAGATCTTCACCACGGTGGGGGCCGGCAAGAAGAAGATCTTCGCCTTCCTGAAGAAAGGGGAGTTCTTCGGGGAGATGTCCCTCTTGGGAGGCAAGGTCCGCTCCGCCTCGGCCCAGGCCGTATCGGAGAGCGAGCTGTACGTCATCTCCAAGAAGAATTTCCGCAGGCTGATCGTGGAGAACCCGGAGTTCTCGCTGAAGCTCCTCCAGACCCTGGCCGAGCGCCTCTCCAAGGCCAACAAGGACATGGAATCCATGCTGTTCCACAACATCCTTGGCCGCCTCGCCGAGGCCATCCTCGACCTTTCGCGCGACACCAAGACCAGGCCGGTGAAGATGGCCATAGACCAGAACGAGCTGGCCCAGTACCTCGGGACCACGCGCGTGCCGGTCTGCCGCGCGATCAACACGCTCAAGCGCAGCGGCATCATAGACTACCGACGCGGCGAACTGACGATAATGGACCAGGCCAGGCTCAAGTCCATGTCGGGGGAGGCCTGATGGCAGTGCATTCCCTGCGCGGCTTCAGGGACCTGCTCCCGCCCGATTCCGAGCGCTTCGCTGCCATAGAGGCCGCCGCCCGGGAGGTCTTCGCGCTTTACGGCTACCGCGAGCTGCGCATCCCGACGATAGAGATGAAGGAACTGTTCGTCAAGTCCACCGGAGAGACCACCGACATCGTGGAGAAGGAGATGTACTCCTTCACCGACGGCGGCGGCCGCGAGGTGGCCGTGCGCCCCGAGGGCACGCCGGGCGTCGTGCGGGCCTACATCGAGCAGAACCTCTCCCAGAGCGGCCGCAACGCCAAGTTCTACTATATCGGCAACATGTTCCGCGCCGAGCGTCCGCAGGCCGGCCGCTTCCGCGAGTTCGAGCAGATAGGCGCGGAGCACATAGGCAACGCCTCGCCTTTCGCGGACGCCGAGACCATAACGATGCTGCTGAAGCTTCTCGAGAAGGCCGGCCTGCCGGACTGCACCGTCGACCTCAACTCGCTGGGCTGCGCCGAGTGCCGCAGGAACTACCGCCAGACGCTGCTGGCCTACCTGCGCGGCTGCCAGGCGCGGCTCTGCGAGCCGTGCCGCGGCCGCATAGAGCGCAACCCGCTGCGCGCGCTGGACTGCAAGATAGACGGTCCCTGGCTGGCCGGGACAGCCCCCAAACTCGCGCTCTGCCCGGACTGCGCCGCCCATTTCGCCCGCGTCCAGGAGCTGCTGAAGCTCTCGGGGATAGGTTTCCGCGTCAACCCGGGCCTCGTGCGCGGCCTCGACTATTATACCCGCACCGTCTTCGAAGTGCGCAGCAGCGCGCTCGGCAGCCAGGACGCCGTCTGCGGGGGCGGCCGCTACGACGACCTCGTGAAGTCCATGGGCGGCCCGTCGGCCCCGGCCATCGGCTGGGCCCTCGGCGTAGACCGCCTGGCCATGCTGCTCAAGGACAGGGCCGCCCCGGGCGGAGACCCCGCGGTCTTCGTGATAGCCGCGGCGAAGGACGCGGCGGACAGGGCTTTCAGGCTGCTGGCGGACGCGCGCGCCGCAGGCATCGCGGCCGATTTCTCCGATTTCGGGCTGAGCCTGAAGTCCCAGATGCGCTCGGCGGACAAGAGCGGCGCCTCCTTCGCCCTGCTGATAGGCGAGGACGAGCTGAAGGCCGGCACCGTAACCCTGAAGCCGCTCAAGGAGAAGGGCGATCAGTTCAGCGTCCCTTTTCCCGACGCCCCTTCGACCCTCAGCAAGCTATTGAATAGCTGAGAACGGTTCGGTCTCACCCCGGACGCCGCGACGGGAATATTTTCGAGTTCCAGGACCACTATGACACAGACCATGACCAACGACAAACCCTCAAAAGCCACCGCCCTCCGCACCCACACCTGCGGAGAGCTCAACGCCTCCCACTCCGGGCAAACAGTCACCATCTGCGGCTGGAACGACTCCAAGCGCAACCACGGAGGCGTCCTCTTCATCAACCTGCGCGACCTCTACGGCGTCACGCAGGTCGTCATCGGACCGGACAGCCCCGTCTTCAGGACGGCCGAAGAGGCCAAGAACGAATACGCCCTGCGCGTCACCGGCAGGGTGAGGCCGCGCCCGGGCGCCAACGCCAACAGGAACATGCCCACCGGGGAAATAGAGCTGGAGGCCTCGGAGATAACCGTCCTCAACGTCTCGCAGCCGCTGCCGTTCGACCTCGGCGAGCACGCCGGCGTCAGCGAGGAGACGCGCCTCAAGTACCGCTTCCTCGACCTGCGCCGCCCCAGGATGGCCAGGAACCTGGTGCTGCGCAGCCGCCTGTCGCAGGTGGTGCGCGACTACCTGTACGGCCTAGATTTCAACGAGATAGAGACCCCGATGCTGACCCGCTCCACCCCGGAGGGCGCGCGGGACTTCGTCGTGCCTTCGAGGAACAACCCCGGCGAGTTCTACGCGCTGCCGCAGAGCCCGCAGCAGTTCAAGCAGGTGCTGATGATGAGCGGGATGGACCGCTACTTCCAGCTCGCCCGCAACTTCCGCGACGAGGAACTCAGGGCCGACCGCCAGCCGGAGCACACGCAGATAGACCTGGAGATGTCGTTCGTCGACGAGCAGGACATCGCGAAGGTCGTCGAGGGCATGATGAAGGCCGTCTTCGCCTCAATAGGAGAGGGGATAGCCGCGCCCTTCCCGGAGATCGAGTTCGCCGACGCGATGCTGAAATACGGCTCCGACAAGCCCGACCTGCGCTACGCCCTAGAGATAAAGGACTGCTCCGACGTCTTCAAGGCCTCCGGCTTCAAGGTGTTCTCCGGGGCGCTCGCCGAAGGCGGCGTCGTGCGCGCGATAAAGGGCGAGGGGGCGGCCGCGTTCAGCCGCGGCGACATGGACAAGCTCACCGAGCTCGTCAAGAAGCTGGGCGCCAAGGGCCTGGTCTGGCTGCGCTTCAAGGACGGCAAGTGGGACTCGCCGTCGCTCAAGTTCCTTTCCGACGCCGAGCAGGCCGCGCTGAAGGAGCGCCTCGAGGTCAGGGACGGGGACGCGGTCTTTATAGCGGCCGACAAGGCCGCCGTGGCCGCGCCCTGCCTGGGCGGGCTCAGGAACGAGCTGATAGCCCGGCTGAAACCCGCGCAGCTCAAGAAGTGGGCCTTCCTGTGGGTGCGCCACTTCCCGCTGCTCGAGAAGGACGCCGAAACGGGCAACTGGACGTTCACCCATAACCCGTTCACCGCGCCGCTGCCGGAGGAGGCGCACAAGCTAGACACCGACCCCGGCAACGTCCGCTCGTGCCAGTACGACCTGGTCCTCAACGGGGTGGAGCTGGGCTCGGGCTCGGTGCGCAACCACACCCGCGCGATGCAGGAGAAGATCTTCGCCCTGATGGGCTACGACAAGGGCGCCGTGCAGCGCCGCTTCGGCATGATCGTCAACGCTCTGGACTACGGCGCGCCGCCGCACGGCGGCATAGGCATAGGGTTCGACCGCCTCGTGGGCCTGATCTGCGGGACGGACTCGATACGCGACGTGATCGCCTTCCCGAAGACCACCAGCGGCGCCTGCCCGATGAGCGAGGCCCCGTCGCCGATCGACGAGCGCCAGCTCAAGGAACTGCATCTGAAGGTAGCGGACTGATGCCCGCGCTGCCGGACTGGATACTCCGGGAGGCCCGCCGGAACAAGGCCGACCTGCGCGGCACCGCGGCCGCCGGCACCGCCGCGCGCCTGGCCGCCATGCGCCTGCACACGGTCTGCGACGAGGCCCGCTGCCCCAACAAGGGCAGGTGCTTCTCCGATGGCGAGGCCACGTTCCTGATCCTGGGCGACGTCTGCACGCGCAACTGCGGCTTCTGCGCCGTCAGCAAGGGCCGGCCGCTGCCGCCGGACCCCGGCGAGCCGCGCCGCGCGGCGGAACTCTGCCGCGAGTGGAAGCTGAAGTACGTGGTCTTCACCTCGCCCACCCGCGACGACCTGCCCGACGGCGGCGCCGCCCATTACGCCGAGACCAACCGCCTGATCAAGGAGCTTTCCCCGGGCATCCGGACCGAGCCGCTTATCCCGGACTTCGGCGGCGACCTCAAGGCGCTGGAGACCGTGCTCGCCTCCGGGCCGGACGTGCTCGGCCACAACCTGGAGATGGTCTCGGGCCTTTACGCCGGGGCCCGGGCGGGCGCGGATTACCGGCGTTCGCTCTCGGTCATCTCCGGTTCCAAGAAGCTGCGCCCCGGCATCCTGACCAAGTCCGGCATCATGCTGGGCCTGGGGGAAAGGCCGGAGGAACTGGAGACGGCCATCGGCGACCTGGCCGGAGCCGGCTGCGACCTGCTGACCCTGGGCCAGTACCTGGCCCCTTCCAAGGGCCACCGCCCCGTCGAGAAGTACTACACGGAGGAGGAGTTCGCGTTCTGGGGGGAAAAGGCCAGGGCGGCCGGCATAAAGGCCGTGCTCTCCGGGCCGCTGGTCAGGAGCTCCTTCCGCGCCCGGGCCCTTTACGAGGAGGCTCATGCAACCTTTTGAAATGGACCGCGCGGCTTTTTCCTGGTTCACCCGCTCCTGGGACGACTATGTCTCGCGCCTGCCGCTGGTGCTGGCCGTGAACCTCGTGCTGGCCGTTATCTCCGCCGGCTCGTTCCTGCTCATAAACCGCACGCATTCCCTGCTGCCTTCGGTGCCTTACACGCTGTTCGTCCTGACCCCGTTCACGATAGGGGCGAACCTTGTGTACATAAAGATAGCCCGCGGCTCCCGCACGTCCTTCAAGGACCTTTTCAGCGCCTTTCCGGTCTACCACAGGGCCATAGCGGTCAGCCTGCTCCTGGGCCTGGCCTCCATGGGAGGCCTGTTCCTGTTCATCGTTCCTGGCGTCATGGTCTACCTGGCCTTCATGTTCAGCGAATACGCCGTGGTGGACAGGAAGACCGGCGTAAAGGAGTCCTTCGCCCTCAGCGCGGCCATCACCAACGGCTGGAAGATGCGGCTCTTCCCGGTGGTCATGCTGACGCTGGCCATAACCATGTCCGTGCCCGACGTCTACGTAGTCTCCGGCAGCATGAAGGCCCCGACGGCCGCCCTGGACCTCAAACCCTGGACCATAGCCGCCGCGGTCCTGAAGACCTTCGTCTTTCTCCCCTGGCTCAGCCTGGTGCTGGCCCGGGCCTACGCCTTCCTGCTGGCCCTGGCCGGGCCGGAGGCGGGCAAGAACGCGCGCCTCACATTCTGGTGACCCTCAACAGGATAGTTTTCCATTACAGCAGGGAGAACCGCTACAGCGTGAACGCTCTGGCCGGAGCCCTGGAAACGGGCGGCCCGCCCGGCCTGCGGGCCGCCTTCCCGGCCACGGCGGCGGATACGCTCGCGGAGCTCTCCCCCGACGGCGGCGCGGGCGCGGCCGCCGCGCTCTCGTTCTTCACCTGCCAGAAAACCGGCGCGGCCTCCCTGGTGAAGAGGCTCAGGAAGTCCGCCCCGGCCGCCGTCCTCATCGCCGGAGGTCCTCACCCCAGCGCGGTCCCTGACGAGACGCTGGACATGGGGTTCGACTACGTCGTGGCCGGCGAGGGGGAACGGACTTTCCCGCGCCTGCTCTCGGCCCTGGCGGCAGGCGAGCCGCCGCCGCGCGGCGTTCTGCGGGGGCTGCCGGCCGATCTGTCCGCCTGCCCGCCGTTCTCCTCAAGGTGGGGCCTTTTCGGCGCTATAGAGATCACCCGGGGCTGCCCTTACGCCTGCGCTTACTGCCAGACCTCCTTCCTCTTCGGCGCCAAGCCGCGCCACCGCCCCGTACCCGCCATCCTGCGGGCGATGGAGACCATGTTCGCCAGAGGCCTTAAGGACGTGCGCTTCATCACTCCGGACGCCTTCGCCTACGGCTCGGCGGACGGCAAGGCGATGAATACGGGAGCCCTGCGCGAGCTGCTGGAAAGCGCCGGGGAACTGGCCTCGGCCAGGGGCGGCCGGGTCTTCGCGGGCTCCTTCCCGTCGGAGGTGCGCCCGGACCACGTCACCCACGAGGCCCTGGAACTGGTCAGGAAACACGCCTCCAACCGCAGGCTGGTCATAGGCGCCCAGGCCGCCAGCCCGCGCCTGCTGCGTGAGATACGGCGCGGGCACGGCCCGGGCGAGGTGCTGGAGGCCGCGCGCCTCTGCCGCGAACACCGCCTCACCCCGTATTTCGACTTCATCTTCGGGCTGCCGGGGGAGACGCGCGGGGACGAGGACGCGGCCATGGAGCTGATACAGGCGCTCGTCGCGACTGGGGCCATCATACATACCCACGCCTTCATGCCGCTGCCGGGCACGCCGTTCGCCGGAGCCCCCGGGGGCCGCATCAGCCGCCGCATGAGGGACTTCATAGAAAAACTGGAATCCCGCGGCAAGGCTTTCGGGAAATGGCGGACCCAGAGCCGCCTGGGCGGCGCCGGGCTTGACCGATATCAATAGGCCCAACGTCCTACGCGCAAGGCGGCCGTTCAGCCCTTCCTCCGGGCAAACATTTAGTCGTAGAATATAGGCAGCCGTAAATAGACAGGCAGGAGGAGTCTTGATGAAAAAAATAGCCATAGCCATGGCGGCCGTGCTCAGCGCGTCCGCGGTTTATGCGGCCGAGCTCAACGGCGTTTCCGCTTCCGACATAAGCAGGCTTTCAGCCCTTAAGGCCCCAGCGCCGGCGCTCCGGGCGGCCCAGGCCCCGGCCACCGCGGAGATAAGCGACCTCACACTGCTGCCGCAGGCCTCCAAGAGCCTGCTCTCCACCTACGCAGAGACCGAGGCCGGCTTCAAGGCCTTCACCGCCATGTGGACCCCGATACTGGCCAAGTACGGCATGAAGGTGACCGGCACCGAATACAAGGACCAGTTCGGGACGCTGAAGTACGAGTCGCCCGACGGCCGCGTGATACGCGCCTTCACCGCGGACAAGATGGACTACGACGCCCTCAGCTCCACCACGATGGCCAAGCTGCAGGGGGACCTGGTCTCGGCGCTAGACAACTCCGGCCTGACCCCGGTGGCGGCGCTGAGGATAACGAAGAACGACTATATCCGCCCCACCGTGGCCGTCTATTACCTGACGAAACCAGAGGAGAACACGGACCACGAGGTCCAGCTGCGCCAGCTCAAGAACGGGGACGACATAGACTTCGACCTGCTGGCCAACTCCGTCACGCTGGTCAGGAAGGACTCCTCGTTCTCGCTGGTCTACATCGGGAAGCTCGTCGGCTTCAAGACCCTGCTCTCCAAGGACGAGTCCGGCATAGCCGCCAAGCTGGCCGACTACAGGAAGTTCCTCTCCGACAACAAGAAGGACTTCATCGCCTCCAGGACGTTCAAGCTGGACCAGCCTATAGACCTGGGCGAGGACGGCACGCTGAACTACGCCGTGAACGTCTACTTCTTCCAGTAAGGGCACAGAAGTTCCCGCCAGGACCGCCGGCCGCAAGCCGGCGGTTTTTTTATGTACTCAAAAGGCTATTGTCCACTAACCGCTTATATACTAAACTTTAGCCGGGGGAGTAAGAACGTTCACGTTCCCAGAACTGCGGCGGCCGGGCTGGCCGCAGCAGCCTGCCGGAAGCCGCGGACCCGGGGGGGGCAATGCCGTTATCGGAAAAAGCGGTCCAGGTCCTGCTGGTCGAGGACAACGCCTACGACGCCGAGGCGGTCAGCGCGCTTTTCGACGGGCTGAAAGGCGGTCCGTTCCGTCTGCGCGCGGCCGGCTCACTCGGCGCTGCCAAGGATCTCGACAAGCTGGAACCCGCGGACGTGGTGCTGCTGGACCTCAACCTCCCCGACTCCTACGGCGCCGACACGCTAGTGCGCGCCAAGCTCCTGTTCAAGGACAGGCCCATCATCGTCATGACCGGCATGCGCGAGGAAAAGCTCGGCCTGCAGCTCATCAAGAAAGGCGCGCAGGACTACATGGTGAAGGGGAAGATCACCGGCGAATGGCTGGGCTACTCCATCAGTTACGCTATTGAACGGGCCAGGATAGACCAGAAGGCCAGGGAAAGGGAGGCGCGCCTCAAGGAGATGTTCGAGAAGATCCCGGAAGGCTTCCTGGTGGTGAGGGCCGACCGCAGCGTGCTCTTCGCCAACAGGGGGGCGGAGCGGCTGCTGGCCCGCAGGCGGGAGGACCTCCTGTCCAGGAAGCTGGACCTCAAGTGCTCTCTGGAAGGCCCGGTCGAGACCGATTTCCACAGGCCCGACGGCAGGACGGTCCCGGCTGAGGTCCGCGCCGCGGAGATCCACTGGGGCGGGGAGACCTGCCGCCTCGTGATGCTGCGCGACATCAGCGCCGCCAGGATGCTGGACCGCGCCCGGGAGGAGTTCATCTCCCGCATCTCCCACGAGCTGCGCTCGCCGCTGACGGTGGTCAGGGAATCGCTGCAGATGATCTGCGACGGCACCGCGGGGGAGCCTTCCGAAAAACAACGGGAGATCGCGCGGATGGGGCTGGACAACTGCTCGCGCCTGAACCGCATGATAGACGCGCTGATGGACCTCACCAAGATAGAGGCCGGGGTGATGCCGGTGACCCTTGAGGGCTCGGACCTGCGCGAACTTTGCTCCGCCACGGTCTCCGACTACCTCCACCTCGCCTCCGACAGGGGAATAAGGCTAGCGGCCGAACTGGGCGGAACCCCGGCGCTCACCTTCTGCGACCGGGAGAAAATAGCAGAGGTGCTGATAAACCTGGTCTCGAACGCGCTCAAGTTCACGCCGCGCGGCGGGGACATAAGGCTTTCGCTGGAGACCTCCGGCGAGGAGTCCAGGATCTGCGTTCAGAACTCGGGGGAAGGGCTGGACCCGGAGGACATCCCCAAGCTCTTCAGGAAGTTCTCGCGCGTAAAGGGCCCGGCGGGGGCCGGCGCCGAAGGCACCGGACTCGGGCTGGCCATCTCCAGGGGCATAGTCGAACTGCATCTGGGGCGCATCTGGGCCGAAAGCGAGAAGGGGAGCTACGCGCGCTTCTGCCTGTCCCTGCCGCGGCTGGACTTCTGCTCCGCGCTCCGGCTCGCGGTCCGCAGGGAGATAGAGGCAGCCAAGGACAAGCGCGAATTCTCGGCGCTTACCCTGACGGTGCCCGCCGCGCTCAGGAGCGGCCGGGGCGCCCCCGACCTGGACGGCAGGATAGACGCCTTCGTCCGGAGCCGGCTGCGCAACTATCACGCCATGATCAAGCGGGGGCCGGGGGAGTTCACCGTTCTGCTGGCCGATTGCGGGCTGAAGGAATGCGGGAAGACCATGGCGCTGCTGCAGGCCGAGCTGCGCGCCCTTTACGGCCCCTCCGCGGAGGACGCCTGGTCGATAACCACTCTGGTCTATCCGGAGGATTTCGCCGACGAGGATTCTCTGGCCGGGAAACTGCGCTGCGGCGGACGGGGGGGACAATGACCAAGATACTCCTTATCGAGGACGAAGAGCAGCACATAGCGCTGGTCAGGATACGGCTCGAATCCAGAGGCTTCAAAGTCGAGGCCGCGCGCAGCGGCAGGGAGGGAGCGGAAGCCGCCGCCCGGCAGAGGCCGGACCTGATACTGCTGGACTTCATGCTGCCGGACATGGGTCCGGAAAAGGCCATCCGCGCCATCCGGGCAGTACCCGGCGCGGCCAAGACGCCCATAGTTGCCTTCACCGCCCTGGACCGCAGGGAGATAGAGCGCAGGAAACTTTCCCGGGAACTGGCGGGGATGGTCCCTAAGCCTTACGAAGCCGAGGAGCTGATGGGGGAAATAGAAAGGATAACCAAAAGCAGGGCCCTATAACCCGAGCTCCGGGGCTATGCCGAGCATGGCCGAGAGCGCCAGGTCCACGAATTCCTCCAGCCCCAGCCCCAGGTCCGCGCATTCCATGATGATGCTCCTGTCCACGGAGGCGGCGAAGCGCTTGTCCTTCATCCGCTTGACCACTGAGGCGGCCTTCACGGCGGCCAGCTTCCTGTCGGGATAGACGAGGGCGGTGGCGGTGATGAGCCCGGTCACGGTCTCCGCCGCGGCCAGAGCCTTGTGGAAAAGGGCGGACCGCTTCAGTCCTCCGTGGGCGGCCTCGTTGTGCATCTTGACGGCCTCGATAAGCTCGTCGGGCAGACCGCTCTCCTTCAGGATGCGCGCCGCCTCGTGCGTATGGCGGGAGAGGTCCCCGGCGGTGAGTTCGGCGTCCAGGTCGTGAAGCAGGCCGGCGAGCCCCCACAGGTCCGCGTCGCCGCCGAGCCTCGCGGCCAGCGCCCGCATGACCGCCTCGGAGGCGAGGCAGTGTTTTATCATGTTCTGGCCAGTCACGTGCCTTTTAAGGAGTTCCAGCGCCTGTTCTCGTCGCATGGCGGGCCTCAGAACTCGGCGTAGCCGGGGACCCGCGGGAACGCGGTCACGTCGCGGATGTTGGAGATGCCGGTGACCAGCATCATCATGCGCTCGAAGCCCATACCGAAGCCGGAGTGCGGGACCGAGCCGAAGCGGCGCAGGTCCAGGAACCACTGGTAGTCGTCCACCTTCATCCCGAGCTCGCGCATGCGGGCCTCGAGCACGTCGAGACGGTTCTCGCGCTCGCTCGCCCCGATCAGCTCGCCGATGCGGGGCACCAGCACGTCCATGCCGCGCACGGTCCGCCCGTCGTCCTCGAGCCTCATGTAGAACGAGGCCACTTCCCTGGGCTTGTGGTGCATCATCACCGGCTTCTTGAAATACTGCTCCACGAGGAAGCGCTCGTGCTCGCTCGCGAGGTCGACGCCCCACTTCACCTTCAGCTCGAAGCGCGCGTTCTCGGGCTCCAGGATCTTCACGGCGTCGGTGTAGGCCAGCCGCTCGAAGACGTTGTCTGTGATGTTGCGGAGGTTGTCCATCAGCGCGGGCTCGACGAACTTGGCGAAGAGCTCCAGGTCGGCCGGGCATTTCTCCAGGACGTCGCGGACGAGGGACTTGGTGAAGTCCTCGGCGAGGTCCATGTCGTCGGAAAGCTCGTAGAAGGCCATCTCCGGTTCGATCTGCCAGAACTCGGCGCAGTGGCGGTAGGTGTTGGAGTTCTCGGCGCGGAACGTCGGGCCGAACGTATAGATCTTGCCGAGCGCGAGCGCCAGCGCCTCGCCCTCCATCTGCCCGGAGACGGTCAGCCCGACCTTCCTGCCGAACAGGTCCTTCGAGAAGTCTATCTCGCCGGCCCCGGTCTTCGGCACGTCCTTCAGCCGCGTCAGGTCGAAGGCGGTGGCGGTGAACATCTGCCCGGCGCCCTCGCAGTCGGAGGCGGTGAAGATGGGCGTGTGCACGTAGGTGAAGCCGTTGCGCCGGAAATAGCTGTGCACCGCGAAGGCCAGCTCCGAGCGCACGCGCAGCATGGCCGCGTACTTGTTGGTGCGCGGACGCAGGTGCGCGACGGTGCGCAGGAACTCGTCGGAGGTCTTCTTCTTCTGGATCGGGTATTTCTCGGCGTCGCAGCCGCCGTACACGGTGACGGCCCTGGCCTTCAGCTCGTACTTCTGCCCGGCGGCGGGGGAGGCCACGAGGTCCCCCTGCACCGCCACCGCGGCGCCGGTGACCAGCTGCGGCAGGACCGCGGAAAAGTCGCCGTTCTCGGAGGAGAACACGACCTGCAGGCTGGCGCGGCAGGAGCCGTCGTTCAGCTCGGCGAACGAGAGCGCCTTGGAGTCGCGGCGCGTCTTTATCCAGCCCCGGGCCGTTACGGCGGTCCCCGGGGTCCCGGAAGTCAGGAGTTCTTTTATCGTAGGCAAAGGCATGGCTGGTCCGCGCTCCTATTTTTTCCCTTTCTTCTTTTCCTCCGGCGTGGCGGAGACAGAGAGCAGCTCCAGCTCGCAGGTCTTGTCCTCCCCGTTGTACTCTTCGAGGATATACCCCGTTCCAGGGGCGTAATAGCGCACCGACTTGCCCGCGTCGCCGCCGCCAAGCAGCGTAACGACCTTCATGCAGTTCGCGAACTTCCCGGCCTTGATGGAGACCTTGTCGGAGAGCGACACCACCTCGCTGGAATCGGGCGGTTCGCTCCACTTGGAGCCTTCCTTGGCCGGAAGAGGGAACTCGCGCCGGCCGCCTATGATGACCCCGTCGGCCGTAGTCAGCCACTTGGCGTCGCGGGTGATGAGATAGCTGGTGGTGTGGGAGTCGCGCAGCTCGAAGATCATCCGGGCCTCGGCCACGGTCTTCTCGCCCTTTTTCCTGACGGAGAGGATGTCTATGAGGACGCGCGCTGTCCCGTCGAATTCGGTGCTGGTGAACTTGTATTCGTAACGGGTCTTTTCCTTGAGCGGGAAATATTCTGCCATAAGATCTCCTGTCCGGAATTCCGGGGGTATCGTTAGATTTTACAAATTATTTCGCGGCGGCGGGCGCCCCGCACGCGGGCGGTCTTAGGCCCCGCGAATAAAAAACCCCCTTGCGGGGGTTTGGGGATCTGGTGGACGTGAGGGGGATCGAACCCCTGACCTCCTCGTTGCGAACGAGGCGCTCTCCCAGCTGAGCTACACGCCCATTCTAAAGCCCGGCTCCTGGCCTCAGGCTCAATGGCTGTCCTGCTGCTGCCTTTCTTCCTTCTCCGCCTCTTCAACGCGTCTTTTGGCCTTGAGGTGCTCCTTGTAGCTGTCGTTGAAGATATGCCTTCCCTTTCCGTCCGCCACGAAATACAGCGCGTCTATGTCGGCCGGCGCCATAGCGGCCGCTATGGAATCGTAGCCGGGGCTGCAGATAGGGCCCGGAGGAAGACCGCCGACCACGTAGGTGTTGTACGGCGACTTTATCTTGAGGTCCTTGTAGGTAAGGGCCTTTTTCCAGTACCCGTAAGCCTTGTTGTAACCCACCGCGTACTGCGTAGTCGGGTCGGCCTCGAGCGGCATCCCTTTGCGGTAGCGGTTTATGTAGACCGCGGCTATCAGCGGACGCTCGCTTGGATCCGCCGCCTCGCGTTCCACTATGGAGGCGATTATCAGCACCTTGCGCGCGTCCAGGCCTGCGGGGAAACCTTTAGAGAACAGAGGCAGCACCTGCCTGTCGAACTCAGATTTTAGCAAATTAATGACTTCCTGTGGGGGAGTATTTTTTTTCAGGCGGTAAGTGGAGGGGAAAAGATACCCTTCCATTTTCTCGTTCCTGGCCAGGGCCAGGAACTCGGCGGCATTCGTTATTCCGTTGGCCTGAAGGCGGTCGGCGATCTGTTCCATGCGCCAGCCCTCCGGAATGACTATCTTCACGTCCGAGATATAGGTGGAGTGGACCAGCTTCCAAAGCGCCTCTTCGGAGGACATATGAGTCCGCAGGGTGTAATCGCCTGGCATCAGCTCCTTCCCGGTGCCGGTCAGCTTGACCAGCGCGCGGAACCACAGCGTGCTGCGTATAACGCCGTGCCGCTTCAGAATGAAGGCCACATGGGCGGCGCTGGCGCCTTCCGGAACGGAGACGCGTTCCGGCCTGCCCGGCCGGAAGAAATGCAGCGACAGCAGCAGCAGCGCCGACACCGGAATAACTACGGCCTTGCGCGGTCCTTTCATAACAAGAGCCTCGAACTTACGCGTCTGTAGACAGGGCCGTCGGAGGTCAGCTCGCTCTGCATCAGGTCCACCGAGGCCAGCCTGCTGACGGCCCGCTTCTGCGGGACGTACCCCGCCATACGCCGCATAAAGGTCTCAGGAAGGCTGCCCTTCACCCGGCCTATGGTGACATGCGGTTCGAAGCGATCCTCGAAAAAAAGCCCGGCGGCGGAGAGCGACTGAGAGAGCTTCGAAGCCAGGGCCCTTAGCTCCTGGGCGCCCTCGGCGATACCTACCCAAAGCACCGAGGGCCTGCGCGCGGAAGGAAAGACGCCGAAACCGCCCATCGTGATGTCGAACGCCCCGACCCCGGCCAGCGCGTCGGCCACGGCCTTATCAGCCGAGGCCGCGGCGGCCGGGCCCAGCTCGCCGAGGAACGCGTAGGTGATGTGGAAGTCCCCGGGCTGCACCCATTTCACGGCCCCGCGCTCGGCGTTGGAGCGCGCGTACTCGGCCACGGCGGCGACGGACTCCGTGAAAGGGGGCTCAAACCCGGAAGCGATGAAAAGTCTCAAGCTACTGCTCCTCATCCCGCCGCCGGCCGCCGGCGCGGGGCCGGCGCCGGCCGGAACGGGGCCGCAGACCCCTTGCCTTGCGCTTCGCCCCGCCCGAAACCCTTGACGAGGAACGCCTGCGCAGCTGCCGGCGGACCACCCGCTTCAGCGCGGCTTCGCGGAGCTGCGCCCTCTTGGCCGCCGAGCGAGGACGCCAGCGCCTCAGCGCCAGCAGGCGCCTGCGCATCTGGCCTATGGTGCCGCGGAACCTGCCCATGCGGAACAGCGGCTCCGGGTGAAAGCGCCTTTCCGCCGGGTTTATCGCGATCTCGCTGTTCTTGTCCAGCGTCACCTCGTCCCCGGCCTTCCCCGAATCCAGCTGCGGGGTGACTGCGACCCGCCCCTCGTCGAAGACCCCCACCGATGACACCTTGTCCAGCTGGGAATATTCTACGGCGAACTCGGTGCCTCGTACCGCGCATACCGCGGAAGGGGTCCGCACCTCGAACCTCTGCTTCTCGTCCAGGAAATGCTTTATCTTCGCGACGATAGCCCCCAGACGGAGCGAAATGGAGGAGTTCTCCTGGTCCAGAGAAGAGAGCTCCAGCTCGGTATTCCTGCTGATGGAGAACGCGCCCTTGTCGTCGAGATACATCTCCGCTACGCCGTCCCCGGACGTCTTTATCACGTCGCCCTGATCCAGCGGCAGTTCGCCCTTTATCCTGTGCCAGTCCGCCGAGTCGGCCGTCTTCACTTCGACATCCCCGGAGAGGACCTTAAGGCGGGCGTCCCAGGCCTGAGCCCGGCTCTGGGAATAACTGTTCCCGGACCTCATCATCTGCTGCATCAGCTTATAGTCCGCCTCCGTCGCCTGCTGGGCCGCGGCGGGCGCGCAGAGCAGCAGGAAAGCGAGCAGCATTTTAAGGTCCGTCCTCATGAAGCCCCCAGTTATCTCTCTATCCGGCGGAACTGCCGACGGCCGACCTGCAGCACGCAGTTCCTCGGCTCGAACATTATGTCCTCTCCGACTTTCTCGCCGTCCAGGCGCACTGCGCCCTGGGCGATCAGGCGGCGGGCTTCGTTCATCCCCTTGGCAAGCCCCGCGGCGACTATCAGGTAGGAGAGCTTCCCCGGCTTCTCCGCGCGATAGCTCGCCATTTCCTCCGGCAGCTCCTTGCGCGAGAAGACCTGCTCGAAATGGGCCCGCGCGGCCTGGGCCTGCTGCGCGCCGTGGTAGCGCCCGGTGACGAGGCCGGCCAGCTTCTTCTTTGCCTCCATCGGGTGCTCCGCCTTCACGGCGGCCATGTCCTCGGAGGTAAGCAGGGTGTAATAGTCGTACATCAGGGAATCGGACAGCGACATCAGTTTGCCGAACATCTCGTTGGGCGGGTCGGTGAAGGCCACGTAATTGCCGTAGGACTTGGACATCTTCTTCTCGCCGTCCGTGCCTACCAGCAGCGGCATCGTCATCACCACCTGCGGTTCCTGGCCGTAGAGCTTCTGCACGTCCCGGCCCATCAGCACGTTGAAGATCTGGTCCTGGCCGCCCAGCTCCACGTCGGCCTTGACCGCCACGGAGTCGTAGCCCTGCAGCACCGGGTAAAAGATCTCCAGCAGGCTTATCGGCGTGCCGGCCTTCAGCCTGGCGCGGAAGTCCTCGCGCTCCAGCAGGCGCGAGACTGTGATGTTCTTGGCCGAGTTTATGAAATCCGAGATCCCGGCGGACGGGCTGGCGAAGAACGGTTTGAGCCACTCGCTGTTGAAGCGGATCTCCGTCCTGGCCGGGTCCAGCACCTTGTAGGCCTGCTCCGTGTAGGTCTTGGCGTTGGCCGCCACGGACTCGTGGTCCAGCACCGGGCGGGTGGCGTCGCGGCCCGAGGGGTCCCCGACCTGCGCGGTGAAGTCTCCGATGATCAGGACCGCGGTATGGCCGAGGTCCTGGAACCTGCGCAGCCTGTCCAGCACGACGCTGTGGCCCAGGTGCAGGTCGCGGCTGGTGGGGTCAACTCCGAGCTTCACGCGGAGCCTCTTGCCGGAGGAGAGCTTTTTAGCCAGCTCCTCCCGGCTCACGACATCCACCGCGCCGCGCGTTATGTCCTTGAGAAGCTCTTCGGTGTTCATAAATGAAATTGTATTATTTTTGCCCTCCGCTGTCATTCTGGGCAGGCTACTGGAAACCGTAAGGGTCCGCCTCGATGAAATATCTGACCCCGGGGCGTGGGGGCAGCGAGAGCGCCTTTTTAAGGCAGAGCGCGGCCGCGGCCTCGGAGCCGGCTTTGACCAGGTAGTACTCGCTGTGGAACTTGCGCCTCTCCTGTCCCTGCGGCGTCACGGGCCCAAGTATCTCCCCGGCCTCGCCGCCGCCGCCGAGGAAAGAGAGCGCTTTCAGCAGGTCAGAGGCGGCCGCGTCCAGCGCGCCGCGGTCGAAAGAGGCGAACCTCGCCTTTATCAGGTGCGAGAAGGGGGGGTAAAAGAAATCCCTGCGCGCGGCGAGCTCGCCGTCGGCGAAGGAGGGATAATCCATCTCGGTCAGGCGCGAGAAGACATAATGCCCCGCCTGCCGGGTCTGGATGAAGAGTTCCCCGCGGGCGCCCAACAGGCGCCAGGCCCCATAGAAGGAGCGGTAAGCCTTTTCCGAGGCTCTGAAATCGGCCCCGGACAGATCGGCGTCGGCGTCTATGAAGGCGGCCAGCGAAAGGCGCGGAGCCCCGAGGTCGCGCAGCGCGATGCGCGTCCCCACCAGCACGTCCGCCTCGCCGCGCGAGAAGGAATCCAGTTCCGAACGCATGGCCTTCAGCGAGCCGCGCAGCACGTCCCCGTCGAAGCGCGCCACCCTGACTCCGGGAGGCAGCAGTTTCCTGACCGCCTCCTGCGCCTTCTGCGTCCCGGTCCCGTAGTCGCGGAACACCTTCCCGCCGCAGGAGGGACAGACCACGGGAAAAGGCTCTTTCCTCCCGCAGCGCCGGCAGAGCAGCACAGGGGCCGACTGGGGCGATTTCAGCAGTGCGTAACCCGGGCCGCATTTCCCGCAGCGCGGCATCCAGCCGCAGTTCGCGCAGAAAAGGCGCGAGGCGTAGCCCTTGCGGGCGGCTATCACGAGGGCCTGCCCGCCGGCCTCCACGGCGCGGCGCAGCGCTTCGGCAAGCGGCCTGGCCAGTATCTCTCCCGGATAGCTCTCCATGTCCAGCACGCGCACATCGGGGCCCGGCCCCGCCAGCCTGGCCTGCGGCGCCGCGTCCACGCGCTTCAGGAGGCCCGAGGCCGCGGCCCCCCAGGATTCGAGGGAGGGGCAGGGGCTGGCCAGCACGGCCCTGGCACCCAGCGCGCGGGCCCGCCTGAGCAGCACCTCCCTGGCGTGGTAGAACGGCTCGGCCTCCGCCTGGCGATATACCTCCTCGTGCTCGCCGTCCATGACGGCGAGGCGCAGTCCGCGGAAAGGCAGGAAGACGCCGGTGCGCGTGGCGATCATCACCTTGAACCGGCCGGAGGCCGCTCCGGCCCAGGCCTCCGCCCTTTTCGCCGGGGTCAGCCTGGAGTGCCAGACTCCCACCATCCCAGGCAAGACGCTCTCCAGGGCCGTCCTGAGCGCAGGGATGAAATTAAGGTCAGGGACCAGCAGCAGCCCCTGCGAGCCCTCCTGCTCCAGGGCGGAACCGAAAAGCAGCGGATAGACGGCCTCACGCCGCTCCAGCGGGGCCAGGCGCAGCAGGTAGGCGCCCCCGCCGGGACCCCGGAGCTCGCCGCAGAAGCGGGAGAACTCGGGAAGTTCCGAAGGCGGACGGAGCGGAGCAAGCGCAACTGAAGCGGCCGGCTGCGGGGACCGGCCGCGCGGCCCGTGGGAATAGAATGCCCCGAGGCACAGCCCTTCGGGGGACCCCCAGCGCCCGGACATCCAGGAGGCCAGCGCCGGAGCGTCCTCCGGGAAAAGCGGGTCCTCGTCCAGCAGGCGCGCGACGGACTTCAGCTCCTTGAAGCGCGTCAGGTCCGCGTCCTTCTCCGGCAGGACCCGGAGTATCATGCCGACTGCTTCGGCCCTTCTGCCAAGCGGGGCGACGACCCGCAGGCCAGGCGCGGCCCTGAGCTCCAGTTCCTCGGGGAGCAGGTAATAGAAGGTCCGCCGCAGCGGTATGGGAAAAGATATCTCTGCCAGCATGGAACGGCCGCGCGAAGGCGCGGCGCTCAGTTTATTCTACCAGTTTCGAGGAAGGCCCTGACCATCTTCATGTCTTCCCAGGTGTCGCGTTTGAGGTTGGGGTTCCGCAGCAGCGCGGCGGGGTGATAGGTAGGCATTACCTTTATCGGATGGCCCGGGCCGAACAGGTCCACCGGATAATCGTACCAGCGCCCGCGCATCAGGGAAACGCCCTTGTCGGCGTTCAGCAGGACCTTCGTGGGGACGGAGCCGAGGGTCACTATGCAGGCCGGCCTTATGAAGCGCAGCTGTTCGTCGAGGTAGGGACGGCAGGCGGAGATCTCCTCCTGGGTGGGCGGACGGTCGTTGCCGTGCGCCTCCGGGGTCTCCGGGTTCTTCATCGGATGGCACTTGACTATGTTGGCTATGTAGACGTCGGCGCGCTTTAGGCCCAGGACCGTGTCCATGATCTTGTCCAGCAGCTGTCCGGAACGGCCCACGAAAGGCTCGCCTTGGTGGTCCTCCTGGAAGCCCGGCCCCTCGCCGACGAAGACTATGCGCGCCTTGTGGCTGCCCGCTCCGAAGACCGCGTTCAGTCTGGCGTAACCCAGGCCGCATTTGCGGCAGGACCGCACCTGCCCGGCCAGCGCGGATATGGCGTCCGGCCGGCGTTCGCCGCCGGCCGGAAGGTCCGCGGCCGGGCGCGGGGGGACCTCGGCGAGATCCTCGTCGAGCGACCGCATATAGGAGGCCAGGTCCCTGACCGCGGCGGCGAGCTCGCGCTTCATCGCCGCGCTCAGACCGGCTTCTCTTCCTTGGCCTCTTTGCGGAGCTTCTTGGGCTCCTCCGTGCGGCGTGCGGCGAGCTTCTCTTCAAGCTCCATATCGGACTTGATGGCAGCTTCGATGTCCTCGACCGTGACCTTCTTGTCCACCACGTCCAGCAGCGCGCGGTCGATGAGCTCAGCCATCGTCAGGCCGCGCGACTCCTCCTGGCGGCGCAGGTGGCGGGCCCACTGCATGGCGCGCACGATGTCGTTGTACTTGGAAGGGCCGTAATCCGAGATCAGCTGCTCCAGGTCGGCCTCGTGCTCCTTGGTCTTGGCTTGCGTCGTCATGTCTAACCTCCGTCTAGAACCTGTCTTAATCCTTCCCGGCCAGCTCGGCGCTGAAAGCGCGGACCTTGTCCAGGTTTCTCCGGGTGCGGAGCGTTTCCAGCTCCGCTATGGCCGCCACCTCGCGCACCGTCTCCGGCAGCCTGTCGTTTATCACCAGATAGTCGAAAGCCGTGGCGGCCCTCAGTTCCGCCTTGGCCGTGTTCAGGCGCAGGGCGACGTTCTCCGGCGGCTCTCCGCGGCCGCGCAGCCGCCGCACCAGCGTCTTCAGGTCAGGCGGCAGCAGGAACACGGTCACCGCGTCCGGGAAAAGGCGCCGCACGGAGCGCGCGCCCTTGACGTCTATGGTCATCACCGGGATGCGGCCTTTCCCGAGGACCTCCGTCACCGACCTGACCGGCGTGCCGTAATAGTTGCCGTGGACCTTCGCCCACTCCAGCAGCTTCCCTTCTTTCTTCAGCTTCAGGAACTGCGGCAGCGTCACGAAATAGTAGTCCCTGCCCTCCACCTCCCCCGGCCGGCGCGGCCGGGTGGTGCAGGTCACGCTGAAGGCGAACTTCCCGTCCAGTTTCAGCAGCGCGGAACGCACGACGGTCTTTCCGCCCCCTGAAGGGGCGGAAATGACCATCGGGAAGCACTTAGAGGCGCCTCGCACCAGGGCTTACTTGCTCTTGCGCGGGGCCCTGATCTGCGACTGGGCCGCGGACAATATCGCTATCGGCACGCGGAACGGGGAGCAGCTCACGTAGTTCAGGCCGGACTTGTGGCAGAACTCCACGGAGGCCGGCTCGCCGCCCTGCTCGCCGCAGATGCCGATCTTCAGGTCCTTGCGGACCTTGCGGCCGCGCTCGACCGTGATCTTTATCAGCTCGCCCACGCCGGTCTGGTCTATGCTCTGGAACGGGTCCACGGGCAGCAGCCCCTTCTCGGTGTACTCCTTCAGGAAGTAGCCCGAGTCGTCGCGGGAATAGCCGAACGTCATCTGGGTCAGGTCGTTCGTGCCGAACGAGAAGAACTGCATCGTTTCGGCCAGCCTGCCGGCGATGAGACAGGCGCGGGGGATCTCGATCATCGTTCCCACCATGTACTGGAACTTCACGCCGCGGGCCTTGGAGACCTCGGCGTAGACGCGGTGGATGATCTCGGTCTGGTGCTGCACCTCGGTCTCGAGCGAGACCACCGGGATCATTATGTCGGGATAGACCTTGACGCCTTCCTTATAGAGGTCGGCCGCCGCCTCGAAGATGGCGCGGGCCTGCATCTCGGTGATCTCCGGGTAGGTCACGCCGAGACGCACGCCGCGGTGGCCCATCATCGGGTTGCTCTCGCGCAGCGCGGTGGCGCGCGCCTCGAGCTCGTCGAACGAGATGCCGAGGGACTTGCCCAGTTCCTCGAGCTTCTCCTTCTGGTGCGGCACGAACTCGTGCAGCGGCGGGTCCATCAGGCGGATGGTCACGTGCAGACCTTCCATCACCTTCAGCGTGTTCTTGATGTCGCTTTTCATGTGCGGGAACAGCTCGCCGAGAGCGGCCTTGCGCTCCTCGAGCGTCTTCGACATGATCATCTTGCGCAGCTTGAACAGCGCCTCGTCGGAGCCCTTGCCGTAGAACATGTGCTCTATGCGGAACAGGCCTATGCCTTCCGCGCCGAACTTGCGGGCCGTGGCGGCGTCGGCGGGGGTGTCGGCGTTGGTCCAGACCTTGAGCGCGCGCACGGAGTTGCAGAGCTTCAGGAACTCGCTCAGCAGCTCGTTGGACTCGCTGGCGTCCAGCATCTCTAGTTTGCCGCTGTAGACGAGGCCCTTCGAGCCGTTCAGGGAGAGCCAGTCGCCCTCCTTCAGGTTCTCGCCGCCGATGCTGAGGGTCCGGGAAGACAGGTCTATCTCGACGGCTGAGCACCCGACCACGCAGCACTTGCCCCAGCCGCGGGCCACGAGGGCCGCGTGGGAGGTCATGCCGCCGCGGGCGGTCAGGATGGCCTCGGCGGCCCTCATGCCCTCCACGTCCTCGGGATTTGTCTCCTCGCGCACGAGGATGACGGGCTTACCTTCCTTCTTCCATTTGACGGCGTCGGCCGCGGTGAAGACCACCTGTCCCACCGCTCCGCCGGGGCCGGCAGGCAGGCCTTTGCCGAGGACCTTGGCCCTGGCCTCGGCCTTGGGATCTATGACAGGGTGCAGCAGCTCGTCCAGCTGGGCGGGGGTGACGCGCATCACGACCTCTTCCTTCGGCGCGAGCTTCTCCTTGTACATGTCTATGGCCATGCGCACGGCGGCGGGGCCGTTGCGCTTGCCGACGCGGCACTGCAGCATGTACAGGCGGCCTTTCTCTATCGTGAACTCGATGTCGAGCATGTCGTGGTAATGCTTCTCGAGCTTCCTGCGGATGGCGGCCAGTTCCTTATAGGTGGAGGGCATCAGCTCCTCCAGCGACTTCAGGGTCCTGGACTGGTCGGTGCGGCTCTCGGAGTTGATCGGGTTGGGAGTGCGGATGCCGGCCACGACGTCCTCGCCCTGCGCGTTCACGAGAAACTCGCCGTAGAAGTGGTTATCCCCGGTGGCGGGGTTGCGGGTAAAGCCCACGCCGGTAGCGCAGTCCTCGCCCATGTTGCCGAACACCATGCTCTGCACGTTGACGGCCGTACCCCACTCCTCGGGGATGCCCTCTATGCGGCGGTAGGACACGGCGCGCTTGCCCATCCAGGAGGCGAAAACGGCGCCGATCGACCCCCACAGCTGGTCCATCGGGTCGTCCGGGAATTCCTTGCCGAGCACTTCCTTGACCTTGGACTTGAAGCGGCCGGCGAGCTCCTTGAGCTCCTCCGCGGAGATCTCGGTGTCGGACTTGTAGCCCCGGCGCTCCTTGATCTCCTCCATCATGCGGTCGAGCTGCTTGCGGATGCCCATGTCGTCCTTGGGCTCTATGCCGGCGGCCTTCTCCATTACGACGTCGGAGTACATCATGATCAGGCGGCGGTACGCGTCGTAGACGAAGCGCGGGTTGCTGGTGAGCTTTATCAGGCCGGGGATGGTGGCCTCGGTCAGGCCGACGTTCAGGATGGTCTCCATCATGCCCGGCATGGACTTGCGGGCGCCGGAGCGCACGGAGACGAGCAGCGGGTTCTCGGGGTCGCCGAACTTCTTGCCGGTCAGTTCCTCCACGCGGCGGAGGTTCTTCTCGACGTCCTGCGTGAGGCCCTTCGGGTAGGAGCGCTTGTTGGCCCAGTAATAGGTGCAGATCTCCGTGGTCAGAGTAAAGCCCGGGGGAACGGGCAGGCGCAGGTCGGGATGGCCGGCCATCTCGGCGAGGTTGGCGCCTTTGCCGCCGAGCAGGTTCTTCATGGACTCCTTGCCGTCGGCGCGGCCGCCGCCGAAGAAGTACGTCATCTTCTTGGAAATTTTGACCGTGTTGGATGACTTCGCTTTGGATTTAACAGCCGTCTTGGGCATATGCATGGCTCCTGTTGTCTCTCAACTGTCTGGCCCGCGGGTGCGGGCGTTGGGCCCCTTGGGGAGGCTTTCCTTAATGATACTAAATGGCGGCGCGGGGGGGCAATGGGAAAAGCCCCGGGCCGGCGGCCCGAGTTACCTGACGAACCTGCGCTCCAGGTATTCCAGCAGGAGGGGGGCGAGGAAAAACAGGAGGAGCAGTACGCAGAACGAGAAGAGAACGCCGCCTATGCGGCGCAGGAAGGGGTCAAGGCCCGCGCGCTCGAAGAGCAGGGCCGCGCCGATTATGCCTATCAGGCGGTTGCGCCTTTTGACGTCAGAGAGCTTCATGCCTCATGCGCGCGGGCCGCGGCCCCGGACCTGGGCGCGCTATATACCCATCCTGGCGAGGATCATGCAGATCTCGTTGACCACGGAAACCATCTCCGGGTGGGAGACCTCGAAGCCTTTGACGGCGTAGGAGATGCCGGAAATCGAAAGATTCCGCAGCTGCACGCTGGAATTGCTGCGCGTCACCTCGTGGGCGGCGGTCTCGGTGAAATAGCCGATGCTGCTGGCCTCTTCCGCCCTCGAAGGCGGCAGCTCGGCCAGCTCCTTCTTTAGCTTCTCCAGCAGGGATACCAGCTCGGTCTTTTCCGAGGAGTTCCCGGCCTTCACCTTGGCTATGGCGGATTCGATCTTCGCGAGAGTGTCCTTGATCACGTTCCCTCCCTGTCCGGCGGAATCAAAGTTATCATATACGCCCTCTCCTGTCAATCCGGGGCCGTTTTTGCTACCCTATTTGGGCCGGCGCGAACGGAGGGGAGAATGGAACGGCGGGAACGAGGAAGAGCTGAGATAATCTGCACGGGGTCGGAGCTGCTGGGCGGCAAGCTCAATCTTTACGTGCCGCTTTTCCACGAGCGCCTGGCCCCGCTCGGCTTCTCTATAAGGAGGGAGCAGTCCCCCGGGGACCGCCTGGAGGAGATACGCGACTGCGTCGCTGGGGCCCTCCGCAGGTCCGACCTGGTGCTGGTCTGCGGCGGGCTCGGCCCCACCTTCGACGATCTCACACGCCAGGCCGCAGCCGCCGCCCTGGGCCGCGGGCTGTTCCATTCCAGGGACTGCGAACGCATCCTCTCCTTTAATTACGGTCTCGCGAAGCTGACTCCGGACTTCCGGAACCAGTGCCTGCTGGTGGAAGGGGCCAAAGCGCTCGAGAACGCCAACGGGACCGCTTTCGGGGAGGTTTTGACCCGCGGACGCAGGATGCTGGCGCTGCTGCCGGGCCCGCGCGCCGAATGGGAGCCCATGTTCGCAGGGTTCCTGGAGAAGGAGATACGCGCCTTCTTCCGGCTCCCTCCTTTGCGCCAGGTTAAGCTCCGTACCGCCGGACTGGGCGAGACCGAGGCCGAAGCGATGCTGAAGCCGGTCATGCGGGCCTTTCCCGGCCTCTCCTTCACGATCCTGGCAGGGCCGGGGACCGTGGATTTCCTCATCTACGGGGACGACGGAAAGGGCGCGTTGGCCAGGGCCGAGGCTGCCTGCCGCAGGGCCCTGCGCGGCGCCATCTACGGATCAGGTGAGGAGACCCTGTCTTCCGCGGCAGGGAAAGCGCTGAAGGCGGCCGGCCGCACGGCCGCTTGCGCCGAGTCCTGCACCGGCGGTCTGGCGGCCAAGCTGCTTACCGACGTACCGGGCAGCTCCGACTGGTTCCTGGGCGGCGTGACCGCCTATTCCAACGGGGCGAAAACGGAACTGCTGGGAGTAAAACCCGCCACGCTGAAGGAGCACGGCGCCGTCTCCGCCGCCTGCGCCCGCGAGATGGCGGAAGGGGCGCGGAAGGTTTTCGGCAGCGACTACGCCTTCTCCGTGACCGGCATAGCCGGTCCCGCGGGCGGAACGCCCCGCAAGCCGGTGGGGCTGGTCTACTTCGGGCTGACCTCGCAGGCCGGAACGCGCGTTTTCAGACGGCGCTTCCGCGGCGGCAGGGCAGGCGTGCGCGAGCGCGCGGCCTGCTTCATTTTGGACGCGCTGAGAAAATTCGTAAAATAGACTCAATCTGTCTTTATTAAGGACCCAACGCCATGAAAATCATATTTTTAACCCTCTCCGCTTCGCTGCTGCTGGCCGCCTGCGGCAAAAAGGAGACCGCCCCGGCCCCTGCCGCCGCTCCCGCGCAGCAGCAGGCCGCCGCCGGCGCCGAGAACAGCAGGACCTACTTCAGCCTGCCCGGAGCCTCGGGCGGGAAGGTGGACCTGGCTTCCTACTCCGGGAAGCCGGTGATGGTCTTCTTCTTCTCCGAAACCTGCCCGTACTGCCGCCAGGCCGGCCCGTTCGTGGAGAAGATATACTCCAAGTACGGACCGAAAGGGCTCAATGTCGTCGGGATCTGCGTTGAGGACAGCGCCGAGGCGGCGCTGGGCTTCGCCAAGGCGACCGGCGTCACCTTCCCGCTGGCCTACGGCGGCGCCCGCACCTCAGCGCTCTACCGCACCCGCGGCGTGCCGTACATCTTCCTGCTGGACAGGAATCACGACGTCTACGACGTCTGGGAAGGCTACGACCAGGAGGCGGACCAATCCGTCATAAGCGGAGTGGAGAACCTGCTCGCGGGCAAGAAGCGGTCCTGACTCTGTCGCCGGGGGGAAAATGCCGCCGATCGTACATAAAGGCACGATACTGGTCCACCGCGTCTTCGACGTGGCGGGGGAGATCTCGATGCAGCGCGCCGAGCAACTGCTCAGCGCCGGCACGAGGGGCACCCGCCTCAGGTTCGCGACCGACACGCGCAAGGCCATAATAATAAAGGAATCCCCGCTCAAGGTGGACCTCGGCGAGGAGACGCTGGACCTCCCCTCGGGCAGGCTCCCGGCCCGCATCTTCGCCCGCATCTGGAACTACGGCGTCATCTCGGTCACGCTGGAGCTTCCCGTCCCTCCCGGGACGGACTGGGACGGCCTGGTAAAGATCGCGGCCGGGCTGGAGTCTTCGAACGAGGTGGAGCTGTTCGCGGTCTCCCGCAAGGACGCGCTGAAGAGGCTGATAGCCCCGGCCTTGCAGAACCCAGCCGAGTGGGAGATCTACGAGGATTACATCACCTACCTGATCGAGAAGGCCGACGGTTCCGGGGACCCGAAGTCGTTCATCCGGAACGCCGACGTGGCGGCGCTGATACTGGCCGAGGACGAGGAGAGACTGGGGGAAGAATCCAGGAACTTCATACTCGAGAGCGCCCTGCAGTATTCCAGCTCCGACATGGCGATAATAGACTGGAACTCGGCGCTGCTGATAGAACCGGACGGGGAGCGCGACGTGGCGGACGTGATAGAATTCTCCCTGACCCACCTGCTCGAGTTCCGCTACTACGACGAGATGCTGGGCCGCAAGCTCGACGAGCTCTACGACACGATGGACCAGAAGCGGGAGAGCGTCGCCAACATCTTCAAGAACCTCTACGCCGACATCGCCGAGGACTCAAGCCGCAAGTACATGGAATTCTCGGAATTCCTGGGAAGGGTGGAGAACTCCCTTAAGACCGTGGGCGACCCCTACCTGGCCGTGGTCTTCAGGGCCTCCGCCGTGGAGTTCCACTTCGACGACTGGAAGAAGAGCATCTCGCGCAAGATGGAGACGCTTGCGCAGATAAGCCAGATGCTCCACGGCGAGGTCAACACCCGCCGCAGCCAGTGGCTCGAGATCATAGTCATCGTGCTAATCGCCATAGAGATAGTCCCGCTGCTCGTCAGCCTTCTCAAGTAGCCGAACCGGGAAAAACTGCGGGGCCGCCCGACGCGGCCCCGCGCTCCCCGCCTACCGGGTCTTCCGCCCTAGCAGTAAAGGTATTCCTCGACAAGGCGCTTTATCTCCTCCTCCTTGCCGAACAGGCGCTCGCTGAGATTGCGGTCGTCGTAGGACTTCAGTCTCTTGACGGTCCCGTCTATCACCTGCGGCGGGAAGACCCCGCGGGCCTCGAAAGCCCCCCTGTTCTTCTGCAGGGCTTCCGCGGAGTCCCAGCAGGACGACGGCAGCCGCGGGAATTTCTGCTGCAGGGCGGCGTGGGCCTTGTCGTAGATGTTCTTGTCCACGAAATGCCTGTCCGCGAAGGAAAGCGCGTCCCTGCGCTCGAACCCGCGGCGCGCGGCCACGCAGAGCGAGGCCAGCAGCAGGTGCAGGTTCGCCGAGCCGTCGGCGGAGCGTATCTCCACGGTCTGGTTGGACGCGACTTCCGCGGGGGAGGACCCCGGGTTGGCGTCGCGCACCATCCCGCCGGCGTTCATCCAGCCCAGCGGTATGCGGATCAGCGCCGAGCGGTTGCGGTAGGCCCAGCAGACGCTGATGGGAGCCTCCTGGTGCGGGACCAGGCGGAAATACGACGTGGGGACCGTGTTGCCGAAAGCGGTTATAGGAGCGGCCAGCTCGAGGAAGCCGGCTATCAGCCTGCGCGCCGGGGCCGAAAGGCCGCCCTTCTCCAGCATCGCGTTCCTGCCGTTCTTCATGAGACAGGTGTGCACGTGCAGCCCGGAGCCGGCGTGGCCGATGGAGATCTTCGGCGCGAAGGAAATGACCACTCCGTACTTGTTGCCGATGCCGGACAGCATCCATTTCGCCACTGAGAGCTGGTCGGCGGCCTCGGACGCCGGCACCGGCAGGAACTCTATCTCCTGCTGGGCCATCTCTGAGTCCTCTGTGCGGATGAAGCCCACTTCGGAATGCCCGTACTTTATCCGCCCGCCGGCCTCGGCGATGGCGGCCATGGCCTCGGTGCGCAGCCCCTCCCACTTGGAGAACGGATAAGACTCGTGGTAGCCCTTCTGCGTCACGGTCGGATAGAGAGCGTTCTTCGGGGAGATCACGTAGTATTCCAGTTCGCCCAGCGCGTGGAACTCGTAGCCGGAGACCTTTCGGAACTCCTCCTCGGCGCGGCGCAGTATGCCGGCGGGAGAACTGTCGAAAGGCTTGCCGTCCGGGGTGTAGAAATGGCAGAGGATGTCCACGGCGGGGATCTGCGAGAAGGGGTTGACGAAGGCCGTGCTGTAGCGGGGGACCACGTAAAGGTCGCTGGACCCGGCGTCGATGGTCCCGAAAAGGCTGGAGCCGTCAACCCGCTCTCCGGCGGACAGGATGCGGTCCAGGTACTTTTCGTCGTTGATGACGAAATTAAGGGTCTTAAGACGGCCGTCGCCGGCCGCGTACCGGAAATTGACCATCCGCACGCCGTTGGCCTTTATGTACCTGACCAGGTCGGCGCGGTCGAAATCCCGCGGCGCCTTGTTAAGGAAGGCGGCGATCCTGTTGGCATGTATCACGTTCTTCTGCATCTAGCGCCTCCAGAGCGGTCCCGGCGGAAAGCCGGCAGGAAATCATAACAAATTTGACACCGCGCAAAAAGCCGCCCCCGCGCCGCTCCAGGCCCCGCCCCGCCCGTTGACTACCTGGACGGCCAATTAATATAATGGACGAAAGGCAAGAACCTAACAACAAAAGAGAGAGAAAAAATGGCATTAACCAAGAACAAAACCAGAGAAATAACGGAGAAGTTCTCCGCGAAACCCAACGATACGGGCTCCACCTCGGTGCAGGTCGCGCTGATAACCGAAAGGATACAGTACCTGTCCAAGCACCTCATCGCCAGCCCCAAGGACCACGCCTCCCAGCGCGGGCTGTCCAAGCTCGTAGCCCAGCGCAAGCGCCTCCTGTCCTACCTCGAGAAGAACAACCGCGAGGAGTACAAGAAGGTCATCAAGGCCTTAGGACTGAGGAAATAAACATGGAACACAACAACAAACCGCTCCACCTGGACGTCCAGGTGGGGGATAAGACCATTTCCTTCGAGACCGGCTGGCTGGCCAAGCAGGCCGGCGGCGCCGTGACGGTGCGCATAGGCGACACCGTCGTGCTCTCGACCGCCGTCCAGGCCTCCAAGCCCAAGGACACGCCCCCGGCTTTCGTGCCGCTCAGCTGCGACTACAAGGAGCGCACCTACGCGGCCGGCAAGATCCCCGGCGGCTTCTTCAAGCGCGAGGGCAAGGCCCGCGAGAAGGAAGTGCTGGCGTCCCGCCTGACCGACCGCTCCGTGCGCCCGCTGTTCCCCGACTACTTCAACACCGAGACGCAGGTCACTAACACCGTGATCTCGTTCGACGGGGACAACGACGCCGACGTGGTGTCGATCAACTCGGCCTCCGCGGCCCTGATGATCTCCGACATCCCGTGGAACGGCCCGGTCGCGGCCCTGCGCCTCGGCAAGGTCGACGGCAAGTTCGTGATGAACCCCACGAACGAGCAGCGCGAGAACTCCGAGATGGAGCTCGTGATCTGCGGCACCGCCAAGAGCATCCTGATGGTCGAGGGCGGAGCCAAGGAAGTCCCGAACTCCGACCTGGTCGCCGCCCTCGAGGCCGCGATGCCCGAACTCGGCAAACTCTGCGACATGCAAATCAAGATGAAGGAGCAGGTCGGCAAGCAGAAAACGCCGGTCGCCACCCCCACGATAAAGCCGGAACTTAAGGCCGAAGTGGACTCGATGGTGCGCTCCGAGATCGACCGCATCCTGCGCTCGAAGCCCGAGAAGCACGCGATGGAGAAGGCCCTGGAGGAAGTGAAGACCAAGGCTGTCGCCGCGATGGTCGAGAAGTACAAGGAGGACGCCACCGCGTCCTACCAGACCAAGACCGTCTTCGAGGACATCCTCTACACCGTTTGGCGCGGCATCACGCTGTCCACGATGGTCCGCACCGACGGCCGCAAGACCGACGAGGTGCGCCAGATCACCATCGAGCCCGGCTTCCTGCCCCGCACGCACG
>JAJYNO010000004.1 GCA_021786295.1 bacterium | reverse complement strand
GAGGCCATCAGGATCTCGCGCAGGTTGCGGGCGAACACCTCTATGGCCTGCGCGTCGGCGCGCTTCTTGGTCTCCAGGCGGGCCTCGCCCTCCATGGAGAGCGCGAGCAGCCGGTTATAGGAATCCGCCACGGCCTCTTTGACCTGGCGGCCGCAGGCCGAGCCGTTCTTGACGAAGAGCGGCTCCAGCAGCGCCACGGCCTCTTCGGCCTCCACCTCGATGCGCATGGAGAGGAACCCTTCCGTCTCGCCGCGGCGCATGGCCAGGATGCGGTGCGACGGCGCCTTGGCGGCCGGTTCCTTCCAGTCGAAATAGTCCTTGAACTTGGCGCCCTCGGCCTCCTTGCCGGTGAGCACCTTGGAATGGAACACCCCTTTCTGCGCGAAGAGCTGGCGCAGGCGGGCGCGGGCCTGCTCGTCCTCGCTGATCCGCTCGGCTATGATGTCGCGCGCGCCGGCCAGGGCCTCCTCGGCCGTCTTCACGCCCTTCTCCTCGCTCACGTAGGCGGCGGCGAGGGCGGCAGGGTCGTCGTTGCCCTGTTCGTAGATCTTGTCGGCCAGCGGTTCCAGGCCCTTCTCCTTGGCTATCGTGGCGCGGGTGCGGCGCTTAGGGCGGAACGGCAGGTAGACGTCCTCCAGCTTGGCCATGGTCCCGGCGCCCAGGACCTTGGCCTTCAGTTCGTCCGTGAGCAGGTTGCGCTCGGCCAGCGACTTGAGGATGGCCTCGCGGCGGGCGTCCAGCTCGCGCAGCTGCTCAAGGCGGTCCTTGATCTTTCCCAGCGCCACCTCGTCCAGGTTGCCCGTGGCTTCCTTGCGGTAGCGGGCTATAAAAGGGATGGTCGCATCTTCGCCGAAAAGCCTTACCGCGGCGGCCACTCCTGCCGCGCTGAGGGCCAGTTCGGCCGCGATTTTGGGCACATATACATCGTTCATCTGTATCCTCCGGAAAACGTATAGAATATAAAATAGTCGGCAATGGCCGCCAATTAAGCCAGCGAAAGCCCTACGCGACCGGCCGCTTTTGGCTATAATACTGGACATGAACACCGATAAGGATAGCCCATCGACGCTGAAATATCTTATGCCCGTAGTGCTGCCTATACTGGCCGGGCTGGCGGCGGCGGCCTTCTGGGACCTGCCTATAGACAAGGCCCTCTACTCCCCAGGCGCCGCCTGGGCAGTGCTGATAGAGCGCTTCGGCCAGATACCCGGCCTGCTGCTCTCTCTGTGGGCCCTGCTCGTGCTCAACGCAGGGCTTTCGGGCGGACGGGCACGCAGGATACTCCTGGGGCTGCTGAATTTCCTGGTCTGCGACCTGGTGCTGGAATATACCCTGCTGGACCTGGCCTGCGGCGCGCTGGACCTGCGCAAGCAGGCGGACATGATAAACTTCGCCGCCGCTCACGCCGGCCAGATAAGGGCGGTTTCCGCGACGCTGGTGCTGGCTGGCATGCTGCTGCTCAAGTACTTCTTCAGAAGCTACGCTTCCGGCAACAGGGTTTTCGCGCGCGTGACGACGGTCATGTTCGCGGTAAGCCAGGTGCTGCTGGAGGTCTTCAAGAACCTCTGGGGCCGCGTGCGCTTCCGCGACCTGGCTCCCGGCTACTCCAATTTCCACGTCTGGTACTACCCGCAGGGAGCCGCCGGCAACCATTCGTTCCCATCCGGCCATACGGCTCTCGCCTGGGCCATGCTGCCCGCCTTCCTGCTGTTCCGCAAGTCCCCGGCCCTGCGCCGCGCCGCGCTCTGGCTGAGCGCGGCCTGGGGCGTAACGGTGGCCCTGGGCAGGATGACGCTGGGAGCCCATTTCCTGTCCGACGTCCTGTTCGCCAGCCTGATAACCATAGTGCCCTTCATGCTGATGCTCCGGCACGAGCGGGCGGCTGACACGCTGTGATCAGGAAAGCCGGTCCTTTCACATTTAATAAGCGCAAGGAGACAGAAGGGAAATGTTTCCGCCGGCGGCAGTCTCACCTTTGATCAGTACGAGCAGGACCAGGTAGTGCAGCTGGTACAGTATGAGGTCGACGGCAAGCGCGCAGCCGGGCTGCAGATAAACGATAGGCCCGATTCCTATTTGGACTACGCGCAGATCAGCAAGCTGGTCACGATGAAAGACTGGCCGGAAAAGGAAGCGGCCCAAAAACGGTGGGCAGAGGAGGAAAAGGGAGGAATGACCAGGGTTTTCATAGCAAGAATGACGACCATTCCGCCGGCCTGGTACTTCGCGACACGCATGGGCGCAAGCGCGCCGAGTTGAACGTTGCACCGGACGCCAATCCATCCCTGGTCTTCTACGACGGGAACGGCAAGGTGACCGCCACCTATCCTCCAGCGGGGAAATAATACGGTTAAAATTCGCCGCCTAGCCCGGTCCCCGCGGACCGGGCTTTTTCATGCGCTACAGCAGGCCTTTCTGCTTGAAGCTCATGAAGCCCTCCTTGGTCACTATCACGTGGTCCAGCAGCTCTATGCCGAGCAGCTTGCCCGCCTGCGAGAGCCGCTTGGTGAGCGACAGGTCCTCGTCCGAGGGTTCCAGGCAGCCGGACGGGTGGTTGTGCGCCACTATGACGCTGGCCGCCAGGTTCCTGACCGCCGGCTCGAACACCTCGCGCGGGTGCACCAGGTTGTAGTTCAGCGTCCCTATGGAAACTATGTCGCGCTTTATCTCCTGGTTGCGCGTATCCAGGAAGAACACGACGAAATGCTCCTTTTTCTGGTCGCGGATGTCCCGCAGCTCCTCCCAGATGTCGCGCGGCTTCAGGTAGATGCCTGTCTTCTTGCCGTTCAGATAGCGCCGCCCCAGTTCGAAAACAGCCGCTATTTCGCAGGCTCTGGCCGGTCCCAGCCCGGGGGCGCCTTTCAGTTCAGCGAAGCCCGCCCTGGCTATCTCCGCCCTTCCGAACCTGCTCAGGAGGTCCCCCGCCATGTCCAGCACGTTCCTGCCCCTGGCCCCGGTGCGCAGTATTATGGCCAGCAGCTCCTCGTCGGCCAGTTTGTCCGGACCGTAGCGCATCAGCTTCTCGCGCGGGCGCTCCACCCGCGGCATGTCCTGTATGGTCCCCGCCCCCCTCATAAGCCACCCCCTCCCGAAAGATAACTCCCGCCAATAGCCTAGCAGACCAACCCGTCAAGGGCTTGTCGGGATGGGAAAGCGCTGGCGGGACCTGTAAAAAAATCCCGCCCGTGTTGTACAATTGTAGTTCTGGAGACGCTATGGAGAACAATAATTTCGAGATCTACGCCGCCGTGCGCAACACCATAAACAAGGCGCTGGGGGTGGTGGTGAAGGTGGCCGGGGACAATATAACGGTGCAGCCGCTTTCCGGCGAGAGGCTCACGTTCAAGGCGCAGTACCTGGCGCCGGCCTCCGAAGCGGAAGATCCCGCCCTCAGGGACCTGATAGCCCGCCTAAAGGCCGAGGAAGAGAGCCGCGGCAAGGCCAAGAACAGCAAGGCCGACCCCGTCCTCGTCAGGGAGGAGTTCGAGAAGTTCGTCAGGCACATAGCAGCCCGCTACCCGAAGTCGGCCGAGGCCTTCCGTGAATTCTGGGGGGAACTGATGGCCGCGGCCGGCGACGCCCCCGGACGGACCTGGGAGATGAAGCCCAACACGGCCAAGAACCCGGGACCGGTGCTCAAGCTCTACAACGAAGCCACCCAGAAATGGATCTACTGCCTGGCCCTGCTGGCCGGCTGGGGCCTGCGGATGGAGATAAAGAAAGAATTCCTTCCGCCGGAATACGAGGACCTCTTCCCCATAGACCACGCCATGTTCGGGGCCGGCCGGGCCGTGGAACTGGTGTACAGGGATTTTACGCCCGAGAAACGCAAACCTTACGCGGACTGCGTGAGGGCCATCTACGCCAAGGCCGCGCAGGCGGCGGAGAGCCGGCAGAAACCAGAAGGGCCGGCCCGGCAGGACTGAGCGCCGCGGCCTCAAGCCTTGGCGGCTCCTTCCTTCACAGGCCTCACTTCAAGTATGCGGTCCACCCGGAAGGTGCGCGGCTCGCCGCGGCTCAGGCAGTCGGCCTTCAGACCGGTGAAGGAAGCCTCCCTGTAGCGGAATTCCCCGACCGACAGAGGCCGCACTACGCGGCGGCTCTTTTCGTCGGTGGCCTTCAGGTAGGTTATCTCCAGGCAGGCTCCGTCGGCGATAGCTTTCTCTATCAGTTTCACCTTTTCGGCCAGCGGCAGGAGCTGCTCGCTGACGCCGTACTGGTGCCCGGTGACGTAGCGCACTATGCGCCAGTCGGTGCGCACGTCGGCCGGCCTCACAGGCCGGGCCAGCGACAGGCCATCCAGCCCGGTGCAGCGCGACAGGGCCACGTAGGTCTGCCCGGCGGCGAAGACGCCGCGGCCCAGGTCTATCACGGCCCGCTCGAAGGTCTTGCCCTGGCTCTTGTGTATCGTTATGCCCCAGGCCAGCTTCAGCGGGTACTGCCTGAAGGTGCCGGCGGTCTCGGATTTTATCTTCCCGGCCTGCTTGTCGTAGGTGAAATGGAACAGTTCCCAGGCGTGCGGTTCCACCGGTTCGATAGACCCGTCCGCCAGCCGCACGTGCACCACGTCCTCCTCTCCCGGAGGCCCCTTCATGATGTCGTGCACGGCGGCCATCGTGCCGTTGACCCAGCGGCCGTGCGCGTCGTTGTTCAGCAGCATCACCTGGGCGCCTGACTTCAGGTGCAGTTCCTCGTCGGCGGGGTACGAGTCGCGGGAGAAGTCGCCGTTCACTTCCGCTTTATAGATGTTCGCCCGGCCGTCTATGGCCCGCAGGCGTTCGTTGTTGACGGCGGCGGCGTCGGCGTTGGTGGTGAGCAGCCGTACCGTAAGGCCGCGCGCGCCGGTCTCCACGTCCGCCCCCACGCGGCGGTTCAGGAGCTCCAACTGCCCCGGGCTGACGCGGTTGTTGCGGATGGCGTTGAGGATGTCTATGAAGCCCTGGTCCTTCTGGCGGTAGATCTTCTCCAGCTCGAGGTATTCTATGGCCGCGGCGTCGAAAGCCTTGGCGTTAAAGAAGTACGGCCCCGGATAATATGAGGAAAAAAGTTCCCGCTCCGCCCCGGTCACCACCGGAGGCAGCTGGTACAGGTCGCCGAAAAGTATCAGCTGCGCGCCGCCGAACGGGCGGCCAGGCTCGCGTCCGTTGAGCCGCATGAAGGCCTCCACGCAGTCCAGCAGGTCGGCCCGCAGCATGGATGCCTCGTCTATGACTATGGCGTCCAGCGCCTTATAGAGTTCCGCGTCCCTCTTGCGGGCCTTCTTTACCTGGTCGGGAGTGGTTCCCGGCTTGAAGCGGAAGAAGGAGTGTATGGTCTCCCCCTGCACGTTCAGCGCCGCGACCCCGGTTGGGGCCAGCACCACTATCTTCTTCGAAGTATGGGCCCTGAAATAGCGCAGAAGCGTACTTTTGCCAGTGCCGGCTTTGCCGGTGACGAACACGTTCCGGCCGCCATGCTGCAGCAGGTGGAGGGCCTTCGAGAACTGGTCGTTGAATTCTATTTCCTGCATGATCTCACCTGATGATTCTACCATTTCGCTCCGGTCGGCACGTTCCAGACCGGCCTGGCTGCCGGTGAGCCGCGAAAAGGCCGTTTTTTAGTCTCACAGAAACCGCGGCATAGGTCTTTAGTCCTATACGCCAGTAGGACTTTTGACTCTTGAGAATAGTCAAGTCTGTCTATATTATTTTAATTATAGGCTTCGTGTAATCCCCGGGATAGGCCGGGGAGCATCCACCTCCGGACCTTAATCCGGATTCACCACTGGGCCACAGCAGTCCGGCGTTTTTTATTTGCGCCCTCAGGCAGTGGGAGGTGGATATGCACCGTGTGATCAAGAACTCTCCAGCACCCGCAGTCCTCAGACCCGCGCTAATCGCGGCGTTCCTGTTATCAGCCATAATCCAGTTTTCCCCCAGGGCTTTCGCCGGCCTCGCTTTCGACCAGCTCAATGCCGCCGCCCCGCAGGTCGAAGTCCCCCTCGCCCCTCCGCCGCAGAACGCCACCGAATACCGCGCCGCCCCCGGCCTCAACGTCTACTTCGTCAACGTCGGCCAGGGCGACTCCGAGTATATCGAGCTGCCGGACGGCAAGAACGCGCTGATAGACGGCGGCCCGTCCTCCTCCGCCTCCAGCGGGCTGGCCCGGTTCCTCAAGGAGAAGAACGTCACGCATATCGACGATGTTGTGCTCACGCACCCGCACGCCGACCATTTCAGCGGGCTCCTCTACGTGTTCTCGCACGGCATAAAGGTGGACAACTTCTACGACACCCGCGCCGACAACACCGGCAGCACCATGGACGACAAGCTGCGCTCCGAGGTGAGCGCCCAGGGCGTGAACACCCATTACCCCGTGGCCGGCGGCACAATGGACTGGGGAGTCCCCGGAGTGGACATAAAGGTCTTCAACGCCTGTTCCGACCCCGTCTCCGCCTCCGACGGCGCCACGCTCAACAACTGCTCCATCGTCTTCAAGCTTTCCTATGACGGGGCCTCCATCCTCTTCATGGGCGACGCCCAGGCCGACGTAGAAAACGCCATCATTCAGAAGTACGGCCCCGAACTCAAGGCGGACGTTCTGAAGGTCGGCCATCACGGGAGCAAATACTCCTCTACCGTTCCCTTCCTGCAGGACGTGAGCCCCCAGAGAGCCTACATAGAGGTGGGGCAGAACAATTACGGCCACCCCTCCCAGCAGGCCATAAGCAACCTTCAGTCCGTTGGCGCGCAGGTCTTCCGCACGGACCAGGACGGCACCCAGGAGATAACCGACAACGGCTCCGGCATACAGCCGGTCTCCTACAGGGCGCTGCTCCCGGAATTCAGCACGGCGGACGCGACCGTGGACAATACTCCCGACGGCGGCCCCGAAGGTCCTAACGACGATTAAAGCCTTCCCCTCTATCCTCATACCGATAGGATAGCAGAACACCCCGACAAGGGCCTGTCGGGGTGTTTTTTTGAACTCTGGACCTCAAGGCAACCCGGGTGAACTCGACTACACTAACCTGGTTCGCTAATGGAGGGCAGCGTAGCGATACTGCGCTATCCCGCGTCACTACGGACACAACCCAACGGCCTGTCGGGTTGGTCTTTATTCAGGACAAATGTTCAGGTAACGGCGACTATATCAGGAGCTTCAGAACAGGGAGCGCCCGTTCATCATAATTGAAGGGTAATCTGCGTATGCGTCGGAAGTCGTGTAGGACTGGCCGCTCAATATAAGTCTTTGCGTCTCGGCTTGAGCGCTTTTTTCTGAAACGATGCTATAAACCTCCTTGTATTTCCCGTCGCCGTAATCAGCAAGAACGGAAAAACGGCTCCCTGAGCGCTTGAACCGGATACCCGTGACACCGCCGCCGATGTCGTGCATCTTTCCGCTGTCGTCCCCGTCCAAACAACAAGACACCGCGAATCCTCCCGTCCCATAGCCGGGGTCGGCCATCCTTAAGACAGTAAGCAGCAGATCAAAACCGGGGTTAGAATTACTTGGACGGACACCTTCAGGTCCTAACCAGAGGGAAACGGTGAACCATCGTCCCAAACCGCTGCCCATATGAAAACTTGGTTTAAGATCTATTGTCCAGTCAGCCCCGGAAATACGTTTTTCCAGTATTAAGCCGGGGTAATAGCCGTTCTTCGGCTCGCTTAAACCGCCGCTCTGCCTGCTGGCCATGTAGTAATAAAGATGCCCGTTCGCAAAGACACTTCGACCGTAGCTCCCTCCCCACCCCGGCCACACCTTCCAGCCGGGAGGAACGGTGTTAGTTACGGCCGTCGGCACGGGAAGGACCTGCTCGCGTATACGGTCACTGACAGCGAACTGGTCTGGCGAGTTGTAATTCCCTGCTTGAGGCGGGGGCTCCTTCGCCGGCAAATCGCTACCCGCCAGCGTGACGATGGCCCCGGTTATTATCTCCCCGCTCCCCACGTTTATGGTGCGGGCGTTCACCTCGTAGCCCCCGGTCATGCTGGCCACGGTGCCGGTAACCGCGGCGTCGGCCCCCAGCATACGCCCTGTGCGTATGACGTCCTTCTCGCCGGTCACTCCGGAAGCCTGCAGGTTCAGTTCCTTCATGGCCGCCTCAAGGCGGCTGCGCTCTATCACGTCGAACTTTCCAGTCCTCGCCAGGGCGGTGGTAAGCCTTTCGGCAACCAGCCTGCCCTGCGGCGTCTGGCGTCCGTCCAGGTCCGTGAAAGCGTACACCACTATCTTGCCGGACGGCAGCCTGTCCCGGTTCTTTACCATATCGGCGACAACGCTTTCCAGCGGGCCGGACAGCGAGCCGGTACGGGAAAGTTCCACAGGGCGCTTCGAAGCGCAGGCGGACAGGACCAAAAGCGCGGACAAAATGGAACGTGATGCAAGATCTTTCATATTGGAATGCGGTTGCCTCCCCTAACAGGATAATTATAAATAATTCCGGCGCATGCAGGATGCGGCCGCAAAAAAAGGCCGCCGGGTCATCGCCGGCGGCCTTTCGTTAGCTGCGATATTCTTACAGGCTGTTCAGCAGCTGCTCCACGGCCGTGGAACCGCCGTTGTTCTTCAGCGGGGTCACCGGGACGGTCACGTTAACGCCGCGGAACTGCGGGGCGTTGGTGAAGACCTGTTTAGGGGTCAACAGGCGGCCGCCGGGCAGCACCGGGATATTCTGCGTGGTGCAGTGGATGGAGCCTCCGGCGCGGATGCTGTCGTCTGAGTTCACCTCAACCACCTTCAGGCCGGCCTGCTCGTAGGCGGCCTTGGCGTCGGCGTTCTGAGAGTCGTGGCCGGTGTAGGACGGGATTATCGCCACGCCGTTGACGATCAGCGAGTTGGTGTAGGTGAACCAGGCGTTGTCCTCGGTCCAGCCTTTCACCGTGATGACCTTATACATTTGCCCGTCCGGGGCCTTGCGGTCCTTGAAGAAGGCCATCGCCTTGACGGCGTTGTCCTTATAGGGTTCCTCGTCGGAGGTGGCTATCAGCACCGTATGATCGTTCAGGAGCTTCATGAACATGTCGATGTGGCCGGTGCCGTCCGCCGGGTCGTTGGGGTAGCCCGCGTACTCGAAGGTGTAGATGTTCTTCACCCCGAAATAGGACTTCAGCAGCGAGTCAACCTGGCTCTGGCTCTTGTCGGAGTTCCAGATGTAGACGCGCTTGGTCATGAACAGGTCGTTACGCGAGTCCACCATCAGGTTGCCGCCGTCCAGGATCATCGGCATCGGGAAGGCCTCTATCCCCTCGGCCTTGGCCAGCTCGGTGGGTATAGCGTCGTCCTCGCGGCGGTACTGGTAGTGGCGGTATATGGTGTCCACTATGCCAGGGGTCTTGCCGCTCTCTATGCCGAACGGGCCGTAGTCGCGCATCCAGACGGTGTCCAACGGCAGGTCTATGCTTGTATAATCCGAGGCCGGCACGCCGTCGATGGAGGCGGGGCCGCCCACCGCCCAGAACCTGGCGTGGCCGGGGCCGGCCACGGCGCGGCCTATGCCGGAGAGCATGTCGGTATAGCCGGCCCAGCCCACCACCACGGCGGCCACGGGCTCGTACTCTGCCGGGATATGGAAGCCGGCCGGAGGCGCGGCGCGTACGGGGGCCATCACCGGCGGCCTGCCGTCAGCTTTTTCGCGGGAATGGTCCACCCAGTTGGGAAGGGGGTTATTGAGGTCCAGGGCGTAAGCCCCAGGGGACATCGCTACAGCCACGAGCAACGCGGTGAGCAGGTTGTGTTTTTTCATCTATAGCCGCCTTATCGATCGGTTTGAACGCGGGAACCAAGCTCCCGCGCAATTAATACTTTAACTTATAGGACCGCCGGCCGGCATGGGCCTTTAAGGAAAAAAGGCCCGGGACTTTGGTCCCGGGCCTTTTCCCCTTCGCGGAAGGCTCAATACACGAAGTACGCGCCTTCTTCGGCCACATTGTTGCAGCGCTGGCCGCTGGCGTCGGTCATCTTGCTGAGCATATAGCCGTTCTCGCCCCAGCTGGTGCCCCAGCTGTTGCGCAGTATCCAGATGCCCTTGCCGGGAGGCAGGTTGCCGTCCTTGTCGAACTTGGCGCCCTCGTTGTCCCAGCCGACGATGTTGATCATGTGGTCCAGCTGGCCGGCGGTGCAGGCGGTGTAGACGCCGCCGCTGTAGTTCTCCCAGCTGCCGGCCGAAGCCGCCACGCCTATGGAGACCGGCTTATGGGCGGTGGTCATATAGGCCTCTATGTCGCGGACGGTCGGGGATTTGCCGTTCTCGCCCAGCATATACCAGGCCTTTATGTGCGCGGCCATCGGCATGTTCATAGAGCACTTGCCGCTGCCCTGCTTATAGGGACAGTCCTTCCAAAGGGCCTGGCCGTGCTCCACGAACATCTCGGCGGAGTCGAAATAGCCGCCCTGGCAGCCGGCCGCCCAGGTGGAATTGTCTATCAGCCACTCCTGCGAGAGGCGGCCGGGGTCTCCGTCGCCCAGAGCGTGGCCGTCGCGGTGCGTGGCCGTCAGGCTGAAGGCCCAGCAGCTGCCGCACCACCCCTGGTCCTCTATAGGGGTCAGCTCAGGGCGCAGGTCCAGCTTGTCGGGGATGCTGACCTTGAGGTCCTTGAAGGAACGCCACTTGGCATTGGGCAGGTCCTTGTGGATAAAGCCCAGGGCGTGTATGATGCGCCCGTCCTTGACGCGCAGCACCGTGCCAGGCACAGGCATACCGTTGGCCTGCTCCTGGGTATAGGTGATCAGATCGGAGATCGAGCCTCCGTCGAAGCTGACGTCCCTGGCCGCGGCGTTGCCGCAGAAAAGGGCCGCAGCGAAGATACCGGCTAAAAGTTTTACTGACATTTCGCCTCCCTTGACTCTTGACTGTTATCAATACTACTTAATTAGGAGATAAAAGGCCAGAGGGGACCTGGACGGCGGCGGCGTTTGCCCCAAAAGCCGCCCTATCGCTATAATAACACAGGATGAAACTCCCGCTAAAACGCATCAGTCTGGTGCTGTCTTCCGTCCCCCCCGTGTTCCTGCTGTTATGGGCCTGGCATCTCAGATTTCTCGCCGGCTGCTGCCGCGGCTCCAGCCCCGCCGACGCGAGGATATGCGACCTGGCGGTACGGCACTATCCATCTGACACTATGCGCCTGACGCTCCTGGAGGAAAAGGTCCGTCATTTGAGAGAGACCGGCGATACAGCGGCTGAGGCGGCCGGCCTCGCCGTCATCGCCGGCCTTTACGAGACCGGGCGCGCGAAGCTCCCGGACAGGGCCATGCTCGGCATCTACCAAAGGCTAGTCTTCCTCTACTCGAAAATCGGGAACGCCGGAGAAGCTTACAGGTACGGCGGCGACGCCCATCGCCTCCACGACAGGATCATCCGCGCCCGCAGCGGCTCCGGCGGATTTTGAGCGTCCCCGGCACAGCCTATAATAAAGAAGCCCCCCTGTGACGGGGGGCTTCCTGCCGGACGGGAGCCTTTACTTCGCGGCTGGCGGCTGGGAAGAGTCCTGCGGGACCGGCTGCCCCGGCACCTGGCCCGGCACCACCGGAGCCGGATAGCCCTGCGCCGGGACGGCCGGGACCGGAGGATAGGCCCTGGAGCCCATGCGCGTCAGCCAGGCCGCGCCCAGCCCCAGCATGGTGCCGAACACTATCAGCATGAAGCCTATCAGGGACAGTATCCCCCCCGCCAGCGGTATGATCTTGCCGAAGAACATCAGCCCGGCCATCAGCGCGTAGCCGGAAGCTACCTGGCCGGCAAGCCCCTTGGGACCCTGACGCTTTATCCCCTCGAAGAAGCGCCGCTGCAGCACCACGCTGAAGGCGCTCAGGCCCAGCACGGCGGCCGCGCCGTAAAGCAGCAGGGCGAAGGGGATCAGCGGGATGCCCAGCACGGAGACCGTCAGCATGAGCAGGCCGGGGAAGAAACCGACCACCATCAGTGCGCCCACGCCGCAGGCCTTCCAGATGTCGGCCCGGATAAGGGCCGCGCCTCGCTCCACGCTGGACGGGAAGAAAACAGCCGGTATAAGCAGCAGGATAACACCGGTGACGAGCATCGAGAAGAAGATCATAAGCCCCACCCCCACCAGGCCGCCGACCAGCCACGGGTTATGCCAGTATTCCAGATGCTCGCTGCGTCTGTGGTAGCTGTAGGAATCCCCGTACCGCATGACTCGCGGCAGCACGGTGCGAAGCAGGCCGAGATCGAACGCGTTTATATTCCCGGACAGCTTCGCTCCGGGCGACTTCAGCACCGTGCCGCCCAGCACGGAGACGTCCCCGCTGACATTGGCGTTCTCCAGCAGTTTCACTGCGCAGCCGATGCCGTTCACGTCGCCGTTCACCTTGCCGTCTATCTCCAGTACGCTGCCCACCTCGGTGACGTCCCCCTGCACGGCGCCGGTTATTCGGGCGGGGCCGCCTATACCGACCACGTCGCCGGTGACCTCGCCGTTTATGGTCAGTGAGGAGCCGTTGACGGCCACCGCGTCGCCGTCCAGAGTGCCGTCCACGGTCACGGACCTGTCGGTGGACACATCTCCGGTGTAGGTCTGGCCGTTGGCCACGAAGAAAGGCTCGTGGCTTATCTCGCCTCGGCTGGCCCGCGCGGCCGGCGCCAGCACCAGCGCGGCGGCCGCCGCCATCATGTACTTGTTCAGTCTTTTCATATCTTTCCCCTTTATCCCTTACTTCGATACGTTCAGCGCGGAGCGCGTCCCCTCACCGGAGCGCAGCGCGACTATTATTAAGGAACAGGCCAGCGTGGCCGCGGCCGTCTCGTACCAGGGCGGCAGGCCTGGCAGCAGGCGGGCGGCGAAAGAGATCCACTCCGCTAGCTTGTCGGCCGCCAGAGCGGCATGCGCCCCGGCCAGGCCGGCCAGATGCGTAAAACCTCCCGGCTCCAGCAGCGCGGCGGCCAGCCTGGCCCAGTACTCCCATGCCAGCCAGGCCGCCCCAGAGACCAGGAGTCCGCTCCAGCCAGCCACCAGCAGCCCCGCCTGTTCCAACAGAAGCTCCTGCCACGGCGTCTCGGCCTGGGCGGCTATTCGGGCCACCACCCTGGCGCTGAAGCCGGCCGGGGCCTTGCGGTAGGGCAGGGCTTTTATGGCCTGGGCTATATTATCGGTCTTCCTGGCTTCCATATGTTCCTCTCTGTTATTACGGTCTTGCGCCCTGAACGGTTGCGTCCCCCAGCATTTTTTTCAGGATCTCCCTGCCCCTGGACAATCTGGCCTTGACCGTCCCCTCAGGGGAGCCTATCACGCGGCCTATCTCGGCGGGCCCCATATCCTCGCGGTACCGCAGCAGCAGCACCTCGCTGTATATCGGAGGGAGCGCGGCCAGCATGGCCTCTATGCGCTCGGAGTCCATACTGGCGCCCACGGTCTCCTCCACTCCGGGGGCGGGGTCGGCCATGTCGGGGAAGTCCTCCTCGTCTATGGAGGAATTGCGGCCGGCGGCGCGCAGGGCGTCCATACAGACGTTGTGCGCTATGCGGAAAAGCCAGGAGGCGAAGGGATAGGCGCTGTCGTACTTGGAGATGGCCCGGAAAGCCTTTACGAAGGCCTCCTGAGCGGCCTCCTCTGCGGCCGCCGGGTTCCTGAGCAGGCGCAGGGCGAAGCTGTAGATGCGGTCCTGGTACGCTTCAACAATACCTGAGAACGCGCCGGTGTCACCGGCCGCGCAACGGCCCAGCAGCTCAGCCTCGGTCCCGTCCATCGATGGTAATACGCGCGGGGAACCCGCGCGGTTGCGCCCCCCCGGGGGGCCGGCTCAGAGCCAGCCTTTCTCGGTGTAGTACCTGTACTCCCCGTCCCAGTCGGCCTTGCGCCGCCTGATGATCTCGGCGAAATAGCGGCGGCGGGTCTCTATCTCCTTCATCTGTTCTTCGTAAACGGTCTTCGCTCCTATGTCGGCGGCCAGCTTAATCCCCAGAGCGTAGGCGGCCTTAAGGCCCTCCGCCGAGGGAGCGTGGCCGCAGGAAACCGAACCGGAGAACTGTGCGCCGCACAATCGGCTGTAGGAGCCCAGGTAATCGGTGACAGGCTGGTTGTTGCCGCTGCCAGAGGAAACCGCAGCGGCCGCGTATTTGCCAAGCAGGCGCTGGCAGTGTATCAGGTTGGAGGTGCGGTCGAAGAGCGCCTTCATCTGGCCCGTGACCTGGTTCACGTAGTTGGGCGTGGCGAAGACGACGCCGTCGGCATTGAGCATCTTCAGGATGACGATGTGCGCCTCGTCCTTGATGTGGCAGGTCATCGCGGCTTTATGGCACGACTCGCAGGCGTGGCAGAACCCAACCTTACGGCCGGAAAGGTGCTCCGTCTCCACCTCGGCCCCTGCGTCCCGGGCGCCTCTCAATATCTCTTTGGCGAAGGCGAAAGTAACGCTCCGCTCCCCCCGCGGACTCCCCGAAATAAGCAATATCTTCATCCCTAAAGTATACAAAATGGAAAATAAGGAAAATAGGGACAGACACCTATTTTAAAGTCATTATCACAAGCGGGTCTAAACGCTCGGGAAATAGGTGTCTGTCCCTATTTTATTAACGCTTGGCTGGGGGCTCGGGGCGCTCATGCGTCTGCATGCGTTCCATCACTTCATGGCGCTCCTCCTGCCTAGCAGCCTCCCGTTTCTCTGTCCGCTCCCTCTTCATCAGCCGCACCTTCTCCGCGGCCTCCCGGCGCGCGGCGGAGGATACCTTTTTGACCTTGCTGATCACCGGCCCCAGCTTCTCGCCGAGCTTGTTGGATATCTGCCCCCAACCCATGACAGGCGGGCCCTTGCGCATGGTCATTATCTGCTGCACGTTGGCGTCGGTGATGCCCCCGTTCATTCCCTGCGCCAGCGACAGCACTATGCCTATCTCGCCGTAACCGAGCTTCTGGTCGCGCAGCGCCTGCACCCTGGCGGCGTCGACCCCGAACTCCTCGCTCAGTTTGGCTTTGACCGCCGCCTCGCCTTCCGGCTTGGCAGCCTCCTTGTTCATCGTCATCGCGGCCTTATCCAGTTTCTTTTCGTCCGAGGTCTTAGTCTGCGCCAGCGCCGGCATGGCCGCGCCAAGCAGTAGTCCCGCGAACAGCAACCGCATACCTTTGGTCGTCATACGTCCTCCTTCCCCACTTAGTCACAATCTCCGGCTGACCCCTAAGCTGACTCCCAGATCCGGACTGCCGTCCGACAAACCCAGCAGAAGCCCTCCGAAATAATGATTGCCGCCGGCAGAAGCGTAGTCAAGCGTGCCGCTTATATCGCGCGGGTCAGGGGTCCCCGTGACGAGCGCGCTGCTGGTCTCGTACAGCATGGTGAACCACAGGCCCCTGCCCGCTTTCCTGGAAAAGCCGAAGTCAAAAGCCACCTGATTGTTATAGCTCTGACCAGGCGGAGACCCTATTATCGTCAAACTCCAGTCCGCCAGAAGCGTCCAGCCACGGCGCATGTCCTTGGAGAATTCCACCCCGGCCCCCTCGTCCATCTCGCCGGTGCCAAGCCCCCTGGTTTTATCTGCGGTGGGCAGTTTCAAAGTGCCGGCCAGGGCGAGATAGAACGAGTCCTGACCTTCCGTCTCGAGAGCATAGGTCCCTTTTGCCAGAATATCCCCTATCCCCGAAGCGGAAGAACCTTGCGCTGTCTTTACTCCGGCGCCGGCGATGCGCGCCGGCCGGCCGCCGACCCGGGTCACCAGCCCGCGGCTGCTCTGGCGGATATAGGGCAGGGTGACGGACAGCGTGGAGTAGGGGTAATAGCGCTTGAGAGTGAAGGGAATGTACAAGGTGCTCGTACGCTGGCCTGTGCCGTACTTCCCCGTATCGAAACAGGCAGAGGAACTGAACTTCCAGTCCTCCGCGCCGGCCGGGGGAACGGACAGGACGCAGAAAAAGAGGGCACACAGGTTCAGTATAAGCAATGCCTGTCTCATGACCTCCCACCTCCTTAGGCCCGCGGCGCACAGGGAAAAAGCGGGTCCGGGCCCCGCCAGGGAAAACCTTCCCCTCATATATTATAGTCCCCCGCGGAAAATCCGCCATTGCCTGTTTCCGCTTTTTACTGACATTTTCCCACCATTCCAGGCAGCTTCCGTGACCAGCCGCAGAGAGCGCCAACCACAGGGCCGCAGGGACTTACATGAGGGGCCGGGCGGCTCAGCGCCCGCTCTCCAGGTGCCGCCCCTTGTCCTTATCCTTAGCTATCGAAAGAGAGAAAAGGAAACAGGCGCTGCGGCCAGGCTCGCCGCGTATTTCCAGTTCACTGCCGTGAAGCCGGAGAAGTTCGTTCGTAATGCGCAGGCCCAGCCCGAAGCCGGAGGCCGCGGCTTTTCCGTCCTCGGTCCTGTAGAATTCCCGCTTGAGCTTGCGTATTTCCTCGGGTCTCAGGCCTTTGCCGCTGTTCTCTATGGAAAAAACAAGGCGGCCTCGGGCGTCGTCCGCCCCCAGCCGCACGAAGATAGACCCCTCTTTTGGGGTGTACTTTATGGCGTTCCCCACCAGGTTCGAAACGACCAGCGACATCGCCTCCCGGTCCGCCTCGACCTCCACCGGCACGTCCGGCATATCCATCGAGATGGAAATGCGCTTCTGGCGCAGCAGGGCGTCCATGGAAGTAACGATCGAATAGATCAGCGCGCGCAGTATTATGCCCTGCTTCTGCAGCTTGAAGCGGCCCGCCTCCATGCGGGCCTCGTTGAGTATGTTGGCCACGTAGCGCTCCAGAGAGCGCATCTCGAACTGCAGCGTAGCGTAGATGGCGCCCCTGCGCTCATCGTTAATATCCGGTTCCGTCTCCCTGAGAAGGAAGAGGGAAGCGTTTATCACGGTGATACTGTTGTTGAACTCGTGGCTGACTGTATGTATCATCGCGGATTTCAGTTCGGCAGCGCGCCGCTCCCTGCGCATCAGCACCAGCAGCTGCCACAGCAGCGGCAGGGCAGCCAGCGAGGCGAAGAAGATCAGACGCAGTTTCTGTCTCAGCGGCTCCAGCTCCGGCTGCAGCGTGCTGTCGCTTACGGCCATCACCGCCGTGCCCAGCCTCTTCTTCCCTATCACCACCGGGTTCGAAAAATAGTAATAGTTTTCCCCATCCTCACCTTTGTAGGTCTGCATCATCGGAATACCGGACCGGCGGGCTGACTCGGAGCGTCTGCTCGTATCCTTAGCGCCTATCATCCCGGGGTCGGAGTGGGAGATCACCAGTCCGTTCTGGGCCAGCAACGCGGCGTAGCTGAGGGTCCTGTCCAGTTTCAGAGCATTGACGAGAAAATGTATTTCGAAGAGGTCCTTGCGCGGGAACATCGCCGCCGCAACGCTTTTCGCGAAGATATCCGCGCGGACCTTGGCGTCGGAAAGTTCGGAACTTTTTGCCGAGTCCATCAGGGTGCCGGAGGCGGCGGCTATCCACAGCAGCAGGACCACTGCCACCCCCATCAGCAACCACGCTGTTGTTTCCCTGAGTTTGGCCAACTGCATATAGCCGATCTTCAACTTCCCGAGGCCAGCCGTATCTTCTCTAGAAGTTCCCGGGCCGGCCTATAATCCGGGTCGATGCGGAATATCTCCTTCAGATACGCGCGGGAGGAATCCAATTCGTTCGCGCTATAGGCGCCGACAGCCTCGTAGTAAAGCCGCTCCACTTCCCTGACCTGCCCCGGGGAAAGCCTCGGGTGTTCCTCGCCCTTGGCCGGAGCGGTACGCCTGGCCGGAGCGCAGGCGCAGAAAAGCGAACAGAGCAGTATTAACGCCGTTCCCCTCATACCCACAAGCAAGTCTACAATATCCGTCCCCCTAATACTATATGTATCAGAACGAGGTCCGCCAAGCCTCGAGGAGCAACAGGGGTCCCGCCAGGTTTTAGCGCGCATATCCAGGCGGCCGAGGCCAGGACCTGCGTCGCGCCGCCAGTTCAAGTTTGGAAGTTAGGAAGCAGCGTCCCTATTCAACCCATTGGCGGCCGCAGAGGGGGCGGAAGCGGCAGCCTTCGCAGGGGGCTTCGTCAGGCGGGGGCGTAAAAGGCCTGTCCGGGTCTAGGATCTCCTCTATAAGGGAGGTGATGGCCCGCCTGTACCCGTCCAGGATCCCGGCCTTGTCCGGCGCTTCTGAGCGGCCCGGCTTATAAAGCGCCTCCTCGGAGATGTTCTCGGCGCCAAGCAGCATCAGGCTTGCGTCCATGGCGGCGTCGTCTATGCCGTTCTCCGCCATGTAGGCCAGCACATAGAAAGGGAGCTGTACCGACTTGAGGGTTCTCGGCCAGTCCTCCCTCGCGGCAGGGTCGAACCTCTGCCAGTTGGGAGCGGCCGCCGCGGAGCCCGTCTTGTAATCCAACACGTGCACGGTGCCGCCGCGCAGGTCCACGCGGTCGGCGCGGCCCTTCAGTTTTACCGTCCCGTATTTAGTAGTCAGTTCCGCTTTCAGCTCGGTCTCGCAGGCCAGCACCGTAACTCCGGCGAGCTTAGCGCGGTGATAGTCCAGTATGTCGGCAAGCCGCTTCTCGACCTGTTTCCTTATCAGGTACTCGAAGCCGGAGCCGTGACCCTTGAGCTTCGCGTCGAAGACCCTGCCGGCCTCCGCTCCTATCCTGCCGTAATCCTCCTCGGTGATATTGAGGGGCGCGCCGGCCTTCCCCTTGAAAAAGGCCTCCAGCGCTTCGTGCACGATGACGCCGATGTCGCGCTGCTCGATCTCGCCGGAAACCTCCTCCTTCTCGCGCAGGCGCAGGACGTACTGATAATAGAACTTGAGCCCGCAATCCAGATAGGCATCTATGGCCGACGGCGAGAACTCGCGGGCCTTAAGCGCCTCCACCAGCTCAGGTGTTTTTTTCACCGGGCCGGGGTCGGCCTGCGAAAAATCTATGCGCAGGTGCACCTCGCTCTCGTCGGGTTTCTTTCCCAGCTTCTCCAGGTCCCAGGCGAGCTTCTCCACGAACGGGCTGCGCTCCTTGTCGGCGGAGTCCTTGTAGAAGACGTGCGCCTCGCCCGCGCCGGAGAGCAGGGTATTGAAATAGTAGCGCGCCAGCCGCTCGCGCGTCTTGTAGGTGGAAAGGCCAAGGCTCTCGCGCACGAAGTGCGAGAGGATGGTATCCTCCTTGCGCGCGGCCGGCAGCACGTCGGCGTTGGCGTCCAGGAAGTAGACCCGTCTGAACTTGAGGCCGCGCGTCTCCAGCAGTCCCAGCACCTGCAGCCCCTTGAGCGGCGTACCCGGAAAAGGATAGGTGGCGCCCTGCAGGAAGGTCTTCAGCAGCTTGAAGTAGCCCGCAGCGCCATCGAAGCGCTCCGGGGCGAGGCTGCTGTTCTTCAGCTCGATGATATGCTCTATGGCCTTCTCCACGAAAGGCGCCCAGTACGGGTGCAGCGGCGCGGTGCTGTTCCGCGAAATATAGGAGAGGAACTCCAGCAGCTTCTGCGAAAAATCAGATATGTCTGTTATGGTCTCGAACGGTTCTATCAGCGCGCCGTGCACGGTACGGAGGTGCGCTTTCACCTCGGCCGGCCCCACCTTCTGCCCGTAGTCCTTCAGCTTGGCCGCCGCGCCGCGCAGAAGCTCCGTGTTGTCCTCCATCTCCTTCAGCGTCACGTACTTGTTGACGCGTCCGGAGAGCAGCTCCTCGGCGGTCTGAAAGATGACGCGGCTGGGCTCGGCGGAGCCGTCCAGGTAGATGTTCTTGACGTAGGGATGGAAGACGAACTTGAGGTAGTTGGGCGCGAAGTAGCCGCCCTCGGTCTTCTTATCAAGCAGGTCGCCCAGCGCGTCCAGCAGGCCGTAGACCGGAGTGGCCGTGAGGGGGTAGCCCATGGAGACGTTGTAGTCGCAGTCCGGGGGCAACGCGTTCTGCAAAAGCGGGAACAGCGTACGGGACTCCGGCAGCACCACCACGTCTCCGGGGGCCGGGTCCTTAAGCGCCTGCGCCAGTTTGAAGATCTCTCCGTGCGCGTCCGGCGCCTTGTAGAAATGCAGCTTCGCAGGCGCGGCCTGGCGCCCCGCGGCCAGCGCCTGCACGCTGCCGCCGAGGAAAGAGAACTGTTCCGCGAGGCCTGGCCCCGGCTCCAGTATTATCCGCGCCCCGCGGGAAGCCAGGTGCTTCAGGACAGCCTTCTCCGAGCTGGTCAGCGCGAAGAACCCGGCGAAAATGATGTCCTCGTACTTCCCGGAGTCGAAGCCCTTTATTCCGGCGGCGACCGAGGCGTACTTAACGGAGCGGGTCAGCAGGCCCTCTTTTTCCGCCGCGGCGTAAAAATCCCCGTAGAGACGGCTGAAACTCTCCAGCTTCTTCAGGAAAGAGTCGGTCTTGAGGTCGCGCGGCAGGATGGAGTCGTAGGAGGAAAGGTCCTTTGGCGTCTTCAGCTCTATCTTAAGTTCCTCGAAGTCGCCTATCACCTTGAGCGCCCACGGCAGCAGCGCCTCCAGCGTGAGCTCCTTCGGGTCGCGCGAGATGACGCGGCACAGTTCGGACTTCAGCCTGTCGTAGAGCAGCCAGGCCAGGTCCAGGCGCGAAGCTTCTCTGCCTTTTATCCCCAGCTGCTCGGCGGCGAGGTCAATGAAGCCGTCCATGGCGAGTATGGCGGGCGCCCGCAGCGCGGCGCCCTTCTTCTCCGCCAGATAGCGCCGCAGGAAATGCCCCGGGCGCTTGCCCGGGAACACTACTATGGAGCTCTCCGGCTTTTTACCGGAGAGCAGCAGTTCCCCGGCCTTCTCAACCAGGCTGGACTTCGGGTCTGTTATGACGATGTTCAAGCGGAACGAATATCGCCCGGGCGCGCGGCGCTTGGCCGGCGCCCGGGCTGAAGGTCAGAACTGCACTTTTGGCGCCTGAGCGGCCTCTTCCTGGCTCTTGAAGTAGGCGTCGGACTTCTGGAAGCCGAACATGCCGGCTATTACGTTGTCCGGGAAGCTGCGCACGGTCACATTGTAGGCGTTGACCACGGCGTTGTAGCGCATGCGCTCCACCGAGATGCGGTTCTCGGTGCCGGCCAGCTCGTCCTGAAGGCGGATGAAGTTCTCGTTGGCCTTGAGCTGCGGGTAGTTCTCCACCACCACCATCAGGCGGGAAAGGGCGGACTCCATCTGGTTGGCCGCCTGCACCTTTTCCGGCTGGCTCTTGGCGGCGCCCCACTGGCTGCGCAGCCGGGTGACCTCCTCCAGTATGTCCTTCTCGTGCTTGGCGTAGCCCTTCACGGTGTTGACCAGGTTGGGGATCAGGTCGTAGCGGCGCTGCAGCACCGTCTCCACCTGGCTCCACTGGGCCGGGATGGCCTCAGAAGTGGTCACCAGCCGGTTGTAGATGGAGCCGACCCACAGGCCGACCACCAGCACCACCGCTACTACCGCGCCGATCCCTATCAATAGTCCTTTTTTCATGTTCTTCTCCTTAGATCAAGCCGAGATCTTCTCTTTAGCGACCTGCTCCCAGCGGTCAACGGCGTCCGTAACGGCCTGCGCGGCGGCCAGGTAGCGTCTGAAGAGGTCCACCGGTTCAGCTCCGGAGCCGCGGCCCTCTTTCAGGGCCCAGACCATGCGGAAGGCTTCTTCATCCAGCTTCATGTGCCTGCCCAGCGCCGGCAGCGCGTCTATCTTTTTCGCCGGCGGCACCTCGCCGTAAAGCCGCAGCGCGGCCTTCAGCAGCGTCAGGAAAGCCGAGATGGAGGAGACCATCAGGCGCTCGGTCTCCCTGCGCCCGCCCCCGGACGCGAGGAAATTCTCGTGCAGCAGCAGCAGCTTGCTCCGGAGCTCCCGTTCCAGCCCGAGGCGCAGCATGGCGGGATCTATCTCCATTCCGGAGAACGGGTCCTCGCCGTAAAGTATACGGTGCGTCTGCTTTATGTCGGAAAACTCAACCGGGAAGACGTCGGCCGCGCGCAGCAGGCGCTCCCTGGCGAACATCAGCGGGGCGTGGTTCCCCTCCTTCCCCCAGCGCGAGCAGACCGGGGCCAGGGCCAGCAGGTCGTCCGCCCTCACGGCGTCCAGCACAAGCAGCACGTTATAGTCCGAGGTCTTCAGACTGTCCCCGGCCGCGGCCGAACCGTACAGCACCACGGAGCGAAGCCTCTCGCCGCAGACCTTCCTTATCTCCTCGGTCAGTGATTCAGGTGTCATCTTGCCCATGTTCTCTCCTACCAGCTCCTGGAACTGCCGCCGCCGCCTGACAGTCCGCCGCCGAAGCCGCCGAAACCTCCGCCTCCGCCAAAGCCGCCGCCCCCGCCTCCGGACATCATGCCGCTGAAAAGCAGATACGCCAGGAAAGGGTGGCGGAGGATGAAGTAGACGGCCAGGATAAGAAAAATGATCCCCAGCACTTTCTGGCCCGTGGTCAGCGGCGGGCCCGAGTCAGCCTGCCCCTCGTCTCCCGTCAGCCCGCCGGTCAGCTGCACTTTCCTGTCTTCCGCTATCACCGAGGCCACGGCCAGCGCCCCGTAATAGACCCCGTCGGAATAGTCGCCCTTTTTGAAATACGGGAGCATGTACTTGTCCTGTATCTCTCCCGTAAGGCCGTCCGTAAGGACCGGTTCCAGACCGTAGCCCACCTCTATGCGGGACCTGCGATCCTGAGTGGCCACCAGCAGCAGCACGCCCCGGTCGGTCTTCTTGTTCCCTACGCCCCATTTCTGGAAGGTGTCGACCGCATAGGTCTCTATGTCGCTGCCGCCAAGGCTCTTGACCGTCAGAACCGCCACCTGGGCATGCGCCTTGGCGTCCAGTTCGGCCAGGACCGAGTTCAGCTTGGCTACGGCGCCCGGGTCCATTACCCCGGCGTAGTCGTTGACGTAGTTCCCCGGAGGCGGGGCTGACGGGGAGGAGGGCAGGACGGCTCCGCCCGAAAATACCGGCAGAGCGATCAGGGCGGCCGCAAGGCAGGCGTAACGGATAACGCGGTGTTTCATCATGGGAGCCTCAGCCCGGCCGGAAAGCGCGGCGCGCGGCTCTAGAACAATACTAACAAATACTGGCCGCACATGTTTAGAGGTTTATGACGCGGCAAAAAAGCGGCGGCCGCGGGCTTATCCGCGGCCGCCTTGGGCAGGACATCGGCCCCCTCCGGAACCGGCCTCAGGGCTTCTGCGCCCCCTTAGGCCGCTCCTCCCTTTTGGCGGCTGTTCTCTTCTTTATCACCCGTATCTTCTTTATCACCGGCCCGTCCTTCTTGCCCTCGTACATCACCTGCACCTTGTCCCCCGCCTCTATGTCCGACAGGGAGGACGGCTTGCCGCCCAGCACTATCCTGACATCCGCGCCCACCAGCAGCGTCGCAGGCTTGCCCTTACGCTCCTTGACCGTCAGTTTGCCGGCCGCAGGGTCCACCGCCGTCACCTCGGCCAGGAACTTGCGCAGCCTGGGCTTCTCCCCCTTCTTAACAGGCGGAGCGCTCTCCGTCTTTATCCCGGACTCAGGCGCCGGCTGCGGCGGCTTTTGCGCGAGCGCCAGCCCGCCGCCCAATACCGTCAACATCACCAGTATTCCCAGTTCTTTCATACCCCCCCCTTGCCCGGCTTACCAGGGCGCGGCCCCTGTTCCGCAGCCCAAAAAAACTATACCTCAATCCAGGCCCGGTTTTCAACGTCCGGACCTTTGTATTTAGGGCTAATCTTTAGGGGTTAGAGCGCGGCGCTTCAACGGTCCAGTTGAAGCCCCCAATCGGCCAGGGTCCGCTCTTCCTCCTCCGCGGAGGACACCTTCTTGAACTTTGCTTCAGGAACGCCGTGCACGCGGGACTTGCACTGGTCCCACGTGGAGTGACGTTCCAGCCGGCCCCCCACCAGGCTCAGGTAAACGGCGGGACCTTTGGGCCTCTGGGCGCGCGCCGCGGCCTTCGGGGCCGGCTTGTGCAGATGGTCCTCCCCAGGCTCCAGCAGCGAATAGCCGCACCCCACGGCGGGGCCGTCGTGCAGCTCCGGGCGCTGGCCCTTGGAGAAGGCCACCGCTATGGCGTCGCAGCGCTCGTTCACCTCGTGGCCGGCGTGGCCCTTGACATGGCCCCAGGAGAGCCTGCCCTTGCGGGCCTGCGCCAGCGCGTCTATGCGTTCCCAGAGGTCGCGGTTCAGCACCGGCTGGCCGGCGGCGGTCAACCAGCCCTTGCGTTTCCAGCCGTAGAGCCAGCCCTTCACGCCGTTTATCAGCAGACCGGAATCGGTATAGACCTTGACGGGCTCGGGGCGCTCCTCCACGGCGGAGAGCGCGGCTATGGCAGCGGCCATCTCCATGCGGTTGTTGGTGGTGTGGCGCTCCCCCCCGCCGAGCTCCAGCACGCGGCCCTCTGGGTAGATGATGACCGCGGCCCAGCCGCCCGGCCCGGGGTTGCCGGAGCAGGCGCCGTCGCAATAGACGCAGATCGTATTCTCCATCGCTACAATCTTACAAAAAAAGGGCAGGCCGCTTTCCGGCCTGCCCCCTCTGGTCCGCGCGCTAATGGATGTCCGAAGCGGCTCGCAGGCTCCAGGTTCCGGCGGCGAAGTCGTACTCCTCCGCCAGCATAGTGGGGTCCACGTAGTAGTACAGGCGGCCGGGCCGGAGTATATACTGCCCGTTGGTGACCGTGTACCTGGCCCGCGGGACCTTCGCTATGTACTTGGGACGCAGGTCCTCCAGGTTGGCGGGGTAAGCGCCGGTATCGGCCTTATACCGCTCGGCCGCGGAGATCAGCCCGGCGCTAGCGCGGCGCGCATGCCTTTTGTCCGCCGCGTTGGCCGTCTGCACCACTGCTGCGGCCGCCGCCACTATCAGGGCGTACTTAACGAGGAGCCCTGCCGGCCGCTTCCTGGCGTACGAAACAGCTATCATGACCAGCAGCAGGGCCAGCGTGACCCAGGCCAGCGCCAGGTTTATGCTGGCGACCCCGGCCACGAAGTAGGTAAGCACCACGCTCACCGCGAATACGACAATACCGAACATAGAGTTCTCCTTATTCCCAGTCGCAGGACTGTTCTACCACGTTCTTTATCTTCTCGTCGCAATTTTCGTTATTGGAATCGCACTGGTAATAGGTGACGGCATGGGTATAGGCCCGGCACACCCACTTAAGCGCGCTGTTTGCGGCGTCGGTTATGGCGTTCCTGCTGACGTTGTTCATCCTGATCTCGGCCGTCAGCCGCTGGCAGCGCTCCGGCATTACGAACGTCTTGTCCTGCCCGTAGACGAACTGGTATTTCTGCTCATAAGTGCCGAACACCTTAAGACACACGAAATCCTGCACCAGGCCGGCGTTGGCCGGGTCCTGCTTGAGGTTGTCAACCGCGGACTGCAGGCTCTTGTCCAGCGTCCCCTCCGAATACACCGGGGACATCCGCACTGCCGGCACGCTGACATTGCTCAGGCTGTTCACCGGTATACTGAACGCCTCCGCGGCATTCGCGGCGCCTGCGGCAAGCACAGAAAGCACTATCGCTATAATCCCGTTTTTCATTGTTCGTTCTCCTCTTTTCGTTTTGACGGCTACGCTTCAAGGAGAGCAATTTAAATGCCAAAAGCTGCGGACCGTTTTCAGCACGGCCCCACCCATAGGCAAGGCCGGACTGCCCGGAATATTCAAAGACAGAAACGGGAGGCCATATTTTCACTTGAAAATATCTTCTTCAGTCCGCCAGGGGCAGGTCCTGTCTGCCGGCCAGGGCGGCCAGGAAGTGTTCGCCGTACTTCTTCACGCGCTTCTCGCCCATGCCCTTGATGTCCAGCAGGGCCTCCGGGGTGGCGGGCTTGAGCGCGGCCATCTCCGCGAGCGCGGCGTCCTGGCAGATCACGTAGGGCGGCACGCCGGCCTTGTCGGCGAGCGCCCGGCGCACGGCTCGCAGGCGCTCGAACAGCGCGGCGTCGGCCTCGCTGAAATCCGGGCCGGCGGCGCGCAGGGCCTTGGGCTTCTTCTTGTCCCTGGCCGGCTTCACCGGCAGGCCCAGGCGCACCTCGCCCTTGTCCTGGCAGAGCGCGCGGCCCTCGGCCGTTATGCGCAGCAGCGGGTACTCGTCGTCCTCGGTGATCTCCAGGTAGTCCTGCACTATCAGCTGGTCCATCCACGAGCGCACGGCGGGCTCGCCCGCTTCCTTCAGGATGCCGAAAACTTTCAGCTGGTCGTGCCCGCACGCGGCGGCGCGCTCGCCGGGCCGGCCGAGCAGGATGTTCACCACGTAGCCTGCGCCGTAGCGTCCTTCCAGCCGCCACGCGGCGCTCAATATCTTCTTCGCGGTCAGGCGCGCCTCTTCCTCGGGCAGGCCCTTGGTCTCGCCCAGGCACACGTCGCAGGCGCCGCAGCCTTCCCCGCCCTGCTGCCTGCCGTCCGCCGGATAGGGCTCGCCGAAATGCGCGGCCAGCAGCGCGTGCCGGCACACCGGCGACACCGCGTAGCGTCCGATGTCCTTGAGCTGTTTGTCGAGCGCGCGCTGGCGCTCGGCCGAAAGGTGGATATCCTTCTTGGCCAGCCACTTGTGCGTGGCCAGGTCCGAGGCGGCGAACAGCAGCGTGCATTCGGCCGGTTCGCCGTCGCGCCCGGCGCGGCCGCTCTCCTGCTGGTAGTGCTCCACCGAGCGCGGCGTGTTGGCGTGCACCACGTAGCGCACGTTGGAGCGGTCTATGCCCATGCCGAAGGCTATGGTGGCCACTATCACGTCCAGCCGCTCGTTGACGAAATCGTCCTGCGCCTGACGGCGCTCCTCGGCGTTAAGCCCGGCGTGGTACGGCGCGCAGGAGACGCCCTCTTCCTTCAACTTGGCGGCCAGGCGCTCCACGTCCTTGCGGGTCTGCGCGTACACGATGCCGCCCTCGCCGGGGTGGCGGCGCACCGCCTCGAGCACCTGTTTCACCTGGTCCCGGCGCGGGAAGGCGCGGTACACCAGGTTGGGCCGGTCGGGGTGGCCTATCAGGATGTCCGGCGAGCGCAGGCCTAGTTTGTGAAGGATGTCCCCGCGCACGGCGGGCGTGGCGGTGGCGGTGAGCGCCATGCGCGCCGCCTTGGGAAAAAGGTCCAGCGCCTCGGTGAGGCGGCGGTACTCCGGGCGGAACTCGTGGCCCCAGTGCGAAACGCAGTGCGCCTCGTCCACTGCGGCCAGCACCAGGCGGTCGGCCAGGTAGCCGTAGATGTCCCCGGCGAGCAGGCGTTCGGGGCTGACGTAGAGCAGCTCGGTGCGGCCCTCGGCGAGGTTGCGGTAAACCTCGCGTTTGGGCTCCGCCTTGAGGTTGGAATGGAGGGCGTCCGCGGCCAGGCCGGCCTCGCGCGCGGAGGCCACCTGGTCGTCCATCAGGGCTATCAGCGGCGAGACCACCAGCACCAGCCCGCGGCCGGCCGCCGCCGGCAGCTGGTAGCAGAGGCTCTTGCCGCCGCCGGTGGGCAGCACCACCAGGCAGTCGCGCCCCGCGAAGGCGGCGTCTATGGCCTCCTTCTGCAGCGGCTTGAAAGCGCCGTAGCCCCAGCGCTTCTTGAGTATCTCCAGCGGCTCCATCAGGAATAGTATAGCACGCCGCCCCGACAAGGGCGTGTCGCTCCGCCGGAGGAGGGAAAAGACCGGGGGGAAGGCCTGGACAGGCCCTCCCCCGCGGAACTACGCGCCGGACGCGGAGTCTAATCGCCCATGTTGCCCATGTCTTCCGGCATTTCGTCCTGCCCGCCCTGCGGCGCGGACTGGGCGTCAGGCCCCTGCCCGCCGCCGCGCACCGCGGCGGCCGGACCGCCTACCAGCAGGGATCCCACCACTTTCATGGCTACAGGGTCCACTTTTATCAGCCTCGGGCCTGACATGACATAGATATGCTTCCCGAAGACCACCATGGACGAGCAGTTCATCCCGCCTGGGCGCATGCCCAGCTGCGGGTTCATGCCGCCCATTCGCTGCCCGGGGCCGCCTCCCATACCGCCCATTCCCCCGCCCATCTGCGCCCTCGCGTAATAGAGACCGCCCAACGCCAGCACGATGAACGCCGCCAGCACCGCCGCTTTAGCCGCTTTCTTGTTCATTTTGCTCTCCTTATATACAGCCCTCTGGCCGTCCCAACCCGGACCCGGCAATAGATTTTACACTATTATCGCCGCGGGAGAGCCCCGCCGTCTTTTTCCGGTCATAGGACTTTAGACCCAGAAAAGATATAGGCCCTCCCCCCCTTGCGCCGTCAAGATTGACGATGTAGACTATACGCGTAGGCGGTGAGCCCCAAGAGGCAAGAATACAGCGACCGGAGGATATATGAACAGGACTTACACGATAGCGCTTCTCGCCCTGACAGCGATACTTCCCGCCGCGGCTATCGCGCAGGACGCAGGCTTCGACCTTTCCGGGGCCTATTCCTCCGCCAGCGGCTACAGCAGGAGTTCCGGAGCCCAGGCTGTTCCCGCGCCGGTTCCTGTCCCGGTGCCGGTCAACGAGGCCGCCGCGCCGCAGCGCGCGGCGCCCAAGGAGTGGACCATAATGGTCTACATAGACGGCAAGAACTCGCTGGAGCAGTTCGCCTATACCAACGTCCACCAGATGGAGCAGGTCGGCTCCAACGCCAACGTCAACGTCGTGGTCGAGGTCGGCCGCATGAACGGCCAGTACGGCGATTACACCGGGGACGGCAACTGGACCGGCTGCCGCCGCTACCTCATAAAGAAGGCCGCCAACCCCACCGACGGCATATCCTCCCCAGTGCTGCAGACCATACAGAGCTGCGACATGGGAGACTACCACCACGCCATAGACTTCGGCAAATGGGCCATGCAGCACTTCCCCGCCCAGCATTATATGTACGTGCTGTGGAACCACGGCGGCGGCTGGGTGCCCAATACCCCCGGCTACACCAACGTCAAGGCCATAGGTTATGACGACCAGACCAAGCACGTGATGAGCACCCCGCAGATGGGCGCCATCATGAGGGCGCTGGGCCACATAGACGTGTACGGCTCCGACGCCTGCCTGATGCAGATGGCCGAGGTGGCCTACGAGCTCAAGGACAACGTGGACTACGTGGTGGGGTCGGAGAAGACCGAGCCCGGCAACGGCTGGGACTACGCGGCCCTGCTCAGGCGCTTCTACGCCTCCGGCATGAGCGCCCAGGACCTGGCCAACGCCGTCACCGACACCTACACCCCCCAGTACTCCAGCGGCGCCACGTTCTCCACCATAAGGACGGCCGCGCTGCCCGACTTCGTCCAGAAGCTGAACTCCTTCGTCGGAGCGGCGGAGGCGGCCAACGACGGCCAGACCGCCGCTGCGGCCCGCGACAGCTCGCAGAACTTCGAGGACCAGGGCTCCTTCACCGACTACAAGGACCTCTACGACTTCCTCTCGCTGATGGCCTCCACCAGCAAGAGCGCCGACGTCAAGGCCAAGGCCCGAGACCTGATGTCCTACATAAACGGCACGCTGGTGATCGACAACAAGGTCAGCAGCGACTACTCCAGGGCGCACGGCATCTCCATCGAGATACCCGACCAGCCGCTGGACAGCAGCTACACGGCGATGCTCTTCGCCGGCACCCGCTGGCCCGAGTTCATACAGTTCATGCAGAACTGATCGCGCGGCCCAGCGAACGAAAAAGCCCCGGGCGACTCCGCCCGGGGCTTTTTTCGCGCCTCGCCGGCCTCAGGCCGTCCCCGACTCGGCCTGCGGCTCCGTTACAGCCAGGTCCTGGCCTTCCACCTCTTTTGTGTCCACGAGCATCTTCGGCAGGAACGGCACCGCGAACAGCACCAGCAGCGTGGTGCCGGCGTTTACCCAGACCAGGTTCTTGAAGGTCACGTGGTAGTCCTGGTACAGCGCGGAACCCACCAGGTCGGAGACGAACAGCCCCCAGTTCCACACGCTCATGATGACGGAGTAGCCTACAGCCTCGCTGCCCTTGGGCGTGGCGCGCGCGGCCAGGTCGTAGAGCGGCAGCTGCACCAGGCTGACCACCAGCATATAGACGGCCTCTATCGCGATGGCGGAGTTCTTCCCGTCGTAGCCCAGGTAGAGCAGCGAAAGCGTGCCGGTGAAGAAGACGCTGCCGTAGAGCAGCTGGCGCAGCTTGAAGCGCTTGCAGAAGTACACGTAGAACAGCGCGCCCACGGCGCCCGCTATGGCGTCTATCAGCGTCAGCAGGCCGATGAACTTCTCGCTGAAATGCAGCGTGTCGGTCTGGTAGAACATCAGCGGCGTCTGGAAACCCGGCGCGAACTGCACCAGGAACAGCAGGCCGGCCGCGAACCACAGGCTCTTGGCCTTCGCCGCGACCTTGAGCTGCTTCTTTATGTCCAGCCACACCCTGGGGTCGCGCCTGGCGGTGGGCTTTTCCTTGTACATGAACAGCGCTATGAAGAACAGCAGGAACAGCGGGATGGCGGCCGTCAGCGCGGAGACGCCCAGGGAATAGGCGGCCAGCACGGCGCCCAGCGGCACGCCGAGGCTCGCTATGTTCATGGCCAGCACGCGCACCGAGCTGAGCTTGCCGGTCACGCCGAAGGTCTGCCCGCCTTCCACCAGTATGCCGCCGCTTATGGTGCTGACGAAGACCAGCGCCACGTTCATCGCCATGGCCATCATCACCATCGGCATGAAGGTGGGCGGCACTATGGCCACGGCCAGCCACATCAGGCCGGCCAGCAGGCTGCTGAACATCAGGTAATGGCGGCGGCGCGTGCCGAAGATGGGGATCGCGTCGGAAACTATGCCGGAGATGATCTTCAGGTTCCACGGCATGTTGGCCAGCTGCATGAAGAGCGCCACGCGCAGCGGTCCCTCGTGCAGCTTGTCCTTGAGGAGGAAGCGGAACGGGTAGAGGCCCAGCACGCCGGTCTGCGCGTAGGTGCTCACGAACATGCCGCAGCCCACTATCAGCGCCACGTTCAGGTACGGCAGCTTCATCATCCTGCGGAAGCGGCCGCCCCTTATGGCCACCGGGGCGCCCATATGCTCCCCGGTCGGAAGTATCGGTATCTTGTCGCTGGTCTCGCTCATCCTGTTCCCCTGCCGCGGCCGCATCGCCAGCGGCGTTCCGTTCCGGAAACGCGCGAGGCGCCTACAAGTATAGCGTTTTTTGAAGCGCGCAGGGGCCATTGGGCCTACGCGCCGCCGGTACCGGGGCCCCATGCGCGCCTGGGGGAACGGAATTAAACTATGGGAGGAGCTGAACGCTGCGGAGAGGCGAAAAATGCGCGGGAGCGGATGGGACAGGATGATCCGGAGGCCATTATGAACAAGACGATCATTACGCTGGCAGTTTTCGCCCTCATGACGATGCTGCCTTTAGCGTCCATGGCGCAGGACGAAGGCTCCGGCCTCTCGGACGCCTTTTCCGCCGCCCGTGGGCTCAGCGGGAACACCGGGGCGGTTCCCGCGCCGCAGCCCGCCCCCGCCGCGTCCGCCGCGGCCCCGGTCAAGGACTGGACCCTGATGATCTACGTGGACGGCAAGAACTCGCTCGAGAGCGCCATCTTCAAGAACGTCAACCAGATGGAGCAGGTGGGCTCCACGGACAAGGTGAACGTGGTCGTGGAGATAGGGCACAAGGACCTGTCCGACAACGGAGAGGGCTCCTGGAAGGGCTGCCGCCGTTTCCTTATAATCAAGAGCACGTTCACCAGGGGCATGGCCTCCCCGGCGCTGCAGAGCATCCCCGGCTGCGACATGGGCGACTACCACCAGGCCATAGATTTCGGCAAGTGGGCCATGAAGGAATTCCCGGCCCGCCACTACATGTACGTGCTGTGGAACCACGGCGGCGGCTGGGTCCCGACCACGCCCGGCTACGTCAACGCCAAGGCCATAGCCTACGACGACAACACCCACCACGTCATGAGCACTCCCCAGATGGGCGCCATCATGCGGGCCCTGGGCCGCATAGACGTGTACGGTTCCGACGCCTGCCTGATGCAGATGGCCGAGGTGGCCTATGAGCTCAAGGACCGGACCGACTTCGTGGTGGGCTCCGAGCTCAACGAGCCCGGCGACGGCTGGGATTACGCGTCCCTGCTCAGGCGGTTCTACTCCTCTTCCATGACCCCCCTGGACCTGGCCCGGGCCGTCGTGGACACCTACACGCCGCAGTACCCGTACCGCGCCACTCTGTCCGCCATACGCTCCTCGGCGATGGACGGCTTCGCGAGCAGACTGGACGCCTTCGCCGAAGCGGTGGAGAAGGCGGGCGAGGGCAGGACCGCGGCCGCAGCCCGGGACTCCTCTCAGGACATGCTCTCCGAGGACACCTACAAGGACCTCTACGACTTCGTCTCCCGCGTGGCCGCCTCAAGCGCCAGCGCCGACGTGAAGGCCAGGGCGGCCGACCTGACGGACTACATCTCCGGGACGCTGGTGGCGGACAACAAGCCCAGCAAGGACATGACCAGGATGCACGGGGTCTCCATCTCGATCCCGGCGGAGGGCTTCGACCCCTCCTACACCGCCATGCTCTTCGCCGGCACGCAGTGGCCCCGGTTCATACAGTTCATGCAGCAGTAAGCGTCTCCCCGGCCAAGAAGAACCCCGGCGTTACGGCGCCGGGGTTCTTCTTTTCTCCGCCGCGTTCCGCTAGCCGAACAGGTACAGCTCCTCCTCGGCGCGCGTGACGCCGGTGTAGAGCCAGCGGCGCCACATGCCGTCGTCCATCTGCCTGAAGCGCTCCTCGAACATCACCACGCGCTTCGCCTGGCTGCCCTGCGCCTTGTGCACCGTGAGCGCGTAGCCGAAGTCGAACAGGTCGCCCTGCATGGCGAGCTTGCGGTCCCTGGTGAAGTTAACTCCGGTCCTGGCGCCGAACTGCGGGGCGTAGACCAGCCCGTCGTAGGGCTTCTCGCGGTCGTCCAGCCGTATCTCCGCCTCGTACCAGTCGGCGTTGTACCTGGCTATGCGCGCTATCGTGCCCAGCATGCCGTTGTAGACGGCCTTCTTGTGGTTGTTGCGCAGACAGATCACGCGGTCGCCCGAGGCGGGCGCGGGGCCCTCGAAGCCCCGGCTCGCGCGCACGAACTGGTTTATGCGGTTGCGCGTGTTGTTGTAGCCGCAGAGGATCAGCGTCTCCGGGCTCCAGCCCTCCAGCAGCTCGCCGGTGCGCTCCTGCGCGTCGGGGTCGTCCTTCGGGTACTTCACCACTCCGGCGCCGTAGCGCCCGGCCGGGACCACGCCGGCGGTGCGCGCGTGCTGCGAGACCCTTATGATAGGGTTGCCCGCGGCCTGCCGGTGTATCTGCGACAGCATCAATTGCGGCGCCTGCATCAGGTTGAACTGGCCGGAGATGGGCGGCAGCTGCCCGTGGTCCCCCACGGCGATGATGGGGATGCCGTAGGAGCACAGGTCGGCCCAGATCAGGCCGTCCACCATGGACGCCTCGTCGACGATGATCAGGTCCTTCTCCAGGACCTCCTTGCGGACCCAGCCGGCTATCTGGCCGGCGTCGTTCTCCAGCGGCGTGTAGATGAGGCCGTGTATGGTGCTCACCGAGTCGCGCGCTGCCAGCGCTCCGGCCTCGCGCAGCTTGTTCTTCAGGTTCTGCGCGGCCTTGCCGGTGTAGCTGCAGAAGGCGAGGCGCAGGCCCTTGTTAAGCCGCGCCAGCTCGTTCTTGAGCACGGCGATAAGCGTGGTCTTGCCGGTGCCGGCGTAGCCGCCCAGCGTTATAAAGTTCTGGCGCGCCGGGTCCCTGCGCCAGGCCAGCAGAGCGGCCAGCGCTTTTTCCTGGTCCTCGGAGAGTTCCACGTCCCAGATTCTACCTTTACCGCCGGCAGGCTGTCATGGGCCCCCGAACCGGCACCTGAGGCCGAAGGTGTGCGCGGCCCCCAGTTCGCCGTCCGGCTTGAAGGCGTAATCGAAACAGAGACCGCCGCGCTCCAGGCTGAAGCCGGCCGCCGCGCCGTTCAGCCCGCCGGTGTGCAGCGCCTCGGTGCTGTAGCCGGCCCGCGCGGTCAGCCCCCAGCCGGAGGTCCGGGAGAAGGCATACTCGGCCCCGGCCGCCAGCCAGGGAGCGCCGTCCTGCGGGAAATCCAGGTCCAGGGCCCAGCGCCAGGGACCGCGCGGCGCATAGGCCGCCCCCAGCCTCGTGTTGACGGCCAGCGGGGAGTCCTGTAAATTGAACTTCAACGCGCCGCCCATGTTCTGCACCGCCGCCCCTGCGGAGAGGGCCCCGAACCGGGCCAGCAGCCCCACGTCCATGGCCGAAGCTGAGGCCGAATCCTGTATCCGGGAATCGATGTATTTGAGGGCCGCGCCAAGCGAGAGGGCCGCAGAGGGAGAGAAAGCGTAGCCGGCCGAAAAGGCGCTGTCCACCGGCGACAAGGTGCCGGCCGGCGCCCCGGTGTTGTCCAGCGCGCCGAAGCTGCCATAGCGCAGGTACTGCGCCCCCACGCCCAGCACCCCGTTGCCCAGCATATTGAAGCCCAGCAGCCCGCCGTTGCGCAGCGGCACCGCGGCGCCGGCGGCGTCGTAGGTCATGCCCTGCACCAGCAGCGCGTGGCTGAAGGCCGCGGCGGGGCGGGCGGCCCCGGCCAGCGCCGCGGGGTTGTGGAAAATGGCCATAGGCCCCCCGTCCAGCGCGGTGACGGCCCCGCCCATGCCCGTACCGCGCGCGTCCACCGGCAGCTCCAGGAAGGCGGCGGCCCCGGTGCCGGTCCTGTCGGCGCAGAACGCCCGGCCGGCGAAACACGCCAGCAGGCAGGCGAGCAGCAGGCGCGGCGCTGTCCTCATCTTTCCACCGCCAGTTTCAGCACCTTGGAATTCCCCCCCGCCTTTATGTAGGCCAGGTAGACGCCGCTGGCCACGTCGGCCCCCGAGGAGTTCTTGCCGTCCCAGACCTTCACGCCGAGGTCCGCCGCGCTCACGTGCAGTTTCCTGACCAGCCGGCTGGTCACCGTGAAGATGCTTATCTCGGACCCGGCCTCAAGGTGATCGAAGACTATCCCGTCAGAACCGAAGGCCGAGTCGAACCTGCCGCCTGAGCCGGGTTTCCACGGCACCGGGTAGGCGCGCGCCGAACTTACTCCCGACGACTGCGGCACGAACAGCGCGAAATAGCTGAAGTGCGAAGTATGGCCGGAGACCTTCCTGCCTGCCAGGTCTACCGAGGAATCGGCCACCATCTCCCACGGCCCGGAGGGAGTGCGGGAGGAGTACATCCTGAGCTGGTCGGCGTGGATGTTGGTCCCGTCCAGCACGCCGTCCCCGTCGGCGTCCTGGTAGGAGAGCGTCACCAGCGCGGTCAGGCCGCCGGCCAGGTCGCTCTGGCCTGACAACGAGGCTTCAGCCGCTATGCCCGCCGGGACTGCGTCCGGGGGGGGCGGAGGGAGCGCCGGGGGACCGCTTATCACGGTCAGCGTAGCGGAGGAGGCGTCCAGCGCCCCGGCCGGGATCAGCACGTAGGTCACCTGCGGGGTGGCCGGGTCGCCGGCGGCGGCGGCGTCGGGGACCAGATTATAGACGGTCTGGGACCTGGCTACCGTCCCGCCGGAGTCGTTCTCGGCTATGTCGGGCGCGGCCGGGTCCACGTCCACCGTCACGGAATCAGGAGCCTGGTCGGCGGCCCCGGAGAGCCCGTAGGCCACGGCGCGCAGATCGTATTCCCCGGGCGGCAGGCCCGTCACGTCCCAGTGCACGAAATAGGGGAAGGAGGCGTCCGGGTTGGGATGCTCCGCGGCCCCGGCGGGAACCATGTCCAGCCACGCCGACGAACCCGCCGCCCTGTACTGGAACAGCACGTTCCTGGTCTCCTGGGGGGTCCCTGAGTAGAGCTCAGCCAGCACCGTCAGGCTGTTGCCGTACACCCTCCGGCCGGCCTGCGGCGTCCTGATGCCGGCGCGCGGGCCGGAGAGGGCCGCCAGCGAGGGGGCCGACGCCGCCACCGAGGTGTTCTTTTCCTCCACGCCGCAGCGGTGCACGGCCCTCAGGGCGAACCTGTAGGCCGCGCTGGAGACCAGCACGCCGGTAATATAAGAATCCTGCAGCGGCGAGAGCACGGCCAGCGGCGCGCCGTAGTCTATGGTGCCGCTGCCGCCGTCATAATACAGGTCGTAGGCCGTTATCCCCTCGAAAGGCGACGGCTCCCACGAGACGGCTATCCTGCCCCCGCCCAGCGCGGCGGCGTACAGCCCCCCTGGCTGCGGCGGGGACGGGCTCCCGGTCAGCAGCGGGCCCACCTCAGCGCGGGCGCTGGGAACGCCGGCGCTGTTGACGTTCCAGATGCTGTAATAGTAGCTGGTGCAGCCAAGCAGGCCGGTATCGGTATAGGAGGCGTCCGTAGTCGCCTCGGCGGAGCCGTAAAGTTTCTCCACCTCGGCCTGCGTGCCGGGCGGATTGCCGTTGAGCGCCCAGCTCAGCGTAATGCTGCTGAAGTAGAGCCCGGCGGAGACGCCCGCCGGCGGAGCGGCCGGCGTAGCCAGCACGTCGGAAGGCGGCGACAGCGGCCCCTCCCCGGAGAAGTTCCGCCCAGCGGCAGTTATGCTGTAGGTGGTGTTCGGGGAGAGCCCCTGCTGCACGAAGGCCGTCCCCGGGTAGTAGGCCGGCGCGGACGAGGGCGCAGAGGAGGGATAGACGTCGTAGCCGTCGGCCGCGGCCGCCGCGGCCCAGGACCAGGCTATGGAGGAGACGCCCAGCACCTGGCCGGACGGCTTGCCCGGCTGCCCCGGCAGCGGCGGCGGCACAACGTAGGTGAAGGTGCTGCCCCAGGCTTCGGAGGTCTGCATGTTCCCGGCCAGGTCCTGCGCGCGGGCCACGGCGTAGTAGGAGGTCCACGAGGCCAGCTCTCCCTCCGGCGGGCCGGCATAGGCCCAGTCCGTGGTCCCTGAGGCCGCGTTCCAGGCGGCGCTGGAGGTCCACTGGGAGGCCGTCCCGTCCCAGAAGGCGCCGTCGGAGAGGCGCTCTATCTTTACCCACACCGCGGCCGGTTCGGAACCGGCGTCCCAGGCCGTGCCGGAGACCCCGGCGAAGGCAGAGGAGGTGATGTCGACGCCGTCCGCGGGCGAGACCACCTTCGCCTCCGGCGGGTTAGGGTCGTAGCGGAAGGTCGCGGTAGAATAGGGATCTGACCAGTTGCCAGCGCCGTCCACCGCCCTGGCGGCCAGCTGGTAGGTGAAGCCTTCCTGGAAAGTCGGCAGGGAGGTGTAGGTCCAGGAGGAGGAGAACAGGCTCGCGTCCAGCCAGGACGGGCCTGGCCCCCAGGCCGAGCCGTCCCAGTACAGCCCGTCGCTGAACCGGGTGATGGAAAGCGTGACGGAGGAGACGTAGTTGTCGTCGGCGGCCGTGCCGCGTATCTCCGGCAGAGAGGCGACGTACTGGGCCGAAGGCTCCAGGAGGGCAATGGTAGGCGGGATGACGTCGCCCCAGAGCACCTTGTTGTCCGTCCCCTCCTCCAGGTCGTGGGCCTCTCCCCACAGCGGCCCCAGCGCCGCCTCGTCCCCCAGAAAATGCCAGCGCAGGCCGGCGTCGGAACCCTGCACTTTGACGTTGTAGACGGCGGGATAGGCCGCGGTGGAGCGGGAAAGCCCGAAGTAGACGCCGTAGAAGGTGGCGTCGGAGGTCAGGTCGCGCGCGGTCAGGTAAGAACTGGTGCCGGAGGCGTAGCCGAGATAGTCGAAGGAGCAGGAGGAGATGGATATTCCGCCTGCCCCGGACAGCTGTATGCCGTCCTGGTCCATGTTGGTGAAGGAGGAATGTTCGGCGGTAAAAGCCCCGGAGTCCACGAGGGTGTAGTAAGTGGAGGAAGGGTCCAGCCTGTCCACCACCGTATAGCCGGAGCCGTCCGCTCCTCCCAGCAGGGAGATGCCTCCGGAAGAGGCGATCTCCAGTTTCGAGCGCCCGTTGTTGTAGGAGCCGGAAGCAGGCCCGAAGAGGAGCTTCTTCTGCAGACCCGCGTCGTCGGAGGCGGGAACGGTGGCGAAGTCCAGCGCGTCGCCCGCGGCCGGCGAGCCCCCCACGTTCAACGTGAAGCTCAGACCGGGGCCGCTGAAGGCATAGCTGGAGTAGGGCCCGGCCGTGAAGGACCCCAGCACGCCCGAGGAGGAGCCGTATACCCGCCAGAGATCTCCGCCCTCGTCCTCCACGGTCACTATCTCGGAGCGCGCCGAGGCGTCGTCCGTGGCCAGGCCCGTTATGGAATGGCCGCCTCCGCGCATCAGCTTGGGCGCGGTGGAGAAGGAGGAATAGAGCCTGGCGGAGCGGTCCAGCGTGAGCGTGCTTCCGGCAATGGCGTAATCCCCCCAGAGACGCAGCGTGCCAGAGGAGCCGTTCTGCCCGTAGGAAAGCAGCCAGCTGCCGGCCTTGAAGCCGGCGGTGGAAACCGGCGCTGAAGCGTTCACCCAGCTGCCGTCAAGGGTCAGAGACCCCGCCAGGGCCGGGTCCAGATAGACCTCGGAGACGGCGTCCGGCACGGAGGCGCCGGAAACGTCGTAGCCGAGCCATCCGCCTGCGAAGATCCCGCCGGAGGAGCCGGAGACGCTAAGGCCGGGCCCGTAGTTGGAATAGGCCCGGTCTCCTGCCGAGAGTACGCCGGAGGCCTGGCCGAGGAAGACCCCGCCCGAGGCGTTGGAGTAATAGAAGTTGCCGCCCAGTATGTTGCCGGGGGAGCCGGCGAAGTACGCCCCGTAGGCCCCGTTGGAGAAGGCCCTTGCTCCGGCCAGGGTATTGCCTCCGCCCGGCCCGTCCATATAAACGCCCTGCCCCGAGTTGGAATAGAAACCGTCCTTCTCCAGCGCGTTGTAGGCGGAGGAGCCGTGCAGGTACAGCCCGTGGCCGCCGTTGCCGTACGCATAGTCGCGCTCCAGCGTGTTGTGCTGGGAGTCCAGGAACGCGACCCCGCCGTACAGGTTGTTGTAGAAGCTGTCCGCGTAGAGGACGTTGCCGGAGGAGCCGTTCAGCACCAGCCCGTAGGAGCAGTCGTGGATGGAGGAGCTGGAGATCTCCGCCCCTGAGGCCGCCTCCAGCCCCAGGCCGTACATGGGGCCCGCCGAGGACCCGAGGTAGGCGAACTCGGCGTATGCCGCCCTGAAGCCTGCCGGCGAGGCGGAGCGGTCTATCACCGCGGCGCTGTTGCCCATCGGGCCGCCCACCACGGTTCCGGAGGAGCGCACCACCACGTTGCGCGTCAGGTTGGCTACCAGTATCGGAGTGCCGGGGCTCAGGTACCTGGGCGACGCCAAGGCCCCGCCGGTCCAGATGACGTTGTATTCCGGCGCGGCGCCGGTGTTCAGGAAGAAGATGGTGCGGGTCGAGACCGAGACGGGGCCGCTGCCGGAGGTGGGCCCTACGGCGATGGCGTCCCCCATCTGCCAGCCGGCCGCCGAGGTGGAGCCGTAGACGTAAAGGCTGCTGTCGGTCGTTATACTTTTAGTGGCGTAGGCGTAAGGCGTCCTTTCCGAGCCGCGCGCCGAGAACGAGCCCCCGTCCTCTATCACCAGCGCGTACTGTCCGGCGTAGGCGCCGGAGGAGAGGATAAGCGTGGCCGTGACCGTGGACGGTATCGGGCTGGCCTCGGCGCCCATGTCCAGCGTCCCGCCGGAATTGACGGTAAGGCTGCCCCCGCTCAGCATGAACGAGGATGAGGCCGAGCGGGCGAAGGACAGTTCCCCGTCCAGAGCGGCCGAGCGCGCCTGAGCCAGCGGGACGTCCAGCGTCACCGTGCTGCCTGCCGAGACCAGCACGGAACTGCAGGCCGAAGGGACTACCCCGCTGTTCCAGGTGGCGGTGGAGGACCAGGGACCGCTCTGCACGCTCCACAGCCCCCAGCGGCAGCCGGAGGCGTCCTTGTAGAAGAGAGAGGAGGCGTCCGGCGAGACATTGCCAGCCGCGTCCACGGCCCTGGCAGTCACCGCGTAGGTGGACCCGTCCACCAGCGGCGGCACCCCGGAGTACGACCACGACGAAGGAAAGACGGACGCAGCCAGCCAGGTCTGCCCGGAGGCCCAGGCGGCCCCGTTCCAGTAGAGCCCGTCCGACTGCCGGCTCAACTCCAGGCTGACCGAGGCCACGGCCGTGTCGTCGGCCGCCGTGCCGGTTATCGAGGGCAGCGAGCTCACGTAGGAGCCGTCGGCTGGCTGCAGTACTGCCGCCGTCGGCGGCGTGACGTCCTGCGCGGCCGCCAGCCCGGCCAGGGCGGGCAGGAGGAAGGCGCAGAACAGGCCCAGGAGGGCCCGTCCGCGGAAGGAGGAGGCGGGGCAGGCTGCCATTTCAAGTCCCTTGCGGCCGGACATATTATATAGTTATTTTAGCGCCGCGCCTTGTGCGGAAAAATTGATTATTTAAGACGAAAATGTTACAAAGCCGGCTTTAAAAATATGCCCGAAGGGCCCTTGAAATCCGTACAGCGTGGGCTATAATATAATCAGGTCCCACCCAAGTATAAGCCACTCGGAGAGCGGGACCGTGAGGGCAGGCCCGCTGGGGTCTGCCCCTTTTTATGGCGGCCTATCGTTTACGCTTGTGCCGCGCCAGCGGCGAGGTACAGGCGGAGGCGAGTTCGGCCAGGTCGTCCGGAGAAAGGTCCAACGTACGCCCGCGGTTGACAGGCGCCATTATGGCCCGCGGGTCGCCCACGTGGCCCAGGCCCAGCGCGTGCCCCAGTTCGTGGGCCAGCAGCCGCGTCAGCTGGGCCTTGTCGGAATAGGTGTAGACGTCTATGGAGCGGAAGCCGTTGTCCACGGCGTAATGCCCCTCCTCTGTCCCGCCCAGGGCCGCCCCCTGCCTGTCGTACTGGGCCGCGTTTATGCGCAGCCGCACTATAAGCTGGTTCAGAGCGGTGGCCAGCGCGTTGAGAGTCTCTATCTGCTCGTTGACCGAGTTCTCCAGTAGTTTCAACCGGGAGAACTCCCGCTCCAGGGCGGAACGCCTCTCGGCGAACATCCGGCGCTGCCCAGACGAGGCCCCGCTGCGCTCGTACTCCTCCACCACGGAATTGTATTCGGCCGCGTCCCGCCTGTAAGCCTCCAGCCCGGCGGCCAGGGAGGCCTGCCTCCGGTCCAGCTCGGCGGACATCCCGTCGTAGCTGGCCTTCAGCGACCTGTAGCCCTCCAGGCTCTGGTCCGTGGCCAGCCCCATGGCCTTCAGTTTGTCCATCGAGGCCTGGCGCTGGTCGTAGACCATGTTTATCGTTATCTCGCCGCCGGACGGCACCGCCCTGAAAAGCTCCCTTCCCATGGCTCCGTCCCAGACGGCGGCGGCCCGGGCCGCGTATCCGGCCAGCTCGTCCGACGAAACGCCGTACCGCGGGTCTATCCTGCCTATGGAATAGGTTATAGGGAAGCGGCAGGGGAAAAGCGCGTCCCGTATTATCCCGGTCTCGGAGCGGAGCTGCCGGCCGCGGACCTGCCAGACCAGGACGGCGGCCCAGCAGGCCGCCGCCAGCAGGAGCAGGTCCAGCGCCCTCCGCCCGCCAGTGACGCCCTTTCTGCCGGTCTCCTCGCCGCTCATCCGGAGATTCTACCTTTTTGGGCGCGGGCCTCAGCCGCAGAAACGGGAGGCCAGCGCGGAAAGGGATTCCACGCGGGAGGGCTTGTAAAGCACGTCCACGGCGCCTATCGAGGAGGCTTTCCCCTCCACGCCGGGCATGCCGGTTATGATGGCCACCGGGATATCGGCTATGGACGGGTCATCCTGCTGGGCCCGTCTGAACTCCCAGCCGTTCATCACCGGCATCATCAGGTCAAGCAGGATGAGGCCCGGATGCGCCTCCCTGCCGCGCAGGTAGGCGAGCGCCTCCCTGCCATTGCCGGCGACTATGGTCCTGTAGCCGCGCTCGCCAAGTATGGAACTGATCAGGTCGCAGACGTTCCTGTCGTCGTCCACGACCAGTATGGCGGCCTTGGCGCTTTGTTCAGCTCCCCCCATAGGTCTATGATAACAAAAAGCCGGCGCCGTAAGAAGCTCAGGAATTTAGCTCCTTGACTATCTCAAGCAGGCTCCCGGCCCTGTCCACCAGGTAGTCGGCCCCGTGTGCCTCCAGCACCTGCCGCGGCCTGAAACCCCACAGCACGCCCACCTTCAGCATGCCGGCGTTAGCGGCCGTCAGCATATCCACGTCGGAGTCCCCGACAAAAAGGCAATCCCCGGTCCTCAGCCCGAGCTCCCGGACCATGGCCAGCAGCGAGGAGGGGTCCGGCTTGACCGGGACGCCTTCCCGCTGCCCCACCACCAGCGAGAAGCCGGCTCGCGGGAAATAATGCCCGGCCGTCTTCAGCGCGTCGCCCTGCGGCTTGTTGCTCAGCACCGCCGTCTTCAGGCCCATCGCGCGCAGCTCCTCGAGGACCCGCTCCAGGCCGGGATACGGACGCGTCTTGACGGTACTCCTGGCGGCGTACTCCCGCAGGTACCGCTCCCTGACGCTGTCGTACCTCCCCTCGCCTCCCGGCGCCAGCGCCAGGGCGCGCTCCAGCAGGGTCTTCACGCCGCTGCCGACGAACAGTTTTGTCTCTGCCGCCGTGTAGGTGCGCAGGCCGTCCGCGGCCAGGGCCGCGTTCAGGGAGTCGGTTATGTCCTCTATCGTGTCCAGCAGCGTCCCGTCCAGGTCGAATATAACGGCCTTTATCATCGCGCTTTTATCTCCTCTGATGCACGGCTCTAGAGTCCCGACCGGCCGCGCCGGGAACGTCTTCCGCCGCGCCGCGGACCACAGCGCTATTCTAGCAAAACCGGTGCGATGGAGCGGGCGGCAGGGCCCGGCCGATTGGGTCCGGCCGCCATATTCGCTACCATTTATGCGGCCCCACCTTAGTCCGGCGACCGAAGCATATCTTGTTCCACGGAGGCAACGATGAAAAGCAGTCCGATCGCTCCCACTGTCTTGGCGATGTCCTTGCTGGCCTTATCCTTACCGGCCGCCGCAGGCCCGGCGCCGCGCCTGCCTGTTACGCCGGTGATCGGCGGCCCCGGCACCACCACGCCGCCGCAGGCCTACGAGAGCCCGTCGCTGAAGAAACTGGACTCCGATTCCAGGAGCCTCTACAAGGACCAGGAACAGCTCGTCTCTCGCGTGAACACAGCAAAGACCGCGCTCAGCGACACGGACAAGGGCCTGGGCGCGCTGGAGACGCTTCAGAGCGACTTAGCCAAGCTGGAATCAGCCCTCAGGGCCGCCGACAAGGCCGCCGAGACGGCCGAGGTCATCCCGCAGGCCCACGACAAGGCTAAGAAGATACGGGACACCATCTCCCCGGCCCTGGCGAAGGTCTCTTCTGCGCGCAAGCGCCTGGACGCCATAGTGGCCAGGACCAAGCCGCTGCGGCCCAAGCTGCAGAAAGCCTCCAAGGCCGCGGGCGACCTCGCCGCCGGTCTCGGCCTGCTGAACTCGGAAGTGGTGGCGAACATCCCCGGCGCCACCGCCGCGGCCGAGGCCTGCCTGCTGAAGGCGCCCGACGCCAAGAAGCCATGCATCACCTCCTCGCTGGATTCGAAGGCCAACGGCATAGACGGCCTCGTTACCGAATACGACCGCGTGGTGAAGGCGCTGATCGCCACCCCGGAGCCCTGGCTGCCTTCCACCGCCTTCCTCGACCCGGTCCAGGCGCAGCTCAAGGCCATAAGCGCCCTGTGCTCCAATATAGAGGCCCTCACCGGACGCCTAGACACGCTGACGTCACAGCTCAAGGAACTCAACAAGGTGCTGGACAAGGATTTCTCGTTCAGCTTCCCGTACCCCAACCCCTCGTGGAAGAAACCCTGGCGCATATCGCACAAGAAGGTCAGCATAGGGTTCCGCACTATAATCAAGGGCGCCAACGCCATAGAGAACGCTATAGAAAAATACCTCAGCAAGGCGCTGTGGAAGGTGCTCAAGGGCCTCGGCGTGGGCAAGTTCGTGCACGAACTGCAGGACAAGGCCAACGACGCCGTGAACTCGGCGATGAAGGCGGTCAAATTCGACGTGGACGTGAACCTGCCGTCGCTGCAGCCGCTCTACGACTTCGAGGCCTCCCTTAACGGCCTGGCGCGGGGCGTCGACGGGCTGAAGTTCCCCGCGGTCGGCAACAAGATGCCTAACTTCGGCCTGCCCGGGGTGAAGGCCGGCCTGGACCTGCGCGGCATACAGGGCTCGCTCAGTTTCTTCGCGCCCAACGGCTTCAACCTGCGCGCGCCCAACCTCTGCACCGGCGCGACGTACGGCTGCAACTAGGCGCACGCGGCAAAGGCTGGACGAATGCGAAAGAAAGAGACGGTCTACCGCGGTGCCGCCTTCCTCCCATGGCATAAGGCGGCGCTGCCTCTGGCGGCCCTGCTGCTCGCCACGGGCTGCCACACCGGCACGCTGAAGAAGGACAAGGACCTCACGCTGCTGCTCAACGACCTGTCCAAACGGAACCAGGCCATAGAAGCGGAGAGGAAGGCCCGGGAGGCCGATGAGTTCAGGGCCTTCCGGGTGGACGCCTCGAGCGACGGCCCCAGGGCCGCTTTCGACCTGGTGGACGCTCCGGCGGACACGGCCTTCGTGCGGCTGATGAAGGAGTCCGGCACGCCGTTCCGCATGGGGGACGTCACGCTGCCGGGGCGCGTCACAGCGAAGGCCGCCGGCCTGACAGTGACGGACGCCGCCCGCCTGATCGTAAAGCCTTCCGGGGCCGACGCCCAGATGCGCGGCGGCACCCTCTTCCTCAGCTACCTGCCAATGCCGCCGCTGCCGCCTCCGGACGCTTCAGCGCCGGTGGTGACGCGCAGTTTCACGCTCCGGTATATCTCCACCGACACCGCGGTGGGCATGCTGACCAGCCTGTTCCCGGACCCGAAGCCGCTCAGCTTCGCCGCCGTGCCTGACATCCGGAGCATCTACATGACCGGCCCCGTGGACGCCGTGCAGCGGGCCACCGACCTGCTGATGCGGGCCGACAGGGACCCCGGCGCCGTGCTGATAGACGCCATCATCGTCGGCGTGAACTCCAGCGATTACGAGGAGTTCAACTCGCAGTTCAACAACATCACCAGCGGCCGCGTCAGCGCCGGCAAGCTCAACGTCTGGGCGCTGCAGGAGAGCTCCCTGGAGATGACCTACGACAAGGCGCAGGCCGTCGGCACGCCGCTGAAGTTCAGCGCCATTCTCAACATGCTCTTCCAGCAGCAGAAGGCCAGGATCATAGCCCGGCCGTTCATCACCACGATGAGCGGCCAGGAGGCCGACATGCATATCGGCGAGAACCGCTTCGTCGTGGTACAGCAGGTCACCGCAGGCGCCGCCATCTATTCCCCCCAGGCCATCGAGTCCGGCGTGGAATTCCACATCACTCCGATGGTGCTGGGCGAGAAGATGATCCGCCTGAACATAGACATGTCCAACAAGCAGTTCGTCCCGACGCAGGACAACGTGGACCTGCTGGTGGACAACAGCAGCGCGATGACCACGCTGACGCTGGAAGACGGCCAGACCGCCATCATCGGCGGCCTCAAGATGAAGAGCGTGGCCAGCGACAACGCGGGCCTGCCTTGGTTCAGGCGCATCCCGATCCTGAACCTGTTCACGGCCGCGCACGAGGAGGACCAGAGCGGGCAGGAGGTCTTCTTCTACATCACGCCGCACATAGTGAAGCCCGGCCTGGACAGCCTGCCGACGCGCCCCGACGCCTTCGGCATAGACACCGGCGCCATGTTCACGCCGCTCGAGAAACTGCAGTAGGCGTCTTAGCGCGGCGCCTGCCGGAACAGGTCCCCGGACTTCTCGCTGAAGGCGAAGGTCTCCAGGAACAGTGCCCCGCCCAGCGCCAGCACCCCGGAGAGGGCCAGCGTGGCGGGCTGGATCCCTATGGCGGCCAGTATCCCCAGCGTCAGCGCCCCCATCCCGACCAGCACCCTAATATCCGACGAGGCCGCGTACATGGAGACCGCCACGCCGCGCGCCAGCGGGTTCCTAGACGCGCCGCTGGCCACGATGGAGTTTATCATGCTCATCGTGCTTACGCTGAACAGCGCCGCCGCCCCGTAGACTATGACGCTTACCGCGCAGAGAGTCAGCGCGTTCAGCCCCATCAGGGCGAGCAGCCCCATGGTGACGCCCGCTATGCCGGCCAGCGCCTCTATGGACATGCCCCCGGCCGTGGTGCGCGCCCCCTGCAGCTCGCCCAGCTGGCGCATCACTTCGGAGAACCTCCGTATGACGACCCTGGCCTCTATCACCATGGCCGCGCCCAGCACTACCACGGCCGCCGCCAGGAGCTCGCTGCCGTAAACTCCGGCCAGCCCCATGATGGCCAGCACGGCGGCCCCGAGGCCCACCACCCCCTCCACGGCCGTGCCTCTGGTTATAGCCCTGATCGGCTTGCGCTCCTCGAGCACCTTGTCCAACACCTGTGACGGTTCCATTTTCCCCCCTTCGACCGCTCCGCGCGGAAGAACCATTCCCCTCAGCCTCCATTAGATGAAAATCGGGCGCGCCGGTCCATCGCCCCGATGGGCTAGCCTTTCCGGCGGGCCGTCGGGGGACCGGGAAGCCAAAAGAGGAAGGGCTACTTGGACAGAGGAAGGGACAGGACGACGCGCGCGCCGCCGCCGGGAACGTTCCCGGCCCTGGCGGAGCCGCCGTGCAGTTCCAGGTACTTGCGGGCTATTGTGAGGCCCAGGCCTATGCCGCGCGGCCGCGTGGTGAAGAAAGGCTCGAACGGCTTTTCCCCGTCGCCGCCGGGGAAGCCGGGGCCGCGATCGGTGACGGTCAGGCTGGCCAGCCCGCCGTCCAGAGAGCAGCCCAGCGTCACCGAGCCGCCCTCAGGCATGGCCTGGACCGCGTTATCCAGCACGCGGCGCACGGCGTAGCAGAGCGCCTCCATGTCCGCGCCGACCACCGGGTCAGCGGGGTCGGGGACGGTCTTCAGTTCGACGCTCTCCGGAACCTGGTAGGAAGTCTCCAGGTCCTTGACTACGGAATTCAGCGCCACGGGCGCCAGGTTCAGCTCCCGCGGCCTGGTGAAGGCCAGCATCTCCTCTATCACTTCGTTGCTGTGCCTCACCTCGCCCTCGATGATGCCTATGTGCTTGGCCACCTTAGGGTCCAGCGCGGCGCCGCCGGCAGCCAGCTTGGTCTTTATGAAGTAGATCGAGTTGGAGATGATGGCCAGCGGGTTGCGTATCTCGTGGCTGACAACGCTGGACATCTGCCTGAGAAGGTCGGGTTTATCTTTTTTATCAGTGTCGGTCATGGTTCAGCTATATTGTATCCGTTTTTTGCCCGGCCGCGCGCCGGGACGGCGCGTTCTCCGGCTCAGCGGCCGCCTGGACCGGCTATCCTCAGCGGCTTCGGCTCGCTGAATCCGCCTTCGAAGCCCAGCAGGTCTATCGGGGCCGTGCGGTAGAAATAATCCCCGGCCGGCAGGACCTGGTTCAGGTCCACCTCCTCTATGGCCATGTACTTCTTGTCCAGCACCGGCGAGGAGAAATCCCTGCTGTGGGAGACCTGCACGTGGGCGCCCTGGGCGGCGCCGTTCATCGAGATGGTCTCTATCCGGATCACGCCGGGCCTGGGCCCCCCGGCGCTTGCGCCCGCGCCTGGCGCCGGCGGGGCCTCCGTCGTCCCTCCGGGACCCTGGGAAGCCCCCATGCCGCCCATCGCCACCTCGGCGGTCACCACCTGTACCACGTAGCCTATCTCCCCGGGGGCAGGCGAGGTGGAAGGCTTGAAGGGATCGGAAGGCGGGAGGCCGGGCATTACCTCCACCCGGTACCCCTCGTTCACCTCCACCTTCCGGCCTCCGGCCTCCACCTCGGCGGCCCCGCGCGTGACGTTGACCACCGTCCTCAGGTCCCTGTCCATGGTAGTGTCGAATTCGGTGTCCCTGGTCCTGGGGACGATGACGGCGGTCCTGGTCACCACGCGCGCGCCTTTACTGTGAAGCACGCCCACCAGCATCTCCGCCCCCGGCGCCTCCCTGACGGGCCGGCGCAGCACGATAAGGCTGTTGGAGGCCACGCGCAGCGTCTCGCCGTTGTAGAACCTGACCTCGGCGCTGCTGCCGCCCCGCGTGCGCAGGGCGTCGCTGGGGAAGAGCTGCTCGCTGTAATAGGCGTCGTTCCAGTCGGAGGAGTCGGAGCGCCTCAGCAGCACGGCGTTGTCGAGGTATATCAGCCTGGCGGCCCGGTAGCGCTCCCTGACCAGCGCCGTCGGCACGCTCAGGGACATGGCCGGAAGAGCGGCGTCTGGGTCCGCGGAGGGCAGGCGGTTGTGGCGGAGCAGTTCCTTCCAGTTCCCGGGCTCGGCAAGGTAGGTCCCGGCGACTTGGCGGAGCGTTTCTCCCTTCCCCACCTTCAGGGTCTGGAATTCTTCCGCGCCCCGGGCCAGGCCCGGCAGGAGCAGCGCGGCGAGCGCGGCGGACAGCAGTTTCGTCTTTCCCATCTTTACGGATAGTTTACCTAAATAACGGCCCCGCCAGCAGCGGAGGGAACCGGGCTTCATCACCTGGGACGCGCGCCCGCCACGAAGATAGGGTTGGAGATTATCCTGGCCGGCCCGGTCATGTCCATCCGGTAGTAGGTCGCGCCGCGGACGGGGAGCTCGTCGGTATAATCTATGTCCAGCGGCAGCTCGCCCCTGAAGGTCCTTATGACCTTACCGCCCCTTATCAGCCGCACCGTGGCGGCGGTCCCTGAAGCCGCCTTTTCCGAAAGCCGTATCCTGACCCGCGCCCGGCCCTTCAGCCGGACGCTCTCCCCGGAGACGGCCGCCGGGCCGCCGGAAACGCCGCTCACGGAGAACTCGTCCAGGCTCACGAACCGGGGATAAGCCGCGCCTTCGGCGTACATCCGCCCTTCCCTCATGGCTTCCAGCACTCCGGCCGCGGTCCGCTCCCGCACCAGGAAGACCGTGGGGAAATCCCCGAGCCGGCCGTCGGCCGGGCCATGGTAGTCCGCAGTGGCTATCCCCCACACCGGCCTGGCCCGCCGCCCTTGGCAGTACTCGTTCAGGACCCTGTCCCAGACGTTGCCCGGGTCGGTGGCCGTTATGTTGTCGCCGTAGATGGCCGCGAAACCGGTGTAGTTCTTCGTCTCCTCCAGCACCTCCGGATAGGGAGGCGTGTCCACCCGGATGGGCCCCAGCCGGCGTACCCCGGAACGGGTCTCCGGATAGTTCCAGAAGGTCAGCCCGCCCCTGGCCCCCACGTAGTCCACTAGGAGCTGGTAGGGGGCTATCCCCCGGGGGCCGTGATACTGGTCGAAAGGGGACTTCCGGAGCGGGTCGGCGTCGGCTACCAGCAGCGCGCAGGGGGCGAGCGCGAGCAGCAGCAGGCCGGTCGGCCTGTAGCCGCTCCTCCGCCTGAGCAGCGGGATAGAAAGCCCGAAGGCCAGGACGGCCAGGAGCAGGGCCGGCAGAGCGAGGTCGGGAGAATTCTGGAGCACCGGAAGGTCCCGGTAGTCCTCCGGCCTGTCCATGCCTATGGTCAGGATGCGCCTTTCCGGGTCGTGAGCGGTCAGGTCGCGCCCGAAGTAAGAGCCGGTCCAGTAATAGAAAGGGGCGCACTCGGAGCCGGGAATTATCAGCATCCCGGGGAGATCTTTCCGGGCCTTGGCTATGGCGGCCAGGTATCTTGCCGCCCCTTCCCTGTTGATGGACCTCATCTCCGCCCTTTTCCCGAACACGTTGCGCAAAGGCGGAAGGCCGTACTGCAGGGCCTCCCTGTCGTGGTCGTTTATGAAGACCAGGCGGAACCCGTTGTCCTTCGCCATTTTGGCCAGGGTCTCCACGCTGTAATCGCCGTCGCTGAACGTGCTGCGCAGGTCCACCAGCCCGGCCACCTGGCTGTAGCCCGCCCCGCGCGAGACCCCCGGCAGCAGCAGAAGAAGGAAGGGGACGCTGCTTCCAAACTTCCAAACTGCCCCCCTGAACCGATCATGAAGTCCCATATTCGCCTACGCACCCCGAAAGTCAGGAAGTTGGGAAGCAGCGTCCCCGGCAGAAGGCGCGCAGGTCAGCGGGGAGCGGAGCGGAGAAGACCCGGTCGAGGCCAGCCTCCCGCAGGTCTATCTCCGAGCAGTGCAGGGCCTGGCGGGGCAGCAGCAGCCTGGCCTCCAGCGCCGGCGTCCAGCCGGTCTCCAGGAACTCCAGGAAACAGCGTTCGTCGGGGCCGTAGATCTTGTCCCCGACAAGAGGATGGCCTAGCCACTGCGCGTGGGCCCTTATCTGGTGCTTGCGGCCGGTCTCTGGCAGGGCCCTGGCTAAAGTAAAGCCGCCCCCGCGCGAGAGCGGGACGAAGACGGTGCGCGCTGGTTTGCCGTCGGGCCTGGCGGCGGTGCGCGCCAGCACCAGCGCGCCCTCGGCCGGGCCCAGCGGCTGGTCGACCGCCGCCGGCTCGGTTAGCTCCCCTGTCATTATGGCCAGATAGGATTTCCTGGCCCGGCGCCCGCTCAGCGCCCCCTGCAGCCTGGCCGCCACTTCCGGGGTCCTCGCGAACACCACCACGCCGCTGGTCTCGCGGTCCAGCCGGAAGACCAGATGGGCGGCGGCCAGCCCCAGGTACTCGCGCACGGCCCCGGCCAGGCTGGAGGCCGGCCCGGCCTTGGACGGGTGACAGACCACGTCGCCTGGCTTGTTTATGACCACGACCTGCCCGTCCTCGTGGAGGATCCAGCTCTTAAGTTCGTCCGGTCTTATCAACCGCACGCGGACGCGCCCGTCAGGCGCCTTGTTCTCCGGCCGCATGGAGCAATTATAGGAAATAGTAGCCATAGTTATTGAAAAAGGTCCTTACAGATTTCACAGGCCAAAACCTCGACGCTGCGATGGAGACGGCGCGCCACGCCGCGCGGGAGGAGCTTTAGGGACTGCCGCCACCAGGCGGCAGGCCAGCCCTGAGCCGGTCAGGCGGAAGATCAGCCTGTCGCCGTTCTTTTCGTCCGCCTGCAGACGCGCCAGGCCAGGCCGCCGGTTATGGCCAGGTTGGCCGCCGCCAGCAGCACCCGTCCGGCGTGCACGCCATTTAACAGCGCCGCCATCTCGAACGGAAGGAACACCCCGGACGAGAACACCACCACCCACTCCCCCCAAGGGTAGCGCCGCCAGAGCACCCAGCCCTCCGCCAAACCGAACGCTCCGTCCGCCGCCAGGACCAGCAGCATCAGTCTGGCGTGCTCTTCCAGGGACTCGGCTATCGCGGAGGCGGCCAACTGAAGACTGCCTGCGCTAACCAGGTGCTCCTGCAGCGCGCTCAACCACGCCTCCAGTCCTCCGCCGAGGCCCAGCCACAAAAGGCAGCCGATCAGCCCGGCGCAGAGGAGTTCTGCGACGCTCTTTACCGCCTTGTAGAGCACTATGCTCCTGATGAAGCCGGGAGAGTAGAAGTACATCAGTGGATCCTGCCTTTTTGCATGGCGCCCTCAGGCATAGGACGGAAGTGGCTTCGTTATCTTCTTGGCCGCGTAGATGAAGAAGCCGGTCAGTCCCAGGTTCAGGGCCAGGCTCAGCATGGCTACGGTCACCACCGGGCCGCCTATGCCGTAGCTCAGGGAGATCACCAGCACGCCGGCGCCCACTTCTCCGCGCGGCCACATACCGACGGCCACGGCAATCCGCTCGCGCCAGTGCGCCTCGCGCCTGTAACAGAAGGCCGGGAACATCTTGCCCAGGTTGGCCAGCAGCGTTACCAGCAGAACGTGAAGCAGCAGCCAGCCCCAGCCCGGCGGCGGCTGGGCAGCGGTAAAGCGCGCCGCATGCAGCGCCTTCCCTTCGGCCGCGGCTTCAGCCTCGGCCGCCGGAGCGTCCCCGCTGCGCAGACTTGCCTCCGCCGCGGGGCTCCTGTCGCCTCCTGGTCCAGCGCGGCCGAGGATCGCCGGCATGGACAGCCCCACCAGCAGCATGAAGGCCGCCGCCACCACGCCCGCGGCCTTCTTCTCGGCCGGTTTTTCCGCCAGGCTGTGCGACCCGCCGCGCGGGTAGGCCATAACGCAGCCAAGCACGAAGGCCGGCAGCAGAACCTCTATATGCACCGGTACGGAATCGTCGATAAGCTTAGAGAACCTGTAGACGGCCTCGCTGCCCAGAGTTATGGCCGCCGAGTAGCAAAGGACCCACGGCCATGAAGCCGGTATGCGCAGCCTGTGCAAGTACCTGTAGGCGGCGAACAGCAACGCGCCCATCATAACCACCGCCAGCCCCAGCTGCCAGGCCAGCCCCACTATCAGCATCTTGAGCGGGATCATCAGCAGCACGGTATCGAGGTCGTCGAAGATGGCCAGCACCCGCGCCTTCCTGTAGAGCCACGTGCCGCCCAGTCCGGCCGCGGCCAGCATGGAGAACAGCACCCCGGCCGAAGTGGGCGAGGCGAAGCGCCCGGCCAGCAGCGTCTCCCGCCAGGCCGCCGGGGTGGAAGCCGCCCCAGGCGGCAGCAGCACGAAGACGAAATAGAGCGTTACGAACACCCAAGGGAAGCCGGCGGCGGTAAAGGCCACCACGTAGTCCCAGCCGTAATCCCTCAGGCGCGACTTGTCCAGGTCGAACTCGTAGCCGACATGTACCATTATGAAGGCCAGACCTGTCATCGTAAACAGGCGTACGGCGTCCCCCAGGCCCGCATAGGCCGGCCCCATTGCTGCAGGCAACGCCTGAGACCCTGCCAGGCCCAGCAGCAGCAGCAAGGAAAAAAGAATAACCCTGTTCATCCCCCCCTCTTTTTAGTGGCGCAGCTCCCCTTTCACCTTGTCCACGTTCCCGATGAAGTCCGGTGGCTTCTTCATCTCGGCGTAGATCCCCGAACCCAGCCGCTTGCCGGCCTCTATGCCGGATGGATGGTGCACACCGACTATCCCGCGGAAGAGCTCGTCGCGATCGGCGCGGGAGTCGGTCTGGGTGCGCCTGGCCTGCCGGTCCAGCAGTCCCCCTATGTCGGCCCTGTCGGCCGGAGAGCCAGGCGCGGTCGGAGTATGCAGGCAGCGTCAGTTGCTTCACAGCCTCCGAACTGAAAACCGTTCCGGAATAATTTCCATATATAAAATTCGACTTTGGAAGTTTGGAAGCAGCGTCCCTATCCCCATTCTACAAAACGGCCGGGGCCAGTAAAAGGCTGTCGGGAAGTTTGGAAGCGGCGCCCCCGCTCCCAAATGTTAAAATATTACCGGGAACGGCAAGGGGCCGGACGGGCTTATGGCGAGAGAATTTTTCCACGACCTGTTTGAGAACGCCGTCGGGGCTTTCAAGGGCCGCAACCTGCTCTGGCATCTCCTGGCCGTAGTACTGACCATTATCATCCTGAATTCGGGCCTCGACTGGTATTACTTTAACGCCACACGCATACCCGGCCTGCGCCCCTGGCTTTTCCCGGCCGTCAGGCTCGGTATGTTCCTGCCGGTACTGCTGCCGCCGGCCCTGCTGGCTGCGGGCGCTATCGCCGGCTCCTCCAGGACCGCCAACACCGCTCTGGCGCTGGCCCAGGCCGCCATCCTGGGGCTCGTCGTTTCTTCCTTCTACAAGGCCTTCACCGGCAGGATACCGCCGCCGCATTTCTTCAGGCACGCGCAACCCGGCCCCTTGGCGGACATCAGCCACGGGTTCCGGTTCGGCCTTCTGCGCGGCGGGATGTTCTGGGGCTGGCCCTCCTCGCACACCACTGTCGCGTTCGCCATGGCGGTGTCGCTGTGGAAATTATTCCCGGAGAGCAGACTGGTCCGGTACGGAGCCTTGATCTACGCCCTTTACGTCGGGATCGGTGTCTCGATGACGATCCACTGGCTCTCCGAGTTCGCCGCCGGCGCCGTCATCGGCTCGGTCATAGGGAGCGTGGTGGGAAAACGCTTTTACCGACCCGCGGAGGGGGCCCCGGACAGAGGGGCGTGATCGGCCCGGTAGCCGCAAAAATTACCGGAACTGTTCAACCGACAAGGAGGCATGATGACGAAAGTACTCATCTGGCTGGCGTCAGGCGACCGGGAGAAGCTGATGCCCGGGGTGATCTGGGGCGTCAACGCCAAGCGGAACAAATGGGTGGACGAGGTGCGCGTCATAGTGTTCGGCGAAAGCGAAAAGACGCTGCTCCACGACACTGAACTCTTCGGCATGGTCCAGGAGATCCAGGGCGCGCTGTTCTGCCGCTTCGTCGCCGAAAAGAACGGCACCGCGGAACAGCTGGAGAAGCGCGGCGCCAAGGTGGATTACGTCGGGCAGCCTATAGCCAAAGCTATCGCGGAAGGTTTCACGGTACTGACCTTTTAGCCGGCGGCCGGCTCCTCGCCCCCGTCGCGCCAGTCCTTCAGCAGCTCCACGGCCCTGGCCATGTCGGTGACGTTCACAAGCAGGTGGCCTACGGAGCCAGTATAGGTGGTGCCGTATATCGTGGTGATGTTGATGCCGCTGGCCCGGAGCAGGGAAGAGAGGCGCATCAGCATCCCGGGCTTGTCCGGCAGTTCCAGCAGTATCATCCGCGTCTCTATCGTGGTGAAGCCGTCCCCGGTCAGCACCTGGCTGATGGGATTGTCGGAGTCCACGGTTATGCGGACTATGCCGGCTCCGTCCGCAAGTTCGGAGGCGATGCCTATTATGTTGATCCCCTCTTTGAAGAAGCGCTCCAGGAAGCCGGTTATCGCGCCGGGCGTATCGGGAAGGAAGACGCTGTATTGTCTGACGAGTTTGACCATGTTGCCTCCGCCTGAATAAAGGTAAGATATTCTAGTAAATAACCGCCGCAGGCCATTGCCGCCTGCGGGCAAAGAAACCCTGACGCGGGGTAACAGAACCGCCGGGGCTTTCCCCGGCGGCGGTTTGGAAGTTTGGAAGCAGCGTCCCTACAGGTGCACCGCTTTCATGGAGGCGTCCGGGTAACGCTGGCCGGCGGCGGCGCCGGGAGGGGCGGCGGCGTCCAGCTCGTTAAGTTCTTCCGGAGTCAGGGACACGCTAAGGGCGCCCACGTTCTCCTCCAGGTATTTCACGTGCTTGGTGCCGGGGATGGGCGCTATGTCATTGCCCTGCGCCAGCACCCAGGCCAGGGCCAGCTGTCCCGCAGTGCAGCCCTTGCGCGCCGCTATCTTCTCAAGCCCGGCCAGCAGGTGCAGGTTCTTCTCCAGGTTGCCCTGCTGGAAACGCGGGCTGTTGCGCCTGAAATCGCCTTGTTCCAGCGTGTCGGGTTTCTTTATCTTCCCGGTCAGGAAGCCGCGCCCGAGCGGGCTGTAAGGCACAAGGCCAATGCCCAGCTCGCGTATGACCGGCAGGATGTCCGACTCCAGGTCGCGCGTCCACAGCGAATATTCAGTCTGCAGCGCCGTTATCCTGTGCACCTTCTGCGCGCGGCGGATGGTGTCCGGCGCGGCCTCGGACATCCCCAGGTGCCGCACCTTGCCCTCCTCCACCAGGCGCGCCATGGCGCCTATGGTGTCCTCTATGGGCGTGGCCGGGTCCACCCGGTGCTGGTAATAAAGGTCTATCGTCTCCACGCCGAGGCGCTTGAGGCTGGCCTCGCAGGCGCTGCGCACGTATTCCGGCCGGCCGTTGATGCCCAGGAACTCCCCCTTGGACCCGCGCATGTTGGCGAACTTGGTCGCGATCACGACCTTATCGCGGAACGGCTTGAGCGCCCTGCCCACCAGCTCCTCGTTCGTGAAAGGGCCGTACATGTCGGCCGTGTCGAAAAAAGTTATACCCAGTTCCACGGCCCTGTGGATGGTCCTTATAGACTCCGCGTCGTCGTGGCTGCCGTAGAACTCCGACATCCCCATGCACCCCAGTCCTATGGCCGAAACCTTCAGTCCGGACCTGCCAAGCTCTCTTTTTTCCATAGTGTCACCTCTCCCCAGAATTATAATCGTTTCCCCGTCCCAACGCCACCTATTAAGACCGGACCCGCCGCAGACCGCGCGCCTCCTAATTCGTACTCCAGACGCTCCCCTTCGCGTCGGTGTGCGTGCAGTTGACCACCACCTTCCCGTAGCTCTGGCTGTCGCTCATATTGTCGTAGAACCAGCCGCCGGAATCGTCGGGGACCGGGTTGTCGCGCGAAAGCTGCTGGGCGTTGGTGGCCGGGTGGTAGCCTACGGCGCGCGCCACAGGGACCTCCTTGATGTATTTGAACGTATCCTTCAGCTCGGAAAGGTCGTCGGGATATACGCCCTCGTTGGCGCCGTAATAAATGTGGGTCTTCTCCGTTTTGAGTGGGTCTTTTCTGCCTGATTTCATATCGCTTCCAGCGTACAGGTCAGCACTTTTAGCCTCAGATATTCCTCGTCCCGCAACCCGTAGCTGCGCCGCTGGATGACCCG
>JAJYNO010000006.1 GCA_021786295.1 bacterium | reverse complement strand
TTGGAGATGTCCTCGTGGTTGGAGAGCATGCTGGCGCCGATGGCCTCGAAGCTCTCGATCTCGGAGTCTATCATCGTCAGGATGATGTCGAGGTCGTGGATCATCAGGTCCAGCGTGACGCCGGTCGCGGCGACGCGCGGGTCGAAGGGTCCGAGGCGCTCGATCGTGACGTAGCGCGGGTTCTTGACGTGCCGCATCGTCTCGACGACCGCGGCGTTGAAGCGCTCGGAGTGGCCGACCTGCAGCACCACCTTCTTCTTCTCCGAGAGGTCCAGCAGTCTGCGGGCGCCCTCCTCCGAGTTGGTGATCGGCTTCTCCATCAGCACGTGCACGCCGGCCTCGAGCGCCTTCGCTCCTATCTCGGCGTGGTACTCCGTGGGGGCGGCCACCACCAGCGCGTCCACCTGGTTGAGCAGCTCCTCCATGGTCTTGTAGGCCACGCAGTTGTGGCGCCAGGCCAGCACCTGGGCGCGCAGCAGGTTCGGGTCGGAGACGCCTATCAGCTCCACCTCGGGCATCGTGGAAAGGGTGCGCGTGTGGAACCCGCCGAGTTTGCCGGCGCCGACCACGCCAAAACGGAGTTTCTTTTCTTTTTCAGCCATAACGGTGTCCTCTGAAAGAAACCTGAAAAACCGGCCCAGCGGCCTTAATCTTATTATTCTACTAAATATAGCGGATTACGGCCCGCCGCGGCGGGCCGCGGTCAGAGCTTCAGGACCTGCAGCACGTCGCGGTAGTCGTCCGTCCAGAGCCGGAGGCCGGGGCGCCGTTCCGGAAGGGTCCAGCCTTCGGCGCGGAGGCGCCTCAGGTAGGCCGGGTTGGAGGTCACGGCGAGCCACTCGGAGCTTAGCCGGGAAGGGTCGGAGGGATCGAAGGAGACTTCCTTGTAAAGGCTGGAGAGGCCCTCGGCGGAGGCTGACAGGGCTATGACCGGCGCTATGTCCAGGAAGTTGGCCGAGACGTGGAAGACCATCAGGCCGCCGGGCTTCAGCCGCGACTTGTAGAGCCCGAGCGCCTCCCTGGTGAGCAGGTGGAAGGGGACGGCCCCGCCGGTGAAGGCGTCCAGGTAGAGCAGGCCGTAGGAGCCTGGCGCCGCCTTGGCCAGGTTCACGCGCGCGTCGCCCGTCACCACCCGCACCCGTGCCCGGCAGTCCGCCAGGAAGGTGAAGTATCTGCGCGCTATCATCTCCACGTCGGGGTCCAGCTCGTAGAAGGTCCAGTCCGTGCCCGGCTTCGCGTCGGCGCAGCTGACCCCCGCGCCCAGGCCGACCGCCCCGACGCGCCGCGCCGGGAAGTCGTTGAGCACCTCGCTTATCGGCGAGCCTTCGGCGTAGTACGCCGTGGTTCTGTCCCTGCGGGCGTCCAGATACTGCACGCCGTGCACGGTGGCGCCGTTCACGAAGCGCCGCAGACCCAGGGCCTTGTCGTCCTCCACGCGGTACATGCCGTAGAAGTTGCGCAGCGCGTAGACCGTCGACTCCCCCGAGAGCCTGGCGCCGCCGAGGATTATGGCCGCCAGCAGCAGCAGCGAAGCCAGCGCGGCGCGTCCGCCCAGGCCTTTCCTGGACCCGGACGCGTAGGACATCGCGCCTATCAGGAGGGCGGCGGCTATGTAGAGGTCCGCGAATCCGTAGCCGAAGCGCAGGGCCCCCGCCGGGGTTACCAGCGCCGTGCCCAGAACGCCTCCCAGGCCCATGGCCAGATAGAAACGGGGCGCCAAAGCCGGGTCGCGCGGGCGGGCCTCGTAGAGCTCCCTGTGGGCGGCCACGCAGACGAAGAGCAGCGCCCAGTTCAGCAGGGCCACGAAAGCCGTGCTCACCGGGACCTGAAAGCGCCACAGCAGGGCCAGCAGCGCGGCCAGCAGGCCGAACAGGAAAAGACGCAGCGTGCCGGTCCGGAACCCGCGGCCCGAGAACAGCAGCGCGTAGGAGAACAGATAGACCGACAGCGGCACCATCCACGTCAGCGGCATAGAAGCGGTGGCCGAACTCTGGTAGCTGGTGACCGCGGCCAGCAGCGCGGAGGTGGCGGCCGGCAGGGCCAGCCATATCCCCCAGCGCGGCTTTTCCGGCGAATCCGCCGGTTTGGGCGGCGGCTCCTCCCCGAAGCTCACCGCGCTCCTGGCGGCGAGCAGCAGCAGGAAGTAGGCCGCGAACAGGCCCAGCCACAGCATGTCGGCCCGCGGTCTGGCGAAGGCCGGCTCGATCAGCAGCGAGTAGCAGAGCATGCCGGCCAGCGAGCCGGCGTTGGACCAGGCGAAGACGGTGTAGGAGCGCGCCCGATCGCTCTCCGAGAGAAGGCGGTGGCAGAGCGTGGTGGAGGCCGACAGCAGGAGGAACGGCGCTCCGATGCCGAGCGTCAGCCGCCACAGCAGGTCTGGTACGGGGGCGGCGAAGCGGCCGGCCGGGAAGTCCCAGCCGGTGAGCAGCAGGGCCAGCAGCAGCAGCGCCAGGTGCAGCGAGAGCAGCCTGCGTCCCGGGAGCCTCTCCGAGAGCAGCAGCGCGTAGGCGTAGCCGGCCACCAGCGCCGTCTGGTAGAAGAGCAGGCAGACCGTCCAGACGTAGTAGCCGCCTCCGAAGAGCGGGAGCACGGCCGAACCCGTGGTCAGTTCGAGCTGGAACAGCAGGAAGGAGCCCAGGAAAGCGGCGGCGCTGAAAAGGGCGCGGGGAAGGGATCGTTCCCCGGCGGGCATATCAGTTCCCGGCGGCGAGGAGCCGCTCGGCCTCTTCCGTCAGCGCGTTGAGCCGGCTCTCCAGCTCGGCGGCCTTGGCCTGGACGTCGTCGGTCTCCAAGACCGCGATCGGTTCGCCGTAGACGGCCTCTATGCGGCCGAAAGGCAGCGGGAACTGGTAGCGGTCCCAGCTGCGCAGGACCTTCTTCTTGGACAGCGCGCAGGCTACCGGGATTATCGGGATGCCGGCCTTCTGGGCCACGTAGACGAGGCCTGGCTGCACCTTGAAAATCGGGCCCTTCGGTCCGTCCGGAGTGATGGCTATGGAATAACCCTTGCGCGCCGCCTTTATCAGGCCGCGCAGCGCCATCATCCCGCCGGTGGTGGTGGAGCCGCGCACGACATTGAAGCCCATGCCCAGCAGGATGCGCGCCATGTACTCTCCGTCCTTGCTCTGGCTGACGAGGCCGCAGATCCCCCTGCCCCGGTGAAGCCAGATCATCAGCACCTCCTGCCGGTGCCACAGCGCGTAGACGGCGGGCCCGGAGCGGTCCTTCGCGCCCGTTATCGTTATGCGGGAGGTCAGGCCCAGGAAGCGTATGTAGAGCCTGGCCAGCAGCGACAGCGCCCAGTGAGGGGGGGAATTTTTATAAAGCAGTTCGTTCATCAGCGGCCGCCTCGGCGCGCGGCCGATGCTGGGTAGCGCTTTGCCGGTAACATCGGAACGGCGGAATAATTATATACAGAATCCGGCGCCGAGGTAAACAGCGCGGTCCTTGCCGGGACCGGCGCCTGCGGGCTATCGGCCGGGGAACGTGGAATCGTCGGCGCCGAGGACGGCGATGCCGGTGTCTTTGGCGGCGGCGAGGAATTCTTCCATGCCGAGGATCAGCGTCTTGCCGGCCTCGAGCACAAGAGCCGCGGCGCCGTTCTCCTTCATCACGCGCAGCGTGCGCGCCCCGGCCACCGGGAGGTCGAAGCGCATGTCCTGGCCGGGCCGCGCGACCTTCACCACGGTCAGTTCCCCGCCTTTCTCGCGGGTGAGCGCTCCGGCGCGCCTGATGCACTCGTCCGTGCCTTCTATGCCCTCGGCCGCCACGACCACCTGGTCGCGCAGCACTACGGTTAGCCCTATGTCCAGCGCGGCCAGCGTCCTGGCGGCCTTCCAGCCGTAGGCCGCGGTCTTCAGCGTGTCGGACCCTAAATGCCTGCCGGCGAGCACGCCGGGCTTGACCAGCAGGTGCTCCAGCAGCGTGGCAGAGCTGGCCACCTCTATGCCCTCGGAAGCCAGCTCGTCCGCGATCGCGGCGAAGATGGCGTTGGCCTTCTTATCCCTCAGCTTCAGGAGCAGCTTGGCGCCGCGCAGGTCCGGGAGCACGCCGCCGAAAATGTTGACGTGCGGCACGGAGCCCGCCATCAGCGTCTTCCTGACCCCGCGTTCCTTGAAGAAATCTATAGGGCCGCCGACGTTGCCGAGACGGAACCAGCGGGTCTCGGCCGCGTGCTTTTCTATCTCCCTGGAGGTTATCCCGTCCAGCGCCACGGCGCAGACCTCCCGGCCGGCTTTCCTGGCCTCGGCCGCGAAGAGGAGCGGGAAGTTCCCGCCGCCGGCTATGATGCCTATCTTATCCGGCATCAGTCGCTGACGGCGGTCTCGAGGTCGCGCGCGTTCCGGCGCGGGCGGGCTATGCCGCGCTTTGAGCCCTCTATGAAGTCCAGTATCAGCGAGGCCTTGGGGGACAGGTTCTCCGCGCGGAGCCTGGCGACGGCGTCCTTGAGCAGCAGGCCGCGGAAGAACAGCGTCCTGAAGACGTGCTTGACGGCCTTTATCTCCTCGCGCGTGAAGCCGTTGCGCTTCATGCCGACCAGGTTCAGGCCCACGGGCCTGGCGCGGTCCCCCTGCGCGGTGACGTAGGGGATGATGTCCTGGTTGGCCATGCCGCCGCCGGAGATCATCGCGAACCTGCCGATGCGGGTGAACTGGTGTATGCCGGCCAGGCCCGAGATCAGCGCGCGGTCGCCTATCTCCACGTGGCCGGCGGCCGAGGCGCAGTTGACCATCACGACGTTGTCGCCGACGCGGCCGTCGTGGCCTATGTGCGAGTTGGCCATCAGCATGCAGCCTGAGCCCATCGTGGTCACGTCGGTATGCGCGCCGCGGTGCAGCGTGACGTTCTCGCGGATGACGTTCCTGTCTCCCATGACGAAGCGTTTGTGCTCGCCCTTGTAGCTCCAGTCCTGCGGCGGCATGCCGACGTAGGCGGCGCCGGTGAACCAGTTGTCCCTGCCGATCGTGCAGAACTCGAAGATGCAGTGCGGGCCTATCTTCGTGCCGGAGCCTATCTGCACGTCCTCTCCTATCACTGTGTACGGGCCTATCTCCACGTTCTCGTCTATCTGCGCCTTGGGGTCTATGACCGCGGTGGGGTGTATCCTGGTTGCCATGTCGTCCTCCGGTCGGGTGCTGGGATTCAGCCTATCGCGAAGGTCAGTTCGGCCTCCGCCGCCTGCTCGTCGCAGACCCACGCCGAAGCCTTCACCTTGCCTACGCTGCTCTTGAACCTGACTATCTCGACGTGCATTTTTAGCACGTCCCCGGGCGCCACCTGCCTGCGGAACCTGGCCTTGCTGATGCCGGCGAAGAAGCCGAGGCGGCCCTTGGTCTCGGGCAGGTCCATCATCATCGCGGCGGCGGTCTGGGCCATGCCCTCGAGCATCAGCACCCCGGGCATGATCGGCTTCTCCGGGAAGTGGCCGTGGAAGTAGAGCTCGTTGGCGCTGACGCACTTGATGCCCACGCAGTACTTGCCTTCCTGCACCACCTCGACGCGGTCCACCATAAGGAAGGGATAGCGGTGCGGGATGACCTTCAGGATCTCCTCGCAGGGGATGACCCGCAGCGGTTCGTACTTGGGGGCTTTGTTCTCTGTCATAGGTAAGCCTTCTCCAGCAACAGTTTAGCAAAATTGACGTTGGCGGCGTGGCCGGAGCGCTCGGCCTCTATATAGACGTCCTTGAGCGGCAGGCCGGTCAGCGCGAGGTCGCCTATGAGGTCCAGCAGTTTGTGGCGGACGAACTCGTCGGCGAAACGCAGGCCGCCCTTGGCGAGGATCTCCGTTCCCGTTATCACCACCGCGTTGTCCAGCGAGCCGCCCAGGGCGAGGCCGGCCTTCTTCAGGGCCTCGAGCTCGTGAGAGAAGCCGAACGTGCGGGCCGGAGCGACGCGGGCGAGGTATTCCTCCGGGGAAAGCGCGAACTCCAGCGTCTGCCTGCCTACGAGCTGGTGCGGGTAGTCGTAGGTCAGTTTGAAGAAGACGCCCTTCGCGGCCGGCTGGGCGAGGTAGGCTACGTCTCCTTTCCTCATCTCCAGCCTGCCTTTGAGCTGCAGGCTCTTCCTCTCCTGGCCGGGTTTTTCCCTGAAGCCGGCCTTGTAGAGCGCCGAGGCGAAAGGCAGGGCCGAGCCGTCCCCGGCCGGCGGCTCCTCGCCGGTCAATTCTATGTCCAGGTCGTCTATGCCCAGGCCGGCCGCGGCCGAGAGCAGGTGCTCCACGGTGTAGATGGTGCTCCTGCCGTCGGTGAGGTTGGTGCCGCGAACGGTCCCGGCCACGTTGGAAAGGAGGGCCGGCAGCGGATCCCCGAAGAGCGGCGAGAGGAAGCGCAGGCCGGTGGCTCCCTCGGCCGGCCGGAAAACGACCTTCGCCGGCTTCCCCTTATGCAGCCCGATCCCTTCTATCGCGACCGACGATCTTATGGTAGTTCGCATTTCCAATCCCGGCGGGGACTCCGGCTGACCCGGGTCCGGCCTCGGCGCCCTCCTCCGTTGCCCGGGAGGGAAGCGCCTGACGCTAGATACCGAGGCGCCTCTTGATCTTCGAAAGCGTCCTGTGCATCTCCGGAAGCCTGGAGAGCAGGGCCTCCACCTTCATGGCCTGCACGCGCGGACGGCCCACGTGGCCGAAGAGCACCTGGCCGGGCTCCACGTCGCTCATGATCCCGGTCTTCGCCATGACCACGGCGTTGTCGCCTATCTTTATGTGGTCCGAGATGCCGGCCTGGCCGGCTATGATCGCGCCGTCTCCGACCGTAGTGGAGCCGGCTATGCCGGCCTGGGCGATGATCAGACAGTTCTTGCCTATCCGCACGTTATGGGCGATATGCACCAGGTTGTCTATCTTCGTGCCGGCGCCTATGAGCGTGGCCTCGAGCGCCGCGCGGTCTATGGCGCAGTTCGCTCCTATCTCCACCCTGTCCTCCAGCACCACTTTGCCCAGCTGCGGGATCTTCTCGTGCACGTTCCGATCTGAGGTGTAGCCGTAGCCGTCGGAGCCTATCACGGCCCCGGCGTGCAGTATGCATTCCGCGCCTATCTCGCAGCCGTCCATTATCCTGACCCCGGGGTACAGGCGGGCGGCGCGGCCCACCCTGGAGCCGCGGCCCACGTAGCACTGCGCGCCGACGACGGCCCCGTAGGCTACGACCGCGTCGTCCTCGACGACGGCGCAGGGGCCTATATGGGCTGACGGCTCCACTTTGGCGGAGGGGGAGACGATTGCCGAGGGATGCGTCCCGGCCGGCGGCTGGGGGCGCAGCTCCTTCTCCAGCAGGCGCAGCGCCAGCATGAAGGCGTAGCGGGGGTTCTTCGTGAACACGACCGCGCCCCTGAAATCCTTCAGGGCCTCCTCGGTGCCGCGCGGCGCCAGCAGGCAGCCGGCGCGGGCGGCGGCCGCGGCGGGGGCCATGGCCGGATCGGCCAGGAAGGCGAGGTCGGCCTCGCAGGCCTTGTCGAGCGGCGCCGCCGCGAAAAGGCGGACGGAGGCGTCCCCCCGCAGGTCGCCCTCGGCGAGCTTGGCGATGTCGCCTGCGGTGAGGTTCATATGCTCCCCTTCTCCAGCTTCTCGATGAGCTTGTCGGTCAGGTCCACCGCTTTCTGGCCGTAGAGGATGTTGCGCTTGTCCACGACCACGCTGACCTCTTCCTTTACGGCCAGCTCCTTCAGCGCCACGTAGATGCGCCCGAGCAGGAGTTCGCTCCTGTGGTTCTCGTAGTCGAGCAGTTGCTTCTCGGCCAGCTTCTGGTCGTTCTGGAGCTCCGTCTCCCGGTCGGCGAGGTCTGCCTCCTTCTGCGCTATGGCGGCGTCTATCACCGGCACCGAGGTCGAGACCGAGAACTTGAAGCTGGACAGCGGGATCTTGGAGATGCCGGGCAGGTCCAGGTCTTGCGCGGCCGGGGGGGCCGCCGCCGTCCCGGTAGAGGGCTGCGGCGGGGCCGCGGTCCGTACGCCCGCCGCGGCCGGAGTGGAGATGCCCACGGCAGGGGCGCTGAAGGGCGCCGTTGACAGGCCCGGCAGCGAGGCGACGGGGGGGCTGGCGGCGCCGGTGGAGACCGGGACGGCCGGCGCCGCGGCTGCCGGCTGAGTCGATGCCTCCAGCGCCGCGCGCTCCGCGGCCTCGGTCTTCGCGGCCCGTTCCAGGCTGCGCTGCGTGGCCATCAGCGAGGGCAGCGTCAGCGCGAAGGCCCTCTCCTGGCGCAGCTTCGCTATCTCCGCCTTCAGCGTGAAGATGGCGGTCTTCTTCTTGTCCAGCGCGTCCTCCTTTTTCTTGATCTCGTTGAGGAAGTCCTCGCGGGCCCCGGTGGTGCCGGAGTATTCCTTGAAGACGCGGTCTATGTCCACGTAGCCTATGGTGCCGGATTCGCCGCGGTTCTCCTCCAGCAGCAGCTCGAGCGCGCCGGCCCTGGAGGGCGCCAGCAGCGGCGGCAGCAGCAGCGCCAGCAGGAACAAAGGTTTCCTCATATGCCTTCCGTATCTTACCATGCCTGTTTTTCGGATCACGGGACCCTCTCTTTCCGCCTTCTCAGAACAGGTTGCCCAGCGTGAAGTAGATGTCGGATTTCTGCTCTCCCGGCTTGTGGTTGAAGCCGTAGCCCCAGTCCAGCCTGATCGGGAAGGCCGGGGTGGTGAAGCGTATGCCGAAGCCCGCGCCGGCTTTCAGGTTCGTGACCCCGGTGCCGAAGCGCCCGGAGACGTCGCTGAACGATTCCCAGGAGTTGCCGGCGTCCAGGAAGAAGGCCCACTCCACTATCGTGCGCCTCTTCTCGCGCGCCAGCGGCAGTTTGAACTCCAGGTTGGCCACGTCGTAGGCGTTGCCGCCGTTCAGCGGGCCTATCTGGCCGTTGTTGGCGTAGCCGCGGATCGTGTCGGCGCCGCCGAGGAAGTAGCGCTCGTAGACCGGCACGCTCTTGGTGGAGCCGTAATGCCCGACCATGCCGAGCCTGTTGGCGAAGGACATCACGAAGGGGTAGTCGCCCATGTCGAACAGCTTCAGGTTGTAGCTGTAGGAGAACGTGGGCTTGTAGTAGTCCACGTCGCCCTGCAGCGGGCCGCCGGCGTACTCTATGCCCAGCGAGGTCTTCGTGCCGCGCGTCGGGTCCCAGATGTTGTCGCGCGTGTCGCGCGCGAACTCCACGTAGATGGAGGAGGTCACGCTGGTGCCTTCCTGCAGCACTCCGGTGTAGAGCGGGTCCACCTCGGCTATGCGCACCTTCTCGTAGGTGTAGGTGGTGGTCAGGTGGTACTTGTCGTTGTCGAAGCGGGGGCCCAGCGTGATCTTGCCGCCGGTGCTCCTCTGCGAGTAGGCCGACAGCGTGGTCTGGTACGGCATGTAGTGGCGGGTGTGGTAGAGGTTCACGCCCAGCGAGGTCGGATGGTCCCCGATCCACGGCGTGGTCCAGTCCACGTTGTAGTCCTGCACCCGCTTGCCGAAGTTCCACGACAGCGAGAGCCGCTGCGCGCGCCCGAACAGGTTCATGTGGGAGAGCGACAGCGTGCCCACCAGGCCGTCCACCGAAGAAACGCCGGCGCCCGCGGTCAGCATGCCCGGCTTGCCCTCGGTCACGTCGAAGACCAGGTCCACCTTGTCGGGGTCGGAGGTCGGGTTGATCACCGGGTTCACGTCGTCTATGAAGCCCAGGTTGAAGATCCTCTCCTGGCTGCGCCTTATCTTGGCGGCGTCGAAGTAGGCGCCCTCCTTCTGCACGATCTCGCGGCGCAGCACGTAGGTCTTGGTGGCCTTGTTGCCCTCCACGTCTATGTGGTCCACGAAGATCTGGTCGTTCTCGGTGATGTTGAACGTGATGTCGGTCTGGCCGGTCTTCTTGTCGAAGACCAGGTCGGGCTCTACGATGGCCTTCAGGTAGCCCTTGTCCGCGTATTTCTCCTGGATGTTGCGTATCGTGTCGTCGAAGAGCTCCTTGTTGAAGATCTTGCCGCGGCGGTACTCCACGGCCGGCATCAGCTGGCTGGACAGGTAGATCGTGTTGCCGGCGAAGTAGGTGCCGCCGAACTTCTGCCGCTTGCCTTCGTTCACGTCTATCGTTATCGTTACCCCCGAGCGTTCGGCGTTGAACGTCACCGAGGAGGACAGCAGCTTGAAATCGGCGTAGCCGTTGTCCGTGTAGAAGGCGCCCAGCGCCTTGAGGTCGCTGTCAAGGTCCTGCGGGGAGTAGATCCTCTTGGGACGGTTCTTCATCTTCTTGACGAGCTTCTTGACGGGGAAACCCTTCGCGCCGTTTATCAGCACGGCGTCCACTTTCGCCTTGGGGCCCTCGTTCACCGTGACGTCCAGGTAGCACAGCGAGGCGGCGGTGTCGTAGCGCACGCTGTAGTCGGCCTTCGCGTCGATGTAGCCCTTCCCGTGGTAGAGGTCGTCTATCTTTATCAGGTCCTCCCGCATCTTCAGGTCGTCGAAGAAGTCGCGCTCCTTCAGGCCCATCTCGTCCTTGACGCGCGTCTTCGACAGGCCCTTGGCGCCGTAGACGACTATTTTCTTTATCATCGGCTTCTCTTTTACGACGTAAGTGACCCGCACCGGCACCGTGGAGCCGGCCGCCTCGGCCAGCTTCGGAGGCACCGGGGTCCCCGGCAGCCTGTCTATGTCCACCGAGACCTTGTCGACGCCGTCCAGGCCCATTATGGACTCTATGTCCTCGGACACGAACTGCTTCAGGTAGAGGCGGCCTTTTCTGGCTTTGCCGGCCTTTATGACGGCCTTGGGCTTCAGGTTGACGTTGCCTTTTACCGCCACTTCGGCCACCGGCCACGGCCCGTCGCCGAGCGGGTCTGCCGCCGGGGCCGCGTCCGCGCCGCCGGCCTGCGCCTGGCCGGGGGGCTGCTGCTCACTGGACAGCCCCGGCAGCGAGGAGACGGCCGCGGTGCCGGAGGACAGGGACGTCCCCTGCGGCTGCGCTACGGTCTGCGCCGAAGCCGCGCCGGAGATCGCCGCGAGAAGCAGGATGAGGAGCGGGAACGGAGTGATCTTTTTCATCGTTGTCCTTGGGTAAACGGCGGAACGCCTCAGCGGCCTGCCGGGAATATATAGATATCTTACTATTTTTCCCGGGCCTTGTTCAGGTCCGCGCCGCCGCCGGCGGGCTTGCCGGCGGCGGTTTATTTGCTAGAATACCCCTGCGCGCCCTGCGCGTCATCTCTGTCCGCTGTTTTTAGGGAGAAAGAAATGAAAAAAGTCTATATCCTCGATACCAACGTGCTGATCCACGACCCGCTTTCCTTCACGAAGTTCGAGGACAACACGGTGGTCATTCCGATCTCGGTCATCGAGGAGCTCGACACCTTCAAGCACGCCGGCGACGAGCGCGGCAAGAGCGCGCGCATAGTCTCGCGCAAGCTCGACGAGTACCGCCTGAAGGGCAAGCTGAACGTCGGCGTGAAGATGGAGAACGGCGGTACGCTGATCGTGGACCTCGACCACGTGCAGGTGCTGCCGAAGGAATTCAAGCTGACGGAGATGGACAACCGCATCCTCAATACCGCCTTCTGGTACGAGGAGAAGAAGCACGCGGCTATCCTGGTGACCAAGGACATCAACCTGCGCCTGAAGGCCGAGGCCGTGGGGCTGAAGGCCGAGGACTACGAGTCCGGCAAGGTGAAGGTGGACGAGCTGTACCCGGGCCTGGTGTCGCTCGAGGTGCCCGGCCCCGCCGTCGACAAGTTCTACAAGGAGCACGTCATCGACAGCCCGGAGAAGGACCTGTCCCCGAACGAGTTCGTGGTGATACATTCCAAGGACGACGCCAAGAAGTCGGCGCTCGGCCGCGTGGACCCGGCGGACACCTCCAAGATACGCGCGCTGGGGCCGGAGCCCTCGCCGTGGGGCATCCGCCCGCTCAACAAGGAGCAGCGCTGCGCGATGGAGCTGCTGCTCGACGATTCCGTGAAGCTCGTCACGCTGCTCGGCGCGGCCGGCACCGGCAAGACGCTGTGCACGCTGGTCTGCGGCCTGCAGAAGGCCGTGGAGGAGAGCGTCTACCGCAAGCTGATCATCTGCCGTCCTATCGTGCCGGTGGGCAAGGACATCGGCTTCATCCCCGGCACCAAGGAGGAGAAGCTCTCGACGTGGATGGGCGCCATCTACGACAACCTCGAGTTCGTGATGGACAAGAAGCACCCCGAGGGCGCGATAGAGAAGTTCGAGTACCTGCTGCAGAACGAGAAGATAGAGATCGCCTCGGTGACGCATATCCGCGGCCGCTCGCTGCCCAAGCAGTACATGATCGTGGACGACGCGCAGAACCTGACGCCGCACGAGATCAAGACCATCCTGTCGCGCGCCGGGGAGGGGACGAAGGTCGTCGTGACCGGCGACCCGTACCAGATCGACAACCCGTACCTGGACATAGCGTCCAACGGCCTGACCTATATCGTCGACAGGATGAGGGGGCAGAAGCTCTACGGCCATCTGACGTTCACGAAGACGGAGCGCAGCTCGCTGGCCGCGCTGGTGGCGGAGCTGCTGTAGGCTCCGCTGTCCCCGCGCCGGGAAAAGCCGGGAAGTTCCCGGCTTTTTCTTTTTGCGGCCGGGCCGCGTAGGTCTTAGGACCTACGCCTCCCTGGGCCCTAGGGCCCTCGGCAGACCGTTTAAAAGGATTAAACTATAACCGTAAGGCTATCGGAAAATATCTCAGGAAAGGCAGGACACCATGCTAAAAAAAAGAACGATCTGGCTGAACGCCGCCGCGGCCCTGATATTGCTGGCCGCCGGGACCGTTTCGGCGCAGTCCGACAAGTCGCAGTCGGCCGCCATCAGCGGCCTGGCCGGCAGTTACGTTTTTGATACCCTGACGGACCTCCCGGCCCCTGCCGACGTGGGCGTCCCGGCGGCGCAGCCGGCGCCCGTGCAGGTCCCGGCCGCGGAGCGCTCCTCTGCCGGCGCTCCGGCCCCCGGCACCTCCCTTACCCCGGTTATACAGGACCAGAACCGGGCGGATAAAATAATGGAGCTCATCGCCAAGATACACAACGGCGATCCCCTGCCCTACTCCCACGACGGCATCGTCTTCACGAACAGGGAAGGAGTGCTGCCGCAGGCTCCCAAGGGGTACTACCACGAATACACGCTGGTCATAGGCGACGGCGCCAGCTCCGTGGTGATAGGAGACACCACCTACCCGGTGGCCCCGGCCCTCAGCGCGCGCGGCGCCGAGCGCATCATAATCGGCGGCGGCCAGCTCATATACTACACGCCTGACCATTATTCGCACTTCATACAGCTGCAGATAGTCTACTGAGCAGATGGGGCCCGGGAAAGAAGGACTTTTCCTGGACCTCGGACGCTCCGGCGGGGCGGAGGAACTCTTGAAGAGATTTCCTCCGCCCCGCTTCTTTGTCGCCCGCGTCGACGGCGGGAAGATAGCCGGCAAGGCGGAGCTTATGGAGGCGCTGGCCTCGGCTTTCCGGTTCCCGGCCTATTTCGGCCGGAACTGGGACGCGCTGCTTGACTGCCTGCGCTCCCTGCCGGACGAGGTCCCTGCCGAGGGATATGTCCTGGCGGTGGAGAATTCCGCCCTTTTCCTCTCCGCCTCCGCCGGGGATAAAAACGACTTCAGTGAAGTGGCGGAGGACGCGCGGGCCTTCCTGGAGGAGAAGTACAAGGTCCCCTTCGTCATAGCCCTGCTTTGATCGCGCGGCGCCCGCCGGTCTTATTGAAAATACGCGCTTTTTCTGCTATAACTATAATACTGGAGAGTGACCCGGTTTTCCATGTCCGGGGCGGTCGTTCTACGCTTCCGACTGGGGGGACTATATGGATAACGTCAAAGAGATAAACATACATATCCCTGTTCCCCGGATAGGCCGCAGAGGGCTTCTTCTGCTCCTGACGCTCTTCTTCCTCTGCTGGCATCCAGGCTTCATCGGTTCCGAGACGCTTACCCTTACCACGTATTACCCAGCGCCCTACGGCGGGTATGTCAGCATACTCACAACCGGCCAGACCATCCTGGCCAGGGACAGCGGCAGCGTGGGCATAAGGAACGCCAATCCCAACCCGGCTTACGCCCTGGACGTCAACGGCGCCATAGAGTGGTCCGGCTCCCAGCTGAACACGGACCAGAACGGCTCAATCGAGCTCGGCCAGAACGGCGGCGGCACCCCTTTCATAGACTTCCATTACGGCGGCGGCGGTGACTATAACGTGCGGCTCATCAACTACGCCAACCAATGGATGGGACTGTACGGCAACCTTTACCTCGCCAACAACGGCTCTACGATAACAGGCAACAACATGACCATATCGGGCCTGTGCCAGACGGTGGGGATGGGCAGCGGCGGCTGGACCTATTGCCCGGCCGGGGAGAACCTGGTGAACGTGAACTATACCAGCTCCATCAACGCTTTGGCCTGCGTGGGCGTTTACAACGGCTACTGCGTGGCGGGCAACACGGCGGTGCCCGCCGCCGGGACCATGCTGTGCTGCAGGATATACTAGCGGCGGCCGGCCCGGGATAAGGACAGGGAGGGGTTTTGAAAAAGATAGACATCCAGGTGGGCAGAAAAAAATTCTCTTTGGAGACCATAAGATACGCCGCCTACGCGGTGAGCGGGGCGGCCTACGTGACATTGAGCTCGGCCAAAACTTCGGTGAAGGTCTCGTTCCTTCCCAAGAACGGCGGCAAGGCCGCGGACCTGAAGGAACGGTTCCTTCGCGAGCTGGAGGACGAGAAGTTCCGGGAGGGGCTGTTCGACAGGAACAAGGACCTCCGCTTCTGGATGATCAAGCGCGCGATAAACCACGTCCCGGAGCAGATCAACCGCGCCGAGGACGTGGGGCTCACTCCCGAGCAGGAGAAGGAACTTGAACAGCTGATAGCCCAGGTCGAGAGCGAGATAAAGAAAGAGGACCCGAGGGGCATAACCAAGACCTGGGAGCAAAAATATGGCAAAAAAACCGGGAAGTAAGGGCGTCGAAGCCCCGGATTTCCGGTTCCGCGAGCTCCGCGGCGGGGTCCTTCTTACCAACGATTTCGGAGGCCACGTCTTCCTTTCGCGCAGCGAGTTCGACAGATACCGCTCCGGGAAACCTGTCCCCGGCCGGTCCTACGAGGCCCTGGTCGCCGGAGGGTTCGTGAAGGACCGGCTCGGGTTCGAGACCCTGTTCGGCAGGTGGAAATCCGCCAACGCCTCCGTCTTTCACGGCACCGGGCTGCATATCTTCGTGATGACGCTGCGGTGCAACCATAAGTGCCTGTACTGTCAGTCCTCGGTGGTCGGGGAAAGGGCCGGGAACGCGGATATGTCCCCCGCCGTGGCGAAAAAGTCGGTGGACCTCGCCTTCCAGACGCCGCGCAGCGCGCTCACGATAGAGTTCCAGGGCGGCGAGCCGCTGGTCAACTGGAGCGTTCTCCGCGAAGCGGTAAGGTACGCCAGGCTCAAGGAGAGGAAGACCGGCAAGAAGCTCACTCTGGCCCTGGTTTCCAATTTCAGCCTGATGGACGAGGAAAAGGCGAGGTTCCTGCTGGAGAACGAGGTCTCCATCTGCACCTCGCTGGACGGCCCCGAGCCCATCCACAACGGGAACAGGACGTACGCCGGCGGAAATTCCCACAAGAAAACGGTCAGGTGGATAAAGTATTTCAAGGCCAGGCACGATTCCCAGAACGGGCTTAAATACAGGGTCTTCAAACCCAGCGCGCTGCTCACGGTCTCGAAACGGTCGCTCGGCTCCGCCAGGGCCATTGTGGACGAATACCTGGGCCTGGGGCTGGAGGAGATCTTCCTCAGGCCGCTGGCGCCGATAGGCTACGCCAAGAAGCATTGGGATATCATCGGCTATGCTCCCGGGGATTTCCTGAAGTTCTACGAAGAGGCGCTGCGCTACATCATCGGGAAGAGCGCGGCGGGCGAGCCGATAAAGGAGAAGTTCGCTCAGATGCTGCTGATGAAGGCGCTGGGCCACAAGGACTCCGGCTACCTCGATATGCGGTGCCCCTGCGGAGCTTCCATCGGGCAGCTGGCCTACAACTACAACGGCGACGTCTACACCTGCGACGAGGGGAGGATGGTCGGCTGGCTCGGGGACGACCTCTTCAAGGTCGGCACGGTCCGCGACAAGTACGAGGCCGTGGTCTCTAACGCCACCACCAGGGCCGTCTGCGCCTCTTCCAACCTGGAGTCCCAGCCGCTCTGCTTCAGATGCGCCTACAAGCCCTACTGCGGGGTCTGCCCCGTCTATAATTACGAGACGCAGGGCAGCATCTGGGGGCTGATGCCCTCGAATTACCGCTGCCGGCTGATGATGGGCGTGCTGGACCTGCTGTTCGGGCTGCTGCAGGACGCCAAGAGCCGGCCTGTGCTGGAGAAATGGGCCGGGATCGGAGAGAGCAGATGAAAAAAGAATTCACCGTGGACCGCGTCGTTTATTCCGCCGAGGCACTGCGCCTGGCGGCCAACGTCTCCGGCGCCGCGCGCATAGAGGTAAAGGACGGCTCGGCCGGGCTCCGCGTCGAGGTTTCCGGCGGGGACCCGGAGGCGGCTTTCCGGGAGTTCATGAACGAAGCTTTGAACCAGCAGTGCAGGATAGACCTGGTGAAGAAGAACTTCAAGACCTCTCAGCTGATACTGGCCAACGCGCTGGTCTCGGCCCTGGGGCAGAAAAAACAGGGGGCGTGATGAAAAGAACGCTGATATTGGTGGCGGTGGCGTTGCTGGCCGGGCTTCTTTATGCGCGGTACAGGACTTCCGTCCGGGCCAGCAGGGAAGCGGCCGAGGCCGTGAAGACGGAGGCGGCCGTGCCGCAGCCGCCGCAGCAGGTCGGAGTGCCTCTGCCGGAGGCGGCCAAGGACATGTCCGCGCCGCTCTCTGGCACTGCCGGCGCTCCCTACCAGCAGCCGTCCGCGCCCTCCGTCCCGCCGGCGCACATCGACCAGTCCCTGGTCCCCAAGATGCCGGCGGACCTGGAGGGCTGTCCGCAGGGCACTAAAGCCAGGGACGTGCTGAGCGACAAGGTGATGGAACAGATGGACAACTACGCCGTCATAAAGGCCGTAGGCGAGCCACGCATAAACGCGCTCTACGAGAAGGCCGGGAAGTACGAGGCCTGCCTGGCCCTCGTGCAGGGGAAGGACCTCTGCCCCAGATCGGCAAAAGAGCGCGACATGGCCGGCCAGGCGCTGCGCCGCTCCTGCATAGAGACCCTGTATCCGGCGGGACTGGTCGGCTACATGCAGGGCGGGTCCGGGATGTCGCTGTGCGCGGCTTATTTCCACTATAACATGAAGGGCGCCGACAAGTTCGTGTCCGACAGCTATTTCTGCGGAATAGCCAAGGGCGGCCTGGCGGCCGTCTCCGATAACTTCTGCGGCAAGGCGCCGGCCGAGGTGCGCGCGACGTGCCTGGAGACCTTCCCGAAGAGCGCGGACGGCTGCAAGAACGATTCCTGCTCCAGGATGTGGACCCTTTACGGCGCGGTCAGGTCCAAGGACCCCGCCTCCGCCGGGCAGGACCTGAGCCCGCTCGCGGCGGCCCTGCTCAACAAGACGGCCGACTCGTGCCAGCCGCTGGCCGCCGCCGTCCTTCAGGACTACTGCATGGTCAAGCCCATCGCCGACCAGGCCATGCTCGTGGAACGCACGGCGCAGCAGCAGAACGCCCTGGATTCCGCCATCAGGAAGGCCAGGACGGGCCAGAAAGAGAAAAGCGAGTGACGAGGGGAAGATTATGGCAAAGAAAGGAAACGGGAAAATAAAGAAGTTCCTCAGCAGCGAAGAGGGAAAGATGGTGGACTCCGACGTGCTGAAGACCGCCATCGCCCTGGGTATCATAGGGGCCGCCATGACCGAGGACCTCTCGGCCCAGAACGTCCTGCATACGAACTACACGGCCCAGACCGGCCATTACAGCCACGGCTCGCACGGCTCGCACGCGTCGCACGGCTCGCACGGCTCGCACGGCTCGCACGGCTCGCACGGCTCCCATTCCAGGGGAGGGTGGTGCTGACGCCGCGGCCGCCCCGCGCCGGGGCGGTGCGCGCCTCCCCGCTCCTGCCGCGCTTCGGGGCGCCGGGGCGGCGCGCTCTGGGATGAAGAACGAGCTCTTCGACATAGCCTTTGAAAATACGGCCGGAGGAATGTTCCTGGCGAATTCCTCCGGCCGCGTCTTTTTCCTTCCCCGCGTCTCTTCGCGCGCTTTCCGGCGGCCGGACCTGGCCCCGCGGACGGCCGCCCTTCTGGAACGGAACGATTTTTTCTCCGACAGGCTGGACCTGGACGGCGTCGGCGCAAGGCTGCGCGGCCGTTATTTCGCCGACTACGCCGGCCCGTACATACACATCGTCACGCTGACCAACAGGTGCAGCCTGAACTGCGCCTACTGCTCGGCCAGCGCCAATTCTTCTCCCGGGCGCGACATGACCCGGGCCACGGCCGACAGACTGCTGGCCTTCGTTTTTTCGATAAGGAGCGGAGGGCTCACGCTGGAGTTCCAGGGCGGGGAGCCGCTGCTGAACTTCGGTGTCCTGAGATATATAGTGGAGGAGGCGAAACGCCTGAACCGCAAGGCTGGGAAGAGGCTGCATTTCTCCGTCGTCACCAACCTCCAGAACATGGACTCGGAGAAACTTGATTTCCTGGAGCGCAGCGGCGTGTCCGTCTGCGCCTCCTTCGACGCGGTCCGCCGCGTGCACGACGCCAACCGCGCCTCCGGAGCCGGCTCCAACTACGACCGGGTGGTCCGCTGGCTGGGCGAGATAGGCCGCCGCAGGGCCAGCGGCTCCTCCATGGAGGCGCCGAACGCCATCTGCACCGTGACGCGCGCCCTGCTGCCCTATCCCGAGGAGACGGTGGATTCCTACGTGGAGAACGGTCTTTACCGCATACAGCTGGGGCCGCTGGACCCGCTGGGCCGCGCCGCCGGCAATTCCGGGCTCGGTTATACTCCGGAAGAGTACTTCGCTTTCTACCGCAGGGCGCTGCAGCGCATGGGCGAACTGACCATGCGCGAAGGCCGGGCCGTCTACGAGAAGGGCGCCTTCAACATCCTGAAGATGACGGAGACCGCGGAGCGGAACCCGCACCGCAACCTGGAGCTGCTGGTGAGGCTGGCCTACGACCGCAACGGCGACATCTACCCTTCCGACGAGGCCAGGATGCTGGCCTCGTCAGGTGACGACTTCTTCAGGCTGGGCAACGTCCGCCGCGACACCTTCGAGGGGATACTGGGAACGCCGCTGGCCAGGACGCTGATAGCGTCCTGCTTCGGAGAGCTGTCCCAGCCGTACTGCGCGCGCTGCCCCTACAGCTACTACTGCCGGATCTCGCCTGTCTACAACTACGTCTTCCAGGGCTCGTTCTGGGGCGATCTGGCCTCCAGCGACCGCTGCCGGTTCTTCAAGCTGATGTTCGGGCTCGTGCTGAAGCTCAAGCGCGACCGCAGGTGGAAAAAGATCTTCGATATCTGGCTCGCGGAAGGGGTGGACTGATGCTCATCGGGGAAGCGGCGAAGAAGTTCGGCTGGCCCGGCGGGCGCATGAAGGTCTGCGAGCTGACGCTGAACTATTCCTGCAACGCCAGGTGCGTCTTCTGCTACAGTTCCCCCGATATGGAGGAATGGCGCCGCCACCCGGACCTGCGCCTCAAGCAGGCCGCGGACCGCCTGCTGCTCTCCTACAAGAACGGCTCGCGCATGGTGCAGTTCATCGGCGGTGAGCCCACCGTCTACGAGGAGCTGCCGCGGCTGGTGCGCCTCGCCGCGAAGATAGGCTACCCGGCCATACAGGTGATCTCCAACGGGATAAGGCTGGCCGACCGCGCGTACGCGCGCGAGCTCGCGGAGAGCGGCCTGAACACCGCCAGCATCTCCCTGCAGGGCCGCACCTCCGCCGCGCACGACGCCGTCACCGGGGTCAAGGGGTCTTTCCGCAAGGCCTGCCGCGCGTGCGAGAACCTTTCCGGCCTCGGCGTCTACCTTAACATCAACAGCGCCGTGACCGCGATGAACTACAAGGACCTTCCGGGTTTCGTGCGCTTCGTGCTTGAGCGCTTCCCGACGGATTCCATACACCTGATCGCCACCCACTGCATGGGCGCGGCCGAAGGCAACATAGGCCGCCTCGTGGCCAGGTATTCGGAGCAGGTGCCATTCGTGCGCGAGGCCGTGGAGGTCTTCGCCTCCAGCGGCGTGCGTCCCGCGTTCAGGTTCCTGAGCAACTACCTGCCCTGCCTGATGCCCGAGCACGCCAACCTCATGAAGGACTGGGAGCTGCCGGAGAACGACGACGACCTCTTCCTGCCGGAGGAGACGCACATCGGGCGCATGTACACCATGGTCACGGAGCGCCTGCGCGCCAAGGCCGCCGGCTGCCGGCGCTGCGCCTACAACAAGGTCTGCGCCGGTTTCGAGCGGGCCTACTCGGAGCGCTACGGCGTGAGCGAGTTCCGCCCCGTGCGCAGGAAGCCCGCCTCTTTCCCGCTTAAGCCCTATTATGCCTGAGTTCAACAAGGAGATACAGAAGCTCAAGCTGGCGCTCACCTCCGACTGCGTGCTGCGCTGCCGGCACTGCTTCATAGACAAGAGCCTCGGGCTGACCATGCGCTTTTCCGACGCGGCGCGGGCCGTGGACCTTTTCCTCTCCAGCCCAGGCCGCCGCAAGAGGCTGGAGCTCTACGGCGGAGAGCCGTTCCTCAGGTACGAGCTGCTCAAGGAAATAGTGGCCTACGCCAGGAGGGCCAACGGGAGGGCGCGCAAGAAGCTCTTCATCACCGTAGCCACCAGCTCCGTGCCGCTGGACGAGGAGAAGCTCGCCTGGCTAAGGGAGAACGGCGTCGGACTGGCCATAAGCTTCTCCGGCGGCCGCGAGGCGCACGACCACGACCGCGTCTTCCCCGGCGGGGCCGGCTCGCACGCGGTGGTAAGCAAAAAGAGCGCGCTCGCGGCCGGGGCGCTTAAGGGGAAGAACCTGGTGGCCCTCTACTGCGTGAACCCGGGGCACGCGGCCACCGTCCCGGAGGATTTCGGGAAGGTGCTGAAGGCCGGGTTCAGCGTGGTGGACATAGAGTGCGTCCACGGCCACGGCTGGACGGAGGAGAGCTTCGCCGCGTTCCGCGCCGGCTTCGAGAAGGTGCTGCGCCGCATAGAGCGCGGCATCCGCTCCGGGAACTTCGTCTTCCTGGAGACCTTCCTGGACATGCTGGTCTGTTCCGGCTCGCGCGAAAAGTTCTCCTGCCCGCTCTACCGCGACCTGGAGCTCTACCCCGACGGCAGCTATTCGCTCTACCCCTTCGGCTTCGTGGACTACAGGCGGTATATAGGCCGCATAAGGATAGGCGCCGCGCGCAGCGGCCTGCGGAAGAGGTTCCGGGACTGCTCGTTCCCGTCGAAGGCCTGCGGCCGGTGCGTAGCCGATTACTACGTCATCGGCGGGCTGGCCGACGGCCACGCCCCCTATTCCTACAGGACCCGCAGGATAGAGGCTTTTTTTAAGGATGTCCTTGAGAAGGCCTCCTCGGACGAAAGGTATTTCGCCTACGTGAAGGCGGTGCACGGCATGGTGGAGGCCTCTTATGGCGGTTAAGACGCCCGGCCCCGGCCGGCGCAGGGAGACGCTCCTATGAGAACGATAGTCGCTTTCAGCGGCGGGAAGGACAGCTATCTGACCCTGATGCGGGCCCTGGGGGACAAGGCCGAAGTCTCCGGCCTGCTGTACCTGGACGGGGGAAAGAAGCACTTCGGATTCTTCAACGATTTCCGCAATCCGCGCCTGATCAGGGACCTGGCTGCCGGAATGGGCCTCAGGCCTTACGTCCAGAAGGTCTCGGACTTCGGCGATGAAGCCTCGCTCATCGGCCGCGCGCTGCGGGCGGTCCCGGTGAAAGCCGGGAAGACCGGCGCTTTTTATATCGGCCTCTCCGGACCCTCCGGCGGGCGCGGCGCGTTCCCGGAAAAGGTGCGCGGCACTCCCTGCGTCTACCCGCTGCTCGGCGTCAGCCCCGCCGACGCGTTCAGGGAGGCGCTGCGCAGCGGCCTCGAGATGCTGATAACCGGGGTGGTGGGCAGGGAGGCCCGGGGCTTTCTCGGCAAACGCGCTGGCGGCGCCTTCATGAACTATCTCGAAGAACAGGAGAAAAGGGGGGCGGACCCCGATAATTTCGATTTCCAGACGCTGGTGCTGAGGGGGCCGCTCCTCAAGCGGGGACTGAAGGTGCTGAAGAGCAGGCCCGTGGAGACGCCCGGCGGCGAGCGGCACCTGGAAGTGCTGGAGTGGAAACTCGGATGAACGCTCCGGAGCTGCTGGCCTGCCTCGGCCGCCTGGGGGAGGCTTTCGGGGCCGGACCGGCCAGCCGGCGGCTCGCTTCGGACCTGGTGGGCGTCTGCGAGAGGAACTCCCGCTACCTCAGCATCTCGGAGTACGAGAGCTCCATCCCGTTCGATTCGCCGGTCAGGGCGAGGTTCGTGCACTATATCTATTACCGCCCTGAGCTGCGCCGCAAAGGGAAGCTCGGGCTGCTCTTCGCCGGCAGGGCGCTGGAGCTGATGGAACTGGCCGGTTTCGGCCCGGCCCCGGCGGGTTTCCTGCGTGATTTCGTCCGGAGCGTGGAGGGGACCGGGATGGCCTTCCCCTACACCATAGTCAGCGCCGAATGGGGCTTCTCGCGACCGTCGGTGGAGAAGATAACCGTCTATTTCTGCTTCAGGAACGTGAGCGTCAGGACCGCCAAGCTGATAGCCGGGACGCTCGGCCGCGGGGACTGGGACTATATCCACCGCGCCGCCGGGAACATGATGTTCCTAGGCGCGGATTTCTTCCGGGACGGCCCGCGCTCTTTCAAGATCTACGCCAAGTTCCCGTTCGACGGCGGGGCCGGCCTTCGCCCGGAGGAGGAGGGCTTCCTGAGGCGCCATCGCGTGGAAGGCGCGGCCCACTACGTCAGGGTCACCAGGCTTTACCCGGGGGGCAGGACGCGCGAGGACGAAAAGACGCATTTCCTGCTGAAGAAGTCCTCCGGCTCCTTCCTGCCCCCTCCCGGCCAGCGGGCCGCCCTGCTGAAAAGGATAGGCGCCGTCGGCGGCAGGAAGAACGTCGTGTCGATGCGCCGGGACGGGCGTTTCTCGGAGGTTTATTTCCTGTGACGCGCCCCGTCCCGCCCGCGCTGCCATGACCCGCGACTTCGCGCTGCTGTTCCACAGGCTGACGGCCTACCGCGCCGCCCTGCTGCTCTTCTTCCTGTGGTGGGGCTGGAAGATAGTGGTCAACGACCTCAGGTTCAAGAAGGTCCCCAACCGGATGATCGTGGCCGGGCTGAAGGCGCTGCTGCTGTTCCTGGCGCTGTACGCGGCGGAGACCGCGCTGGGCGCGGCCGGCGCCTCTTCGGACTACGTCGGCGGCGGATTCTATTACGCCTTCGCGACTAACCTGGCGCTCTCCTCCGCGGTCGGGATCTTCCTCTGGTACGCGGAGATCTGGCCGGCCGGCGACGCCAAGTTCTTCATGACCAGCCTGGCGCTGCTGCCGCTGATGAACTACCGGATCAGGGGTTTCCCCGGGATGCTCTGGCTTTCGGTGCTGATAAATTCCTTCCTGATCGCCGGGGCCTATTACAGTTTCAGGTTCCTCGCCGGACTCTGGCGCGCCTGGCGGGAGAGGGACGGCCGCACGCTGACGCGCTGGGCCGAGATAAAGAAGGAGGCCTCGGGCAGGCTGCGCGGCGCCGGCGGGGGCAGCGCCTGGAAGCTGGCGCTGAACGTTCTGGCCGTTCTGGCCGTCTTCTTCGTGCGTCAGCTGGCCAACTACGGCTTAGCCGGGCGGCTGCAGCGGCTGGTCCCGGACCCCGAGCTGCTCTACTTCGCGATGTTCATAGGCTGGGACAAACTCTCCCGGTATTTTTCCAGGCCGGGGTTCAGGCGCTTCCTGACCTTCTTCTATCCCGTGTACCTGCTGGCCGGTCTGTTCTATTTCAAGGGACAGCTGCTCCAGAATATCAGGTACGCGGCGCTCGACGTGCTGCGTTTCGGCGTGATACTGGGGGTGGGGCGGTTCGCGCTGGTCTATCTGATGGAGCGGTTCAGCATGGTGGAGGTCTCCGCCGCCGAGCTGGAGCCGGGCATGATACTTTCTTCCAGGTACGCGCAGATAGTCAGGAGGGACGCGTACTTCAAGGACGCCTTCGAGGACTCGTTCAGGGACGGCATAAGCCCGGAAGAGACGGAGCTGCTTAGGGAATGGGTGACGCGCATCCCGCGCGAGAACCCGAAGATAGAGGTGATGAAGGGCGAGGCCTTCGCGGTCTGGATCTTCGCCGGCTGCCTTTTCCAGCTGGCTTTCGACGGCAATCTCTTCACCGTGCTCAGAAGGCTGGGGCTGTGGTGACGCCGGCCTAGAGCCGCAGGAACCCGGTCTTGCGGCCCGCGGCCAGCAGGGCGGCCGGGTCCGTTTTGGAAGGCTTCAGTTCCGAATCCCCGTACAATTCCAGGTAATCCGCCCTGGGCCCCGCGCAGAGGCTCCGCAGCGAGCAGCCGGCGCAGCGGGGGGCGTGGCGCTTCTCGGAGAGGAACTCGTCTATGCCGTTTTCCGATCTGTACACATCTATGGAGGAGGTCTCGTAGCCGGAGAGGCGGCACAGGGGGAACCCGTCCGTTATGAAGCCCAGCCGGGCGAAGGAAAGTACCCTCAGGGCGCCTTTCAGGTAGGGCTCGGCCGCGGCCAGGCGCGGGACAAGCGCCGTCCTGTCCACCACGTTGCCCAGCACCTTGGCCAGGTTCAGCTCCAGGTAGAAGAGGCCGGGGAAGGTCCTGGCCACGAAGCCGGCGTAGGCGGGCAGCTGCCCGACTATGCCCGAGTGCACCACCAGCGTTATGCGGACGCCTCGGGGACCGGCCAGGCGCAGCAGGCTGCGCAGCGCCTCCACCCTGCTCCGGAACTGGCCGCGCGTGCCGGTGAAGCGGTCGTAGAGCGCCGCGGTGTGGGCCGGAAAATTGACGTTGAACATCGTCACGCCGGCCTCCAGCAGCTCCCGCACGTAGGCGCCCTCCCCCATGCGCGCCCCGTTGGTGCAGACGATGATGTCCCGGCAGTTCTTTTTTTTGGCGTACCTTACCCAGCCGGTCAGGTCCTTGGAGAGCGTCGGTTCCCCGCCCTCTATGGAGATGGTGTCGCGGTGCCTGTTTATTATCTCCCTGGAGACAGCCGGCGGATAGACCGGGGTGTGCGGGGCCGAGCAGAACACGCACTTGTGGTTGCAGGCGCTGGTGATGCGGATGACCGGCACGTCCGCCATGCCGCCTATCCTGGCCTCCCCGTACAGTTTGTTCCGGTTGTTCCGGGACGCTGGCCCTTTCATGCGGTTCCGGGGCTAGCCCCGGCCCTCCTTCTTTTCCCTCAGCACCCTGTCGTAGTCGTGCTTGCGGAAGTCCACCGAGGAGAGGAACTCGTCGAGGTTGTACGGCTTGAACCTGCGCGTCAGCAGGCCGACGATGCGGCGGATCAGGTCCTTCCTGCCGTGGCCGAAGACGGAGTAGAGGTACATCAGCAGGTGGATATGCTCGAAATCGATCGCGCGTTCCGAGGCCACTTCCTTGACGGTCTCCGCCAGTATCCTGGTGGAGCGCCTTATCTGGGCGTCCTTCTGCTCGAACGTCAGGCCGCCGATCTCGTCGAACTTTTCCGAGAAGTTGTTGGGGGTCTCCACGGCAGAGAAGAGGTCCATCCGGGTACCGGGCGCGGCGCGGCGCAGGCGCAGCCCGAACTTCCCGGGCTCGCGGCCGAACGGCGACGTGGGGTAGAGGAAGAACGGGTTTATCGAGAAGGCGTCTATGTGCGCGGCGTTGCGCCGGAGGAACGAGACGGTCTCGTTCAGGTCGTCCTCGGTCTCGGTGGGCAGGCCGCCGATCAGCTCGATGTGGTTCCAGATGCCGAGCTCGTGGGAGACCTTCAGACATTCCTCGATCTTCGGCGGCAGCACGCCCTTGCGGATGTAGCGCAGCATCCTGGCGCTCCCGGTCTCCATGCCGAAGGTCAGCTTGACGGCCCCTGCGCGCCGCATCTTGCGCAGCAGCGGCGCGTCCAGCTCCCTGAAGTTGGCGCAGTCGCACCAGAGCAGGTCCAGCCCGCGCTTGATCATCTTGCCGCAGAGCTCGTCGGCGAACTCGTAGCGGTTGTTGAAGTTCGGGTTTATGAAATAGACGCCGGTGGCTCCGAGCGCCTTCAGCTTCGCGAGGTCCTCCACCACCCGGTCGGCGTCCGGCTGCTCCGCCGGCGGGCGCCCGTCGTTGCCGCAGAAGGCGCAGCGGCCGCGGCAGGAGGTCTCGAAACGGTACATCACTACCAGCTGCCTGCGCCCTTTGCCCTTTTTCACCAGGTCGGCCGTAAAAGGCAGGTCCGGTGAGTAGCGGGCCAGCAGCTCCTTCGGGGTCGTTTTGTAGTACGAGAGCGGATAACCGGAGTAGTCGGGCCGGGAGAGGTCGTCCGGAGCGCCGGTCCCGTGGTCCACGATCCTGCCGCCGCGCCTCTCCAGCGTGGAGAACAGCCCGCCGGCGGCCGGCCCCTTCTCGACGTATTCGGCCAGCCGCGCCAGGTGCGGCCCGCCTCCGGAGTAGACGGCGTAGTCCAGCGTCGGGTATTTTTCCAGCAGCTCGCGGTAGATCTCCCTGGAGATCCCGTTGTAGCCCACCACCACCGGGGCCCCTCCGCGGGCCTTCAGGAAATGCGCCAGCAGCCCCACGGCGTTCAGCAGGAAGGCGTTCATCTTGAAGCCGGCCAGCGTGACGCCGTACAGCCCGGCCTCTCCCTCCAGGCCTGGGGCCGACGCGAGGACGGAGCCGATGCGCCTTAGGAGCCCGGCCTCCGGCCCTTTCAGGCGGCCCCTGAGGAAGTCGGCGGTCTTTTCCGGATGCTTGAGTATCCCGAAGTTCAGGTCCGGGTTCGCCGGCCGGATGCCGGCGTGGAACGGGGCGTCCAGGTCAGCCATGCGGACTTCGTGGCCGAGGCCGCGCAGGTGGCCGGCGAGCACCGGCAGCGAGAGGTTGGGCAGGTTGAAGCACTCGCAGTTCAGGCAGTCGGAAGGCGGATAGATCAGCGTTATCCTCATGGCTTTCCCCTCTTACCAGTAGACCGGCCGGAAGACCTGCTTCCGCTCCTTCTTCACCGGCTCGAACTCGCCGTCGCCGTACTTCTCCAGGTAGAGCCTGTCCACCCCGTAGCAGACGCCGGAATAGACGCAGCCGCGGCATTTCGGGAGCCGGGTCTTCCTGTCGTCGTAGATGCTGGACACCGGCCGGCTGTCGCCGCCGCCGGCCGACACGGAGTTGTTCCTGTTCTTGTAGTCGGCGCCCCAGTCTATCATCACGCCGGCGCAGGAAGGCAGCAGGCAGGGCACGAAGTTGCCGAGGAACTTCCAGTCTATGCGCGTCTTCCTGACGCGCAGGTACTCCAGCGTGAGCTTCAGCGACGGCAGCACGGCGGAATAGGGGACCTGAAGGTTCCCGTCCTCCGAGAATTTCCCGGAGTAGAACCCGAAGTAGAAGCAGAAGCCGGTGAGGCCCATCCTGCCGACGAAGAGGTCGGCGTAGAGCGGCAGCTGCCTGTAGTTCAGCCTGTTGATCGCCAGGTTGGTGGAGGTGTAGACCCCGGCCTTGTTCAGTTCGCTGATGCCCCTCAGCGCTTTGGCGAAAGCGCCCCGCACCCCGGTGAGGCGGTCGTGAGTCGCCGGGTCCGCCCCGTGCACCGAGACCTTCACCATCGTAAGGCCGGCCGCGGCCAGCTTTCCGGCGAAGCCCGGTTCCGCGAACTTCAGGCCGTTGCTCATGAACTCTATTATGCTGAAGCCGAGTTCCCTGGCCCTGGCCACCAGCGGGACTATGTAGGGGCAGACCGTCGGTTCGCCGCCGGAGAAGACGATAAGCTCGTTGCCGCGGCGCCGCGCGTCCTCCAGCAGCCCGAAGGCCCTGGCCTCCGGCAGCCAGTCCCCCATCTTCTTGTGGGCGCAGCAGAAGACGCACCTGGCGTTGCAGGTGTCGCCCAGTATTATCTCCGCGCTCCGGACCATCGGCGCCGGCGGCCAGCCGTCCCGCCTGACGACGTCGTAGAGGTCCAGCCTCCGGTGGTAGCCGGCCAGGTAGGCCTCTTTGTCGAAGGAGGCGGCCTTTCGCTTTTGCGCCATAAACGTGAATTCTACTATTATTGGGGCCGCGGCCGCCCTGCGGGGGCCTTGGCCGGGCCCCTTTCCAGCACCAGCCGCTTCACCCGGACCTGTTCCGTTATCCGCGCGGCCTCCTCCGCGTTGTCCCTCAGGTAGGCGTTGCCGGCCAGGAACATCTCCCCGACGATGCCCGACCTGAGGCGCAGGTGTCCTGCGAGGCACTGCCTGGCGCAGCGGCCGGCCGCCCGGAAACGGCAGTTGCGCGTGTGGCCGAGGTAGGAGAAGGGCGCGCGCAGGTGCACCTTGCGCCGCAGCGCCCCGGTCAAAAAGGACAGGGTCTCCAGCGAATCGGCCTCTATCCCGGCCACGCGCGGGGATAGCAGGTCCCTCCTGACCTGTCCGTGCTGCATAGAGACTCCGAGCGCGCCGGCCAGCAGCCTGCCTACGCTCAGCCGCGGCCCTCCGCCGCGCGCGAGGAGGGCGCGGAAAAGGCCCGGATCGTTGACGCAGACCTCCTGAGGCAGGCCCTCCCTGGCGCCGGCTTTCAGCGTCGCCAGCAGGCTCTCCAGCGCCGGCTGGGAGAGCACCGGCGTCAGGAGCACCAGCTTCGAGCGGGGGAAAGCTTCCTTTAGCCGCCTCAGGCAGGCTGGCGGCGGGAGAAGCCTCTCGCAGAACTCACCGCCTACGTAGAGGAACTCCGGCGCGGTGGCGCCGGCGGGGACCCTGCCCCCGCAGCCTTTCAGGACTTCCGCCCGTTCCATATGTCCAGTTCCACGCTCCGCAGGAACTCGGAGGCGCCGGTCCCCTTCTTTATCCTGTCCGCCAGCTCCCGCACGAACACCGCCGTTCTGATCCTTTCCCCTACCCCGGCGTCCCTGGCTATCTTCACGCGCTCGGCCCCCAGCCGCGCCATCCTGTAGAATTCCAGGTAGCGCTCCCGGATCGGCGGCTTCCGCATGAACTCTTTTTTCCCGCCGAGGAAATAGGGCTTCCAGCAGTTCCTGGGCTCCGGCGTCCTGTTGACGTCGTGGTAGACGCAGAGGCCGTCCATGTTGGGACAGTAGCAGTCCGGGTAGAAGAAGACCTCGAACCTGGTCCCGGGCCGCCGGCGCAGGACGCGGCGCCACTCCGCCGCCTTCAGGTGCTGCGGCAGCACCACTGAGGAGACGCCCAGCCCGGAGAAGAGGTCCAGCGTCTCGCTGTTGAAGCAGATGGCGGTGGAGCTCAGGCAGACCTCGCCGCCGTAACCGTTCCTTTTAAGCCTGCCGAGCAGGTTCATGTCCCTGGCTATCACGCCGTCCGGGCCCAGCGCCAGCACCTTCTCTATGTTCCGCATGTCGCGGGAGAACGAGGCGCGGGGATAGAGTTCGTTGGCCGCGAAGAGGACCTTGCGGCCGGCCCCGTGCGCCAGCGAGACCAGCTCGGCCGCCTCGCCGAGGGTCCTCAGGTTCTGCCAGGGGTACCACTTCCTGTGGTTCTCCACGAACGAGACGCCGAAGTATAGCTCGTCCGCGTACGGGGCAAGCCGCCCGGCCTCGCTCAGGCCGTTCACGCCGCAGATTATCTTCATCGCGCAGCCTCAGGGTATATCCCAATTCTACATCTTTCGGCGCCGGGCCGGGAGGGCGTGGCGGCTTATGATATAATTTTGTGCTGGCGCGCCTCCCGGCGGCGGCCGGCGTCTCTGATGAAAATACAGGTGGGGATAGGGAACAAAGAGGAGTTGGACTTCTTCCTCGGCGCCGGCGCCGACGAACTCTATTGCGGCTCCAGCGCGGTGCCGGGGCACCTGTACGGCGGCGGGACCTTCGGCTCCTTCCGCGACATCGCCGGGGCGGTGGAGCTGTCTCACCGCAGGGGGAAGAAGTTCTATTTCGCCGCCAACGAGATACAGGCAGGCGCCCTGGCCGGGACGGTCTCCTTCGTAAAGGAACTGGCCGCCGGCGGGCTGGACGGCGTCATAGTCCGGGACATCTCCCTGCTGGCCGCTCTGAAGCCGGAACGGCTGCCGCTGGAATACATACTCACCAGCCTGGCCCCCTGCTACAACGCAGGCGCGCTGAGGTTCTACGGGGAACTGGGCGTGACGCGCCTGGCCCTGCCGGAACAGCTGCTGCCTGGCGAGGCCGAGCCGCTGGTCAGGAACGGCCTCGGCATAGGGACCGAGATGTTCCTGACGGCCAGGGAGTACTGCGTGGTGCTGAACGGGCTGTGCTACCTGAAGCAGTTCAACGGGCGCTGCCTCTGCCGCGCCGAGTTCCGGCCTTCCGGCAGGAAAAGGTTCACGATGCCGGGGCCGACGCCGGCGGAGCATTTCGGCCGCCTTTACGACCTGCACCGGCTGGGAGTGCCAGTGCTGAAGGTCGGGCGGCATCCGACCAAGGGCTATTCCCGCGTCGTTTTCAGCGAGGCGCTGGCCATAGCCAGGCTGCTGGAAGCGGGCCTCCCCCGCGGGCGGTTCGTCAAGCTGGCCCTCGCCAGCCACGGCAGGATGGACGATTTCCTGGAAAAATGCGCAAGAGAGAACTAGAGAAGGCAGCGGGGCTCGAGCTCCCGGAGATAAAGAGCGCCTCCCGGCGTTTCCTCCGGGAGCAGGCCTGCGTCTACGTCGGCAGCGAGTTCTGCCAGAACATCTGGCCTGCGGCGGCCGACGTGGAGGCGCTCTTCTCCCGAGGAGCGCGCCGGGTGGCGGTCATGACCTCGTTCATGGTGACCGAGGGTCTGAAGCGGGCGCAGGACTCCCTTTCCGGGATACTGGAGAGGTTCGGGAACGTGGAGGTGGTAGTGAACGATCCCGGGATGCTTCTCTATCTCAACGAGTTCCACCCCGAAGTCCCGAAGAGCCTGGGCCGCCTCCTCTCGATAGACTTCATGCGCATGGGACCGGACTACAGAAGGGAGTTCTTCCGCCTCCACCGCCTTTCCGCGCTGGAGACGGACGAGGCCGGCCTGCTGCGCAACCTGCCGGCCGCGCCCGGCTTCAGGGTGCATCTTCACTACCCGCTGAAGTACGCGGCCATGAGCCGGGCCTGCCCTTTCGTGCGCAGGATAACGCTTCGCTGCGGGCGCAAGTGCCTGGGCAGGACGCTGAGGCTGCCGGTCCCGGACTCGCGCCGGGAGCTGTTCGCCGTGAACAACGCCTACTTCTTCGAATACGACCCCGGGACCCCGGCGGGGGTCGACAGGCTGGTGCGGCACGTCAGCGGCGCCTAGCCGCGGACCCGGCCCAGGACAGGATGCACAAGATACTAGGACCCGTAAAAGGCGAGGCCGGCGGCCTGGGAGGCAAGGCGGCCGGCCTGCTGAAGCTGGACAAGGCCGGCCTCACGCCGAACTTCGTCGTGCTGACCTCCGGGGTCTTTGCCGAGGCCCTCGCCTCCGACCCGCTCCTCTCGCGCCTGCTGCGGAAGGCCTCTTTCGGCCGGGCCGACCGCGCCTTAGTCAGGAAGCGCGTACTTCAACTGAAGCTGGCCCCGCGCGTTTCCAGCGGCCTCGAAAGGGCCCTCTCCGGCCTGAAGATAGACCGGGCGCTGGCGCGTTCTTCTTTCGCGCTGGAGGGTTCGGCGGGGCGGAGCTGCTCCGGCCTGTTCCCGTCGCTGCCCTGCCGCGGCGCCGCCGGGGCGGAGCTGGCGGTAAAGAGGATCTGGGCGGCCAGTTTTTCCGAGGAGTTCTTCGCCTACCGGCGGGCCGGCCGCGGCTTCCGCCCGGATATGGCCGTGGTGATACAGCGCTACGAGAAGCCTGACTTCGGCGGCCTCGTGCACGCGGCCGGAGGGGCGGCGGGCGAGGTGCTGGTGGAATATGCCTCCGGTCCCGGCGGCAGGAAGTACGTCTTCCTGGAGAAGGGCGGCAGCTCCTACTTCAACGACGACGCGGTCGAACTGGAGCACGGCGGCTGGCTGCTCGGGCTGGCGCGGACGGCGGCGGCGCTGCGCGGCGGGGCCGGCCGGGGGGTGACGGCTGAATTCGTCCTTTCCGGAGGCAGGCTCTGGCTGGTGCAGGCCCGGGAGGCCTCCGCGCCCAAGGTCCCGGGGGACGCCCTGTTCAGGTTCGAGAACGAGTGCAGGTACAATTACCACTACACGGATTTTTCCGGGCGCGAAGCCGGGCGGCTGCTGCGGGCGGCCGGCCTGGCCTCGCGCCTGACGCCCGTCGTCTCGGGGGGCGGGATGTTCCTGCGCTACGGGGAGCTGGAGGCTCTGGAGAAAGAGCTGGGGCTGAAGGCCCGTTCCCCGGCCTTCGGACGGCGACTGCGGGACCTGCTGCTGGAGCTCCTGCTTAAGGAGGCCAGGCTGGCCGCCCGGCGGGACGGGGCGGGGGTTCCGGAGCTGCTCTCGCGCTTCAAGAAGCTAAATTTCAGGCTCGCCGTGCTGAACTATCTGCACGCCAGGACGCTCAGGTACTCGCTGGAGGCGCTGCGTTCCGGGACAGGCGGGGGGGACTTCGAGGCTTATTACGGGCGCTTTCTCTCTTCGGTCCCGGCGGTCCTGGACGGCCTGCTGTCCGCCCCGCCGGCCGGCTTCAGCCCGCCGCCGGCCCTGAGGGAGGCGCTCGAAAGGGCCGCCGCCCGGAGGGAGAGGGCGCGCCGGCTCTCCGCCGCGCCGGCCCGGCTGAAGGAGCGCTTCGCGGCGCTGGGAGAGCTGGCGGCTCTGAAGAACACGGTTAACGAGCGCGTCTCGGTGATAACCTCGGCGTACGCCGCGCGGATAGCCGGGAGCCCGGGCTTTCCCTCCGGGCTGGACGTCTACGCGCTGAGCAGGCTGCCGGCCGCCGGCATTCCCGCCGCGATAAGGCGCGGCGTCCTTCCCGCGGCGCCGGCGCGCCGGAAGCCCCCGCGGCTGAAGGCGGAGTTCCCCCTTAAAGGGACCGTCGCCTCCCCCGGGAACGTCGCCGGCGAGGTCAGGATAGCCCGCAGGGGCATGTCCGTAAAAGGGCTCGGCGCCCGTCACATACTGGTGGCCGATTACCTGGACGGTTCCTTCCTGTTGCCGATGCTCCTTTGCGGCGGCATCGTCGCCGCGAAGGGCGGCCTGCTTTCGCACGCGGCCGTGATAGCCAGGGAGCTGGGAAAGCCCTGTCTGGTGGACGTGCACGGCTGCGCCGGGGCGCTGCGGGACGGGGACAGGGTCAGGCTGCGGGGCGGGCTGGTGTTCAAGCTGCCGGCGTGCGGCCGCCAGGCCTAGAGGTTGAGGGCCCTGCGCAGCGAAAGATTTATGGAGGCCTTTATCCCGGCCTCCAGGTCCGGCGGCAGCTCCGCGTTCACGCGCAGGCCCTCGGCGTAGAGGAAATGCGGTTCGCCCAGGCCCAGGAAGCCGCAGATGGCCGTGAGCGTGCTGTCCTGCACGTTCAGGAACGGGTCTCCCGAAGGGTCGCCGCCGGGCTTGGCGTAGGAGCCCTCGCGCGTCAGAAGCGCGAAGACCTGCTTCTTCCCGAAGGTCCTTTTACGGCGGTAGAACATCATCGTCGCCACCAGCTCCAGGTAGGCTTTCAGCGCGGAGGGGATCGAGAGGCTCCACATCGGGGCGGAGAACAGGACGACGTCGCTGGCCTCGATCTGCCTTATGAACTTCTCCGTCAGGTCTATCAGCCCGCGGGTCTTCGGCGAGACCCGCGCGTAGCCCTTCCTGCGGAAGACGAAGTCTATGAACTCTTCGTTTATGAAGGAGATCTTCTCCCTGAAGACGTCTACCTCGGTGATCCTGGTCCCGGGGTAGGCCTCCCTGAACCGGGCCAGGAAATGCCCTGAGAAGAGCCTGGTGCGGGAGGTCCTGGCGCTCCTAGGAGAGGCCGTGACGTGCAGCAGCCTCCTGAATTTCGGCACTTTCCGCATGGCTATCTCCTTCTCTATGCGCTCCAGCTCCCGTCTGGAGTCGTCCCTGGCCGAGCGGGCCAGTTCCACGAACCGGGAGGATTTCTCGAACTCCCTGAAGAAGAGGTCCCTGAGCTCCGGAGAGAGCAGGCCTATCCTCCCCGGTATGTCCCGGACGTCTCGCGTCAGCAGGAACTCCAGCAGCCTGTCGTATTTGCCGACCTGCTCGTCCGCGATCAGCGGCCACAGATTGCCGTGCAGCCGCCCCGGCCCGCCGCGCGCCGCCCGCCCGGCGTACTTCAAGTAGTCGGAGGTCCCGGGGAACAGGAAGACCGGGAACGGGGCGGGGGTGGCGCCCATCACGAGCGAAAGGGAGAAGGACCTGAAGACGGAGCCGAGGTCCTCGCCTGGATAGCCCAAGATGAAGGTGGTCTGCGCCAGGCGCGGGTCGTAGCCGGCCCTTTTGGCCGACTCCAGGGCCTTTATCGTGGAGATGACCGTATAGGGTTTCAGCATCCCGGACCTGGAGGAGGAACTCTCTATCGGGAACGTGGAGTAGCTCAGGCCGGCCTTCACCATCTTACCTATCAGCCTTTCGGTCAGCAGGTTGGGCTGGAAGCCCTTGCCGAAGCAGACCCCTGCCTTTATGCCGGCCGCCGCGTAGCCGTCGAGAAAGCGCTCCAGCGCGCCGCGGAACATCAGCACGTTGGGGTCCCAGTTCCAGAAAAGCCCCGGCTTATCGCGCCCGTAGAGGTCCCTGACGTAGTTCAGGACCGCCCCTTCGTCCAGCTTCACCGGCCTGTCCTGCCAGATGGAGCAGAAGGCGCACCTGTTCATGCAGCCGATGGCCAGGCTGAAAAGACCGTAATCCCACTTCTTCCTGACCGAGAAGTCGGGGGCCGAGGCGTCGGCTTCCGGGATGCGCCCGGTGAAGACCTCTATGCCGCCCGGCATCTCCGAGGCCGGGACGTTCCGGACGGCGTCGCCCCCCAGCAGCGTCCTGGCCGCTGGAAAGCGCCGGCGCAGGACCTCCGCGTATTCCAGGGCCAGGTCCAGGTCGAAGGAGAAGGTGCAGCTTATCCAGATCTCGTCCGGGGCGGGGCCAATGCGGTCCAGGACGCTCTCCAGCCGGTCCGGGGGCCGGCCCATCACGTAGAGCAGCTTCCCGGCGCCGCCGCCGCGCCCGGCCGGTTTAGGCTTCCACGGGGAGGGTTCGCCGCCGTGCAGGTCCAGGTAGGCCACTTCGTTGCCGCGCCCCTTCAGGAAGGCGATCAGCTTCAGCGCCCCTATCGGGACCTGTTCCAGCGGGCAGAGCCTGGCTCCGGCGAAGGTGGGCGGAACGGAGAGAAGGACTATTTTCCTGTTCCTGGGCCACTGCATAGCATCATTGTAGTCGTTTGGCGGCCGTATCCGCAACCGGCGGGGGGGCGGTTTTCCTTCCGCAGAGGCGGTCCAGATATATTAAAATATAGGATCGCCGCGCCGCCGCAAGGCGTGGTCCGCGCCTGGCGCGGAGCTGGCGGCTCTGGAACGCATGGGAACCGAAGAATTCTGGAAAAGACGGAAAGCCGGGCCGCGCGGCCGCGAGATCCGCCGGGACCTCCCCCGCAACGCCGCGGCGAAGCGGCTGGACGTCAAGATAGGCTTCAGCTGCAACAACCTCTGCGATTTCTGCGCGCAGGGCTCCAAACGCGGCCGCGGGGCGGGACGCACTCTGGACGAGATAAAGGACGCCCTCTCGCGCGCCAGGGGAGCCGGGGCTTCCGCGGTGGTGTTCACCGGCGGGGAGCCTACGCTGCACCCGGAACTGCCCGCCGCCGTGCGGGCCGCGCGCGAAATGGGCTATGCCGCGGTCCAGGTGCAGACCAACGGCCGGCGCCTGGCTTTCCCGGATTACTGCGCCGAACTGAAGAAGGCCGGCGTCACCGAGGTCAGTCCGTCCCTGCACGGCTCCACGCCCGAAGTGCACGAGGCGCTGACCCACGCCCGGGGCAGCTTCGCCGAGGTGGTCAGCGGGATCAGGAACTGCAAGAAGCTCGGCCTCTACGTGCTGACCAATACGGTGGTCACCTCGCGCAACTACAGGGACATGCCCGCTCTGGCGCGGCTGCTGGCGCACCTCGGCGTGGACCAGTTCCAGCTGGCCTTCGTGCACCTGGTGGGCACGGCCTGGGAGAACCGCAAGTGGCTCACCCCGAGGAAGACCGAGGCTCTTCCGTACGTCAAGAAGGCGCTGGACGTGGGCCGCGCGGCCGGCTTGCCGTGTTACACCGAGGCCGTCCCCTTCTGCCTGATGAAAGGTTACGAGGAATGCGTGGCCGAGCGCGTCATCCCCGAGGGGCCCGTGGCGGACGCCGGTTTCTATCTGGAGAGCTACGGCGACTACCGCCGCGGCGAAGGCAAGGCCAAGAGGCCGGAGTGCCGCGGCTGCAGGTGGTTCAGGGTCTGCGAGGGGCCGTGGCGCGAGTATCCGGAGCTTTACGGCTGGGACGAGTTCAGGCCGGTGAAAAAATGACCAGGAAGGACGTTCCGGGGGAGCCTTTCGACTTCCGCTTCGAGCGGGACGGCTCCTCGTACCTCGCCGCCGGGCCTTCGGGCAGGCTGGTCAGGCTGACGGCGGCGGAGTTCGCCGCGCTCGCCTCCGGCTCGGCCCGGGAGGGCTCGCCGCTTTTCGGCAGGCTGGCCGCCGCGGGGCTGCTGCGCGGCCGGCTGGACCTGGAGGACGCGGTCGGCGGCCTGGCCGGCCTCTCCTCCGGCGCCTCCGAGGGGCCGGGCCTGCACATACTGGTGCTCACGCTCAGGTGCAACCACGCCTGCGTCTATTGCCGCGCTACCGCCTCTGGCGGGGGCGGCATGATGAGCCGCGGGACCGCGCTGAGGGCCGTCGAAACCGCTTTCCAGTCCCCCAGCCGGAAGCTGACGCTGGAGTTCCAGGGAGGGGAGGCGCTGCTGAACTGGCCTGCGCTGAAGGCCGCGGTGGGGCGCGCCAAGGACCTCAACCGCCGGGCGGGAAAGGACCTTGCTCTGTCGGTCGTCACCAACCTGAGCCTGATGGACGAGGAGAAGTTCGCCTGGCTCGTCGGGGAGGGGGTGTCCGTCTGCACGTCGCTCGACGGCCCGGCCGCGCTGCACGACGCCAACCGCCGCTGGGCCGGCGGCTCCTCGCACGCCAAGGCCGTCCACTGGCTGAAGCGCTTCATGGCCGCAGCCGCGCGCGACGGCAGGAGGGACGCCCTGCCCTCCGCGCTGATGACCACCACGCGCCTTTCCCTGAAGGACCCGCGCGGGATAGTGGAGGAGTACCGCGCGCTGGGCCTCGGCGGGATCTTCCTGAGGCCGCTGTCGCCGATAGGCTACGCCGGCGGGGCCTGGCCGGAGATAGGCTACGGGCCTGAGGAGTTCCTCTCTTTCTACCGGACCGCGCTGAAGCGCGTGATGGAGATAAACCTTTCAGGCGAACGCTTCGTGGAACGCAACGCCGCGCTGCTGGCGCGCAAGCTGCTGCGCCGCGAGGACCCGAACTACCTGGACCTGCGCTCGCCCTGCGGCGCCGCGATAGGCCAGCTGGCCTACAACTGGGACGGCGACGTCTACACCTGCGACGAAGGCCGCATGACGGCCGCCTGCGGCGACCCGTTCTTCAGGCTGGGCAGCGTGCGCGGGAACTCGTACCGGGAACTGCTGACGGCGCCTGCGGCGCGCGTCTGCGCGATGGCCTCCTGCCTGGAGAACCAGCCCTACTGCGCGCGCTGCGTCTTCAAGCCTTTCTGCGGCGTCTGCCCGGTCCACAACTATTCGGTGCAGGGCTCGCCGTGGGGCGACATCCCATCCGGCGGCTGGTGCGCGCTGCAGAAGGGGCTGTTCAAAGAGGTGTTCTCGCTGCTCGAGAGGCCCCGCAGCCGCGGTGTCATAGAGGGCTGGCTGGAGGGCCGGGATGCCTGACATAGCCTTCTGGAACAAGTGCGATAACAGCTGCGTGATGTGCACCAACCCGCCTTCGTTCGCCCTGCAGGACGGGGCGCAGTACCGCCTGAAGGGCCAGATAGAGAAGCTGGAGCGCTATCTGAAGGGCGGCGGGCCCGTGTACGCCAAGGACTCCGGCGGCGTCCCCTACCTGAGCCTCACCGGCGGAGAGCCGACGCTGCACCCGGAGTTCTTCCAGCTGCTGGCCTATTTCAGGAGGCGCCTGCCCGGAGTGCCGATCACGCTTCTTTCCAACGGCCGCCGCTTCTCCGACCTGAAGTTCGCGAAGCGCTTCGCGGCCGCCGCGCGCCCGCCGTTCTCCGTGGGTGTGGCCCTTCACGGCCCCTCGGCTAAGGTCCACGACGCGGTGGCCGGGGCGCGGGGCGCCTTCGCGCAGACGGTCTCCGGCCTGGCCAACCTGCTGGCGCTTGGCGGGCCGGCGCTGGAGATACGGATAATACTGCACAAAAAGACCGTCGCCTCCTTCCCCGCCGCGCTGCGCTTCCTGCTGCGGAAGTTCCCGGACGCCGGCCGCTACCGGGTGACGGTGATCCATTACGAGATAGAGGGCATGTCCGAGGCGAACCACGACGCGGTCGCCCTCAGGTTCTCCGGGTCCTCGGCCGCCCTGTCGGCCGCGCTGCCCCTGATAAGGCGCTTTCCCGAGCTGCGCCTTTACCATTTCCCGCTCTGCCAGGTGCGCGCGGAGCTCAGGCCGCTGTGCCGGGTGACCCTGCCGAGAGAGGAGCGGGTATACCCGGCCGTCTGCCGGCGCTGCTCCGCCAGGAAGGACTGCGTGGGGCTGATGCGGGAATACCGGAAGAAGTTCGGGAGCTCCGAACTGAAGGCGCTGCGCCGATGAGCGCGGAACGGGCTCCCCGCGGCGCGCCGGCGGGCGGAAGGCAGTCCGAGATAGCCGTGGCGGGCGGGAAACGCCTTAAGATCGTTCTGTTCACCGGGTACGCCTGCAATAACAACTGCCGTTTCTGCATAGACGCCGGCAAGCGCGGGCTGCCGCAGAAGACCACGGCCGCGCTGCTGCGCGAGGTGATGCGGGCCAGGAACAGGGGCGCCGACATCCTGGAGATCATAGGAGGGGAGGCCACGATACGGCCGGATTTTACCGGCCTGGTCGCCGCGGCCAAGCGCCTGGGCATTAAGGACGTGCTCTGCGCCACCAACGGCCGGGTGTTCGCGGACCCGGAGGCCGCCAGGCGGATAGTGGACTCCGGCATAGACGCGCTGATCTTCTCGGTGCACGGCCCGGACGCGCGCGTGCACGACGGCCTAACGCGCGTCCCTGGCAGCTTCGCCCAGCTCAGGAAGGGCCTGGCCAACCTGCGGGCGCTGGGGTTCCGCAGCCTGAACGGCAATACCACCGTGGTCAGGCAGAACATGGCCTCGCTGCCGCGGCTGGCCCGCTTCTACGCGCGCAACGGCGTGGAGAACGTGGAGTACATCTTCGTGGACCCCACCTACGGCGGGGCGCGCAGCGGCTTCTCCGGGCTGGTGCCGCGCATCTCCGAGGCCGCGCCTTACATGAGGAAGGCGCTGGCCGCCGGCAGGGCCGAGGGGCTGTACCGCTGGAAGGCGCGCTACGTGCCGTTGTGCCACTTCACCGATTGCCTGGACCAGATAAGCGAGGTCAACGAGCGGAGCCTTTTTCGTACCGAGCATTGGGCCCCCGATTTCACCAACCCCGACGCCGTGGCCTCCCGCGCCGTCGTGAGCCGCAGGAAGACCGCCCGCTGCCGCGGCTGCCTGCTCTACCGCGACTGCGAGGGCATCTGGACCGAGTACCTCCGCCGCTACGGCGATTCGGAACTGAGGCCGGTCCTGAAACTGAGGGGGGAGGACGCGGCGCGCCTCAAGCTGGCCAAGAGCGGCCGGCGGAGAGGACGGAGATGACGCGGCCGGACCATCTGACCATCTACCTGAGCGGCAGGTGCAACCTCTCCTGCCCTTACTGCTACGCGCGCGGCGTGAGCGCGGGCGCGGTCCGGCCGGCCGCGCTGCGGCGGGCGCTGGCCGCCTTCGCTGCGGCCGCCCCTGAGCGCCCCAAGTTCACGATACTGGGCGGCGAGCCGCTGCTGGAGAGGCCGCTGCTGCGCCTGGCCCTCTCCGAGATAAGAAGGCTGTTCGGCGCCGCCGCGCCCGTGCATCTCTTCACCAACGGCCTGCTGCTTAAAAAGGGCGAGGCGGCGGCGCTGCTTAAGCGCGGGGTAAAGCTGACCGTCAGTTTCGACGGGGGCCGCGGCCCCGGCGCAGCGGCCGGCCTGCCGCGGCCGCTGCGCCGCCGGGTCTCCGCCGGCTACGTGGTCGCTCCGGTCTCCGCCGGCAGGCTGCTGCCGGACCTGCTGGGCCTGCTGGAGGCCGGCTTCGCCGGCCTGGCCTGGGCGCCGGACATAACCGCTCCCTGGGGCGCGGCCGCGCTGGAGCGGCTGCGCTCCTCCGCGCGCGCGCTGCTGCTGGAGTACCTGCGGCGCCTGAAACTGGGCCGCGGGATCTGGGAACTGGCCAACGGTTACGAGGCGGTGGCCCTGGCCGCCCGCGGCGAGCGCCCCGGACCCTGCCGGAACCTGGCGCTGGCTCCCGACGGGTTCTTCTATCCCTGCGACAAGATGCTGGCCGCCCCGCCCGGGCGCCTGAAACCTTTCCGCACCGGCGCGGACGGGAAAGGCAGGGAAAAATTCTTCGCGCTGGCGCGTTCGGCCGGGGTCGGGAACTCGCAGTCCATGTGCCCCGCGGCGCCCTGGGCGTCCGCGCGCTTCGCCCCGCGTCCGCGCCGTACGCCCGCAGGACAAACCGCGGCCAGGCGCATAGCGTCTGGCTGGCTGGCCGCCGCGGCGAAGGCCGGCCTTTCCAGCCCGTCCTTCAGGCGGCTGCACGGGATCTGAGCCATGGCCAACAACAACGCCCGGTGTTACGAGCTGATCCTCAACTACAACTGCAACGCGCGGTGCCTTTTCTGCTCGCAGGGGGATTTCGACAAGTCCCTCAACGCACCCTTCGACGCGATAGCGCGCGACATCTATTCCGCCTACAGGTCGGGATACCGCCGGCTCGGGTTCACCGGCGGCGAGCCGCTGGTGAACCCGGACGTGGTGAAACTGGTGGCGCTGGGCCGGTCCGTGGGCTTCAGGTTCGTCAGGGTGCAGACGAACGGCATAAAACTGGCCGACCCGGCCTTCTGCCGCGCTCTGGTCAAGGCCGGGCTGACCTTCTGCAAGTTCTCTTTCACTTCGGACCGTTCCGCGGAGCACGACGAGCTGGTCGGTGTCCCCGGGGCGCTGGAGAAGGCGCTCAGGGGCCTGGAGAACCTGCGGAAACTGAAGATACGCCTAGGCACCAACATACTGGTGAACCGGCTCAACTACAGGCGTCTGCCGGAGATAATAAAGTTCTATCTGGACCGAGGCATCACGAATTTCGTCGTCATTTACCCCGTCTATAACGGCGCGATGGCCGTCAACGCCGGGAGGATCGGAGCCGGCCTCCCGGCCTGCCGCCCGTATTTCGCGGAGGCGGTGCGGACGATGGAGGAGGCCGGGCTGCCGGGGGAGATACTGTTCCTGAACGTCCCGCCGTGCTTTCTCGACGGGCGCGAGTCCCTGGCCATAGGCCTGGACCTCTTCAACACGCTGGTGACAGACCCCCTGGGCGCCCGCACGGACCTGGACGCCAACGCCGAGGCGGCCAAAGTCAAGGGGCCGCCGTGCCGCCGCTGCGCGCTGGCGGGGAGATGCCGCGGCGCCGACGAGCACTATATAGCCCGGTTCGGCTGGGAAGGCTTCATCCCGGCCGGGAAACCGGGACCGGCGGCGCGGCCCGCCCGCGGCAGGCTCTATCTGTCGGACAACGAGAAATGCCTGGTGGAGATACTGCGGCGGAAGGCCGGCGCTTCCACAAAGGAGGTGCTGGCCATGGCGAAGAAGATAATACTGTGCCGCGACTGCTCCGACGGCAACGCCGTGATGACCGCGGCCGCCAGCCTGGCGGCCAAGGGCATAGTGAAAAGCTCTTTCGCGCGCGGGACCTACAGCTGGTCGCTGGCCAGGCCGTACGGGGAACTGGAGGGGAGGGTATGAGAAAAAGGGGGGGCGCCGGCCGAGCGGGAAAAGTGAAACGCTGCGCGGTCGTCTACAGCGGCGGCAAGGACGGCCACCTGGCGCTGGCCAGGGCCGTGGAGCGCGGCTATTCGGTCTCCTGCCTGATAAACATCGACGGCGGGGCGCGCCACAGGGAATACTTCACCGAGCTGCGCAAGACCGGGATCGTGCGGCTTCATGCCCGGCTGCTGGGGATGCCGCTGCTGGTATGGAAGGCCCCGGCGGATTTTTCCCCGAAAAAGATCATGGAACTGTTCCCGCGGGTGCTCGAGGCGGCCCTCTCCAGGTACGCTTTCGACGTGGTGGTCTCCGGGGCGCTGGAGGCCGACGAGGGGGGGAACGCCTCCGCTCTGAGGAAGGCCGGGAAGCGCTGCGGCTTCAGGGTGGAGACGCCTTGCCGCGGCGCCAGCCTGGAGTCCGCCGCGCGCGAACTGGCGCGGCGCGGGATGTGCGCCGTCATAGTGGGCGTGGACAGGGAGGTGGGCATGGAGTGGCTGGGCCGCCCTCTGGACGGCCGGTTCCTGGCGCATGTCAGGCGCCTGCGGGCCGCGGGGAAGAGGATAACCTCCAATTCCGTGCAGACGACGGTGGTGGAGAGCCCGCTGTTCCGCGGCCGCGTAAGGGTGGTTTCGCAGCAGGCCGTGCCGGGGAGGTTCCTGGGCTTCCTGCGGATGACGGCGGCGGCCGGGAGACTGGGCCCGCGCTCCGGAGAGAGGCGGCCATGTCCCTGATCCACCTGTTCCGCCGCTGCGATCAGCGCTGCGTGTTCTGCTCCTACCCGGCCGACGGGGGCGTGGAGGCGGGCGTTTCGCTGAAGGACTGGCTGAAGGAACTGGCCGCCATGCCGCCAGGCCTGGTGCAGATCTCCGGCGGGGAGCCGCTGCTGGCGCCGGCCGGGGACCTGCGCCTGCTGCTGGCCGCCGTCGGGAGGCTGGGCCGCACGGCCGAACTGCAGACCAACGCCGCGGCCGCCGCCGGCATGGAGCCCGGAGAACTGGCCGCGCTGGTGAAGGCGCTCAACGCGGCGGACGGCTATTTCAACGTAAATTTCCCGGCCGCCACCGCCGGCCTGGACTACGAGACGACCCGGACGCGCGGGGCTTTCCGGAAGCGGCTGGCCGGCGTCCGGCGGCTGATGAAGGCCGGGGCCCGGGTGCGTCTGACGCACGTGATAAGCTCCCTCAACTACCGGCGCCTGCCCAATTTCGCCGCTTTCGCCGTGAAGAAGCTCGGGGGCGTGTCCTGGGTCCAGTTCAGCTACATAAAGGGCACGGGCCGCGGCGCGGACCCGCGGTTCCTGCCGCGCTACGCCGAAGTGCGGCCGTTCCTGGAGCGCGCGCTGCTGGTCTGCGAGAAGAACGGCCTGCGCTGCGAGGTGGACCACGTTCCGCCCTGCTTCCTCGGCGGCTTCTACCGCCTGAACGTGGATATTGTTAAAATGAAGGAAGGCCTGCCCGGCCCGCACCTCGAAGAGAAGGCGCATGTGCCGGAATGCGGCGGCTGCCGGTACCTCTCGGTCTGCCCCGGCCCCAGGAAGGACTATATCGCCGTGCACGGAAAGCTATGAACCGCGGTATCTCCGCGCTCAACTCCGAGTTCCCCGCGCTCAAGGAGCGCTTCGGCGGGCGCAGGCTCGTCTACCTGGACAGCGCCTGCACCGCGCTCAAGCTGCGCTGCGCCGCCGACGCCCAGCGCCGCCACCTGCTGCGGCTGGGCGGCTGCGGCGGGGGGAGGTCCCTGCACGCGCTGGCCGCGGCCGTGGAGGAGGAGTTCCGATCGGCCCGCCGCTCCGTAGCGCAGTTCGTCGGGGCGGCCTCGCCGGAGGAGGTCCTCTTCACGTCGGGCGTCACCGACGCCGTCAACCTGCTGGCCAATTCCTTCCCGTTCACTCCCGCGCGCAACGAGGTGGTGCTGTCGCCGCTGGAGCACAACGCGGTCTTCCTGCCATTCGAGAGGCTGGCCGCCGCCGGCCGTATAAAGCTGAGGGTCGCGCCGCTCAGGGATCTGCGGGTGGACATGGACGGCCTGGCGCGCCTGGTCACCAGGCGGACAGCGCTGGTCTGCGTGACGCACGCCTCCAACGTCTTCGGCGGCTCGGTCGACGTGCGGGCCGCGGCCTCCGTCGCCCGCGGCGCGGGGGCCTTCCTTTTCTCCGACGACGCGCAGTACGCGCCCACGCACGGCCGCTGCGCAGCGGCGGACGGGGCCGACGCCTGCGCGTTCTCCGGCCACAAGCTGGGCGCGCCGTATTTCACCGGCGCGCTCTACGTGCGCGGGGAACTGCTGGAGAAGCTGCGCCCGTGGCGCGTGGGGGGCGGCACCGTGCGAGGGGTCTCGCGCGCCGGGGACGGTTACAGGGCGGAATACCTGGGGGGGCACCGGGGCTTCGAGGCGGGCGTGCAGAACTATTCCGGCGCCGCGGGCCTGGCCGCCGCGCTGCTGCGCCTGAAGAAAGCCGGCTTCCCGGAGATAAGGCGGCACGTCTCGTCGCTGGTCGCCGGGGCACTGGAAAGGCTCGACGGCATAAAGGGGGTAAGGGTGCTGGGACGCAGGGAGGACCTGACTTCGGGGGCCCTGGTGTCCATCGCCCCGCGGAAAAAGGGTTTCTCGCTGCCGGACTTCAATATGTTCCTCAACAACGAGCTGAAGGGCCGGCTGGTGGCCGTGCGCACCGGCCGCCACTGCGCCGACCTGGCCGCCCTGAGCTCGGGCTATACCGGGACCGTGCGGGTCTCCTTCTTCTCCTACAACACCCAGGCCGACGCCGACGTTTTCGTCGAGGGCCTGGAGCGCTATCTTTCCCTGCTGTGACGGGAAAAGGGCGGGGGAATTTAGTTAGAATATGATTGAATTTGGTATCTTCAGGAGGAAAAAATGGACAATGCAGAACTGATACGCAGGGCCGCCGACAGGTACAAGAAGGACATAGTGGCCTTCGCGCGCAACATCATCCGCACCCCCAGCTTCTCGTGCCAGGAGGGCAAGCTCGTCGCCCTGATAAAGAAGGAGATGCTCAAGGTCGGCTTCGACAAGGTGAAGATCGACAGGATAGGCAACGTCATCGGCTTCATCGGCCGCGGCAAGAAGAAGATCATGATGGACGCCCACATCGACACGGTGGGCATAGGCGACCCGAAGGCCTGGAAGATCGACCCGTTCGCCGGCATCTACAAGAACGACACGATCTACGGCCGCGGCGCCACCGACCAGAAGCTGTCGATGGCCTCGATGGTCTACGCGGGCAAGATCATAAAGGACCTCAAGCTCGAGGGCGACTACACGCTGATGGTCACCGGCTCCGTGATGGAGGAGGACTGCGACGGCCTGCCGATACTGCACATGATCCAGAAGGAAGGCCTGAAGCCCGACTTCGTCGTGATCACCGAGCCCACCGACCTCAAGGTCTACCGCGGCCACCGCGGCCGCATGGAGATGAAGGTCGTCACGAAGGGCCGCTCCTGCCACGCCTCCGCCCCGGAGCGCGGCGACAACGCCGTCGTGAAGATGACCGGCATCATCAACGAGATCACCGCCCTCAACAAGCGCCTTAAGAACGACAAGTTCATCGGCAAGGGCACCGTGGCCGTCACCTCGATAGAGTGCAAGACCCCGTCGCTCAACGCCGTGCCGGACGAGTGCACGATCTACCTGGACCGCCGCCTGACCGTGGGCGAGACGCTCAAGAGCTCGGTCGCCGAGATCAACAAGCTGCCCGCCGTGAAGAAGGCCAAGGCCAAGGTGGAGGTGCTGTGGTACAACGCCGTCGCCTGGACGGGCGCCAAGGTGGACCAGGAAAAGTACTTCCCCACCTGGGTGCTGCCGCGCGAGCACAAGCTGGTGAAGGCCGGCGAGCTGGCGGGCAAGGTCGCCCTGGGCCGGAACCCCGTCGTCGACAAGTGGGTGTTCTCCACGAACGGCGTGGCCTCGGCCGGCCGCCTCAAGATCCCGACCATCGGCTTCGGCCCCGGCAACGAGGTCTACGCGCACACCGTCAACGAGTTCATGCCCGCGGAGGACCTGGTGAAGGCCGCCGCGTTCTACGCCGCGCTGCCGCAGTACCTGTAAGCGACGGCGGATCAAAGAGGAAGGCCCCGCTCCGGCGGGGCTTTTCTTTCGCCCCGGCTCGTCCGGAAACTGCTAGAATCTCCGGGAACATGGGACTTGCCGCCGCCTTCTCCGCGCAGCTCTTGCTGCTGCTCGCGCTCCCCGCTTCCGGAGGGGGGCCCGCCGCCGGCCCGGCCCGGCTGGTGATAGACGATTTCGGGGAGGACGCGCCGGGCGCCTTTCCCGCCGGGTGGGAGCTTAAAGCCGACCTTCTGAACCCCTGCCGGGGCAAGAAAAAATCCTTCGCGGTGAAGGCCGGCCCGGAAGGCAGGTATCTGGCGGTAGAGTCCGCCGGCGACGCCTGCACGGCCGCCCGCCGGTTCCCCTTCGACCTGTCCGTCTACCGCGTTCTTTCCTGGCGCTGGCGGGCGCGGGTCCTGCCGAAAGGCGGCGACGAGCGGACCAAAGCCGCCGACGACAGCGCCGCCGGCCTCTACGTCTGTTTCAAGGGCTTCGCCCTCCTGCCTTACTGCATCAAGTACGTCTGGAGCGCCGCGCTGCCTCCCGGCACCGTTCTGGCCTCGCCTTTCCGCAAGGCCACCAAGGTCGTAGTCCTGGAATCCGGCTCCGCCAAGCTGGGGACCTGGGTGGAGGAGAAGAGGGACCTCTACGAGGATTATCTGAAGGTCTTCGGGGGCCGGGCCGTGAAAAACCCGGCCGGGGTGGCCCTGCTCACCGATTCCGACAATACCCGTTCCTCCGCCGCGGCCGATTACGCCGGCATCGCCGTCTCCAAGGATTGACGCCGACCCGAAAGAGATCTGCAGGCTGCTGAGCCCGCCCCCTTCGCTCGGGCTCCGCGTAACGGGCCGCGCCGACGACGCGGGCGGCCATGCCGACGGCCGAAAGCTCTCGTCGGAGCGCTGTCCCCGTTTTTCTCGTTTTTATGTCAGGGCAGGGACCGGAAATAGTCGTCGAGGCCGGAGCCTATCCTGGCCGCGATGGCCCTGCCCAGCGAGGCTTCGGCGCGGGAGCGGGCGGCGGCCGCGGAGGCTGAGGCCTCCCTGGCCGCGGCCTGGGCGCTCAGGAAAACGCGCGAACTCTTCACGTCCTTCATCGTCACCGCGGCTTCGCCGCGGCACCATTTCCAGCCGGAGGCGGGGTCGGGGTCGGCCTGCGGGGCGAAGCTCACCTCGCAGTTCACGGCGATGTCGGCGCCGTCGGCCGAGGCCGCCTCGCGGCCGTCTATGCCCAGCGAGGCCAGCTCGGCCAGCACGGCCGGCCGCACGCCGGCGGCGCCGTCCCCGGTAACGACGACAGCCACGTCCAGCCGGGCCAGCGCGGAGGCCGCCGCGGAGGCGGCCGCGGCGGGGTCGAAGCCCGGGTCCGGGTCCTGGCCGGGGGACAGCACCCGCATGTCGGCCGCGAGGGCGCCGCGGGCCTTGAGCAGCGAGCGCAGGTTCAGCGCCGCCTTGACGCCGGCCAGCTTGTCGGCCGGGGCGGCCAGCGCGGCCTTCAGGGCCACGGCCTGCCGGTCGAGGTCCGCCAGCCTGTCCTGCATGGCGGCGAAGGCTTTCGCCCTGTCCAGGACCGCCAGGGAATAGTAGGAACCGGTGCCGGGCTCGCGCCAGCCGCGGACTATCTCCACGCCTTCGAGCACCTTCTGCGAGGTGGACCTCACGGCCTGCCGGACGTCCTGGGACGAGGAGGCGGTGACCGCGCCCCCGGCGGTCACGGAGGTGCTTTCCGAGGCCGAAGCCAGCGAGTTCACGGTGACCCGCGCGCTGAAGACGCGGGCTATCTCGCCGCGGGCGCGTTCCATGGCGGCGGCCTGGTCGTCGGCTATGCCCACGCCGAGCAGGTACCTGGCCCTGGGGAACTCCGCGCTCGGCCCGTCGGCCCAGTCGGGGCGGGGGCCGGCGGCGGGCAGCCCGGGGGCGGCCTTGCGGCGCGGGCCGGCGCAGGCGCAGGCCAGCGCGGCCAGCAGCAGAACGGCAAATTTCTTCGTCATGTCTCCTCCTACTCCGCCGTGCGGTAATGCAGGTAAGTGCGGCGGCCCCGGGTCACTTCCACGTCCGTGAAGGTATGGCTGCCCTCCGGTTCTCCCGCCGCGCCGTAAAAATAGAGCGTCACGTCGTGCCTGCCGGGCGGCAGCGCGAGGCGCGCCATGCGGACCTGCGCCGGCACGGTGGTCCAGCCGCGCGTGTCGGCCGTTTCGGTGGCCGCCGCCGTGATGTTGGTGACTATGCCGGCCAGCAGGCCGAGGCCGTCGCCCGCCTTCTTCTTGACCTCTTCGGCCGCCGCCCTGGCCAGCACGAACTTTATCGCGGCGCGGGCTATCGCGCGCGTGCGGACGGCGGCGTTGCGTTCCTCCAGCGCCTTCACGGCTATCGCCGAGACGTCGTCCATCAGCTGCGTGGTCGCGGTGGCGCTCGCGGCCTCCACCCGGGAGGAGGCTATTTTGAACGGCGGCCGCTCGTAGACCGGGTAGGCCACCGTTATGGCGCTGCCGAGCACGCCCGCTTTCAGCGCGTTGCGGAACCGCCCGGCGTCCTCCTCTTCGTCGCGGCTCTGGTCCACGGCGATCATGGCGTCGTTCCAGGCCACCTGGAAGGTGCGCGAGACCTTGAGCGGGGCCTTGCCGTTGTAGTGCAGCACCACCACCTCGCCTAGGCCCTTGCCGGCCAGGTCGGCGTAGGCCGGCACGTCGAATTCCGGCTCCGGGGTGCCGTAGTACGGCCCGTACCAGGCGTAGGCGGCCCTGGCCGCGTCGTAGCAGATGCGCGCGTCGTCCGCGTCGCCGTTCTGCTCGAACAGCATGCCCGAGAGGTACTGCGCGAAGGCGTCGTCCTTGTAGCCGCTCCTGCCCTGCATGTAGTCGTTGTAGCGGCCGAGGTAGGCCGTCACCTTGCGGGCCTCCACCAGCGCGTCGTCCGGCGAGCCGAGGAAGACGTAGTCCAGCGCGCGGAAGGCGTTCGTCAGCGCCCGCTCGAAGACCTCGCCGGCGTACTCTGCGGTGTTGTCGTTGAGCAGGAAGGTGCCGGCCGCGCGGTGCAGGCTCTTCGTGAAGAGGTCCTCCATGCGGCGCTCGGCCGCGGAGAAATTGTCGCTGCTGTCCCGGTAGAGGCTTGCGTCGTGCTGGACCATGCCGAGGTCCAGGTAGTAGAGCACCGCGTTCTTGCGGGAATATTCCGAGCGCTTGTTCCTCTCTATGTCGGCCTGCGCCCCGGCGTAATTCCCGGCCGCTATCAGGTTCTCAAGGTTGGCCCTGTAGTTGCGCGACGGGCCGGCGCAGGCCGCCAGAAAGACGGCCGCGCCGGCCACGCAGCAGCGCAACAGGGTGCGGAAGGACATCGCGCGGGCTTACCAGGTGGTGGAAGAGCGCTCTATGAACTTCTTTATCCGTTTCTGGCCTACCCACGCGATCTGGTTGGTCTTCATGTTGACCAGCTTCATGTCCACCTGGTAGAGGACGACGGCCTTGCCGCCTTCCTTGTCCTCCACCGAGCTGATGGAGCCGGTGAGCATGTAGTCCGCGCCGAGCTCCTGGCCCTGCGCCTTGCGCGTGGCCTCGGAGGCGTTGGTGTCCTGGTCCAGCCTTTCCTCGCGGATCTCGCCGCGCTCGTTCTTGCCGGCCACGAACCGGACCTTGCCGGAGTTGATCAGCTCCGCCTGCAGCGCGTTGGTGATCACGCCGGTGTCGATGTGCTCGCTGGTGTTGTTGCGGATGGTGCCGACTATGACCGTGGGCGCCTCCATCGAGGCGGAGTCGGGCTCGGCCTGCGCCAGCCACGGCTTGGAGAGGCAGTCCGCCACCATCTCCTGCGCCGTCAGGCGCGCGTCGGTGTCGTTCCACCGGCCGCTGAGGTCGATGACCGCGGCGGTGTCCACGCGCTTCACCGTGGTGCCCGCGCAGCCGCCGAGCAGCGGCAGCGCGAGCGCGGCTAATGCCAGAAGTTTCTTCATGTCTTTCCCCCGGCCGCTACTGGCGCTTGGCTTCCTCGGCCGCCAGGTCGTTGAAAGCCTTGTCGGCGTTGGCTCTCACGTAGTCGCGCACCTGCGCGTTGAGCTCCTTGGCCTGGTCGAGGGTCTGTTTCACCGAGGCCATGTCCAGCTTCACGAGCGAGTACATGTCGCCGGTGGCCGGGTCCAGCCAGTGGTCTATCGGGGCGGCGCCGGTGAGGGTCATCTGCGTGAAGGTCTTAAGGGTCTGCGTGACGTTCTGCTCCTCGCTGGAGCTCTTCATGTCGCCGGCCGTCGTGGAGGCCATGTAGTCCTTGTTCAGCTTGGCCACGTAGGTGTTGAACACCTCGGCCACCTTGGCGCGGGCGCGGCTGTCGGCCGTGTCCACCGCCAGGGCGCGGTTGCGGATGCCGCTCGCCAGGCCCACGCCGTAGAAGCTGCCGTCCTTGAAGGCGCCGGAGCCCTGGTTGACCCAGGCCGGGGCGTTGGAGGCGGGGGCGGTGGGTATGCCGGCCTGCTTGACCTCTTTGTGCCCGCCGCAGGCGGCCAGCGAGGCCGCGGCGGCTATGACGATAAGATATTTATTGACGGATATTTTTGCCATATTCCTTCCTTGATCTCCCTCGTTGCCGCTCCGGGAGCGGCACTTTTCAGGATTACACTAGCAATTACGCCTATTATTGTCAAACCCGGGTCCGGGGCGGTCTTTTCTCTTCCGGCCAGGGGCCGGTGCGGGTCTTGGGCCCCCCGGGGTCGGTCCATTGCCTGCGGCCGTCCCTGACCACCGCGGGGAAGAGGTCCGCGGTCACCTGGTCGGGCGAGAACCACAGCTTGATCTCCCGCTCGCCCTCGATGGCGTCCGAGGAGACGTGCACGACGTTCTCGAAGACGCCCTTAGTCGTGACGCGGCCGAAGCTGCCGCGGATGGAGCGGTAGTCGGCCTCCTCCGGGTTGGTGGCGCCGGCTATGGCGCGGCCCTTGCTCACCGCGTCCTCGCCGGTGTAGGCGAAGGCGAGCACGGTGTCCTGGCCGCCGTGCAGCTCGCCGGTGATGAAGCGGATCAGTTCGTCGAAGAACGGCTTGTCGCGGAGGTGGTGGTAATGCGTCGCGGCCAGTTCCCGGGTGACCCGGGCCAGGCGGGCGCCCACGAGCTTCAGGTCGGTCTCCTCGAACCGCCGCAGGACGTGTCCCGCGAGGCCCTTAACCATCCCGTCGGGCTTGACTATCAGCAGTATGCATTCGTTCATGGCAGTCCCCTCCCGGGCCCGGGCGTCGTCCCGGGCCGGCTTCCACGTTATTATATACCTTCGGGCCCGGGCCGCGCCACGACATGAAAGGACCGGGCTCCCCGCGGGGCCCGGTCCTCTTTTCTGCCGCGCGGCGCCTTAGAGCACGCGCTTGCGGCCCGACGCCAGCAGCTCGGAGAGCAGCCGGGACGGGTTCTTCTTGGTGCAGGCGGCTATCATCGCGGCGATGACGAACGGTTTGTAGCCCGCTTCCTTGTAGGTGCCGATGCGGGCGCCCTCGAAGACGTCCGCCGAGACCTCGCCGGCCTTGCAGCTGACGTCGGTGATGTCGGCGGGCAGGCAGTGCATGTACGTCGCCTTGCCGGCCTTCGTCAGCGCCATCATCCTGTCGTTGCATTCCCAGCTCTTGAACTTGGCGTTATTGTCGAGGCATTCCTTCTCGAGCGTCTTCAGGCCGGCCTGGTCGCCCTTCTCCAGCAGCTGCGTGCGGCGCTCCATCACCTTGAACGGCGCCCAGCTCTTGGGGTAGACCACGTCCGCGTCCTTGAAGGCGCTCTCCATGCTGTTGGAGACCTTGAAGCTGCCGCCGGACTTCTGCGCGTTCTTCCTGGCCACCTCGATGGTGTCGGGCAGCAGGTCGTACCCCTCGGGGTAGGCCAGCTCCACGTTCATGCCGAAGCGGGTCATCAGGCAGATGACGCCCTGCGGCACGGACAGCGGCTTGCCGTAACTGGGGGAGTAGGCCCAGGTCATCGCGATCTTCTTGCCCTTGAGGTTCTCGAAGCCGCCGAAATGGTTCTTGATGAACAGCAGGTCGGACATGCTCTGCGTCGGGTGGTCCAGGTCGCACTGCAGGTTGACCACGGCCGGGCGCTGGTTCAGCACGCCCTGCTTATAGCCGTCGTCGAGGGCTTCGGCCACTTCCTTCATGTAGGTGTGGCCCTTGCCTATGAACATGTCGTCGCGGATGCCGACGGCCTCGGTCAGGAACGAGATCATGTTGGCGGTCTCGCGCACGGTCTCGCCGTGGGCTATCTGGCTCTTGCCCTCGTCGAGGTCCTGCACGGCGAGGCCCAGCAGGTTGCAGGCGCTGGCGAACGAGAAGCGCGTGCGGGTGGAATTGTCGCGGAAGTTCGAGACGGCGAGGCCGGTATCGAACATGCGCGCGCTGATGTTCTGCGCGTGCATCTCCTTGAGGATCTCGGCGATCTTGAGGACCGCGTGGATCTCGGCGTCGGACTTCTGCCAGGTCAGCAGGAAGTCCTTGTGGTAGAGGTCGGCGCCCAGCTTCTCGAGCTCGGCTATGGAACTTTTGATATCTGTGGACATTGTTTTCTCCAGAAAAAATAGTCTGACGCGGGAACGACTTACCAATTAAAGGTCTTTCGCCGTCTTATTGTCAAGGTAAGGCCCGTATTTATATGATATCCGGACGCATGAAGGACTATCCCCTCGCCCCCGCCGGCCTGAACTGGCGCCGCCTGAAGAAAGGCGTGCTCGTGACCGGCTATATGGGCGGCTGGGCCGTGCTGAAGCCGGAAGAGTTCCGCCTTTTCGCGGCAGGCCGCCTGAAGGACGGCCCCGCGCTGAAGCGGCTGGAGAAGGCCAACCTGCTGCGCGGCCGCCTGGACTTCGAGGCCGCCTGCACCGACTGGCGGGATTCCAACGAGTACGTTTCCAAGGGCCCCGGTTTGCATATCATGGTGCTGACCCAGGTCTGCAACCATTCCTGCGTCTATTGCCAGGCCGGCGAGACCACCGGCCGTTCGATGTCTGCCGCCGCGGCCCGTAAGGCGGTGGACTTCGCATTTTCCGCCCCGGTCCCCGGGCTGACCATAGAGTTCCAGGGCGGCGAGCCGCTGGCCAACTGGCCCGTCCTCAGGGAGGCCGCCCTCTACGCCAGGAAGAAAGCGGACGCCACCGGCAGGGAGCTGGCCCTGGCCCTGGTCACCAACCTGAGCCTGATGGACGAAAGCAAGGCCCGCTTCATCGCGGAGCAGGATATCTCGCTGTGCACCTCCCTCGACGGGCCGGCGGACCTGCATAACGCCAACCGGCCCTTCTCCGGCGGGGATTCCTACGCCGCCGCGGTCGGGTGGATAAAGCATTTCCAGGCCCGGCGCGGCACGCAGCCGCCCGGCGGGCCCAGCGCGCTGCTGACCGTGACGCGCGCTTCGCTGGGGCGGGCCCGCGAGATAGTGGACGAATACGCCCGCCTCAAGCTGCCTTACGTTTTCCTGCGCCCGCTGTCCCCGCTGGGGCAGGCCGCGCGCCGCTGGGGGGAGATAGGCTACGGCCCGGAGGACTTCGTCAGGTTCTACCGCGAGGGCCTCGACCGCGTGCTGGAACTCAACCTGAAAGGCGTCCCGATCAGGGAGAAGACCGCTTTCCTCGCGGTCAAGAAGATAGTCGGCTCGCAGGATAACCGCTACGTGGACCTGCGCTGCCCTTGCGGGGCCGGCCTCGGGCAGCTCGCCTACGACTGGGACGGCGGCGTTTACACCTGCGACGAGGGCCGTATGCTGGCGAGGGAGGGGGACCTCTCCTTCCGCCTGGGCTCGGTGCGCGACGGCTACCGCAGGCTGATCTCCTCCGAAACCGTGAAGGCCTGCGCGCTGGCCTCCAGCCTGGACCTGCAGCCGGTCTGCGCCCGCTGCGCCTACAGGCCCTATTGCGGAGTGTGCCCCGCCTACAACCGGGCCGCCCAGGGGGGGCTGTGGGGCTCCATGCCCGCCAACGCCCGCTGCGCCTCCCTGCTGGGCGTCTTCGACGCCGTTTTCGAAAGGCTGCTCGACCGGCGCACCGGGCCGGTGCTGGAGAGCTGGCTTGAAAGTTGACGATTTTTGTGCTAGAACATATATTTATATACGACGCCTTGTCTGTGCATAGGGGTAGGGAGGCGACCGGTTGCCTATGAAGAAATGGACTATATTGGTCATCGTGGCGCTGGCGGCTGTGCTGCTGGCGATGCAGTACCTGATGGAACGGAAGCGTGGCCCGGTCCCGGGCCCCGCCGGGCAGCCCGCGCCTTCCGAGCAGATCGGGGTCGCCCTGCCTCCTGGCGCTACCGCCTACGAACTCCCTGAGGCCGCGGACAACTACGTGCCGGAGGCCGCCGGCGGCTCCGCTTACGGATCGCCTATCTACCTGCCTTTCATCCAGAGCGCCTACAAAGGCGCCTGCGAGGGCGGCTCCCTGAAGGACATGATCTCCACCCACGGCAGCTACTGGGGCTTCTTCGCCAGGGGCGTCGCCTTCAATCTGGACGAGACCAACAAGATGTACGGGATGCTCTCGGATTACGTGGCCTGCAGCGCGGCCGCCAGGCTCGACATCAGCCTGTGCGATTCCCTGCCGGGCGCTTCCCAGGGCGGGGCCGTGAGCGTCAGCCAGGAGAGTTCCCCTAACTATCTTTGCCGGGAAAAGACCTCCAGGCTGCTGTTCGAGGCTTACCTCTCCGGGAACATGACGGACGCCTCCTACTGCCGCATAGGCCTGTCCACCTGGGATAAGGCGGACCTGGACCGCTTCTCGGTCCCGGATTTCTGCGCGGCCCTCGCCAAAGGCCCGGCGGCCGCGGAGCCCTTCCTGATGAAGGCCTTCGCCCCTACGCCTCCGGACGCCAAGGCCCGCATCGCCGCCGCTTTCCCCATGAGCGAAGGTGACTGCCGTAAGGACCAGGACTGCCTTGTGACTTACGGCCTCTATTCCGCCATGAAGAGCGGCCGCGCCCAGGCCTGTCCCAAGTCCTATCAGCCCCAGTGCCGCGCCCTGTTGGACCGCTCCACCGTGCCCTGCGATAAACTGCTGCAGGATATGTCCAGGTTCTACTGCGGCGCCGTGGAGAGGGTCAAGAAACTCAGCGGCGGCTTTATCGGCCTGACGCAGGACCAGTTCAAGGCGGAGATAGAGAAGACCAAGGCGGCCAGGGCTCAGGAAGAGAGCATGCGGAAAGAAATGAAGAAGCTCGACGAAGAAGTCAACAAGCGCGCCAAGGAGATGCTCAAGAAGAAGTGAGGCGGGGGACCATTCTATGAAAAAAGGCCAATCCAAGATCAAAAAGAACATCAAGCTCTTCTTCTCCAGCGAGGAAGGGAAGATGCTGGACTCCGATATCGTCAAGACGGGCCTCGCCCTCGGCATCCTGGGGATGACGATGGCCGACCAGGCCTCCGCCCAGAACCTGCACCAGAACTACTTCACCTCCAACGCGCACGTCAGCCATTCCAGCCACGGCTCGCACGGCAGCCACGGCTCGCACGGCTCGCACTCCTCGCACGGTTCGCACGGTTCGCACGGCAGCCACGGCTCGCACGGTTCGCACGGCAGCCACGGCTCCTACTGACGCGGCGCGGGGCCCCGGCAGGCCCGATGAAGGGACTGTTCTACCATTACAGCCCGGCAGCCGACGTCGGCCACGGCGTACACCTGTACCGCCTGGCCGACGCTCTTTTTAGGAGGCTGCGCGGCCGCGCCGGCCTGACGCTGCTGCGCGACGGCGACTCCCCCTATCCGCCCCTCTCTTCCTGGAAGTACGGCCCGGCGCTCAGGGCCCCGGCCTCGCCGGCCGCCCGCGCCGCGCTGCTGCGCCGCGCCGCCGGCGGCTCCGACTTCGTCGTCACCGCCTTCTTCCCTCTCGGCCGGACCGGCTGCGCGCCGGCGCTGCTGCCGGCGCTCGGGGCCGCGCGGGCCGGCGGCACCCGGATCTACTGCTCCGCCGCGCTGCCCTACGTCTCCTGGCCTGAACGGGAACTGGACCGGCTCTACGCGGCCGCCGCCCTTTACGACAGGATCTTCGTCCACTGCCCGCCCGGCTTCGACCTCAAGTATATGGCCCGCGCCGTCGCGGCCGAGCGGCGCATCTCCGCGG
>JAJYNO010000017.1 GCA_021786295.1 bacterium | reverse complement strand
AGGACTTCATCGAGGACAAGGGCGGCATCCCGCCGTCCAACTCGGCCGTGGACCTGCTGCGCCGCCGCGAGGTGACCAAGATCCTCGACACGCTGACCGACCGCGAGGCCAAGATCATCAAGCTGCGCTTCGGCATCGAGACCGGCTACCCCCGCACGCTCGAGGAAGTGGGCAAGATCTTCCGCGTCACGCGCGAGCGCGTGCGCCAGATCGAGGCGAAGGCCATCCGCAAGCTGCGGCATCCCTCCCGCAGCAAAATGCTCAGGGATTACATTGACTAGGCCCTGAGCCGCGACGAAAAACCCGGGACGGCCTCCCGGGTTTTTCATGTCCGCGCGGCCTGGCCGCGCTCAGCCCCTGACGAACAGGGCCTTGATGACCTGGGAGGCTATCTTCGGGTTCTCCTTCAGCCTGCGCGAGCAATAGCCGAACCATTGCCTGCCGAACGGCACGTAGACCCGCATCGGGTGTCCCTTCTCCACGATGGTCCGGCGCAGCTCAGGGGTGACCCCGTAGAGCATCTGGAACTCGTACCTGTCTTTCGGCAGCCTGTACTTTTCCAGCAGGGCGAAGGCCCCCCGCACCAGGTCCTTGTCATGGGTAGCTATGGCCGGATACATGCCGAGCTTCAACATGGCTTCCAGGTCCTCCAGGTAATGGCGGTTAACCTCGTCATGGTCCTTGAAGGCCACGCTCTCAGGCTCCACGTAGATGCCCTTGCACAGCCTGAAATTCACCGGGGTCCCGGGGGCGTTGAGGTCGCGCATCCCCTCTATGTCGCCAAGCGTGCGCCGCAGGTAGGCCTGCAGCACCAGCCCGACGTTCCCGGGGAACTCCGCCTTCAGCCGGCGGAAAAGTTCAATCTCCGGGGAGGTGCAGGAGGAATCCTCCATGTCCACGCGCACGAAGTTGCCGTAGGAGGCAGCCTTGGCCGCTATCTCGCGGATATGCCGGTAGCAGACTTCCTTGTCCAGCAGCAGGCCGAAACTGGTGGGTTTCAGGGAATAGTTCCCGTCCAGCTTCTCCGCCTGCACGCGCTCTATGATGCGCAGGTACTCCTGCTTGTTGCGCTCCGCCTCCGCCAGGTCGGAGATGAACTCGCCCAGCAGGTCCAGCGTGATCTTCATGCCGCCGGCGTTCAGCTCGCGGCAGGCCCTGACCGCGTCGTCAATGGTCTCTCCGGCGACATAGCGTTTCGAGAAAAGCCAGACAGAGCTCTTCGGCATATAAGGCAGCATTCCGACTATCATCTTGTTGAGCATATAGGATCCCCTGAAAGAACCGGCGGCATAGCGTTCCCGGATATATTTTAGCGCTTTTTAAGGACAAAAACAGTCGTGTTAACGGCAAAACCGGCGCTCCCGCCCAGAAAAAAGCCCCGGCGCGCCGGGGCTTCCGGGATGGGCCGGCCGGGGCTACTTCTTCTCGTCCCTGCTCTCGGTGAACATGCCTTTTATCACGTCGTGAGCCAGGTCCTTGGCCCCGAGGCCGACCGCTATCGCGAAGGCCAGGCCCATAGAGGCGAACAGTATGTTCACGCCGCTGCGTATCATCTTCATCTCTATGCCGAGCTGCTCTATGGCGGCTATCAGCGTGAAGACGATGATGACGAAGTTGACTATCTTGGAAAGGGAGCCTCCGCCCTTGAGGTTATTGGCCGTAGCCGCGTTCAGGACCACGTCGGCCATGAACCGCGCGAACATCAGGCCGCCGAAACCGATGAAGATCGCGGCCGCCAGCTTGGGCAGGAAGCCCAGGATAAAAGCGTTCATGATCTGCGAAATGGCGTGCAGGTTCAGGATGTCGGCCGCCGTCACCAGGAAGACCAGCAGCAGCCCCCAGTAAACGATGAAGGAGAGCACGTGCGCGACCGACTTGCCGAAACCGAGCCGGATGCAGACCTCGTTGATCCCGACGCGGCTGGTATAGCTGTCCAGCTTCATCCTGCGCAGGAACTGTTCCAGCAGCGAACTCACTATGCGCGCCGCGAAGAGGCCGAACAGGGCGAAGGCGAAGGCGGCCACGAAACGCGGCAGGTAGGCGGACAGCCTCTGCCAAAGGTCCAGCACCGGCTGAACGAAAGGGTCCAAGATATAATCGATCATCAGCTAGCCTCCGTCAACGCTCAGGTTATTCTATTAATTATGCCCCGGGCAAAGCAAAAAGACGCCTCCTCCGCCCGAAAGCGCGAATTTGATAGAATTATCTTTCCGTAAGCGGCAGGCTTCCCCGGGATGTCAAAAAAACTCCTACTCTTCTCCTTCTTCGCCCTTTCGGTAACGCTGAACGTCGCCGGGCTGAGGTACTGCCTGCCGTCCGCCGCCCGCACGGCCATGGCGGTGGAGCCGTCGCAGCTGCCGCAGTTGACCCCGGCCCTGGAAAAGACGCGCGAGGAGGTCTACGGCTCCTACGCCAAGTCTGGCCAGATAGGCCTGCTTAAATATTTCAGCCGCGGCGAAGGCACGCTCGAAGTCAGGCTGGACGGCGAGCCGAGGGCCGTAAAGAAGCGGACGCTGGACCTGATAAGGGGCGCGCTGCTGCAGTCCGAGGTGCCCGACGACCAGAACACGATACGCGCCCTGGCCGCGATAAAGCCGGCCGAGCTGCGGTTCAACCCGCATTTCTACCAGTACGGCGGGGTCTACCTCTATCCGCTGGGGGCTTTCCTCAAGGCCGCCGCTGCGGTCGGGCTGTTCAGGCTGACCGGCGACGTAAAGTACTACTTCACTCACCCGCGGGACGCGGGGGACATCTACGCCTACGCCCGGCTCTGGGGCGGAATGGCCGGGGCGGCCGGAGTGTTCCTGATGTTCGCCCTGGGCCGCCGGCTCTACGGTACCGCCGCGGGCCTGCTGTCCGCTTTTTTCTACGCCGCGCTGCCGATGAACGCGGTGGAGGCGCATTATTTCAAGCCCTTCTTCTTCTTCGCGCCGCTGCTGCTGGGGGCGCTGTACTTCTGCCTGGATATAGCGGAAAGGGGCAGGAACAGGGATTACCTGCTGGCCGGGCTCCTGACCGGGCTAGGGGCCGGCGCCGTGATCTTCGCCTGGGCGGCGGTCCTGCCGGCGCTGGCGGCCCATCTGCTGAGGCTGCGCGGCGAGGGCAGGCCTCTTACGGAGACTTTCGGCGCCCGGCGCGCTGCGGGTCCGTTCCTGTACCTGGCTGCCGCGGCGGGGGCCTTCTTCCTCTTCAACCCCTATTGGCTGCTTACCCCGGGCGAGGTGCTCAGGGAATTCCATCATCTGCTGGCCAGCGCTCCGATGGGCGGCGGCGCCGCAAGGGCGGCCGTCTACTTTTTTTCGGAGCTGCCCAAAGCCTTCGGCTGGCCGTTCTGGCTGCTGTGCGCCTTCGGGCTGGCGGCCGCCGCGCTGCGCCGCAAGCCCGGCGAGATAGTGCTGCTGGCGCTGATAGTCCCTTTTTATTTCTACATCTCGCTGTCGCATCCCGGCGCGGTGCACTACGCGATGCCGCTCGTCCCCCCGCTGGTCCTGCTCGGGGCCGGCTTAGCGGCTTCTCTGGGCGGCCTCGCCGTCCGGCCCCCGGTCAGGGCCGCGGCCGGCGCCGTCCTGGCGCTGACGGCCGGATACACGCTGCTGCTGTCGGCGCATTACGACGCCGTCTTCCTGCGCCCCAGCGCCAGGACGCTGGCCGGGGAATGGCTGAACGCCAACGCGCCGCAGGGGAGCTCAGTGGCCTGGAACACCTATGGGCCGCTCTATTTCCGGTTCCTGGACCATGCGGAGCCCGGCTGCCCGCCGGAGGAGCCGGCCTGCCGCCCCGACTACCTGGTCCTGTCCGAAGGGGACACCGTTCCCGGCGGCTACGCCCTGGCCGCCGTGGCTGGCCGCGGCGGGGGCTTGACCGACAGGCTCTTCCCTTCGCCGCTGACGGCCCGGCTCCTGTCGGCGGAACTGCGCGTCTACCGCCGGCAGAAGTGAAACGCCGGGCGCCGGCAGTTTTTTATTGCCTGCCCGCGTCTTTTTTGCTAACATATACACACTATGTACGCTATCATTGAAACAGGCGGTAAGCAGTACTGGGTAGTCCCGGGCGAGATCCTGCAGGTCGAGAAGCTCACCGGCCAGGAAGGCTCAGAAGTGACCTTCAAGGCCCTGTGGTCCGCTTCTCAGGAAGCGAAGGAAGCCGCGGCCGCCAAAGCGCCGGCCGCCAAGGTAACCGCCCGGATAATCCGGCATCTAAAGGGCCCGAAGGTCATCGTTTACCGCAAGAAGACGAAGAAAGCCTATGAAAAGGCTTCGGGCCACCGCCAGGAACTCACCGAGATAGAAGTGAAGGACATTCAGCTGTCTTAAGTTTTTGGCCCCGCCGCCCCGCGGCATTAAACAACAGAGGATACTATGGCGCATACCAAAGGACAAGGTTCAACCAGCAACGGCCGCAACAGCCCCGGCCAGCGCCTTGGCGTAAAACGCTACGGCATGCAGACGGTCAACGCCGGAGAGATACTGGTCCGCCAGCGCGGCACCAAATTCCTGCCCGGAGCCAACGTCAGGCGGGCGTCGGACGACACGCTGTTCGCGATCGTCTCCGGCACGGTGAAGTTCGAGTGGGCCAAACGCGGCAAGAAGCAGATCAGCGTTTACCCCCCCGCGAAGTAATCTTCCGGAAAGGAAAAGACCTCCCGGGCGCGCGGCGTTCGGGAGGTTTTTCATTATAACATGGCAAACAGAGAAGCAGCTTTCATAGACACGGCCCACATCTTCTTAAAGGCGGGGAAGGGCGGCAACGGCTCGTCCTCTTTCCGCAGGGAAAAGTACATCCCGTACGGAGGCCCGGACGGCGGGCACGGCGGCAGGGGCGGGAGCGTCTGGTTCGTGGCGTCGTCCAACATCACGACGCTGCGCGAAATAGCCTTCCATCCCCACATCACCGCGGGCGACGGCTCCCCCGGAGGAGGCAACCGCCGGGACGGCGCCGACGGCGAGGACAAGACCCTTTACGTCCCGCTCGGTACGGTCGTGAAGCGCGGCGGCGCGGCGCTCGCGGACCTGAAAGCGGACGGGCAGCGCTTCCTGGCGGCGAAGGGCGGCCGCGGCGGGCGGGGCAACACCGCCTTCAAGACCAGGTTCAACACGGCCCCTAAGATCTCCGAGAACGGCGAACCCGGCGAGGAGTACGAGGCCTGGCTGGAGCTAAGCGTGCTGGCCGACGTAGGGCTGGTCGGCTTTCCCAACGCCGGCAAGTCCACTTTGCTCTCGGCCGTCTCGGCCGCGAGGCCCAAGATAGCGGACTATCCCTTCACCACGCTGAACCCCAACATCGGCATGGTGACGCACAAGAACAAAAGCTTCGCCGCGGCCGACATCCCGGGCCTGATCGAGGGCGCCCACGAGGGCAGGGGGCTGGGGGACCTGTTCCTCAAGCACGTGCTGCGCACCAAACTGCTGGTGCACCTGGTGGACCCGGCCGGCTTCGGCGGGCTTAAGCCGGAGAAGGCCGTGCGCGTGATAGAGAAGGAGCTCAAGCAGTTCCACCCGCTGCTGGCCAGGAAGACCGCGCTGCTGGCCGTCAACAAGTCGGACCTGCCGGGAGCGGCCGAGGTGCAGGCGCTGCTCCAGAAGAAGTTCAAGGGGCGCGAGGTTTTCCTGATCTCTGCCGCCACCGGCAAGGGCCTCGGCAAACTGCTGGACCGGATCATCAAACTTCTCCCTTCGATAAAGGAGGAGGACCTCTACCGGGCCTCCGAAGGAGCGGCGGTCTTCCGCAGTCCGGAAGAAGGCTTCCGGGTGGCCAAGGACCACACCGGCGCCTTCGTGGTCAGCGGCGCCAAGATAGAGAAGCTTATAGCGATGACGAACTTCTCCCAGCCCGACTCCTGGGACAGGCTCAGGAGGATCCTCAGGACGATAGGACTGGACAAGGCCCTCAAGAAGGCCGGCGCCGAGGCCGGCGACGCCGTCAGGATAGCCGACAGGGAGTTCGAATGGAGCGACGAGGCGCTCCCCGCCGGCAAGCGGGGCAAGTTCGCCTACAAGTACCGCAAGTTCCGCCAGGACTACGGCGACTGAACGCTTGGGAGGAGACGAAAAAGCCCCGGCACTCCGGGGCTTTTTTACGCCTGCGGCCCGAAAACTACAGCGCTCGGCCTTCGAAGTCCCCGCCGGTCAGCGAACTTATCAGGGTCTCTCTCCGGAAGCGGTAGCCGCGCGCGAAGGCCGTATTGCTCAGCAGCAGCGGCGGCGTGGCGGCGAGAGTGAAGTAGATGCGGCGGCGCTTGACCTTGGGCCTGGCCCCGGGGTCCAGCAGGTTGGCCAGCGAAACCTCCGCCAGCGTGTCCATGGCCCAGTAGACCGGCCAGATCACCGCCGCCCGCAGGGACAGCTCGGTCTTCGGGATGGAGGAGACGAAACTCTCGCACAGGTCCAGGCGGTCCAGCGCCCAGTAGATCCACTTCACCGATATCTCGCGCAGGCGTTCCATGCTGGCCGGGTCCAGCAGGTCCGACGGGCGCAGGTTCCTGGTATCCAGGTCCTCCTGCGGGATATAGCAGCGCCCTATGCTCAGGTCGTAGGCCATATCCTTCAGGATATTGGTGATCTGGAGGGCCGCGCCGATCATGGCCGCGTCCGCCTCGGAGGGCAGATTGCCCCAGCGGCGGTTGGAGGCCCTGATGGCCTCGCGGTAGAGACGCGCCCAGAACCTGCCGGGCTCCCCGCCTATGAGGCCGCAGTAGCGTTCCAGGTCGGCCGCGGCGGGAAGGGCCGCCGGTCTGCCGCCGGGGAACGAGACCACGTCCATCTCCATGCCGGAGGCCACGCCCGAGACCAGATCGGTGAAGGCCGGCTTCTCCGGTTCAGGCAGCGCGGCGAACATGGCCAGCACGTCGCCGAACCTGGCCAGCAGTTCACGCTCCCCTTTCGGCGCCGGCTGAGAGGAAAGCGAGCGCAGGCCGGAGAGCAGTTCCGCGCGGGAGTTCTCCTTGCCCAGGTCCCGGGCCAAGGAAAGCAGCTTAAGCTTCTGTCCGGCTGAAATCCCTGGGGTGTCCACCGCCGTGTCCAGAGCGCGGCAGAGCAGGTAGCCCAGCCCCATGCTGCTGCGCACCGGCTCCGGCAGAACGGCCACGCTCAGATAAAGGGTGCGCGAGACCTTCTTGAGGATAGCGTCGATATCGCCTGAAAGGCGCATTCGTTCGCGTCTGTGCATGTCAGGAAATTCTACAAAACTTTCGCGGCGTGCCGCCCCGCCAGGTCAGTCCTCCGGAGGAGCGGTCAGCTCGGAGGCGGTCTCCACTCCGGCCGCCACCTCCGGCACTATTCCGAGGCGCTGGTAGACCGGCCTGGCCTTCTCCCGTATTTCCCCGAGCCTGGCGGAGAACAGGGCCGCTCCGGCCAGCGACATCGCCCCGCTGAGCATTATAGTGTACTCCACCCCTATATGGCTGGCCCCCCACCCCGCCAGGAAGCTGCCGAACGGCGCCATGCCCAGGAAGGCCATCGTGTAGATGGACATAACGCGGCCGCGCTTGTCGTCGTCCACCAGGGTCTGGATGATGGTGTTCGAGGAGGCCATCTGCGTGATCATGCCGAAACTGGCCAGCGCTATGAAGGCCGCCGCGGACGGGAAACCGCGGGAGAGCGACAGCAGGATCAGCCCGGAGCCGAAGATCAGGCCGGCCAGCGGGATACGCCCCTCCAGCCCGGCCGCGTTCCTGCGCGAGGCCAGCGTGACCGCGGCCAGCAGCGCGCCGGCCCCGGAGAAGGCCATCAGGAAACCCATGGCGCCGGGCCCGCTGTGCAGCGTCTCCTTTACGAAGACAGGCATCAGCACGGTGTAGGGCATGCCGGTCAGGCTGGTCAACGCCAGCAGCAGGATGACCAGCTTTATCGGCGCGAAACCGAACGTGTAGGAGAAGCCCTCCTTGAGGCGCCTGAAGACATCCTCCTCCCGCGGCCTTGGCCCCGGGGCTATCGGGTCCATCGCCAGCAGCGCCGCCAGCACGGCCAGGTAGCTTATCGCGTCGATGAGGAAGCAGGCTCCCTCGCCGGTGATGCCTATAACCACGCCGGCCACCGACGGGCCTATCAGGCGGGCGGAATTGAACATCGAGGAGTTCAGCGCTATCGCGTTGCCGAGGTCCTCCTTGCGCGAGACCATGTCTATCACGAACGACTGGCGCGCCGGAGTGTCGAAAGCGTTGACCAGGCCGATGAAGACGCTTATCGCAATGATCTCCCAGACCTGTATCCTGTGCGAGAGCACGAGGTAGGACATCGTGAAGGCCTGCAGCATGAAAAGCGTCTGCGTCGCCAGCAGGATGCGGTGGCGGTCCATGCGGTCGGCCAGGACGCCGGCGAACGGCGCCAGCACGAAGATGGGGATCTGGCCGCAGAAACCGACCACGCCGAGCAGCATCGCCGAGCCGGTCAGGCGGTAGACCAGCCAGCTCAGCGCGATGCGCTGCATCCAGGTGCCGATGAGCGAGATCCCCTGACCGCCGAAGAAGAGACGGTAGTTGCGGTACTTGAAGGCCCGCATCATCAGCGAGAACGTGCCCTGTCCGGGAGCTCTCTCGGCGGCGGTCATGGACGGATGAGCTTGCCGAGCACGCGCGCCCCGCGCGCCCCGGTGGCCGAGGGACAGCTGTTGGGGCTGCCCTCCAGCGCCAGGTCGGCCAGCAGAGCGAAACAGGCCGGCTCCTTGGCCAACGGGTGTATGCCGAGCTCGGCGATAGAGCGCACGCGGACCCCGGAGGGAAGCAGCAGCGCGGCGAGATTGTCCATCAGCGCCGGGTTCAGCGCCCCGCCGCCGCTGACTATCAGCTCGCGCGTACCGCGAGGGGCGAACCTCCGGAAAGCCAGGGCGATCGAGGCCGCGGTGAAGAAGTTCAGCGTGGCCAGCAGGTCGCGCGAACGGCGCCGGTTGAAAAGAGGGCCGAAGTTCTCCTTTATGAAGGCGAGCGAGTACTCGCTGCGGTCGAGCGATTTGGGCGGCCGGCGGCGGAAGAAAGGCGCCTCCAGCAGCGCGCGGACCTTCTTTACGTCTGGCTCGCCAGCGGCGGCCCACGCCCCGTCCCTGTCGCAGGTCAGCGCCCCGCCGGACAGCTCCGCGGCCGCGGTGTCCATAAGGGAGTTGCCCGGCCCCGTGTCGAAGCCGAACGTCCTTACTCCCTTCCCGGCGAAGGCGATGTTGCCGACGCCGCCTATGTTCTGCAGCGCGACCGGAGCGCCGCCGCCGAACAGGAAGTCGTCCATGAAAGGGATCAGCGGGGCGCCCTCGCCGCCGGCGGCCATGTCGGCCGGGCGGAAATCGCAGACCACGGGACGCCGGGTCTCCTCGGCCAGGAAGGAGGCCTCGCCGATCTGCAAGGTGTGGCCCCCGGCGCCGGGGGAGTGCCAGACCGTCTGGCCGTGCGAACCTATGACCTTGATGGCCCCGTACGGCACCCGGTTGGCGCGGCAGAAGCGCCTCGCCATGCCGGCCCAGAGGCGGCCGAGCTCGAAGTTGAGCGCCGAGAGCCCCGGCGCCTTCAGGTCCCTGGCGGCGATGATGCGCGCCTGCAGAGCGGCGGGGTAAGGATAATTGGCGAACTTGAGCACCTCGAGCCTCCGCCCGCCGCGCGAGCACAGCGCTATAGACAGGCCGTCGGCGGAAGTGCCGCTCATCAGCCCCAGCAGGAGTCCTTTTTGCATATCAGTATTTTTCCACGGACCAGCGCACCAGCCGGCCGTCGGTGTAGTGGAACTTGCCCGAGAAGTGGCCGCGTCTCTTCAGCAGCGGCAGGAAGACCCTGTCCCCCTCCCAGAGGTTCAGTTTCAACAGGTCCCGGTCCGGGACCCATTTCAACTCGCCCTCCGGGGAATCGATCTGTTTTCCGGAGAATTCCGAGGCGGTGAAGACGAAGACGTACCAGTCCTCTCCGTGCGCGAATCCGGGGAACGTCAGCACGCCCTTGAGGACCGGCGATCTTAGCGAAAGGCCGGACTCCTCCTTTATCTCGCGTAGCACGCAGTCCTCCGGGCTCTCGCCCGCCTCGAACTTGCCGCCGAGGCCGTTCCACTTGCCCTCGTGCACGTCGTCCTTCTTTTTGACGCGGTGCAGCATGAGCGTCCGGCCGTTCCGGCGGACGTAGCAGAGCGTGGCCAGTTTCATCTGTCCGAAGCGCCCTGCGGGGGCAGGTCCTCGAAAAGCCAGGTGCTCAGATAGCGCTCGCCGGTGTCCGGCAGCACCGCGACGACGACCTTGCCGGCCGAATCGGGCCTGGCGGCCACCGCGGCCGCAGCGTGCACGGCCGCTCCGGAGGAGATGCCGGCCAGTATCCCCTCCTCCTTCATCAGGCGGCGGGCGGCCACGCCGGCGGCCTCGTCGGCCACCGCGAAGACCTCGTCCACTAGAGAGCGGTCCAGGTTCTCGGGCAGGAAATTGGCGCCTATGCCCTGTATGCGGTGCGGGCCGGGGGCGCCGCCGGAAAGCAGCGGCGAGGCCGCCGGTTCCACGGCCACTACCCTGACCGAAGGTTTGCGCTTCTTCAGGCAGCGGGCTATGCCGGTGAGCGTGCCGCCGGTGCCCACGCCCGCCACCAGCACGTCCACCCTGCCGTCGGTGTCCTTCCAGATCTCCTCGCCGGTGGTGCGCTGGTGCATGGCCGGGTTGGCGGGGTTGGAGAACTGGCGCGGCATGAAAGCGCCGGGGGTAGAGGAAGATATTCTTTCGGCCTCCGCCACGGCGCCGGCCATGCCGGCGGCCCCGGGGGTGAGGACGAGCCGCGCGCCGAAAGCGTGCAGTATCCGGCGGCGCTCCAGGCTCATGGTCTCGGGCATGGTCAGCACCAGGCGGTAGCCCCTGATGGCGCAGAGCCACGCCAGGCCTATGCCGGTGTTGCCGCTGGTGGGTTCCACCACCACCGAGCCAGGCTTCAGCAGGCCGCGCTCCTCGGCGTCGGCTATCATGCCCAGGGCGGCCCTGTCCTTGACGCTGGAGGACGGGTTGAAGAACTCCAGCTTGGCCAGCAGCAGAGCTCCGGAAGGAGCGGCGAAGCGGTTCAGCCTGACCAGGGGCGTCCCGCCCACCAGGGCGCTCATGTCGGTGGCGTACTTCATTTGCGGTCCTCCAGCTCGCGGCGCAGCTCGTCGAGTTCCTGCTGCACCCGCCTCATCTCCTGCGCGCAGTAATCCGGCAGCTTGTTGTGGTCCAGCTGCGCGCCGCCGGCGCCGCCGCGCCCGCCGTGGGCCGGCACGCCGAACACCGTGGTGTCGGGCGGCACCTCCTGCAGGACCACCGAGCCCGCGCCTATCCGGGAGCGGTCCCCGATCCTTATGGCGCCCAGCACCGCGGCGCCGGCGCCCACCACGACGCCGTTCCCGAGCGTCGGATGGCGCTTCTTGTGCTCCAGCGACACGCCCCCCAGCACCACTCCCTGGTACAGCAGCACGTCGTCGCCTATTTCTGCCGTCTCGCCTATAACGACGCCCATGCCGTGGTCTATGAAGAAGCGCCGGCCGATCTTAGCCCCAGGGTGTATCTCCACGCCGGTGAAGAAGCGCGCCAGATGTGAGAGCAGGCGCGCTGGAAGAAGGAGGCCGTGCGTCCAGAGCCAGTGGGCCGGCCTGTAAAGCCAGACGGCGTGGAGGCCAGGGTAGCAGGTCAGGACCTCCAGCACGCTCCTGGCTGCCGGGTCCTTGCTGAAAACCGTCCTTATATCTTCCGTGAATCCCATTTTTTCCTTTTTTACGTCGCGCTCCGGTCTTTTATTATATAAAGTTCCCCGCCCCGGAGGCCGGCCCCCTGCGGCCCTCGCGCAAAAAAGGCCGGGCCCGCGCCCGGCCTCCAGCGCCGCGCCGGGCCCCTACAGCCTGTAGATGGAGAGCACGCCGTTATCCAGCTTGAACCCGTAGCCTGAATGGAAAGACGGGAACGCCGTGCCGGAGGGTTTTATCTCCGAAGCGCCGAATATATAGTAGGTGGAGGCGTCCACCACGGGGTAGGGGATGAGCAGCACCAGCATCCGGGAGGTGAAACTGCCCCCCTGCGGCCCCTGCACTATCTCGTTGCCGTAGGCCAGCTTGTAGGCGCGGTCGAGCGTGACGTCCACGCCCTTGGCGGCCACGGCGTCGCCGATCTGCCTGAGCGTGGCGCTGAGAGCGACGCCGCGGGGCCCCTTTATCTCCAGCCTGCTGTCGGCCGGGGCGGAGGCGTTGGCGTACACCTTGGCCACGTAGTTCTCTCCGTCGATGGTCACCGTGCGCGAGCCGCTCATGAAGATGCCCCAGTTGACGATGTCCATCGCCCTTATGAAATAGCTGTCGCCGCGGGCCGTGGTCAGCACCAGGAAGAACTTGTCGTTGTCCTTGCAGGAGGTCCCGCCGGCGGGGCAGTTGGCGGCCTTGGTGCCGCTGACGTAAACCCTGGTCCCGCTGCCGGTGACGAAGCCCAGGGAAGGCCTCAGGTAGGCGTTCTTTATCGTGTCCAGTTTAAGCGTGAAGACCACGTCGGCCGGCCCTCTGACGCCCCTCTCTTCCGGCAGCTGAACGGCTTCCGGGGCGGATGGATAGCCGAAGCAGCCGAAAAGGTCCACGTCCGGCGCGGCCCGCCGTTCGGCTTCGGGGGCGCTTGGCGCGGGAGAGGCCGCGGCAGCGGCGCCGGAGGCAGGGTCCGGCCTGAACGAGCCGTCCTGCTGCGCGGACAGCGCCGCCAACGGCGCCAGGAGCAGTGAACCGGAAATTATCAGCGATGGCATGGGTCTCATGGGCTTCTCCTGTCGGGGACCTTCCTCCTATATGTATACCACGGGATGAGACGGCGCGCAAGCCCCCCCCCGCCTTTTTTGCATTCGCGGCGGAAATAATATAGATTATTGTTTTCGCGTTACCCGGGGGGAAAAAATGCAACAGACGGCTCTGATAAAGACTCTGGAAGGTCACACGGACGGCGTGCTGGCGCTGGCGTTCTCCCCCTCGGGGAAATTCCTGGCCACGGCGGGAGAGGACAATGCCGTAAAGCTCTGGGGCGTCCCGGACGGGATAGAGATACAGACCATAGAGGCCCACGCCGGCGACGTGCGCGCCGTGGCCTTCGATCCGGACGGGGATATTTTCGCCACCGGCTCCTGGGACAGGACCGTGAAGATCTGGAAGACCTCGGACTGCGCGCTTCTGGGCGAAGCGGAAAGGCATTCCGGGCCGGTCAACTGCCTGGCCTTCTCCCCCGACGGCAAGCTGCTGTACTCGGGCTCGGACGACGGCTCGGTGCACGTCCTGGACCCGGCGGACTGCTCGCTGAAAGCCGCCCTGGAGCCTGGCATAGGCGACATAAAAGCCCTGGCGCTCTCCCCGGAGGGGCGGCTGGCGCTGGGCGGGGCGGAGCTGCGGCTCCTGGACAGGGCGGGAGCCCTGCTCAAGGACAACGGCGACTACCTCTACGGCGTCCGCTGCCTGGCCTTCTCCCCGAACGGCAAGCTGCTGGCCGCCGCCACCGGCATGGAGAAGCGCCTGGAGATCTGGGACACGGAGCGGCTAGAAGAGCTTGGTTCCATAAAGGACACGGACTGGATAAACTGCGTGGCCTTCACCCCGGACGGCAAATACGCCGTGACAGGCGGCACCGCCGTTAAGGTCTGGGACCCGCTCACGGGGACCTGCCTGCGCGCCATGGAAGGACATACCGACGAGATCTATTCCGTGGACGTCTCCCCGGACGGCAGGTACATAGCCTCCGCCTCCAACGACAGGACGGTGAAATTCTGGGCCCTCCAGTAGGGACTTCCCTCCCTGTCGGTCTTTTTAACGGAAGGCCGGGGTTTTGTATAATTGACAGGAAGTTTCTAAATACCGTTAGGAGGAATTGATGAAAATATCAGCATTAGCCGCGGCCGCCGTGATGGGCATGGCCGTCGGCGCCAACGCGGCCGGCTTCCGCCTGGCCGAGCAGGACGCCAAGGCTACCGCCATGGGCGACTCTTTCGTGGCCGTGGCCGACAACCCGTCCGCCGTCTGGTACAATCCCGCCGCCATGACCGGCCTGGAGAAGACCAACCTCTCGCTGGGCTCGGCGATGGTCTACCCCCAGATGAAGCACGAATACGCCGGCGGCTCGGACAAGATCGCCAAGGTGATGCACGTTCCTCCCTATTTCTACGCCACGCACAGGCTCAACGAAAAATGGGCGCTCGGCTTCGGCTTCAACGCCCCGTTCGGCCTGTCCACGGACTGGAAGTCCACGTCCAAGACGGCCGCGGTCGCTACCTATTCCGACATCGAGGACTTCAACTACAACTTCAACGCCGCCTACAAGGTCGACGACAAACTGTCCGTGGCCCTGGGCGCCGACTACATGTACCTGGGCGCTAAGCTATACAACTCCACGCTCCATCTTTCCGGCAACGGCAACGGCTGGGGCTACAACGCCGCCGCGTTCTACAAGCTCAACGAGAAGTGGAACCTGGGCGCCAGCTACCGCAGCCCGGTGAAGATAGACGTGGACGGCAACGCCACGGCTCCGGCCCTGGGCAGTTCCAACGACGCCTCCACCAGGATAACGCTGCCCGACACCTTCCAGGCCGGCGCGGCCTACAAGGTGAACCGGAAATGGCTGGTCTCGGCCACCGCCGACTATACCGACTGGGCCACCTACCACGCCCTGACCGTGAAGTCCAACACCATCACGGCGCTGACCACCTATATGCACGGATTGGATCCTCTGGTCCCAGTGACTAACACCAGCGTGGAGGCCAAGGACTGGCAGAGCGTCTGGGCCCTGCGCGCCGGCACCGAGTACAAGTACTCCGAAGCCTGGAGCTTCCGCGCCGGAGCCTTCTACGACTTTAATCCGGTAAAGGAGCGGTACTTCGATTCGATCATCCCGGACTCCGACCGCGTGGCCCTCTCCGTGGGCGCCGGCTGGACCAAAGGGAACATAGTGGTGGACGCTTCCTACGCGTACGTAATGTTCGTTAACCGGAAGATCAGCGACAGCACGGCGGACGACACGCCTTTCGGCGACACGAACACGCTTAACGGCACCTACAAGTGCAACGCGCAGGTGCCGGCCATCAGCGTCGGCTACAAGTTCTGAGCCCGACGGCCTGACCGCGGTCAAAAGACCCCGCGCCCGCAAGGCGCGGGGTCTTTTTCGCCTTTACCCGGAATTTACACGCCCCCCTCCTCCCCGAATTTATATAATTTACCCAGTACCTTTCTTAATCCCGATTAGCCGACAGGAGCTGAAAATGTCAGAAGCCCCCATGCACACGGCCAAATATCGCCTCCGCCGTTTCACCAACTGGTTCCTACTCGGTCTAACCTACGCGACGTTCTACATGGGGCGCTACAACCTCAACGTCATCAAGCCCTACGTTGAAAAAACTTTCCTGGGCGGCAGCCAGACGCAGTTCGGCATCATCGCGATGTGCGGTTTCTGGACCTACGCGCTCTCGGAGCTGGTCAACGGCCCGCTGGCCGACCGCATCGGCGGGCGCAAGGCGATCCTGCTCGGCGCTTTCGGCGCCGCGACCTTCAACCTCGTAATGGGCCTGCTCTTCCTGGGCGGGTTCACCAACCATCTGATCCTGTTCATGAGCCTGCTCTACTCGGCCAACATGTTCTTCCAGAGCTTCGGCGCGATGAGCGTGGTGAAGGTGAACGCGCCCTGGTTCCACGTGGACGAGCGCGGCGTCTTCGGCGGCGTCTTCGGCATCATGATTTCGCTGGGCTACGTGTTCGCGATGGATACGGCGGGCTGGATCATGCACCACCCGAACATCCTCCCCTGGTATTCCACTTTCATAGCCCCGAGCATCGCGATGGCCGTGATGTTCGTCCTCTCCTGGTTCTTCGTGCGCGACCGCCCCTCCGACGCAGGCTTTGCGGACTTCTCCACCTCCGACGCCTCCGACGGAGATGAAACGCCCGTCAATTTCAGGTACATAGTGCAGAAGGTCTTCACCAACAAAATCATCCTCACGCTGATGGTGGCGGAATTCTGCACGGGTTTCGTGCGCCAGTCACTGCTCTTTTTCGCGCCGGAGTGGCTGCAGGCGGTGCACGGCATCGCGCCTGGCACGCACTACTTCAACTACTTCGGGTTAAGCATCACGGTCGGAGGCATCGTGGGAGGCCTGCTGGCAGGCTGGCTCTCGGACAAGGTCTTCCAGTCGCGCAGGCCCCCGGTGGCGTTCTTCTTCTACCTGATGCAGGTGGCGGCGATCATCGCTCTGGGCGTCGTGAAGAGCCCGCTTTTATCCGTCCTCGGCATAGGCTTCGCCTGCACGTGGATCTTCGGCGTGCACGGCATGCTTTCGGGCACGGCCTCCATGGACTTCGGCGGCAAGAAAGGGGCCGCCTCCGCGGCCGGCATGCTGGACGGGATCCAGTACGTGGCGAGCGGCATCACGAGCGTAGGCATGGGCATGCTCCTCGACCACTTCGGCTGGGGCATATGGACGTACTCCATATTGCCTTTCTCCCTGGCCGGCGCCTTCGTCATGACGCGGCTGTGGAACGAGAAGCCCCATGGGGCGAAGCTGACCCCGCTGGAGGAGGTCGAGCTGCCGGACTAACGCGCCTTTGGCCGGCGCCGGCGTGATGGCGGCGCGCAAAAAAACCGCGGGGCAGCCCGCGGTTTTTTTGCTTGCTGCGGCGGGCGCTCTCAGCGCTCCGGCATGAAGGGCTGGTTCAGGTGATAGATGTCCCAGCCGTCGGGGACCATGTCGTAGACCGACTTTCCTTCCGAGCGGAGCATGTCGTGGATAGGCCGGTAGACCTCGCTGTCCACCGGCTTGAAGCCGGTTATGTCGGCCACGGCGGAGAGAGCCTTGGCGCCCTCTGGGGACGAAGCCAGACCGGCGAAGGCCTTCTCGATGGCCTCGGTTTTCTCCGGCGCAAGTCCGTCCCTGGTTATCAGCGGTTCGTTGGGCACGGTGCCGGTGTAGGCCAGCACCTTCAGGCCGGGCGCGTGCTTGATCTGCCTGGCGTAGGTGGCGGCGGCGTCCACTTTGCCGTCGACCAGCATCTTCAGAACTTCCTCGTGGCTGGCGGCGAACACGGGCTGCACCTTCACTCCGGCCTTGTTGAGATAGGAGACCGGCAGCGTGAAGCCGCTGACGGAATAAGGCCCCACGAAGCCCACCTTCTTTCCGGCCAGCCCGGCCACCGAGACCGGCCCGCCCTTGGCCTTCGTCAGGATGACGCCCTGATAGTCGGAAAGGCCGTTCTCGCGCAGCGCCTGCAGCGCGGCGTGGACCCCGTATTCCTCCCTGGCCACCAGGTACTCTTCCAGCGTCACCAGCCCGACGTCGGTCCTTCCCGCGTCGAAGGCCTTTATGGTGTCGGCCGGGGTGGGGGCCTGGCTGATGTTTATCGTCATGCCGGTGGAGGACTCAAGCTGTTTTTTGATGACGTCGAGGGCCGCGGCGTCCCGCGGCGCGTGCGCCGGGGAGACTACGATGGTGAGCGGATTGGCCGGCGTACCCACCGTGGATTCGTTCCTGCGGGCGCAGCCGGCGAAGAAAATGGCCGGCAGAAGTACGGCGACAAGCGATCTTTTCGTGAACGTTTTCATGTTCTCCCCTTATCGACTTGCTGATATAAGCCTATTTCACAATAATAGCGGCCCGCAATGCAAGGCGCGGAATCCGCCGGGGTCAGGTCCAAAGTCCCCTCCTGCTTCTGCGGATAGGCGTCTTGGAGGAAAAACCCGGTGTCCTTCTCGGGGCGGCATACCCCCTGCAGCTTACAAGAGAGACCTTCGGCGCCGCGGCGGTTTCCAGTTCAGGTCACCCCGGCCAGTTTCAGCGCTATCTGCGTGGCGAAGAACCACATGATGAAGGCGAAGGCTATCTTGACGAAAGCCGGGCTGGCTTTCACCGTGACATGGGAGCCGACGCTGGAGCCTATTACGCAGGCGATGGAGGCGGCGATCATCAGGGGCAGCGGCGCGTGCGCCGAGGCGAAATGCCCCGCCGTGCCCACAAGAGAGCTGACCGCCACTATAAAGGAATTGGCGCCCGCCGCTTTCTGCGCGGGATACTTCATGTAGAGCACCAGGAACGGGAAGATGAGCAGCCCGCCGCCAACGCCCAAAAGGCTTGAGAGCACGCCCACGCCGAAGGAAAAAGCGACCACCAGCGCCGTAAGTCCCGGCGTCATAGGCTTCTGTACCTGGCCCGGCGGTTCTTTTTTGGAGAAGGCCATTATTATCCCGGCCGCGTAAAGGAACGCGGAGAAGATCCCCATGATCAGATCACCGGGCGCGTACGCCGAGAGCAGCGCGCCCGCGAGGGAGCCTATCACCGTGCCCGGCAGGAAGACGTAACAGAACCTGAAATCCACCAGCCGGTTGCGGGCGAAAACCACGGTGGCCACCACGGCGGTGACGAGGTTAAGGAAAAGAGCGGTAGCTACGGAGGCTCCCACCGGCAGCCCCAGCATGACCAGCACCGGCGTGTAGAGCGAGCCGCCGCCCTTGCCGAACATGGAGAAGACCCCGGAAATGACCAGTATGACTATGAAAGGAATAACCATTTAAGCCCCCCGCCGCGCCGCCGGCCTCCCGGCGGCCCTGGCGGAGCCGCGGCCTCAGTAGCCGGAGCAGGGTATGCAGACGGGCTTGCCGTCCCTGGTGCGGACGTAGCGCTCGAACACGACCTCGCCGCAGGAGGCGCACAGGGTCTTGTTGAAGGAGCCCTTCGCCGGGGTGAACTTGAAGTCCGGCTTCAGCTCCACTTTATAAATAGCCTCGTCGAGCTGTTCGTAAACCCAGTTTATAACTTCGTCAGCCGCGCCCGCCGGAATTTCGGACGGCTCCTTGCCCTGCTTGCGGTAGGCGAAGAACTGGAACTTGCCGAAGGCGTCCACGAACTCCGGCTTAAGCGAGAGACGCACGGCGCCCTTCTTCGGGTGGTAGAACGTGGCGGCCAGCTTGCCGTAGAAGGTCTTCTCCATAAGCAGCTTGCCGTAGGTGGCGCCGGTGGCCGCCTGTATGCCGTCCACCAGGCAGGCCTGCGGGTGCCCCACTCCTATCTCGGGGAACACGAAGAACCCGTGGTCCTTCTCGCGCTCCACGCCCAGCTTCTCCATGGCGAGCCTGCCCATGCGATAGCCCAGCGGCATGAACGGGCACTTATGCCCGTGGAACTCGAACGCCCAGTCGGGCGGGATATGTTCGGTCTTCATTTGTTGCCTCCTTGTCCGCTTTCGGCGGAGATCGTCCCGGATCGCGCGGCGGTTTTGCCGCCGGCCATCAGGTAGTAGAAATAGGGCACGTACACCAGCGTGAGGAACGTGCCGAAGATGAGGCCGCCTATGGCCACCACGGCCAAGGGCGAGAGGCGCTCCAGGCCTATGGCCCATTCCAGCGCTATGGGCACCATGCCCACCGCCGTGCCGAAGGCCGTCATCAGGATGGGCCGCGTGCGCACGGTGATGCTGTCGTAGATGGCGGTCTTCAGGTCCTTGCCCTCGCGCTCGTAGACCTGGATGAAGTCGATGAGCAGGATGGAGTTCTTGACTATGATGCTGCCCAGCAGCACGAAGCCCATGATGGCCGGCAGGCAGGCGTGCTTGTCGGCTATCAGGAGAGACCACGCGCCGCCTATGGCGCCCAGCGGGATGGCCACTATGATGGCGGCCGGGGCCTTCCACGAGCCGAACAGCGGCGTAAGCACCAGGTAGAGCAGCGCCACGCCCATGGCTATGGCGGCCAGCATGCGCAGCATGGCGTTCATCATGGTGTCGATGTCGCCGGTCTGCCTGAGCGTCACTCCGTCGGGCAGTTTAACCTTCTTCATGGCCGCGTCGAAGCTCTCCATGATATGCGTTATCGGGAAAGTGGCGCGGTAGCCGTAGACGTCCAGCGTGTAGTCCATGCCCTGCCTGGTTATCACGGTGGGCTCCACGCTGGCCACGAAGGAGCCCAGCGCGGAGAGCGGCACGAAGCCCTTGGGCGTGGCCACCAGGTAGGCGCCGAACTTGCCCACCTGGTCGCGCAGATCGCGCCGCTCCACCACCCTTATCAGCAGACCGGTCTCGTTTGGCACGGTCAGAACCGAGGAGACCGCGCCGGTGAGGCCCTGCGCCACCTGCCCAGCCACCGCGGCCGGGCTCACACCGTAGAGAGCGCACTTGTCCTTGTCAACGCGGAAGTCGCTCTCGCCGCTGTCGAGGTCCCAGGAGCGGGACCAGGACTTGAGCCCCTTGGTGGCGGCCATAGCGCCGGCCACCCGCGCGCCGGCCTCATCGAGGTCTTTAAGCGAGGAGCCAGACAGCGTGGCGTCCACGTTGGCCACTATGGAGGAGAAGGCCGTGGCGCCGTAGTCGAACACGTCGGCGTACTTCACCCCCGGCAGCGAGCGGGCGTAGTCGCGTATCCGGTCCTCCAGCGCCCAGATATCCTCTTTGCGGTCGAAGCGGTTCCTGAAATGCACCGTCATCAGCAGCTGGTAGGGCGTGCCGCCGGCCGCGGTGAAGACGCCCGGCTCGGTGCCTATGGCGGTGGAGACGGTCTGCGTGACGCCCAGCCCGTAGATGAACTTCTCCAGTTCGGCGGCGCGGTCGTTGACCTTCCAGATGGAGGTGTTGGAGGCCATGGTCACGCGCACCTTGGCTATGCCGGTGTCCATGGGCGGCATCAGATCGCGCCCTTCCAGCGGCAGGATCTTGCGCATGCTTAAGGCGAAGAACATGAACAGCGGCAGGATGAAGACGAGCCGCAGGCCGCGGTGCTCCAGCATGTAGCGGTTCGCGTTTATGTAGGCGGACTTAAGCGGGGCGAGCAGCCGCTCCATGAAGCCGTTGAGCCGCCGCTCGAACCTGAAACCCTTGCCGCCGCCCAGGCCCATGAACTTCATGGCCACTATCGGGATGAAGGTGACGGACACCGCGTAGGAGACCAGCACCGCTATCATCAGCGTGCCGGCCAGCGGCCGGAAGATCTTCTGAGGGAAATCCCCGACGAAGAGCAGCGGCAGCAGCACCACCGCGGTGGCTATGGTGCCGCCCAGCACCACCAGCATCACCTCCTCGGTGCCGTCCACGGCCGCGCGCGCGGCGTCCTTGCCCAGCTCCTGGTGGTGGCGCTTGATGTTCTCCAGTATCACTATCGCGTCGTCCACCAGCATGCCCAGCGCCAGGATGATGCCGGTGAGGCTTACGATGTTGAAGCCGATGCCGAGCAGCCACATCACGCCTATGGTGGCCAGGTAGACGAACGGGATGGAGAGGCCGGCTATCAGCGTCAGAGGGAGGTCCGCCAGGAAGACGAAGATGACGAGCGAAGTGAAGATGATGGCGTCGCGCAGCGCGTCGAGCATGTTGGCGTTGCTCAGCCGCACCAGCTCCTCCTGCGAGTCGGCCGTCTCGAAATTTATCTGCGGGAAACGTTTTTTGAGCTCCGGCAGCAGTTTGTTGACGGAGTTGATGGTGTCGAGCACCGCGCCGCCGTAGGGGCGCTGTATGGCCAGCGCTATGGCCTGGCGGCCGTTGCCGCGGTAGAGCGAGGCGGGGTCCTTGATGCTGTAGGAGATGTCGGCCACGTCGCGCAGCTTCACCGACGGGGTGATACTGATGGCGCCGAGGTCGCGCATATCGGAGGCCTCGGTGAGCAGGCGGAAGACGTTCTGCGTGGAGCGGTTCTGGACTATGCCCATGGGCATGTCCTTGTTGCCCAGCCGCAGAGCCGCGGCCACGTCCTGCGCCGTAAGATGCAGCGCCGCCAGTTTGCCGTTGTCGACAGCCACATCGATCTCCTTCTGGTAGCCGCCGAACACGTCCACGTTGGAGACGTTGCCGGCCTTGAGCAGCTCCGGCTTTATGTAGTTCTCCGCCATGTAGCGCAGGTCGGCCATGGAGGGGCCGGAGGAGCCCTTCGGCGAGAGCGCCAGGGTTATCACCGGCGGGGTGTAAGCGGTGATTTCGTAGACCGAGGGCGTCTGGATGTCGGAGGGGAGCAGCCCCTGCACCTTGGTCAGCGCGTTGGCAGCGTCGGTCTTGGCCTCGGCCACGGACTTGGAGTACTGGAACTCCGCCGTGACTACGGAGAAGCCGTCGTTGGAGGTGGAATAGACGCGGCGCACGCCGTTTATGGTGTAGAGCTGCCGCTCTATGACGGCGCTGACGTGGTCGGCCACGTAGCGCGCCGAGGCGCCCGGCTCCACCGTCACCACGGCCACCTGGGGCCGGTCCACAGGAGGGAACAGGTCCCGGGGGATCCGGAAGAAGCCCACCAGGCCCAAGAGCGACAGCCCTATGAGCGCCGCGAAGACCAGGTGCGGCCTGCTGACGAAATATCTAGTCATTGGGGGCGGCCTCCCCGGCGGCGCGCACCGGCTGGCCGTCGTAGATCTTGAGCAGGTCCTGCGGCGCGGCGGCGCCCAGCTGCGCGCCGGCCGGCAGGCCTTCCAGGCAGTAGTTAACGCCGTCGGTGCCCAGTACCTTGACCGGCACCCAGCGCGCCTTGCCGTCCGCCACGGTCAGCGCCTTGTCGCCGTCCATGCCGCGCAGCACGGCGCCGGCCGGCGCTATGAGGCCGCGGCTGACCGAGGTGTAAAAGACGGTGTCCACGTAGGTGCCGGCCGGGATGCCCAGCCGGTCGCCCTTCACGGCCAGCTTCACGGTCATCAGGTTGTTGGCGGCGGCGGGCACCACGGCCTTCACGCGCGCGAACTGCGAGGCGCCGTTGAAATGTATGAGCTGTTCCGAGCCCGGTTTTATCTTTACGGCCGTCCGCACCGGCAGGTCGGAGTAGACCTCGTGATCGGGGCCGCTGCCGTCGAGCTGCAGCAGCGGCTTGCCGGGCACCGCGGTGTCGCCCGGGCTCAGATAGCGTTTGCCGACCACCGCGTCGAAGGGCGCGGTCATCACGCCGTAGCTCAACTGGGCCGCCGCTGCCTGGTAGGAGGCGTTGGCCTGCTCGTAGAGGTTCTGCGAGTTCTCCAGCTGCTCCTGAGAGATGGCGCCGCTGCTGAAAAGTATCTTGTCGCGGTCGTACACCTTCAACTGGTTCTGCCGCTTTATATCGAGCGCCTCGGCGCCGGCCGACAGGTCGGAGGTGTCGAGGCGCAGCACCACGTCGCCCTTCTTCACCGGCGTGCCCTCCTCGGCGATGTAGACCACGCGCGCGCTCAGCCGCGAGCTCAGCGCGGCCTGGTCCACCGGCCGGAACAGCCCGAGGAAGGTCTCCTGCGAGCGCAGCACGCCCTCGCGCGGCTTTACGAGCTGCAATACCACCGGGTACCCTTCCGGCGGTTTCTCGCGCGAAATGGCCAGCTTGCGCCTTATGACCGGCACCGCCAGCACCAGCACCGCGAGCGGGATAAGCCAGTACTTGCGCCTGCCCGGTTCCCTGAAGGAAAGTGCGATGGCTTTTATGTTCATATCTTTTCTCCCGAGCTGAGCTCCAGGTACTTGCCGGCGGTAAAAACTCCGTAGTAGGCGCCCCGCTCCTGCGAAAGCGCGTCGTAGTACTGCGCCAGCGAGAACAGCAGGTCGTACATGCTGCCCGTTCCCTGCTGGTACTTCAGGTTCTCCACGTTCTTCGCCTCTTCGGCGTAGGCCAGGGCTTTGGCGGCGGCCTCGTGCAGGGCCCGCTGGGTGCGCAGGGAATTATAGGCCTCCACCACGTCGCGGCGCACGGCCAGCCGCTGGGCGATTTCGGCCTCCCCGGCGCTCTTGTATTCCTGTTTCCGGCCTGCCATGTCGAAGGCCCTTTTGCCGAAGTCGAAAACCGGCCATTGCGCCGCCAGGCCGTAGTTCCAAAGCGGCACGCTGCCGCCCCCGCCTATGCTCCTGATATAGGTATAGTTGGCGGCGATCTCCGGCAGGTAGGCGTACTTGGACTTGGAATAGTTGGCGGCGGCTATCTTTTTCCTGTCCGCGCTGATCCTCAACTCTTCGCGCGCGGCCAGCGCCGTCCTCTCCAGGTCTTCCAGCCGCGGATAATCCTTCTCCGTGAGTTCGCACGGCTCGAAGTCCCAGTCGTCGGAGGTCATGCCCGTGAGCTGGTCCAGGCCGGCCTTGAGCGCGGCGATATTGTTCTCCAGCCCCTGCCGCTGGGCCTTCACCATTTCGTACTGGTAATCCACTTTTTTCAGGTCTATGGCGGCGTAGCGGCCTATCTTCGCGCCCAGTTCCACGTTCCTGTGCAGTTCGGCCAGCGCCTTTTCCTGCTCCGTTCTGGCCTTCAGCTGGTCCCCGAGGGCCAGTCCCTTCAGGAAGAGAGAATAGACGTTGAACCTGACCTGCTGCTCTGTCAGCGAACTTTGGGCCCTGGCGATGGCGGCAGAGAGCCCGGCTATGGAGATATTGCGGCTGAGCCTGAAGCCCGTGAAGAGCGGCAGCGTGTAGGAGCCCCCCACGTTGGTGATGGTGTCGTCCGCGAGCGGGAAAGGCGGCTTTATGGGCGGCACCATGGGGGTAAGCGTGCGCTCCAGGCTGTAGCGGGTAAGACTGCCAATGGCCGTCACCTCGCCCAGGCGCGAGACTCGCGCGCCGTACTTTTCATACCGCTGCGAGTCCGCCGCCTCGCGCGCCATGTTGAGCGCGGGGCTGCTCTTCAGCGCGGCGTCCAGCGCGCCGTCCAGCGTGAGCGCCCGCGCCGCCCCGGCGTGCAGGGAGACGCCCAAGACCGCCAGCATTATTGTCTTTCCCTTCATATCGCAGTTCCCCCGTCCGTCACTTGGCCAGTATCCCCGAGAACAGGAAGTACATGCGCTTGCAGAAGCCTTCCACGTTGACGCCCTTGCGGTTGAGCACCAGTTCGATGTTGAGGCTTATGGGGATGCCCATGTAGACAGTGGCGGCGTCCTCCGCGTTCATCAGGTCCCGCCAGAGGCCTTCTTCGATGCCGTCCTTTATCACCTTCACCACCAGTTCCTTCTGCGAAGCGAGGATGGCGCGCAGCTCTTTCTTCAGCACGCTGTCGTTGGCGTGCGCCGCTTCCGAGAACAGCAGGATGTTCATCCCCCGGTTGGCGAGGATGTATTTCACCTGCGCGCACATCAGCTCGAAGAGGCGCTTGTCGGCGGGCTTGTCCTGCTGCGCCGCCGCGCGCATGGCGCCCACCATGCCGTTCTTTACGTCCTGCATGATGCCCAGAATGATGTCCTGCTTGGTCCTGAAATGCCTGAAGATGGCGGCTTCGCTTATTCCCACTCGCTCCGCGAGACGCCGCGTGGAGAGCCGCGCCAGGCCTTCCTTCTCTATGATATCCAGCACCGCGCGTTTGATCTGCTCCTGGCGCACCCCGGTATTCTGCCTTTTCCTTAGCGGTCCCATAGATCCCCTTTATGTAAGTTATCACTCACTTACATTTTAGCAGACGAAACGCCTATTGTCAAGGCCGCCGGCTTCAGCATTTCTATTTCAAAGCAACGCGGTTCGCCCCCCCGGATCAGGCCGCTCCCGTTGCGGGGACCCCGTACCAGCGCCGGCCTATCCACAGCGACACGTTGACCAGCCCTATCAGCGCCGGCACCTCCACCAGCGGCCCGATGACCGCCGCGAAAGCCTGGCCGCTGGCTATCCCGAAGGTGCCGACGGCCACCGCGATGGCCAGCTCGAAGTTGTTGGAGGCCGCCGTGAACGACAGGGTGGCCGATTCCGGGTAGTTCGCCCCGGCTTTTTTGCCGAGGAAGAACGAGACGAAGAACATGATGACGAAGTAGAGCAGGAGCGGCGCCGCCACGCGCAGCACGTCCAGCGGCACCTGCACGATGTTCTGCCCCTTTATGGAGAACATCACGACGATGGTGAACAGCAGGGCCGCCAGCGTCAGCGGGCTGACCGCCGGCACGAAGCGCGTCGCATACCAGTCGGCGCCCTTCGCCTTTATCAGCGCGAAGCGCGTGATCATGCCGCCGAGGAAAGGTATGCCGAGGTAGATGAAGACGCTCTTGGCTATCTCCCCCATCGTGATGTTCACCACCGCGCCGGCCAGGCCCAGCCAGCGCGGCACCAGCGTGACGAAGAACCACGCGTAGACAGGGAAGAACAGCACCTGGAACACCGAGTTGAACGCCACCAGCCCCGCGCAATACTCCCTGTCGCCGCGGGCGAGGTCGTTCCAGACTATGACCATGGCTATGCAGCGCGCGAGGCCTATCAGTATCAGTCCCGTCATGTACTCCGGCCTGTCGCGCAGGAAGACGACCGCCAGCGCCGTCATCAGCACCGGACCGACCAGCCAGTTCTGCGCCAGGGAAAGAGCCAGCACCTTCTTATCGGCGAAAACCCGGCCCATCTCCTCGTACTTCACCCTCGCCAGCGGCGGGTACATCATCAGGATAAGCCCTATCGCTATCGGGATGGACGTGGTGCCGACGCTGGACTCCGCGTTGAAATGGGCCACCGCGGCCGGCCACAGCCAGCCTATGCCTATGCCGGCCGCCATGGCGGAGAAGATCCATAACGTCAGGTAGCGGTCCAGGAAAGAGAGCTTCTTCAAAACCCCTTCCATCAAACCTCCAATATGCCCGGCAGCTCCAGCACCAGCGCCTTTATCTCGTCGCGCACCCTGCGGTACACCGGCAGGGCCTCCCCGTCGGAGCTGCCCTTGCCGGCCACCGTGCCGGGGTCGTCGAAGCCGCGGTGCAGCTTGCGGCCCTTTCCCCAGTAGGCGGGGCAGGTCCTGCTGGCGTTGTCGCAGACGGTAACGATAAGGTCGAACTCCTTATCCTTGAACTCCGATACGTCCTTGGGTCTGCCGCCCGAGATGTCCACTCCGGCTTCCGCCATCACCTTGACCGCCCGGGTATCCACCGCGTCCCCGGGGGCGGTGCCGGCCGAAAAAGGCTCCACCTTCCCGCCCAGCAGCGCGCGCGCCCAGCCCTCCGCCATCTGGCTGCGGCAGGAATTGCCGGTGCAGAGAAAGAGGACTTTCTTCACTTGGACAGCTCTTCCTTGAGCGACTCCACCGTGGGCACGCGGCCTTCGAAGCGCACCTTGCCGTCCACGGCGAGCGCCGGGGTGGACATAACGCCCATCTCGGCTATCCTGTCGAAGTCCGAGATCTTCTCCATCTCGTACTCCAGGCCCAGCTCTTTGGCCGCGGCTTCCGCGTGCTCGTAGAGCTTGCCGCACTTGGGGCAGCCGCCGCCGAGTACCTGTATCTTTTTCATGTCGCCTCCTACCGCATTATGAAGTTGAAGAGAAAGCCGGTGAAGACAATACCCGCGCCCACCACCCCGAAGAAGATGAGGAGCAGGCGCAGTTTCATCACCCGGCGCAGTATCATGAACTCGGGGAAGGAAAGCCCGGTGACCGCCATCATGAAGGCGAGAGTGGTGCCCAGCGCCACGCCCTTCTCCGTCAGGGCGCTGACCAGCGGTATCACGCCGGCCGCGTTGGAATAGAGCGGGATGCCGACGGCGGCGGCCACCGGCACGGCGTACCACTTGTCCGGCCCCGCCCAGCGGGCCAGCAGGTCCTGCGGCACGTAGCCGTGTATCCCGGCGCCGGCTCCGATGCCTATGAGGACGTAGGGCCAGATCTTGCCGACGATGTCCAGCGTGTACTCCCGGGCGTAGGCGCGCCGCTCCGCCCAGGGCATGTCGGCGCCCAGCACGGCGTTCGTTATGCGCTTGGACTGGTCGAAACCCTCCAGCAGGTGCTCGAGGTTCAGCCGGCCTATTACGAGCCCGGAGATGACGGCGATAGTGAAGCCGCTGGCCGCGTAGATAAGGGCTATCTTGAAACTGAACATTCCCAGCAGCATCACCAGCGCCACCTCGTTTATCATAGGCGAGGCCACGAGGAAGGAAAAAGTCACGCCCAGCGGGATGCCGGTCTGCACGAAACCGAGGAACAGCGGTATGGCGCTGCAGGTGCAGAACGGGGTAAGGATGCCGAGCCCGGCCGCCCAGAGATGGGCGGAGAAACGGCTTTTTTTGAGTATTATATCCCTTACTTTGGACGGCGGCAGGAACGTGCGCAGCACGGAAACGGAATAGATTATGACGGCCAGCAGGATGAAGATCTTTATGGACTCGAAGACGAAGAAGTCGACGGCGGAGCCGGCCAGGGTATGCCGCCCAAGTCCCGCCAGCCCGTAGACCAGCCAGTCGGTGAATATCTGTACGGGTCGGAACATGGGAGCCTTCAGGGCCTCCCCAGGGCGGACAGCAGCCAGCGCAGCGCCGCGCGCGGCTCGCCTTTCGGCGAGGACGGGAGCTTGCAGTGCACCCAGCGCCCGAGCTTCCTGGTCTCTATCAGCCCCGCCGCCTCCAGTATGGAGAGGTGCTTGGAGACCGTGGAGGGGGCGAGCTTCAGGCCGGCGGTTATATGGCAGACACAGAGCTCCCCCTTTGTCAGCAACTTCAGTATGCGCAGCCGGGTCTCATCGGAGGCCGCCTTGGTTATCTTAAGTATGTTCTGCATGTTTTCCCCGCAGGTAATTTCGTTATTTCGCCACATAACGAATTATACTATAATACCCTTATGACAGGGAACGACGACGGCACGGCCGGGCAGGAGGAGAGCGTCTCCTTCGCCGTCACCGGGGAATACCGCGCGGCGGACAGGCGGGCCTCCTGGAAGGCCCGCTGGGGCATCGGCCGCATGAAGATGAGGATAAAACCGGGCCTCTACGCTCTGGGCTCGCCCGACCCGGATTCCCCCGTTTTCGCCTCCGCCAACTACAGGCTCAGTTTCGACGCGCTCCGCACTTCGGTGAAAGGCGACGCCTGGCTGCTGGTGCTGGACACTAAGGGCATAAACGTCTGGTGCGCGGCAGGCAAAGGCACTTTTGGCACGATGGAGCTGACCCGCTCCATAATGGAGAGCGGCCTGGGGGACCTGCTGAGCCGCAAGGAGATAATAGTTCCGCAACTGGGCGCTCCGGGAGTAGCGGCCCACAGGGTGAAGGCCTACACCGGCTTCTCGGTCATTTACGGCCCGGTGCGCGCGGAGGATATCCCCTCGTTCATGGCCGCCGGGAAGAAAGCGGCACCGGAAATGCGGCGGGTGCGCTTCGGCTTCGCCGACCGCATGGCGCTTTCCCCCATCGAGCTGGTCAATTTCGGCAAATATCTGCTGCCCGCCGCGGCGCTGCTCTATTTCTTCGGCTTCAGGGCCGACGCCATGCTAACCGCGGCGACGCTGCTTTCCTCGACGCTGCTGGTGCCTGCGCTGCTGCCCTGGCTGCCGGGCAGAGCCTTCGCCATCAAAAGCGCGGCCGCCGGCGCCATCGGGCTCGCCGCGGCCTATCCTTTCCTTTCGCAGGACCTGTTCCACGCCTGCGCCCGCGCGTTGGTATACCTGCCGGTCGCGTCGTTCATCGGCCTGCAATTCACCGGCTCCTCCACCTATACCTCGCTGTCGGGAGTGATGAAGGAGATGCGCGCCGCCCTGCCAGTGCAGGGGGTAAGCCTTGCGGCCGGACTGGCTATGGTCCTCCTCCGGAGGTTCATATGAGCCTGAAATATCTTAAAGGCGTGGCGACGCTGAAACTTGACGAAGCCAAGTGCATCGGCTGCGGCATGTGCGTGCAGGTCTGCCCCCACGCCGTGCTGGAGATGAGCGGCAGGAAGGCACGAATAACGGACGTAGACATGTGCATGGAATGCGGCGCCTGCGCCGGCAACTGCCCCGTGGAGGCGCTCAGCCTTAAGAAAGGCGTGGGCTGCGCGGCCGCCGTGATAACCGGCTTGATAAAAGGCACCGAGCCCGCCTGCGGCTGCGGGGAAGGCGGCGACTGCTGCTGACCGGAATTCTTTTGGGATTCAACCACGGACAGCCGCTCTTATTGAGCGGCTGTGTTACTTACCAGAGCTAGTTCCCGCGGCCGCGGGCCTCCAACTCCTCCCAGCGCTCGAACAGGGCCGCCACGCGGGCCTGAGCCTCTTCCAGCTTCGCCTGGCGGCGGTGCAGTTCCTCCGCGTCCGTGGCGATGGCCGGGTCCTCCAGCGCGGCCTCGGCCCTGGAGACCTTCTCCTCCGCGGCCTTTATCGTCCGCTCCATATTGCGCAACTCCTCGGCTTCCCTGCGGTCCAAGGCCGGCTTCTTCTTCTCCTCCGCGGCCGGAGAGGCTGCCGCGGCGGCGTCGCGTTCCGCCTGCCACTCCTCCCACTGCTCGAGCCCGCCGAAATAGCCGTGCCCGCCGCGGCCGTCCAGCCCCACCACGGCGCCGCAGACCCTGTCCATCAGGTAGCGGTCGTGCGTCACCAGCACCAAGGCGCCGGGGAACTCCCTAAGGCTGTTCTCCAGGACTTCCAGCGAGCGGATGTCGAGGTCGTTGGTCGGCTCATCGAGCAGCAGCAGGTCGGCCGGGCGGCGCATCAGGTCCGCTATCAGCACGCGGCTCTGCTCCCCCCCGGACAGCCGCGACAGCGGGAAGTCCAGCTGCTCCGGCCTGAACAGGAAACGCTTGGCCCAGTTGTGCACGTGCACGTAGTTGCCCTTGTATTCCACCTTGTCGCCGGCCGGGCAGAGCGCGCGGTACAGCGTCATGCTCATGTCCAGCGAATCGCGGTGCTGGTCGAAGACCACGGTCTTCACGCCTTCGGCTATCTTCACTTCCCCCGCATCCGGCGGCAGCGCGCCGGCCAGCATCTTGAGCAGCGTGGTCTTGCCGCTGCCGTTGGCGCCGATCAGGCCCACCTTGTCGCCGGGCCGCAGCGCCAGGTCCAGTCCGCTGAAGAGCAGGCGGCCGCCGAGGGTCTTGGCGACGCCGCGGGCGTCCACCAGCCGGTTGGCCTGGCGGTCCCCGGCGAGGAAATCTATCACGGTGGCGCGGCCCTGCGCGTTGCGGTACTCCAGTTCGGAGAGGTCCTCCATCAGCCGGCCGGCGCGGTCTATGCGGGCCTTCTGCTTGGTGGTGCGGGCCCTGGGGCCTTTGCGCAGCCATTCTATCTCGCCGCGCACTATGTTGCGCAGCGAATCCTCGCGCGAGGCCTGCGCGTCCAGGAAGAGCTCGCGGTTCTCCAGGAACTTGCTGTAGTTGCCGGCGCTCGACAGGTGGCCCTGCGGGTAGCGGCGGTCCAGCTCTATCAGGCGGTTGCAGACCCGTTCCAGGAAGCGGCGGTCGTGCGTGACGACGAGGAAGGAGAACTTCACGCCGTCGAGGAACCGCTCCAGCCACAGCACGCCCTCGAGGTCGAGGTGGTTGGTGGGCTCGTCCAGCAGCAGCAGGTCCGGCTCGCGCAGCGTCTCGGCCAGTATGGCCAGGCGCTTGCGCCAGCCGCCGGAAAGCTTGGCTGCCTCTTTGTCGGGTTCGGTAAAACCGGCGCGGTCCATGCCGGCGGCCACGCGGGTGTCTATCTCGTAGTCCTGCAGGCCCAGGTCCGCGAGAGCGGCGGAAAGATAGCCCTTCACAGTGGAACCCGCCGGCAGCTCTTCCACGCGGTCGCGCTGGGCCAGGTAGCCCACCCGCAGCCCGCGCCGGGGCGCCAGTTCGCCGGAATCGGGCGTCTCGCGCCCGGCCAGTATCTTCAATAAAGTGGATTTCCCGGTGCCGTTGGGACCGATGAGCCCAGTGCGCTCCCCCTCGAAAAGGCCGAAGGAGAGCCCCTGGAAAAGGGGCCTGGGGCCGAAGGCCTTGGAAAGCTCGCGGCAGCTGAGAAGTATGCCCATCGGAAGACTAGTATAACAGATATGCGGCCGCCCCGGCGCGGCACGGGCCGGTTGCGGGGCGGCCCCGCCAACGGCATATAGCTCCATAACGCCGTTTGTCCGCACAGGCGGAATTTAGTATCGTTCTTTTAAGGGTTTATCCTTCCGACTTGGGGTGTCTAGAATGAAAAAGCTCTGGACCTGGTTCATACTGATAACCGGGGTTTCCTTCGCCGTGCTGGGACTTATCGGGCGCGACATATACCGCAACGCGCCCCCTATACCGGACAGGGTCGTCTCTTCCGACGGCGCGGTGGTGATAGGCGACGGGGACATAGAGCGCGGGCAGGCCGTCTGGCAGTCCATGGGCGGCATGGAGCTGGGCTCGGTCTGGGGACACGGCAGCTACGTCGCGCCGGACTGGACCGCCGACTGGCTGCACCGCGAGGTCGTCTTCGTGCTGGACGGGCTGGCGAAAAAGGAATACCGCTCCGCCTACACGGCGCTCTCCCCGGAAAAGCAGGCGGCGCTGCGCGAGGAAGCGCGGCTGATGTTCCGCGCAAACGGCTACGACAGCGCCTCCGGCACGCTGACCATACCGCCGCTGCGCGCGCAGGCCTTCGGGAGCAACCTGGACTACTATTCCTCCCTCTTCGTGAAAGGTTCTTCGCCTTTCGCCATACCGGCAGGGGCACTCAAGGACCCGGCCGAGCTCCGGCAGCTCTGCGCGTTCTTCTTCTGGACCTCGTGGACGGCCGCGGCCGTCCGTCCCGGCAGCTCCTCCAGCTACACTAACAACTGGCCCCATGAGCCGCTGATAGGGAACAACCCGACCGGCCAGGCAATAGTCTGGACGGGCTTGAGCGTCATCCTGCTGCTGGCCGGCATAGCCGGCATGGTTACGTTCTACGCGCGCAAGGCCTACGCGCACGCGCCAGCGGCGCCTCCCTCCGCGCAGGACCCTTTCCTGACGCTGAAGCGGACACCTTCGCAAAGGGCCGCAGCGTACTATTTCGCGGCGGTGGTCCTGCTGCTGCTGGCGCAGATAGGCTTCGGCGCGATAACCGCCCATTACGGAGTGGAAGGCAACGGCTTCTACGGCATACCGCTGGACCGCTGGCTGCCCTACGCCGTCACTCGCACGTGGCACATCCAGCTTGGCCTCTTCTGGATAGCCACGGCCTGGCTGGCCGCGGGGCTCTTCATAGGGCCGGTCATCTCCGGGTACGAGCCCGAAGGACAGGCCGTCGGAGTTTACGCGCTGCTTGCCGCGCTCGTGGTGATAGTGGCCGGCTCCATGGCCGGGGAATGGGCCTCGGTCTTCCGCAAGTTCACGGGGGACGAGTGGTTCTACTGGGGTCACCAGGGCTACGAGTACCTGGACCTGGGCCGTGTCTGGCAGGCCGGTCTCTTCTCCGGGCTGCTGATCTGGCTCGGCCTTATCGCCAGGTGCGTGCTGCCGGCCCTCAAGAAGGGCGGCGAGGACAGGCACCTGCTGGCGGTCTTCCTGATGTCCACCTTCGCGATCGCGCTGCTCTACGGCGCCGGCCTGATGTGGGGCGCCCATACCAACCTGACGCTGGCCGAGTACTGGCGCTGGTGGGTGGTGCACCTATGGGTGGAGGGCTTCTTCGAGGTCTTCGCCACGGTGGTGATAGCCTTCCTCTTCTACAAAATGGGCCTGGTGGAGCCGGGCTCGGCGGCCAGGGCCTCGCTGCTGTCCGCCACCGTATACCTTTCCGGCGGCATCATCGGGACGCTGCACCATCTCTATTTCGCCGGCACTCCGGCGGTGGCCATGGCCTTCGGCTCGGTGTTCAGCGCGCTCGAAGTGGTGCCGCTGGTGCTGATGGGCTACGAGGCCTGGGAACATGTGCGGGTGGCCGGCATGGCGCCCTGGGTGCGGAACTACAAGTGGCCGATACGCTTCTTCATTGCGGTGGCCTTCTGGAACATGGTCGGGGCCGGGCTCTTCGGCTTCATGATAAACCCTCCTATAGCGCTCTACTACATGCAGGGGCTGAACACCACGCCCGTGCACGGGCACGGAGCGCTGTTCGGCGTCTACGGCATGCTGGGAATAGGGCTCATGCTCTTCTGCCTGCGCGTGCTGAAGCCCGAGGGGAAATGGCGGGACGGCGCGCTGGCGACGGCCTTCTGGGGGATGAACGTCGGGCTGCTGATGATGATAGTCCTGAGCCTGCTTCCGCTGGGGCTGCTGCAGACGCTGGCCTCGGTCAACACCGGTTACTGGTACGCGAGGAGCGCGCAGTTCATGCAGGAGCCGCTGATGAACGTCATACGCTGGATGCGGGTGCCCGGCGACACGGTGTTCGCCGCCGGGGCTCTCGCGCTGGCGCTGTTCCTGGGCGGCCTGGTGACGGGGCATTCCTACGCCAGTGAGGATTAGCCGCCTTTCCATGTTCCGGCGGCCAAGCGCGGCGAGGAGCGGACGATGACGGTGGAAGACCTCGTCAAGGCGACAAGGCGCTTCTCCCGCGAGGCCGGGCGGCTGCGCTTCGGCGCCCCGGTAGCTCAGGTCTACAACCCGCTCGATTACGCCCGGCTGCCGCACGAACAGTATCTGCGGCGCTACGCGGGGCCGGGCAGGACAGCCGTATTTTTGGGAATGAACCCTGGGCCTTTCGGCATGGCACAGACAGGGGTGCCGTTCGGCGACGCGGCCATGGTGCGGGACTGGCTGGGCATAAGCGCCAGGGTAGGCAGACCGCCGCGCGAGAACCCCAGGCGCCCCGTGTACGGGTTCGCGTGCCCGCGCGCCGAGGTGAGCGGCAGGCGGCTCTGGGGCGCCATAGCGCGGCTGTACGGGACCCCGGAGGATTTTTTCTCCCGCTTCTTCGTCGCCAACTACTGCCCGCTGGTGTTCATGGAGGCAGGCGGCCGCAACCTGACGCCGGACAAGCTGCGCCGCGCCGAGAAGGAAGCCCTTTACGCCGTCTGCGACGAGTACCTGCGGCTCAGCCTCGGCTTCTTCGCCCCGCGCTGGGTGGTGGGGATAGGCGGCTTCGCAGCGCGGCGCGCGGGCGAAGCGCTGGCCGGCGGCACGGCGCGCATAGCCTCCGTCCTGCACCCCAGCCCGGCCAGTCCGGCGGCCAACAGGGACTGGGCCGGCGCTTTCGAGCGCAAGCTGAGGGAACTGGGCCTCCTCGGAACGGCCCGGACCGGAGGGAACGCGGTGGTAAGGATAAAGAGGATATACGAAGAGCCCTCGGACGGGGACGGCCTGCGCGTCCTTGTGGACCGGCTATGGCCGAGGGGCGTCTCCAAGGAGGCGGCAAAACTGGACCTCTGGCTCAGGGAGGTCGCGCCCTCGGACGGAACGCGCAAGTGGTTCGGCCACGACGAGTCCCGCTGGGAGGGCTTCCGGGCGCGCTACCTAGCGGAGCTGAGGGCCAATACCGGGGCGGTGGCGCGGCTCAGGGAACTGTGCGCCAAAGGCGCCGTCACGCTGCTTTACGCGGCCAGCGACCCGGAACACAACAACGCCGTCGTCCTGAGGGACCTGCTCTCCGGCCCGTAGCCCGCGAGCCCGAAGCCGGACCGCCGCCCTTATTTTACAGTAAAGCCTTTGGCTTTGAGCGCCTCCGACACCTTCCCTTCTTCTATGCCCAGGTAGGCGCAGCCGGAGCGCACCGTCATCTGCCTGCCGTGGGATTCCCGCATCACTGGGTTCCTGACTCCCAGGAAGCCCAGACCGGCCAGGGCGTCTATCAGCTCCGGATACTCCGCGGTCAGGTCGTAAAGGGTCCTGTCCAGGTCCGCTATTTTTTCAGCCATATCAGTCAGCCAGCCTTTTCTCGCCTTTTATTTTCTGTATGTCGGTGATATCCTGCGTCACTTCCAGCGAGCCCAGGTACTTCCCCCCGCCGCCGCGCAGGGCGAAGTAGCGGATGTGGATGAGCCTGCCCTTCAGGTTTATCCAGAACTCCTCCGAGCTCTTTTTCCCCGACTTGAAGGCGTCCAGTATCCGCTCCACCTTGTCCAGGCTCTGCGGCGGATGGCAGTTCTGCACCTTCCGCCCGACGATGGAGCGCGCCCGCAGGAAAACGCGGTCCTTGCCCTCCGAAAAATACCGCACCGTGTCGTCCGCCCCTACGAAGGTGAGGTCCACCGGCAGGGTATTGAAAAGGACGGTCAGCTCCTCCGGCGACAGCCCGCCGCTGGGCAGCTTCACCGTCTCCCCTGACAAAAAGGAGGCGTTCTGCGCTATGTCCAGGGCCTCCGCGGCCTCGGCGGGCGGTTCTATGAACACGTAGCCGGCCTGCGCGCTCTCGCGGAAGATCACGGCCCAGTCCGAGGGCTTGAGCTTCTCCAGCGCCGCGGGGAAGAGGATGTTCTCCTCCTTGAAGATCATGGCGTCCATTTCTTCCAGCAGCGCGGCGGCGACGGCCGGGAAGTCCGCCGCCGGCGCCGCGGAGACTTTCTTGAACAGTTCGCGCACTTCGTCGTGCTTGCCCCACATCACCTTGGAGGGGCCGTAGAAACCCGCCTTCTCCAGGTAGGGGAACAGCAGCTGCTCCTTGCGCTCGTAGTGCTTGAGCACCGCGCGCAGTTCTTCCACGAGGCCGCGGACCCAGTCGCCGTTTTTTCCTTCCTTCAGGCCCGGCAGCAGCGCCTTGGCGGAATCCACGCGGCGCTTTATCTCGGAGTTCTCGGCCTTGAAGAGCGCCACGGGGTGGGACGGCGAGGCTGGGTCCGCCATGCTCTTTTCCAGGTCCTTCTCGAAGAGCAGCGCGTGCACGTTGCAGAAGCGCTTCACCTCTTCGGCCGGCACGCCGTCCTCCAGCAGGGACTGCTCCAGCTCGAAGATCTCCTTAGAGGAAACGCTCCCTATCTCCGCTTCGAAGCGCTCCTTGGCGGCCTCCAGCGGCAGGCCCTTGTGCAGCTCCGCGAGTATCCCCTTAAGCACCCTCTTCCTGTCCGGATATCCGTCCATATCAACCTCCGTATATTGCCGGGGGCCGGCCGGCGTCAGTTCAGCGTCTGCCGGAACCTGTTGTAGGCAAGGCCGGCGGCGGCGGCGGCCATCAGCGCCAGCGCGGCCATGTTAACTAGGAACACGTGCAAGTCTCCGCCCTTCAGCATGATGTTGCGCAGCAGCCGCATGAAGTACATCAGCGGATCCAGGTAGGCCACAGCGATGACGGCGGGCGGCATGTTCTCCACCGGATACATTATGCCGCTCATCAGGATCGCCGGGAACAGGAACATGAAGCCGCCCAGCATGGACTGCTGCTGCGTTCTGGCTATCGAGGAGATGGACGTGCCCACGCTGACCGTGGTGACGACGAAGAAGAACGAAGCCGCGCCGAACTCCCACAGCGGCCCCCGCACCGGCACGCCGAAGATGAGCCACGCGGCCGTCATCACCAGCGCGGCCACCACCAGCCCCATCAGTATGAACGGCAGAGTCTTGCCCAGCAGGATCTCGGAGTCGGAGAGAGGCGCGGAGACTATCGTCTCGAACGTGCCCATCTCGCGCTCGCGCGTCAGCGACATTGCGGTCAGGATTATCGTGATCAGGCAGATGACCATGCTCATCACGCCGGGGACCAGGAACAGCGAGGATTCCATCGCCGGGTTATAGAGCACGCGCACATCGAAGGAGAAAGGCCGCGGCGGCGCGGGACCGTATTCGCGCGCGATGAAGGCCGCCACTATGTTCTTGGCATAGGCTTCCACGATGCGGCCTTTGGTGGCGTTGGAGGCGTCTATCAGCAGCTGCATCCTGCCGTCCCCGCGCACGGCGGCGCGGCCCAGGCCGTCCCTTGGGGCTATCAGCACGGCGTCGGCCCGGCCCGAATCTATCAGCTCGTACGGGTCGTCCGTCGGGCTGAATAGCACCGGCTTGAACCAGCCGGAGGCGTAGAACCTCTCCGTCAGCCGCTCGGCCACGGCGTCGTCGGGCCTGGCGAAGACGGCCAGCTTGATGTTCTTGATCTCGGTGGAGAGGGCCAGACCGAAGACCGTCATCTGGATGACCGGCGCGCCGAACAGCAGCACGCGCATGCGCACGTCGCGCAGCGTCTGCCGCAGTTCCTTCTTTATGAACGCCCTCAGCGTCGGATTGATCATGGCTCCAGGTCCGTCTTGAACTTCTTGAGCGCGAGCGCCAGCATCAGCGCGCTCAGCGCCGTCAGCGCCAGGAACGGCACGGCCAGCTCCCGCAGGCCGGCCCCCTTCAGGTAGATGCCCCGCGCCGCCTCCATGAACCAGCGCGGGGGCAGCAGCATCGTGAAATAGCGGAAGAAGGGCGGCATGCTCTCCACCGGGAAGATGAAGCCGGACAGCAGCATGCTCGGCAGCAGGCCGGTTATCATCGAGAGCTGCATGGCTACCTGCTGCTGGCGCGTGGCCACCGAGATGAACAGCCCCTGCGCCAGCGCGGCGACGATGAACAGCACGCAGGCCAGCAGGAACAGCAGGTGCGAACCGGCGAACGGCACGCCGAACACCAGCCGCGAGGCCAGGTAGACGAAGAACACGCCGGTCAGCACCAGCACCCCGTAAGGGGCCAGCTTGCCGACGATGATCTCCAGCGGGCGCACCGGCGTGGAGAGCAGCAGCTCCATCGAGCCGTTCTCCCACTCGCGCGCCACCGTCATCGCAGTCAGCATGATGGCCAGCAGGCCTATGATGATGGCCGCCAGGCCGGGGATCGTGAACCAGCGGCTGTTCAGTTCCGGATTGTACAGGAAGCGGGTCTCCAGCGAGACCGGAGGCGAGGGCGAATAGTCCGCCAGGCGCGCGTCGGCGGCGGCCTCCAGGCCCGGCAGGTAGCCCATGATCACGGCGGCCTTGGAGTTGTCGCTGCCGTCCAGCACGAACTGCGCCGACACGGACTTGCCGCGGCGCAGATCGCGCGAAAAATCCGGCTTGATGAAGAGCGCAGCCGCAGCTTCCCCCGCGTCGACCTTACGTATCGGGTCGCCGGCGGCCGACACGTTGAAATAGCCGGAGGCGGAGAAGATGTCCAGCAGCCTGCGCGACGAAGGGCCGTTGTCCATGTCGGAGACGGCCAGCGAGAGGTTCTTGACCTCGAAATCTATCGCGTAGCCGAAGAAGGTGACCAGCATCACCGGCAGGCCCAGCGCCAGCGCCAGCGTGAAGGGGTCCCTCAGCACGTGCATGACCTCCTTGCGCGCCACCGAATAGGCCCTGTGGATATTGAAAGATGGACCGGGCATAACGGCGGCTTAGCGCTCCTTCCCCTCCACCAGCCTTATGAACACGTCCTCCAGCGACGGTTTGATCAGGGCGCGCGAAGCGCCGGCTGGCAGGCCGGCGAGGGCGGAATCCATCTCGGTCCCGCCGCTGAAGGCCGCGTGCCAGCGCATGCCGTGCGGGGAGAGCTCCAGCAGGCCGCGCGCCTTCCGCAGGCCGGAGATAAAACCCTCCGGGGGCGGGCCGTTGAAGTCCAGCTCCGCCATCGGCCCGGGGAAGGCGGAAGCTTTAAGCTCTTCCGGAGAACCGAGGGCGATGAGCCTGCCGGTCCGCATCAGCGCTATGCGGCCGCACTGCTCCGCCTCGTCCATATAATGCGTGGTCACGATCACCGTCTTTCCCAGCGCGGTGACCTTGCGTATCAGGTCCCAGAAGCGGGCGCGCGCCGCCGGGGCCACGCCGGAGGTCGGTTCGTCGAGGAAGATGATCTCCGGGTCGTGCAGCATGGCCGCGGAAAGGGCGAGTTCCTGTTTTATGCCGCCCGGCAGCGCCCGCACCATCGTGGAAAGAGGCCTGTCGAAGCCGGTCAGAGCGAAAAGTTCCTTGCGGCGTTTTTTAGCGTAGGCCGGGTCCAGCTTGCGCAGCCCGGCCGCAAAATCCAGGTTTTCCCCTACGGTCAGGTCGTTGTAGAGCGTGAACTTCTGCGACATGTAGCCGACGATGCGCTTTATCCCTTTGCCGCCGTCCCCGAAACCGAGGCCTCCGACGGTGGCGGTGCCGGAAGTCGGGACCAGCAGCCCGCAGAGCATCCTTATCGTAGTGGTCTTGCCGGCGCCGTTGGCGCCCAGGAAGCCGAAGATCTCGCCCTTCCGCACGCAGAACGAGACGTCGTCCACCGCGGTAAAGTCCCCGAACTTTATAGAGAGCCCGTTGACCTCGAGCGCGCAGGAAGGGTTCATGCGGCGCTCCTTATGAAGATCTCCTCGAAGCTGCGCGCCCCTGCCGCCTTCAGCACGGCCCTGGGTTCGCCGGACGCCAGCAGCCGCCCGGAGTCCAGCAAGTGGACGCGCGCGCAGCGCTCGGCCTCGTCCATGTAAGCCGTTGACACCACGACCAGGATCTTTTCCGCGGCCAGGCCGTAGAGCAGTTCCCAGAACTCGCGGCGGCTGATCGGGTCCACGCCGTTGGTGGGCTCGTCCAAGAGCAGCACGGACGGCGACTGCAGCAGCGCGCACATCAGCCCCAGTTTCTTGTACATGCCGCCGGAGAGCTGGGCGGCTCGCCGGTCGCTGAACTTCCCCAGCCTGGTTATCTCCAGCAGTTCGGACGAACGCTTCCTGAAGGTGGCCGCGTCCAGCCGGTAGAGTTCGCGGAAGAACTCCAGGTGCTCGGCCACGGAAAGGTCGGGATAGAGGCTCGCCTGCTGCGGCATATAGGCCAGGCTCGGGCGCATCGCTTCGAAGGCTGAGGGCGCGCCGTCGCGGAAATAGCGGATGCGCCCGGCCGACGGGCGCAAGAGCCCGGCCAGCAGGCGCAGCGTGGTGGTCTTGCCAGCCCCGTCGGAGCCTATCAGCCCGTGCAGCAGGCCCGCGGAAAAGTCGAAGGAGACCGAGTCCAGCGCCTTGACGCGGCCGAACGACTTTCTCAGGCTTTCCGTGCTTATCGCGAACATAAAGCGGCTCAGTCCGGCAGCTTAACCTCTATCGTCATGCCCGGCTTCAGCGTGCCGCCAGGGTCGTGGAAGGTGACCTTTACGGCGTAGACCAGGCGCGTGCGCTCCTTGCGCGTCTGTACGTTCTTGGGCGTGAACTCCGCCTCGGGGTAGATGACCGAGATGACCCCCGGGAACTCCCTGTCCCCTTCTTCCGGCAGGTAGCCGTGCACCGCCATCCCGGTCCTTATCTTCGCCAGCAGGTCGTGCGGCACGTAGATGTAGGCCCAGACCTCGGAAAGGTCGGCCACCGTGGCCAGCCTGGTGCCCGGCGAGACCAGTTCCCCCTTCTCGTGATAGGTATAGAGCACGCTGCCGGTGACCGGAGATTTTATCGTGCACCAATCGACCTTCAGCGCCGAGTCGTCCCTCTTGTACTTCAGGCGGTCGTAGTTCTCGCGCGACATCGAGCCGCTCTTGTAAAGCTCCTCGGCCCGCTTGAAATCCTCGGCGGCTATGCCGGCCGCCAGCCTGAAGTCGGAGCAGTCCAGGGAAGCTATGGTCTGGCCGGCCCTTATGGAGTCCCCCTCGGCCGCGTCGTAGGCGGCTATCACGCCCGGGATGCGGGCCGAGAGATCGGTCTCGGTGACCTCTATCGTGCCGGCGTAGCGGAAATCGCCCTTGTCGCGCACCTCCGCGAAGATGGCGGCGCCGATCGCGGCCGCCGCGATCAAAGGTATGAGCTTCTTTTTCATGTCAGTTCACGCTCCCTGTAAGGCTGTCGAGCAAAGCGAGGTTGAGCAGTATCTCCGCGCCGGTGGAGGCGGAGGCGGTCCTGGCCTGCAGTTCCTTGAGGTCCGCGCTCTCCACGTCCAGCCAGGTGGAACCGCCGGACTTGTAGGAGTCGTAGGCCAGCTTGGCCGCCTCCTGGGCGTAGTCGGCCGCGGACTTGTCTATGGCCTGTTCCGCCTGCAGTTCGGCCTGCGCGTCCAGAGCCTTACGGAACTGGTTCTCCGCGACCAATTGCGCCCAGGTCTTCCTCTCCGCGGCCGCGCCTGCGGCCAGCTCGCTCCCGCGCTCCTTGTCGGAGGAACTGCCGCCCTCGAAAAGAGGCAGCGACACGGAAAGCGAGGCCGAGTTCTGGAGGAACGAGTAGATGTTCGGACCGTTGGGATAGTCTATAGACGAGCGGGCCCCCAGCTGAAGGCGCGGCAGGCGCTGCGCCCTGTAGGAGCCGGCCATCGCTTTATAGGCCCCGGCGGAATAATCCAGCGCGGCCACGTCAGGCAGGGCCTTCTGCAGCGGGGCGGACGCCGCCGGAAGGAAACGCTGCAGGATCTGCCCGTAAGGTTCGGCCTTGATGTAGAGGCCTGCGTCCTGCCCGTCCTCCAGCCCCAGTCCCTCCAGCCTGGAGTCCATCGGCAGAGAGGCCCCGGACGGCAGGTCGAGGCCCGTGAGCAGCGCCAGGTCGCGCAGGGCGGAGGCCAGCTCCCCGCGGGCCTGCACCAGGTCGTGCCTGCGGTCGAGCGTCTCTTCGCGGGCCCTTATCTCGTCCAACCTGCTTCTGGTGCCCGCCCTGGCCCCGTTCGAAATATCCGCCAGCTGCGCCAGCGAGAGCTGCAGGTTCTCCCCTATCAGGTAGACCCGTTCCAGCGCCAGCTGCAGCCTGAAATAGGCCGTGCGCGTCCGCAGCAGCACCTGCCGGCGGGTGTCCTCCTCCTCGGCGCGGCGCGCGGCAGCCGTCTTCAGCGCGGCCTCGCGCCCGGAGCGCAGGACCCCGCCGTCGAAGACCGTCCAGTAGAGCGACGGGCCGACGGAATAGTTCCAGTTGTCGCCCAGCGGCCTGGGGCCGCCCAGCAGGGGCGGGAGAGCCATCTCCGGTATTACCTGCGAGTACCTGAGGCTGCCCTCCAGCGTCACGCGCGGGTCGAGCAGGGCCCCCGCGGCGGCCGCGGCCGCCGACGCTGACTCGGCGGAAAGCCTGGCGGCCCTGTACTCGCTGGAGACGGCCAGAGCGCCGTTCTCTGCGGCCCTGAGCGTCAGGGCCATGTCCTCCGCCCTGGCCGGCGCGGCCGCCAGCAGCAGTATTATCAATATCCTCATAGACCAACACCTCTCAACGCGATCTCGGCCCGCTCGGCTATCCCCTCATCGGAGAATATCTCATCGCCCAGGCTTTTTAAAGGCATTTCCATGACGTTCTCTACCCCGTTGCGCTCCATGACCCCGCCTATCAGCACCGGGAACACCATGACCGGGATAAGCGAGGCCACCAGGAAAGGGACTGAGCGGGAACGCAGCGCGCTGGCCTGGCGGCATTGCCTGGCCAGGTCGGCTACTTGGCTCATGTGTTCGGTAAAATTGGAGGAGAGGAAGCCGAAGGCCTCCCTGTTGCCGTAGGCCATGTCGGCAAAAAGAACGGGCGCCGCGCCGCGCATGACCCGAGCGAAGCGGCCGACCTCGATCAGGGCGTTCTTGAGCCGCTCCCTTGGCGTTCCGCCAGCGGAAACCCCTGCCTTGAAGTTCTCCATGAACTCCGCGTAGATGTCCTTCAGCACGTCGCGGAGGAACTCCTCCCTGGAGCCGAAATAGTAGTGGAACATCCCGGTGTTCACGCCGGCCTCGCGGCAGGTCTCCCGCACGCTGAGCCCCGTCAGCCCCTTTTCCTGAAGGAGCCTTCGCCCCGCTCTCCTGAGTTTCATTCCGATCTCCGACGGCGGTCTGGCCATAGCCTCTCCGTTATTACACTTTCGTATAATTATACATCCGTATAACAACCCTGTCAACCCTTTAAAATAGGGACAGACACCTATTTCCCATTGGCCTCTCCCATTAAGCGGTTCTAATGGAAAATAGGTGTCTGTCCCCAATAAAAACGCCCCGGTTGGCCGGGGCGTTAAATCCGTTAAAGGGATTTAATTACCACTTGTCGCCGTAGCCGCCGCGGCCGCCGCGGTCACCACGGTCGCCGCGATCGCGGCCGCCGCCGAATCCGCCGCGGGGGCGGGCTTCCATCGGACGGGCCTCGTTCACGGTCAGCTTGCGGCCACCGAAATCGGAGCCGTTCAGTTTCTCCATGGCGGCGGTAGCTTCCTCGTCGTTCGGCATCTCAACGAAGCCGAAGCCGCGGGACTGGCCGGAGTACTTGTCGGTGATCAGTTTCGCGCTGGACACCTGGCCGTAGCTCGCGAAGAGGTTCTGCATCTCCTCCTCGGTGGTCTTGAAGGGCAGGCCGCCCACGTATATTCTCTTGCTCATTGTGTACTATCCTCCTGACTGTTTACCCGATCTCAACTCTCTCTGCGCTTTCCTCGCTAACTGCCCGAAGGATAGGCTTCAAAAACTTGAGCTTTCGGTTTATACTACGCTAACATTATCCCATTTCAGGGCGGGCCCGGTCAAGGTCCGCTCCCTGCCTTCGGCGGGCCACCCGCATGGATGAGGGGTAGGGGCCGCCAGGCAGAAAGACGCCCTTCAGGAAGGGCGCTGCAGGAAAAGGCGGTATTTGACTATGCGCTCAAGGGCGTCCAGGTCAGGCGGTTTCGGCAGATAGTCGAACGCGCCCTTGCGCAGGCACTCCCGGGCGGTTTCTTCGTTATCGTTGCCGCTTATCATCATTATACCGGTATCCGGCATCTCCCGGGAAAGGGTCTCCAGCACCTCCACCCCGTTCTTGCCCGGCATGAAGATGTCCAGCAGGATAAGGTCCGGCTTTTTTTCGCGGGCCAGGCGTTCCGCGGTCAGGCCGTCCCCGGCCCTTATCACGAAATATCCGGCGGCCACCAGGCTGCGCGAGAGAACGCCCAGCATCCCCTCGTCGTCCTCCGCGATAAGTATGGTCGCCGGGGCCTTGACCGGAGCGGGGACCGCGGAAGGCAGCAGCTTCTCCACGGAATCGACCGCGCTGGAAAGGCCGTCTCCCTTGGAGAGGAACGCGGCGGCGCCCCGCTCCAGGTACATGCGCCCCTCCTCTGGGTCGTCGTTGCCGGTAAGGACCACGATGGGCACGTCCCTGGAGATCCTGCGTATCTCTTCGAAAACGCCGGAACCGGTCAGGAAAGGCAGGTTGCGGTCCAGCACCACCAGATCAGGCCGCTCCGCCCGGAAAACGTTGACTCCGCTGACCCCGTCGGACGCCGAGATCACCTTGTGCCCGTCGCGCATCAGGAAGACCGAGAGCGCGTCGCGCACTATGCCGTCATCTTCGATTATGAGGACTTTAGCCATAGCTCCCATATGTGATTATAGTAAAAAAATCCCGCGGGAAAGCCTCAATCCCGGCGCCTGTCCTTCAGAAAGGCGCTGCCGCCCGCGGTCCGCCGTCCTTTGAGGAACTTCTTTATCTCTGCGGCGATGTCCACAATCCTGGCGTAATGTCCCAGCCTCCGCCGTTCGTTGGTGACTATGGCTATGGAGAGGGACATCAGCGGGAAGCGTCTTTCGATGCCGGAGCGGTCCGCGGAGGTTATATAGCCGCTCTCCGCGTCCTCGGCCCGGTAAAGCCCTGGCGCGCGGGAATCGAAGCTCGCCGCAACGCGCTCGGCCACGGCCTCGGCCTTGTCCGGAGGGCACATCAGCACGAAGTCGTCCCCGCCGATATGCCCGACGAAGAGTTCGTCCCCGGAGAACTCGTTCTGGACCTCGGTAAGCAGCCGCGCCACCATCCTGATGGCCTCGTCGCCCTTGAGATAGCCGTAGTTGTCGTTGTAGGCCTTGAAGTTGTCCATGTCGATGTAGAAAAAAGCCAGGGGGGCGCCCGAGGCTATGCGCGCGCCGGCCTCCTCCTCTATCGCCGGGCCGCCGGGCAGCAGGGTAAGCGGGTTGGCGGCCAGCAGGCGCCGAGCCCTGCGCGCGGCGGCTTCCACCCTGGCCACCAGTTCTACGGAGTCGAAGGGCTTGGAGACGAAATCGTCCGCCCCTATGCCGAACTCAGCCGCCTTCTCCCCCGGGCTGTCCTCGCCGCTTATTATGATCACGGGGACCACCGCAGTGCGCGGGTTCCTGCGCAGGCTGGCCAGCAATTCCCTGCCGCCAAGTCCCGGCATATTCAGGTCCAGCAGTATCACGTCGGGCAGTTCTGCCGCTATCCTCTCCAGCGCGGAGAGCCCGTCGTCGGCGGTGCGGACTTTCCAGCCTCTGCCGTTGAGCAGCCGGCACACCACCTCCTGCATCGCCTTGTCGTCGTCCGCTACCAGGATCTTCCCTTCCATATCCCCCCCTACCTGGCCCCGCAGCGGTCTATAACCTCGTCCTCCCTCTCCATGAACTCCTCCAGCTTGGCCTTCCGGGCCTCGGGAATGGCCGGGGCGTTAGCCCTGTCGTAATAGGAGGACAGCAGGTTGTAGAACTTCTCGCGCACCGAAGGATCCCTGATCTCGCTTCCCGGATTGCGCGTCAGGCTGCCCATGACGAAGGACGGGTCCTTGAGCTTGGCCGCCCAGTAACGGGCCTTGAGGTCCACCGCCGCGGCGTTTATCTTGTTCATCTGCCTGAAGGCCGCGGCGCAGTCGAAGGCGTCGTCGGCAGGAGCGTCCCTGAAATCGCCGGCCGCGGCGGACGAAGAAGTCTTGTCCCACTTGGCGCCCGGCAGCGGCGGCAGGCCGGCCAGCCTGGCGGAGGAGGGCGGCTCAGCCCAGTCGATATCCGGCAGCGGCGGCAGGGAGGAGCCGAAGCGGGCGAAAGATCTCACCTCGGCGGTCCCATAGATCCGTCCACTCCCCGGGTCCACAAGCTTCGCCAGCAGCGTCACGTCCTCCCCCGACCTGAATACGCTGCCCTGCACCAGGGCCTGCGGCCTGAGGCCGCGCGGCAGTTTCTCCCAGGAGGCAGGCGTCTTGTAGGCGGCGTAGGCGTCCTGGTCCAGCACCACCAGGCCTTTGACCGCCGAAAGCCCCGCAGCCGTCTTCTCCCTCGCGAAGTTCGCCTCCTGCCCGGCGCCGTCCGCGGCAGAAAAAGGGACTACCGCCAGCCGCGTTATGCCGTTGGCGGAGGCCGCGGCGGCCAATCTCACGGCCAGGGCCCCGTAGCCGGAGGAGGAGGCTCTGCCGGCCGCCGGAAGGACCGGGAGAACGCTTCCCGCCAAGCCAGCCGCCAGTATCGTTTTTATTAAAAGTTTCATAACTCCTCCTCGCTTTAAGTATAGGAGGAGAAGTTAAGGTAAACTTCCGGTTATGCTCAGATTTTGCTCAGATTTTAGGAGGAGCCGGCATGGCCCGGCGCAGGCAGGAGAACGCGGAACTCGGAACCGCGGCCTTCCGCGGTGGAGACCTCTATCCTGCCCCCGTGCTGCCTGGCTATGCCGTACGCCTCGGCCAGGCCCAGGCCGGTCCCTTTCCCTTTCGGCTTGGTCGTGAAGAACGGTTCGAAGAGGTGCTCAGCCACTTCCGGCGGCATACCTGGCCCCTGGTCCGAGACGGACACCTTAACGAAGCCTCCCGCCTCCTCCGCGGCCAGGCCGATAGTCCCGCCGCCAGGCATGGCGTCCGCTGCGTTCAACAGCAGATTGGAAAAGAGCAGTTCCAGGCGCTGCGGGTCGCCCTGCACCTCCGGCAGACCGGGCTTGAAGGAGGCGCCTATCCGTATCTCCGGCCGGAGGCCGGCGGTTAGCCGCGCTGAAAGCTCCTCCAGCAATCCCGGGAGCTCCACCTTGACCTTCAGGGCAGGCTGGCGGCTGCTGAACAGGATCAGCCTTCTCGTCAGCGAGGTGGCCCTCCCTACGGCCTTGCGTATCTCCTCCATGTCCGAGTGCAGCTGGGAGGACGGCTGCAGCCCCCGCTGCGCCAGTGTGGCGTAGCCTTCTATGGCTCCGAGCATATTGTTGATGTCGTGCGCGACGCCGCCGGCCAGGCGCGCCAGCGCGTCCATCCTGCGCTCCAGTTCCGAAGTTTTTCCCGTTGCCATAACTGGTCCTCACTCGAACTTGTAGCCGTGCCCGGTAACGCTGTGTATGCGGGCCGCGACGGCGGGTCCGAGCTTTTTTCTCAGGGAAGAGATATGCGTTTCCACGGTATGGGGGTTGTCGTACGCGGCCATGTCGTATCCCCATACCGTTTCCAGCAGGTACGGCACGCTGAGGGCCCGGCCTTTCCTTTCCAGCAGCAGCGCAAGCAGGTCGAACTCCTTGCGCGTGAGCTGCACCGGCCTGCCGGCCGCTCTCACGGTCCGTCCCTCCGGGTCCAGCTCTATGCCCTCCTCCTTTATGCCGGAGGCCTGCGCCCCGGCATAGCGCCTCAGCACCGCGGAGATCTTGGCCATCAGCACCGGGTAGGCGAAAGGCTTTGACAGATAGTCGTCCGCGCCGCGCTCATAGCCCTCTACGATGTCCTCGTCCCCGGTGCGCGCCCCGGATATCAGTATCACAGGCGTCTGGGCCGTGGCAGGGGATTCCTTCAGCGCCCTGCAGAGCGCGAAGCCGTCCAGTCCCGGCAGGGAGGCGTCGGCCACCACGAGGTCCGGCCTGGAATCCCTGGCGATGATGAGCGCCTCGCTGCCGTTGTCGGTGAACACCACCGAGAAATCGTGGTTCTCCAGGTAGCGGCGCAGCACCGCCAGCATCTGGCGGTCGTCCTCCACCAGCAGTATCTTTTTCTGGGCCATAATAGACGTAATTATATATTAGAGACCTTCACGATAGAAATAAAGAGGCCGAGCCTTTTTACCACCTCGGCGAACCTGGCAAAGGCCACCGGCTTGGTAAGATAATTGTTGCACCCGGCACCGTAGCAGGCGTCCACGTCCCGCGGGTCGTCGGTAGTAGTCAGCATTATCACAGGCAGCCTCCTCAGTTCAGCGTCCTCCTTGAGGCGGCGCAGCACGGTAATCCCGTCCACCTTCGGCATCCTTATGTCCAGCAGCAGCAGGTAGCCGCTGTCCGCCTCGGCTTTAAGCCCGTTCCCGGAACGGAAGAAGAAGTCCAGAGTCTCCCGGCCGTCCTTCAGGCGCAATATGGGATTGTTCACCCCCGCCTCCTCCAGCTGCTCCGTGATAAGCCTGGCGTGGCCGTCGTCGTCCTCCGCTATGACTATGGTGACAGCCGGTCCGTTCTGCCTCATGTGTCCCTCCAGCCCGGCAGACGGACGACGATGGTCGCCCCTCCCGCCGCGTTCCTTTCCGCCGAGATGGTCCCGCCGTGCTTCTCGACGATGCGCTTCGCCGCCGTCAGGCCTATCCCGTCCCCGCTCACCGGCCCTTTGGGGTCCGAGCGGTAGAAAAGGGTCCAGAGCTTCCCGGCCGCCTCCTCTTCGGTGAGGCCCACGCCGTTATCCGCGACCCGGTATTCGGCAGCGCCGTCGTCCAAATTCCCCCCGGTTATCCTCACGCGCAGCGTCCTTTCAGGGGAGCGGTACTTCACCGCGTTGTCCAGCAGGTTGCCGAACACCTGGGAAAGCTGGTCCTTGTCCCCAAGGCAGGGCGGCAGCTCCCCGGCTTCAGCCTCCGCCCCGGCTTCCCTCAGCTGGTAATTAATGGAAGCCAGAATGGCTTTCACTAGGCCGTTCATGTCCACGCGCTCCTTCCTGAGCTCGCCGCGGCCTATCCGGGAGACCTTCAGCAGGGCGTTGATGAGCGAATCCATCCTGGCCGCGCTGGTCAGCAGGAAGCCGATCGCCTCCGGCACCCGCCGGTCCAGGAGCCCGGCAGCGGTCCCCGGGCAGTTCTTCCTTACCTCGGAGGAGATCTCGGCGCAGTATTTCTGGAGGTTCTGTGAAAAGCCCTGTATATTGACCATCGGCCCGCGCAGGTCGTGGGAGGCTACGTAAAGGAAGTCCTCCAGTTCCTTGTTCTTGGCCCCCAGCTCCGCGGAATATCGCTTCAGCTCGAGCTCGGCCTGTTTTATCCTGGTTATGTCCTGGAGCGTTCCGTGGACCCTTAGCGTGCGGCCCTCCTTTACAACGGCCTGTCCGACCGTTCGCACCCATTTGCGCGCTCCCTTCTCGGAGATTATCTCCAGTTCCAGGTCGTAAGGCCTGCCCTGTTCCACGGCCTCCTTGACCGCTTTTTCTATAAGCGGCCTCGACTCCGGCGCGTAATACGTTATCCCGCGCTCAGGAGTTATCGGGGAACCGGCCGGCAGGTCGTGGATCAGGGCCACCTCGTCGCTCCAGGTCCCCGTCCCCGTCGCCGGGTCGAAACTCCAGCTGCCGAGCTGGGCCATATGCTGGGCCTCTTTGAGGGCCTGTTCGCTCTCGCGCAGCCGCAACTCGGCCCTCTTGCGCTCGGTTATGTCCTGGTTCACGCCTATCATCCGCTCCGGCTTCCCGTCCGCGCCGCGCAGAACGAGCGCGTCGGACTTTAGGATGCGCTCCCGGCCGTCCGGGCGCAGTATCCTGAACTCGTCGTGATATTCCGCACCGCCGGCGATGGCGGCCGCGATGGCGTTAGCGGCGCGGTCGCGGTCCTCCGGGTGCAGAGCCGCCACCCAGGCCTCGAAAACGCCGTGGAAGACCGACCTGTCCCTTATTCCGTAGAGCTCGTAGAGCCGCTCGTCCCAGACCAGGACATTGGCCTTGACGTCCCAGTCCCAGACGCCCAGTCCGGCCGAGTCGGCCGCCAGCCTCAGCCGCCCTGCGAGGATGGAGCGTTCCTGCTCGGCCAGTTTGCGCTCGGTTATGTCCTGAGCCGTGCCGCGCAGGCCGACGATCCTGCCGGTTTCGTCGCGCTTGGTCTCGCTCCTGGCCGTAACCCAGCGGGCCGAAGCTTTCGGGTCCGCGAGCTCCAGGTCCAGTTCGTACGGCTCGCCGGTCTCTACGTTCCTCTTGACGGCCGCGTCGAGGCGGGCGGCGCTTTCCGGAGTATAGGCCTTCAGATGCTCCTGGTAGCCCGGAGGTTTGCGCGAAGGATCCGCCCCGTATATGCGGTAATATTCCTCGGACCAGGAAATGACGTCGCCGGGGATGTCCCAGTTCCAGCTGCCCACCTTGGCCACCTTCTGCGCCTCTTTGAGGGCGCGCTCGCTGGCGCGCAGCCTCTCCACGGCCAGTTCGCGCTCCGTTATGTCCGTGATTATCTCGAAGTTCAGCTTCCTGCCGCCCACCGATATGGAGGAGGAGCGGACCTCCACCGTTCTAGGCTCCCCTGAGGCCAGCCGGTGCCTTAAGACGAAGAAGTTCTCATCCCCGCGCGTTACCCGGCCCTCTATCCGGGCGCTTTCCTCTTCTGGAAGGATGTTGATGTCGTGCGTCGTCATGGCCCGCAGTCTTTCCGGAGGATATCCGTAAAAATCCGAGGCCGCCCTGTTAGCGCGGACTATGGCCCCTGAAAGGGGGTCCACCAGCAGCATCACGGCGCTGTGCTCCTCGAACATCAGGCGGAACTGTTCCTCGCTCTCGGCCAGCGCCTTCTCGGCCTTCCTGCGCCCGGTCAGGTCTCGGATTATCGTCCACATCCCGGCGGGGCGCCCTTCCCTGTCCCGGTCCAGCACGGTCAGCAGTTCAACCGGCACCGCGGAGCCGTCCTTGCGTAGATATTCCTTCTCGTAGACCCCGGAAGCGCCCTGGCCTATTATCTTCTCCTCCACTATCCTTTTTTCAGCGGCGTGCCACTTTTCAGGAGTAAAATCGACGTAGTTGAGCTTCTTCAGCTCGCCCAGCGCGTAGCCGGTGAGGCGCTCGAAAGCGGCGTTGCACTCGACCACGCGGCCCTTCATGTCCGTATAGACGTAGCTGTCCAGCATCTGCTGGTAAAGCCGCGTGAAGCGCGCTTCGGCCGCAGTGAGGGTGGAGGCGTATTCCGCCTCCCGGCGCATCATGATGGAATAGGTCACGGCGCCGCCGGCAATCAGCAGGGCCAGCACAAGCGCCAGCAGCAGTTCTGCGCTCCTGTGCAGCTGACCGAACGCCTCTGACAGGTCTATCTTGGAAACGACGAACCACGGGGAGCCTTCCACCGGGGCCGCGTACGCCAGCACCGGCACTCCGCGGTAATCCCTGCCGCGCATGACACCGGTGAAGCCGGCGACGGCCGCCGCGGCCGGGAGGTCCTTCTCTGCGATAGGGCGGCGGAACTTCAGGGCGGTACCGGCGCGGTGACGCAGCTCGTTGAGGAAAAGCACGTCGTTCCCGTCCCTTCTGACCAGCAGGGTCTCCGCCGAGGGGCTGGAGGTGGGCCATTTCCGTATGAGCGGATAGAGGTACAGGAACGGGTCGAGCTTGACCGTCAGGTAAAGCTTCCCCGCGCCGCTCTCCGCGGCCAGTACCGCCAGGTAGATGGCCGGTTTCCCGTTCCTATCGGGCACCAGGTCCGACATCACGGCGGCACGCGGGTCCGCGGCCCGGCGCAGCAGCTCCGCGGCCTGCGGGTTCAGCGCCGCCTCTTTCTCCCCGCCCCAGGCCAGCACCCTGCCGTCAGGACCGGTGAAATAGGCCGAATTGAAGCCGCTGTAGAGCACGAAGGAGTCCAGCCGCTCCTTTACAAGCCCGAGCAGCCGGTTGTCGTGCGGAGCGGCGAGCAGCCGCCGCAGGTAGATGCGCATCACGGGACTCTGCGCCATCGAGACCAGGTGCGCCTTGCGCTCCGCCCGCCAGTCGGAGATGTCCTGCGCCTTGGATTCGCCGATGACGGTTATCAGGTCGCTCTTCTCCTGTACCGCCGCGGCGCTGTAGCGCAGATAATAGACGTAGCCGCCGCCTATAATGCCGGCCGAGAACAGCAGGAAGACGGCCAGCAGCCTGCGGCGCTGCGGCGCGGGGCTGCCATAACCGCTCCTCGCCTTCATTCAGTTCTTCCCGTCCAGCAGTCCTGCCAGCGTATCGGCCAGCTCCTCGAACCTGTACGGTTTAGGAAGCATGGCGTCGAAGCCGCTTTCCCGGTAGTCGGAAAGTTCGGCGTCGTCAGAATAGCCGCTGGAAACTATCACTTTGGCCTCCGGATCCGTCTTGCGCAGCTCCGCCACGGCGGCCTTCCCGCCCATGCCGCCCGGGATCGTGAGGTCCATTATCACAGCGCTGAAAGGCCTGCCGGCGGCCTTCTCTTCCCGGTAGCGCCTCACGGCCTCGGCGCCGTCCCGCGCTATCTCGCTCTCGTACCCCAGTTCCCTCAGCATGCGGCGCACGGCGTTTATCACCACCTCTTCGTCCTCCAGCACCAGCACGCGGCCGGTCCCCCCGGCGGGCTTGCCGGCCTGTTCCACCGGCGCCGCCAGACAGCGCCCCGTGGACGGCAGGAACAACTCGAACCTGGTGCCTTTGCCCGGCTCCGAGGCCAGCTCTATATGCCCGCCGTGGTTCTTCACCACGGACCAGGCCATGAAGAGCCCCAGCCCGTGGCCTTTTTCCTTGGTGGAGAAGTACGGTTCGAACACGTGGGAGAGGTATTCCCCCGGAATGCCGACGCCGGTGTCGGAAACGGCTACGCGCACATAGGCGCCTCCCGGCAATATCCCGGGCCGCGGCGCGCCGGCCCGGAGGTTGCGCGCTTCCAGTTTTATGGTCCCGCCGGAAGGCATGGCCTGCAGCCCGTTCATCAGGATGTTGTTGACCGCCTGCTTGAGCTGGTTCTCGTCGCCTTCCACGCTCCAGAGGCCGGCGGGCACGTCCAGTTCCGCGGCGGCGTTGGCTCCGCGGGTGGCCAGCGTGAAGATATTGGAAAGCATCTTCCCCAGGGAGACCTCCTTCTTGACCGGCTTGCCCCCCTTGGAGAAAGCCAGCAGATTGGCGGTCAGGCTCTGGGCGTCGCGGGCGGCCTGCAGCGTATCCTTGAGAATGGCCACGCTCTCAGCGTCCTTCGAGCAGCGCGCCTCCAGCAGCGAGATGTTGCCCATTATCCCGGTCAGCATGTTGTTGAAGTCGTGGGCTATGCCTCCGGCCAGCTGTCCGAGCGACTCCACGCGCTGCATCGCGGACATCTCCAGCATCAGTTTCTCCGACTTCTTCCGTTCGGAGACGTCGCGGAAGAACACCACTGTGCTCTCCTCGGAGCCGAACAGGAGACGGCGGCTGCTGATCTCCACGGAGAGCGTCTCCCCGTCCATCGCCGTCACCTCTATCTCCATCGGGGGGAGCACGGCCCCTTTGTCCACGGCGGCGATCCTGTCGGCGACGCCCGCCCTGTACTTTTCGGTTATCCGCTCCAGGATGTCGCGGCCTGCGTAGTCCTCTTCGCGCAGCGAGCGCATCATCTCCATGCCCGACCTGTTGATGTACGTGGCCCTGGTGCCCTTGCGCACCACCACGCCGTACGGGGCCGCGTCTATCAGCGCCTGGAAACGGGCTTCAGAATTCTTCAGGCTGGTGATGTCGGTCCAGGAACCGATTATCTCCCCCGGGCGGTCAGGCGTGGCCCTGAACTGGGAGTGGATCCAGGCCACCTTTCCGTCCTTGCGCTTTATGCGGAAATCCTGGGTCGTCGAGCCGGTCCTGAGGATGGCGGCCTTCTCCGCCAGCGCCCGTTCCCTGTCCTCCGGGTGCAGCACCGTCGGCAGCCAGGCCGGGTCCAGGATCTCCGCCGCCTCGTAGCCGGTGATGGCGGCCGTGTCTCCGCTGACCCATTCCGGGATGCGCTTCCCTTCGGCGGTCGCGCGCACCCTGACCAGCATGACCTGCGTGGACTCCATTACGTGGGCGAGTTCCGCCGCGGTGCGCGCGAGCGCGGCCTGGGCCGCGGCCCTTTTCTCCTCGTTCTTGAGCGCGCCGAGGGCCAGCGAGATATCCCCCTGTATCTCGGCCAGCAGCTGCAGCTCCTCCCGGCTGAAAAAATCCTTTTCGCCCGAGTAAAGGCTCAGCACGAAAGGGACCTTGCCGTCGAGGAAAAGCGGCATGGCCGCGGAGGAGGCGTAGCCCCTGGCCAGGGCCGCCTCCCGCCAGGGCGCCATGCGGGGGTCGGAAGCGATATCCGAACAGACGACTATGCCGCCGCTCTTGAAAGCCGTCCCGGTGGGGCCGTTCCCCGCATCATCGCTGAGCGGGATCTTGATCCTGTCCAGATAGCCGTCGACGAAGCCGTCCGAACAGAAAGGGACGAACCTCTTTATATCCGGGTCCAGAGCCCCCACCCAGGCCATGCGCAGCCCCCCGACCTCCACCGCGATACGGCAGACCTTCTTGAGCAGTTCCCCCGGATCTTTCTCGCGCGCCGCGGCCTGGTTCACCTCGGCCAGCACGTTGTAAATGCGCAGGCTTTTCCGAAGATCGGCCTCCGTCCGCTTGAGCTTCTTCTGAAGGTCGGCCCTCTCCAGCGCCTTGGAGACGGTGGGGAGCAGGTTGTCCAGGAAGGAGGAGTCCTTGACTATGTAGTCCAGCGCCCCGCCCTTCATGGTCTCCACCGCGACCTTCTCTCCGCCCCGGCCGGTGGCTACGATGAAAGGCGGCACCGCGAGGCCCTGTTCCCTTATGCGCGCGACGAAATCCAGGCCGTTCATCCCGGGAAGGGAATAGTCCAGCACCGCCATTTCCACAGGCTTGCGCCTTACTACCTCCAGAGCGTCCTCTGCTCTTAAGGTGCTGACTATCTCGAACCCGAGGCCGCTGAGCCTCTGGCGCTCCAGTTCTATTATCCCGGGATCGTCCTCTACTATCAGAAGGCACCCTTTCCCGTTATTGTCGTCCGGCATTTTCCCCCCTCCCCAAGCGACCGCCCCTGCTGCGACGCCGCACCCCGGCCTGCTCCCATTATATAAAAACCGGCCGCGCCCCGGGCTCAGGTCCTGGGACCGTCCAGCGGGAGAAAGAAGCGCACCAGGGCGCCGCCGCCCTCGCCGCGGGCCAGCTCCACTCTTCCGCCGTGCCGCGCCGCGATCTGGGAACAGACGAAAAGTCCAAGCCCGGTGCCGCCCGTTTCCTTGCGCGTGGTCCCGAAGGCCTTGATGCCTTCGCCCAGCATCTTTTCGGGGAACCCGGGTCCGTTATCGGAGATCTCTATCTTCACGCCGTCCGCCTCCGCCGAAGCCGAGAGGCGCACCAGCCCCTCCGCGCTGACGAACGAGAGGGAGTTCAGGATGGTGTTTATGAATATGCGCTCCAGATGCACACGGCTGCCCCTGATCATGGGAAGGGACCTGGGGATGTCCACCTTTATCTCGGCCCCCGCCTTCCTGGCGGCGTAGCTGGTGAGCATGCAGGCCGATTCCGCCACCTCGCCCAGAGAGACCGGCTCAAAAACGTAATCCTGGCCGCGCACTATGCCCATCGCGTTGATGATCATGGTCTTGGCCAGCCTGGCCGCCTTCAGCGTGCGGTCCAGGTCCGCCTTCTCCGGCCCTTCCGCTTCGGCCGCTATCTCGGAGCTGAGCAGGATGACCGAGATCACGTTGCCGAGGTCGTGCAATACCCCCCCGACGAGAGTACCAAGTTCGCTGGAGGAGGCGCTTTTTACTAGCGCCGTCTCCTTGGCCTCTATGTCCCTGGAAAGGGCCTCCACCTGCGCGCGCTTGAAGGCCAGCCCCGCCTCGGAGACCTTCCTGGCCTGCGCCGTGGTAAAAACCACCCAGGCCGAGAACGAGACCACGGCTATTTTGGCGGACAGGGCCAGCAGTCCCGCCAGGTCCCAGATGGAGACCGGCCAGCTCAGGACGACCAGGCTTATGGCGCAGAGCGCGACCATGCCGGCCGCGTCCTTGGCCCTGGCCATAAGGGCGGCCGCGAACACCGGCAGCAGGTAAAGCACCCAGAAATACGAGTCGCCGCCGCCGGAGTAGACCAGTATGGCCGTTATGGTCCAGAAGTTCACCAGCAGTATCAGGTCCACCAGCCAGGTGTTCACGGCCGTGCGCCTGCGCAGCAGGTAATTGAAGACAAGGTTGGAGCCAAGCAGGACCAGGAAGCAGTACAGTACGGCGGGATAGACGATCAGCGGGTTCCCCCTGTAGAGCCAGGCGAGGGCCACCATGAAGACGGAGAACACGGTCTCATAGGAGCTGCGCGAGAAGGTGGTGACCTGCCCCCTGTCCAATGCGCTGATCAATTTTTTCATATCAGGTCCGGTCCGGTGTCCGAGCCGAGGGCGCTAAACGCCTATGTCCTCGCGCCAGAGCCCGGGGCGCGCCTTTATGAAGCCGCGCATCAGCCCTTTGCATTCCTCCGAATCCAGGTTTATCAACCTGGCGAACTTCCGGGCGTAGTTCTCCGGCCCCTTGAAGGTCGCGTTCTCTCCCATCACCACGGTCGGGATCCGGTAGAGCAGTATGGCCCCGGTGCACATGGGGCAGGGGGAGAGGGTGGAGTAGATGACGCACTTTTTATAGTCGGCGGCTTTCAGACGGCCGGCGTTCTCCAGGCAGTCCATCTCGGCGTGCAGGATGGCGGACCTCTTCTGCACGCGCCTGTTGCGCCCGCGGCCTATTACCCTGCCGTCCTTCACCAGCACGGCGCCTATAGGTATGCCGCCCTCCTTCAGACCCCTGCGGGCCTCGATGACGGCCTCGGCCAGAAATCTGAGATGCTCGGTCCGCTCCCGTTCCTTCATGGTTCCCCCTTGCCCGCTATTGCCCGAAGCCGCGCGTCAGAAGACGCGGCAGAAGATGCATTTCAGGTATTCCCCTTCCGGGTAGTCGGCCGCCACCGGGTGGTCGGGCCCTGCCCCGGCCTTCTTGAGTATCTGCACGCGCCGGCCGGTGTTGGAGGCCGCACCCCTCAATATGAACGAGAACTCCTCCATCGACACCATCCCGCTGCAGGAACAGGTGACGAAGACGCCTCCCTCCTCCACCAGCGACAGCGCCAGCCGGTTGAAATCACGGTACTTGAAGATGCCTTTCTCGCGCTCCTCGCGGCTCGAGACCAGCTTGTACGGGTCCAGCACGACGAGGCCGTAACGGCGCTTCTGCTCCAGCATCTGCCGCATGTAGGTGAAAGCGTCGGCGCAGACGGCGTCCACGCTCACTCTGTTGATGTTGGCGTTGCGCCTGGAAAGCGCGCTGGCCTCCGGGTCCAGCTCCACGCAGGTCACTTCGGAAGCCCCGCCGAGCTTCGCGGCGTAGACGCCGAAGCCGCCCGTGTAGGCGCAGATGTCCAGCATCCGGCGGCCCGCGGCCAGCGACGAGGCGTACAGCCGGTTCTCGCGCTGGTCGCAGAAAAAACCCGTCTTGTATCCGGCCTTCAGGTCCAGCTCGAACTGCACCCCGTTCTCGGAGATGCGCGTCTTGTGGGACGCCGCGGCCTCGGGCTTTATCGAGAACCCCTCCATCTCCTGGGTGTAGGCGCTGGCGCGGTGATGGAAAACGGCCTCGGGGAACTGCTTCTTGAAGGCGGCCTGTATGGCCGGCCAGAGCCGGTACATGCCCAGCGAATAGAACTCGAGAACGATCTGGTCCTTGTAGATGTCGGCGGTCAGGCCGGGCAGGCCGTCGGCGTAGTCGTGGACGAGCCGGTAGGCGTCGGTCCGCTCCGGCAGCCTCAGCACGCCGCGCCTCAGCGAAACCGCCCTGGAGACTTTCTCGTCCAGGAACTTCTCCACGGAGAATTCATCGGGGTTCTCCCGGCTGACGATGCGCAGCGTGATCTGGCTGCGCGGGTTGTAGATGGCCGTGCCGTAGGGATTGCCGTTCTTGTCGTAGACGGCCACCAGCTGGCCTGGCTCGGCCCGGTCGGCCGTATCTATCATCCTCTTGAAGGCGTTTGGCCCGGCCGGGGCGTGCGACAGCTTGACCCTGGGAAGCCCGCCCGCCTTGGAGTAGATCTTATCGCCCATATTCGGAATTATACAAATCCTGGCCCGGCCTTCACGCCCTGTCCGCCCGCGGCATGTCCGCGTAGGCTCCGGCAAGCAGGTCGGCGGGCCTTATGCCCAGCGCCTTCATCAGGGCCCCGGCTTCCCTGCGGCCGGAGGCTGGGGATTCCCGCGGCCCCAGCACGACCTCCAGCTCTATGAAACGCCCCAGCCCATCGACCTCGTCGAAATGCACGCGCGTGCGCCCGACGAAACAGACCAGGCGCTTTTTCGACACGGTCCTCTCCGCGCCCAGCTTCCGGGAAAAGAACCCGAGCGCGGAGGCGCCGTCCGCCAGCGGGATAAGCACGTAGTCCGAGGTTTTTGGGCCGCCGGAGACGGGGCGGCGGTAGAAGATGAGCGTGGCGCCGCGCCCGCGTTCGCGGCGCAGCTTCAGCCTGCCGTTGGCGCAGCCGAAGAAGGTGTCCGTCTGGAAGATGAGCTCGGTGGCGGAGGCCAGTGCCATTCCTCTGCGGACCTGGGCGTCCCAGTCAGAGGCGCGGGCCTTGATCTCCACGTTCCGCCCCATCAGAACCTGTCCAGAATGAACGGGGCCGCCGTCAGCAGCGCGCCGACCAGCACCGTATAGAGAGTGCCGGAAACGAAGAAGGTGTAACCCATCAGCGCCACGCCGCAGACCATGCGCGTCACGTCGGCCCGCTCCCGGCCCTGCTTAAGGTAGACAAGCCCGACCAGGGAGAACAGGACGGCGGCTATGATCGAGCCGGCGCTCATCCCGGACAGCAGCGCGACCCCCTTCGAGCCGCCTTCGGTCCCCTGCAGCCCCGCCATCGTCAGGTTGTCCATCAGACGAACTCCTTGTCGCCGCGTTTGCGCAGGCTGTGGTCCAGCACCTTCTTGCGCAAGCGGATGCTCTTGGGCGAGACCTCCACGAACTCGTCCTCCTCCACGTACTCTATAGCCTGCTCCAGGCTCATGACCACCGGCGGCGTGAGTATGATGGACATGTCGGCGGTGGAGGAGCGCATATTGGTCTGCTTCTTTTCCTTGCAGGGGTTCGTGATCAGGTCGTTGGAGCGGCAGTTCTCGCCGACTACCTGGCCGGCGTATACGTCCTCGCCGGGGCCCACGAACATCCTGCCGTGGTCCTGCAGGCCGTTCAGCGCGTAGCCTGCCGTCTTGCCGGACTCCTTGGCGATGAAGACGCCGTTGCGCTGCGGGCGGCTGAAGGAGCCCTCCGGCATAAAGCCGTGGAAGCTGTGGTGCATCAGGCCGGAGCCCCTGGTGAACGTCATGAACTCGCCCTTGAAGCCTATCAGCGCGCGCGAGGAGATCACGTACTCGAAGCGGACCCTGCCGTCGGCGTCGGTATGCATGTCCTTCAGCTGAGCGCCCCGCGCGCCCAGCGCGTTCATCACCGCCCCCTGGAACTCGGCCGGCGCGTCCAGCAGCAGCAGCTCGACCGGCTCCACGGTAACGCCGTTCTCCTGGTGAGTGATGACTGCCATCTTGGAAACGCAGAGCTCGTAGCCCTCGCGGCGCATCGTCTCTATCAGCACGGACAGATGAAGCTCGCCGCGGCCGCTGACCTTGAAGCCGCCCTCCCCGGGGATCTCCTCCACCTTAAGTCCCACGTTGGTCTGCTGCTCGCGGAACAGGCGGTCGCGGAGCTGCGTAGCGGTGACGAACTTGCCCTCGCGCCCGGCGAAAGGGCCGTCGTTGGCGTAGAACTCCATGCTGAGCGTGGGCTGCTCTATCTCGAGGCCGGGCAGCACCCCGGGGTTCTCCGGGTCGCTGACGGTGTCGCCGACCTCTATCCCCTCCAGGCCGGCCACGGCCACTATGTCGCCGGAACGGGCCTCCTTGATATTGACGCGCTCCAGGCCCTGGTAGCCCATCAGCTGCATGACCTTGCGGACCTTCGCCTCGGTCTTAGGAGAGGCTATCGAGACCTGCTGGCCAGAGGTGATCACTCCCTGCGTTATGCGGCCTATGCCTATGCGGCCGGTATAGGAGCTGTAATCGAGCATAGTGACGAGCATGCGCAGCGGAGAGTCGCCGAGGTCTAGCGGGCCGGGCACGTGCTTCAGGATGGTCTCAAAGAGGAACTTCAGGTCCTTCTCCGGCTTGTGGTAGTCGGCGGAGGCCCAGCCGTCGCGGCCGACGGCGTAAACTATCGGGAAGTCCAGCTGCGCGTCGCTGGCGCCGAGCTCCATGAACAGCGCGAAGACCTTGTCCAGGGCCGCGTGCGGGTCGCAGTTGGGGCGGTCCACCTTGTTTATGACGACGATGGGCCTGAGGCCGAGCGCGAGCGACTTCTTCAGCACGAAGCGGGTCTGCGGCATCGGGCCGTCGAGGGCGTCGACCAGCAGCAGCACGCCGTCGACCATCCTGAGCACGCGTTCGACCTCGCTGCCGAAGTCGGCGTGGCCCGGGGTGTCGACGATATGGATCGTGCTGCCGCCGTAGCGGACGGAAGTGTTCTTGGAGAGGATCGTGATGCCGCGCTCGCGCTCGAGGTCGTTGGAGTCCATGATGCAGACGGCTTCCTCGCCGGCCTTGTCGCGGAAGGCCCCGGTCTGCTTGAGCATGGCGTCGACCAGCGTGGTCTTCCCGTGGTCGACGTGGGCGATAATGGCGATGTTGCGCAGGTCGGGCCTGCGCTTGGCGTTATCCTGTTGCATATCTTGTATAGTGCTCCTAGAAAGTTCCTGCATAGATCCTTTGATCGTTGTCGCTGGCAGCGGGCTGGTACCCTCCTGCCCCCCCGCCATCTCCAGCCCCTGACAACTATTCATCCCTTTTCATATCCCAGCAAGTTCATACGGCCGCATGGGTTCCGAGGGCCGTCACGGAGGGCGAGGCTCGCGTAAGCGACGAGCCCGAGTGGCGAGCGGCGCGAACGGTGTTCGCGACCGCGTGCCCGAGGGGCCCATGCGGCCGCATGAACTTGCCCCGTTTACCGGACGGCGTTCACATTCTCCTGGCCTTCCATACCGGCCAGTTCGCCGGTCCAGGCGGAGATCTTGGCTTCGAGGGCGGCTATCTTTTCACCGAGTTCCTTGACCTGATTGTAGTCGGCGTGCACGGCCGGGTCCGACATTCTGGCGGCCAGGCTCTCCACGGTCTTGCGCGAATACTCGATCTCTTTCTTCAGCTTCTCGGCGTGGCGGCTCTTCTTGCGCGCCTCGGCCTCCTGGCGCTTCTTCTCTTCGTAATCCTGCGCCGGGGCCGGTCTCTCCGGCTCGGCGGCGCTGCGCCTCTCCCCCGCCGCCTCTCTGGCCAGCTGCTCCTGGCGGTAGCGGAAGTAGTCGTAGTTGCCGGGGTAGACGGTGGTCTTCCCGCCGTCCACGTGCACCACGGAATCGGCCAGCGCGTTGATGAAATAGACGTCGTGGCTGATGAAGCACAGCGTGCCCTCGAACTCCTTGAGCGCGGCTACCAGCGCGTCCACGCTGGCCATGTCGAGGTGCGTGGTGGGTTCGTCCATCAGCAGCACGTTCGGCGGGTCCAGCAGCAGTTTCACAAGCATGAGCCGGCTCTTCTCTCCGCCGCTGAGCACCTCGGTCTTCTTGTAGACGTTGTCGCCGGGGAACAGGAACGTGCCGAGCACGGTGCGCACCATCAGCTCGGGGTTCATCCGGTCGTTGTCCATGGCCTCCTGCAGCACGGTCTTTCGCGGGTCCAGGATGCCCTCGCGGTGCTGCGAGAAATAGCCGGTCTTCACGTTGAGGCCGAGCGCGCGCTCGCCGGAATCCGGCTCTATCACGCCGGCCAGCATCTTGAGCAGCGTGCTCTTGCCCGCGCCGTTATGGCCGACGAAGCACATCTTCTGGCCGCGCTCCAGGGTGAAGTTGAAGTTCTCGTAGACCTTGATGTCGGGGTGCCCGGGCACCTGGTAGGTCTTGCCGATGTTCCTGAGCTCCAGCACCTTGGTGGCGGTGCGGGAGGGCTGCGGGAAGCGGATCTTCACGGTCTTCGTCTCCGCGGGCAGCTCTATGCGTTCCAGCTTCTCCAGGCGCTTGAGCATGCTCTGCGCGCGGTTGGACGTGGAGACGCGGGCGCGGTTGCGCGCGACGAAATCCTCCATCTGCGCTATCTGCTCCTGCTGCAGGCGCCAGGCGGAGTAGAGCTTCTGCTTCTCGGCCTCGCGCTGCTCCAGGTAATGTTCGTAGTCCCCGCGATAGACGCGCAGCCTGTGTTCCTGCAGCGAAACTATGGAATGGCAGATCTTATTGATGAAGTCTCGGTCGTGCGAGATGACGAAGATGGCGCCCTGGTAGCCCTGCAGGTAGTCCTCCAGCCACAGGAGCGAGTCCAGGTCCAGGTGGTTCGTCGGCTCGTCGAGGAGCAGCAGGTCCGGCTTCTTCAGCAGCAGCTTCGCCATAGCCGCGCGCATGGCCCAGCCGCCGGAGAGCGTATTGACCTGGCGCGTGAAATGCTCCACCCTGAAGCCGAGGCCCATCAGTATCGCCTTGCCCTCGGCCTCGAGGCGCCCGTCGAAGTCCTCGGCGCCGTCCAGCACTTCCTCTATCACGGTCCTCTCGGAAAGCGGCGGGTTCTCCTGCGGCAGGTAGCCGGCCACCACGCCCTTCTTGAACTGCAGTTCGCCCTCGTCGGCCTCCTCCGCGCGCAGCATCATCTTGAACAGCGTGGACTTGCCGGCGCCGTTCGGGCCGACCAGCGCGAAACGGTCGCCCTCGTTCACCTGCAGCGAGGCGTCCTCGAAGAGGACCTGTGAACCGAATGATTTGCAGACGTTGCGCAGGGTTATCATGGGAGCGGGCGCCAGTTGGGCGCCGAAGCAGCTTGCTTTTCCGGGAACCAAGGACCGCAGAGACCAGGGGTGCCGGGACTGCCGATGATATATTTTAGCATTTTACCGCCGCCCCATGCCCGCTGCGGCGGGAAGATCCGCGCCTCGGCCGGAGCGGCTGGCGCCGTCAGCCGATGAGGCGGACCTTGTAGCCGGCGGCCTTCAGTTCGGTCCTGACGAAATCCCTGCGGTCGCCCTGCAGCTCCAGCGCGCCGTTCTTAACGGTGCCGCCGACGCCGAGACGCTTCTTGAGCCTTTTCAGCAGCTCCTCCTTGCCGGCAGGGTGCAGCGGCAGCTTCTCCACCAGCGTGAGGCCGCTGCCTTTGCCGGTGCGCCGGAACGAGACCCGCACCGGCTCGGTCTGGGTCCGTATGCGCGGCTCCCCAGCCAGCCCTTCGGCGCATCCGCAGGGGGATCTCCCGCAGTCGCGGCAGACGGCCCTGCCGTCAGGCCCGGAGGAATAGACCAGCCTGTCCCCGTCCATCTACTTCTTCGCCGGCTCAGCCGGCGTTCCTTTTTTTACGAGCTTGCTCAGCGTCTTAATGTCCCGCCGGAAGGAGGGGCTTTTCCTGAAGGCGGCGTAAAGCATGTCGGCCAGCTTCTTGCCTGCCTCCACGTCGGACGGGTAATGCACACCGCCTATGACCCGGTACAGGGCGGCCTGGTCGGCCCGCGCCATGAACTCCCCGCGCATGGACGGCCGCACGTCCGAGAGCACCAGGGCGTAAAGGCGGGAGATCGTGGCGTGGCCGCTGGGGTAGGAAAGTCCCCCTACCCTGCCCAGACAGGGGTCCAGGGTCGGGTCCTTCCGGAACGGCCTCTCGCGCGCGAAACGCTTCTTGACGATGTCCGCGGCGGTATCGGCGTCGCTCCTTATGCGCCCCAGTATCGCGGCCGCGGCCGGCGGCAGCGGCCTCGGGAAGGGGCTGATGTCCCCGAAGAACTCTTCGTAAGTGGCGTACCTCTCCGAGAGAGCCCCCTGGCACTGCTGCGTACTGCGCTTGAGCTCCCAGTCGCGCATGGCCGTCATGTCAGCGCGCTCCTCCGGTGAGCCTGCCGCCGGAGGCGGCGGGAAGCCGGGGAAGCTCTCCTCTTCCGCGGGGATATAATAGGCGGTGTGCTTTATTACCCATTCGCCGCAGTGAAGCGAGGGCTGCAGGAGCAGCACGAAGGCCAGGGACAACAGCAGTTTGCTCTGTTTCATCCTCAGATTGTACAAAACCTGCGCCCGTTCATCGGAGTCCCGCCGAAGCCGGGGACCGGCCGGGATCCGCTATTCCCCCCGCCGCGCCCAAAAAGATACAATATTCCAGCTATAGGCAGCCGGCAGGGAGGACGCATGACCACCGCAGCCAAGGAGAGGACCGCGATGAAGAACGATTTCAAAATTAAGGACATCTCGCTCGCCGACTGGGGCCGCAGGGAGATCCAGATCGCCGAGAAGGAAATGCCCGGCCTGATGGCCATCCGCGAGAAGTACGCCGCTAAGAAGCCCCTCAAGGGCGCGCGCGTGATGGGCTCGCTGCACATGACCACGCAGACCGCAGTACTGATAGAGACGCTCTCCGCGCTCGGCGCCGAGGTGCGCTGGTGCTCCTGCAACATCTTTTCCACGCAGGACCAGGCCGCCGCGGCCATCGCGAAGGCCGGCATCCCCGTCTTCGCCTGGAAAGGCGAGACGCTCTCCGAGTACTGGTGGTGCACCGAGCGCGCGCTGGACTTCGGCGGCGGCAAGGGCCCTAACCTCATAGTCGACGACGGCGGCGACGCGACGATGATGATCCACCGCGGCGTCGAGGCCGAGAACGACGCCAAGGTCCTCGACAAAAAGACCTCGGGCGAGGACGAGCTGGAGCTCAACAACTGCCTGAAGCAGGTCCTGAAGAAGACCCCGCAGCGCTGGCACCGGGCCGCGAAGGACTGGAAGGGCGTCTCTGAGGAGACCACCACCGGCGTGCACCGCCTATACCAGATGCACGAGGCCGGCAAACTGATGGTGCCCGCGATCAACGTCAACGATTCCGTGACCAAGTCCAAATTCGACAATCTATACGGCTGCCGCGAGTCGCTGGCCGACGGCATCAAGCGCGCGACCGACGTGATGATAGCCGGCAAGGTCGCGGTCGTCTGCGGCTACGGCGACGTGGGCAAGGGCTCGGCCAGGTCGCTGCGCGGCTTCGGCGCGCGCGTGATCGTCACCGAGATAGACCCCATCTGCGCGCTGCAGGCCGCGATGGAGGGCTTCGAGGTGCAGACCGTCGAGGACACGCTGGGCATGGGCGACATCTACGTCACCACCACCGGCGACCGCGACATCATCCGCCTCGAGCACATCCTGAAGATGAAGGACCAGGCCATCGTCTGCAACATCGGCCACTTCGACAACGAGATCCAGGTGGACGCGCTGAACCACGCCAAGGGGGTCAGGCGCGTCAACATCAAGCCGCAGGTGGACCGCTACGACCTGCCTAACGGCCGCTCCATCTACCTGCTCGCCGAGGGCCGCCTCGTGAACCTGGGCTGCGCGAAGGGGCATCCGTCCTTCGTGATGAGCAACTCCTTCTCCAACCAGACGCTCGCGCAGATAGAGCTCTGGACGAAGAAGCACGAGATCGGCGTCTACCGCCTGCCGAAGCACCTCGACGAGGAGGTCGCCCGCCTGCACCTCGAGAAGATCGGCGTCAAGCTGACCAAGCTCACGCAGGCGCAGGCCGACTACATCGGCGTGAAGCCGGAAGGGCCGTACAAGCCGGACCACTACCGCTACTGAGCCCGGCGGACCGGCGAGCCCGGGGAGCCCCCGGGGGCTTTTTTTCGACGATGAGATTCGAACAGCTCCATCCCACCACCAGGCGCCTCATGCTGGCCAGGGCCTTCCGCAGCGTGGGCCAGGGCGCCCTGGTCGTGGACCTGGCGCTGTACCTGCACTCACTCGGCTGGAGCGGTTTCAGGATAGGCCTGACGCTTAGCGCGGCAGGCCTCTTCGGCGCGGCGGTCAGCCTGACCGCGGGGGTGCTGAGCGACAGGCTGCGCAGGCGCCCGTTCCTGCTGTTCTACGAGGTCCTTACTCTGGCCTGCGCCCTGACGGCCTTTCTGGTCCCCGGCGGCCCGCTGCTGGCCGCCGCCGTGGTGCTGGGCGGTTTCGGCCGGGGCGCCAACGGCGCGGCCGGACCCTTCTCCCCGGTGGAGCAGGCCTGGCTCGCCGAGGAGGTCCCCGCCGCGAGACGCGGCCGGGTCTACGGCCTCAACACCGCCATGGGTTTTTTCGGCATGGGGCTGGGCTCGCTGCTGGCCATGCTCCCCTCCCTGCCCGGCCCGTTCGGCGGCGACCGCGGCTACCGGCTGCTCTTCCTGGCCGTAGCGGCGGCCACGCTGGCGAACCTCTACATGCTCTTCAACGCCTCGGAAAGGCACGACGGCAGGTCGCCGCGCGGCGCAAAGAACGCAGCCGGGGACTCCCATATCCGGCGCCGCGAGAACAAGATGCTCACCGGGCTCGTGCTGCTGAACTCCCTGAACGGCCTGGCGGTGGGCCTGACGGGACCGCTGATCTCCTACTGGTTCGCGAGGCGCTTCGACGCTGGGCCGGAGACGATCGCCCCGGTAATGGCCGCGGGGTTCCTGGTAACGGGCGGGGCCGCTCTGCTCTCCGGCAAGCTCAGCGAACGCGTCGGCATAGTCACCTCCGTGGTCTGGGCCAGAGGCCTCGGCCTCGCCCTGCTGCTGGCGCTGCCGCTGGCCCCCACTTTCGCGCTGGCCGCGGCCGCCTATATACTGCGCTCGGCGCTCAACCGCGGCTCGGTGGGCGCCAGACAGGCCCTGACCGTCGGCCTGGTCCGCGACGAACGGCGGGGCCTGGCCACCAGCCTGAACGCGGTCTCCATGCAGCTGCCGCAGTCGCTCGGGCCCAGCGCGGCCGGCTTCCTCTTCGGCGCCGGACAGCTGGAGCTGCCGTTCTTCGCCGGAGCCGTCTTCCAGGGCGCCTACCTGGCCGCTTACGCGTGGTTCTTCCGGGGCCATAACAAGCCCCAGGACGAACCCACCGAAGCCGCGGCCTGAAGGCCCGCGGCGCGGATTTGGTATCATATCCGGGGGACATGAAGCTCACCTTCCTTACGATAAACGCCCATAAGGGCTTTTCCGCGCTGAACCGCCGCTTCGCGCTGCCGGAACTGCGGGAGGCCGTGCACGCCGCCGGCGCCGACGTGATCTTCCTGCAGGAGGTGGTCGGGCAGAACCTGCGCCACGCCGAGAGATACTTCGACTGGCCGGAAAAGCCCCAGCACGAGTACCTGGCCGAGCTCTCCGGCTTCCACCACGCTTACGGCAGGAACGCCGTCTACACGGCCGGACACCACGGCAACGCCATCCTGTCGCGCTTCCCGATCCTCGGGTCGGAGAAGGTGGACATCTCCACCAACCGCCTGGAGAAGCGCGGCCTTCTCTACGCCCGGATACAGCTGCCGGAGAACAAGCCGCCGCTGCACTGCGTCTGCGTGCACCTCGGCCTGCTCTGCGTCTCGCGCGCCAAGCAGTTCCGCAAGATACGCGACTTCGTCCTCCGGGAGGTGCCGGACGGCGAGCCGGTGATAGTGGCAGGCGACTTCAACGAATGGCGCAAGCGCAGGCACGACCTGCTGGAGACCGAACTTACGATGAAGGACGCCGGGCTCTCCCTGCACGGGCGCAAACTGAGGACCTTCCCGGCCGCCCTGCCGGCGCTGCCGCTGGACCGCGTCTATCTGCGCGGCTTCAGGATACTCAAGGCCCAGGTGCTCAGCAAAGGCCCCTGGAAGGACCTTTCCGACCACGCCGCCTTCCTGGCGGAGGCAGAATACGACTGGCCAGCGGGCGGCGGGCCGAAAACAAGAGCGGATCCGTCCGCGGACCGCCCGGGAGGCCTGTAAACTCCCTGGCCCCTGAACTAAGGAGACCACATGAAGAGCAACGAGATAGACTACAAGCTGTACGGCAACGACCTGCAGGTAGTGGAGGTGGAACTGGACCCTGGCGAGACGGTGGTGGCGGAGGCCGGGGTGATGAACTGGATAGAGGACGGGATCTCGTTCGAAGCCCGCATGGGGGACGGCTCTCATCCGGGGAGCGGCTTCTTCGAAGACCTGCTGTCCGCCGGCAAGCGCGTGCTGTCCGGCTCCTCCCTGTTCCTGACCCACTTCACCAACGTCGGGCAGGGCAAAAGCAAGGCGGCCTTCGCGGCCCCCTATCCCGGCAAGATAATGGCGCTCAACCTCGCGCAGCTGGGAGGCAGCGTGCTGTGCCAGAAAAGCGCCTTCCTGTGCGCCGCGGCCGGCACCGAGATCAGCGTCGCCTTCACCCAGCGCTTCGGGGCCGGGTTCTTCGGCGGCGAAGGGTTCATACTCGAGAAGCTCTCCGGGGACGGGCTGGCCTTCGTCCACGCCGGCGGCACCGTGATAGAGCGCAAGCTCAACGGCGAGACCCTGCGCGTGGACACCGGCTGCATAGTGGGCTTCACGCCCGGCATAGACTACAGCATACAAAGGGCGGGCGGCCTCAAGTCCATGCTGTTCGCGGGCGAGGGCCTGTTCCTGGCGACGCTGCGCGGGACCGGCACGGTCTACCTGCAGACCATGCCTTTCTCGCGCCTGGCGGACCGCATCCTGGCGGCGGCGCCGAAGGCGGGCGGCAAGAGCGTAGGGGAGGGCTCGGTGCTGGGCGGCCTCGGCGGCCTGCTCGGCGGCAACTGATCCTCCGGCCGGCTTCCCCGCCTGCGGCCCCGGGCGCTGACCCGGGGCCGTCTTTTTTGGGATAATATGGCCATGACGCTGCCGATACAGCGGAGCGCGGAGCGGATAATAGAGGCCGCGAAGAAAAACCGCCGGCTGATAATTTCCTCCCCCCCGGGCTCCGGCAAATCCACCAAGGTCCCGCAGCTGCTGCTGGACGGCCTGAAGCTGCCCGGGCGCATAGCCGTTCTGGAGCCGCGGCGCCTGGCCGCGCGCATGCTGGCCGACCGCGTGGCGGGGGAGCGCGGCGGGACCGCCGGCGGGGAGGTCGGGTACAGGGTGCGTTTCGAGGACAGGACAGGGCCGAAGACCCGGATCGTCTTCGAGACCGAGGGGATCCTGCTGCGCGAGCTGGTCTCAGACCCGCAGCTCAAAAGATATTCGGCGGTAGTCCTGGACGAGTTCCACGAGCGCCACATCCACGGCGATATAACCCTGGCCGCCTGCCTGGCCCTGCAGGCCGGGCCCAGGCCGGACCTTCTCGTCGTCGTTATGTCGGCCACGCTCGAAGAAAAGAAGCTGGCCGCCTACCTGGAGCCGTGCGGGACCGTGCTGGCGGAGGGGCGCTCCTACCCGGTGACGGTAGCCTACTGCGGCCCGGAGACCGCGCGCCTGCCTGTCTGGGAAGCCGCGGCCAGGACCTGCGCGCAGGTGGTGGGCCAGGTCAGGGAGGGGCACATCCTTGTCTTCATGCCGGGAGCCTACGAGATAGGACGCACGGCCTCGGAACTGGCCAAAGCCCCGGCCTTTTCCGGCTTCGCCGTGCTGCCGCTGCACGGGGAGATGCCGGCCGGAGACCAGGACGCTGCCGTGGCCCCCTCGGAAAGGCGCAAAATAATAATAGCCACCAACATAGCCGAGACCTCGCTGACCATAGACGGGATAACCGCCGTTGTGGACAGCGGGCTCGCCCGCGTGGCGCGCTACGACGGCGTCCGCGGCATAAACACGCTTTTCACCGAGAACATCCCGGCGGCCTCGGCCGAACAGCGCGCCGGCCGGGCCGGGCGCACGGCCCCCGGCGTCTGCGCCAGGCTCTGGACCGAGCGAGACAACTCCGGCCGCCAGCCCTCGCTGGCCCCGGAGATACTCCGCCTGGACATCAGCGAAGCGCTGCTGACCCTCAAGGCCTGCGGCTTTTCCGGCTTCGGGGCGCTGCGCTGGCTGGACCCGCCGGCCGCGGCGGACGCGGACCGCGCCGAACGGCTGCTAAGGGAACTGGGCGCGGCCGACGGCCATGGCCGCCTCACCGCCGAGGGACGCAGGATGGCTGGATATCCGCTGCATCCCCGCTACTCCCGCATGCTGGTGGAGGGCGCGCGCCTGGGCTGCTTACGGGAATGCGCGCTTATAGCCGCCGCGGCCCAGGGCAGAGGCGTCTGGCTGGACGAGGCCGCCAGGCACGGGGCCGGAGCCGAAGAACGCTCAGACCTGGCCGCCGTCGCGCGCGCCCTGGAGCGCTGCGCGGACTCCGATTTCGACCATTTCGCCTGCCAGAAGGCGGGGGTAAGACAGAACGCCGCCCGCGACGCCTGGCGGCTGGCCTCGCGCCTCTCCGGCGGGGCCAGGCCGGCGGGACCAGGAGGCCCGGAGCTGGCCTCCAAATGTTTTCTGCGGGCCTTCCCGGACCGCGTCGGCGCGCGTTTCTCCTCAGGCGGGCGCTACGAGCTGCCCGGGGGCAGGCGCGCGCAGCTGTCCCCCTCCAGCGCGGCCGCGGGCGCCGAGCTCGTCTGCGCGGGGGAGGCCCTGGAAAAGATGCGCAAAGGCGGGGCCGACATAACTCTCTCGTTCGCGGCGGAGATAAAGGAGGAGTGGCTGCGCGAGGCTTTCCCGCAGGACATGGAGACCGTCTCGCGCAACGCGCTGGACGAAGTAATGCGCACTCCGGTCATTGAAACGCTTACGCTCTACCGCGGACTGGTGGTCAGGCGGGCAACGGCCGCGGCCAGGCCCGCCAGGGACTCGTCCGAGCTCATCGCCGAGGAGTTCATAAGCGGCGGCCAGAAGCTCCAGCGCTGGGACGAGGAGGTGGAGGACTGGCTGGCCCGCGTGGAGTTCCTGGCCAGGGCCTGTCCCGACTTCGGCCTTGAACCGCTCTCCGGGGAGGACCGCCGGCTCATCATCCACGACATCTGCTCCGGCGCGCGCAGCGTCTCCGAGGCCAGGACCCGCCCCGTGCTGCCGGCGCTGCAGGACTGGTACGGCCCCGAGAAGGTGCGCCTGCTGGACAGGCACGCGCCGGCCAGGCTGGAGATGCCGGGCGGCAGGCGGGCCAGGATCCGTTACCCCAGGAACGGCGAGCCTTACCTGGAGGCCAAGATACAGGACCTCTTCCCCCTCACCGACACGCCGCGGATAGCGGCGGGGCGCGTACCGCTGGTGATCCACATACTTGCGCCCTCGATGCGGCCGGTGCAGGTGACCAAGGACCTCAAGAGTTTCTGGGCTGAAAGCTATCCGAAACTGAAGCCGGCGCTGGCTCGCCGCTACCCGAAGCACAAGTGGCTTTGACGGAAGGCGCGGCTCGTAGCCGGCGGGGCCGCGGAGGCGATCAGACCTGCCTGGAGGAAAGAAGAAAAGCCAGCAGCAGCTGCGAAGCCAGGGCAAGCACGCAGGAGACGGAGAAAAGGCGCTGCTTGCGCACCACGGCCCTGGCCGTCACCGCGATACGTCCCACGATATCCTCGTAGTAAGGCGTGGCCGTCACCCCGCCGCCCAGATACCTGTCCAGCTGGTTGACCAGCTCTATGTGCGGACGGCTGGCCAGGTCCCGCGGCGTGATCAGCGAATCTGCGCCGCCGTGCTCCCGGCGATGGTCCCGCAGCGGGGCCCTGGCGGCCGTCTCGACGAACGGCGAGACGGCGAAGAGGCAGATCAGCAGGACCACAGCCATGAAAAAAACTATCGCCGTGGCCAAGAAACCGAAAGCTGCGTCCAGCCGGAGCAGGGCTATCTCCAGCAGAGCGAAGAAAGCCAGGGCGCCCAGCTTGGAGTCGGCGATAACGGCCGCCCGGCGCATATTGTCGTGTATGGTCCAGAGCCTTCTTTCCGGCTCCGGGTTGAGGTGAGAAGAAACGCTCATCGTACCCCCCCATTGAGAACTGCCTTCTCCGGCCGCGGCGGCCCGGTAAGTCCGTCTATTTTGTAGCAAAAGCCGCAAGATTTTACAACATCTGCAAAAGCAAGGGCCCCGCTTTCACGGGGCCCTTGACCGGTCCATGAGCGGCGTCAGTTGGCGCTGGACAGCGACAGGTCGTAAGAGCCGGAGCCGACGCTCTTATGGAAGCCGCCGTGGCCGCCGGGGTTAAAGCCGCCGTGGCCGCCGGGGTTAAAGCCGCCGTGGCCGCCGGGGTTAACCGGGTGGTACGGCTGCGGGTTAACCGGGTGGTACGGCTGCGGATTAACCGGGTGGTACGGCTGCGGATTAACCGGGTGGTACGGCTGCGGATTAACCGGGTGGTACGGCTGCGGATTAACCGGGTGGTACGGCTGCGGGTTAACCGGGTGGTACGGCTGCGGGCCGACCGGGTGGTACGGCTGCGGGTTAACCGGGTGGTACGGCTGCGGGTTAACCGGGTGGTACGGCTGCGGATTAACCGGGTGGTACGGCTGCGGGCCGACCGGGTGATACGGCTGCGGGTTAACCGGGTGGTACGGCTGCGGGTTAACCGGGTGGTACGGCTGCGGGCCGACCGGGTGCACCGGGTTATAGGGGTGTACCGGGTGATGGTGCCAGGGACCGTAATGGTCGGGATACGGATGATACGGATGCCAGACAGGCAGCACGACCGGGTGCCATGGCTCTACGTTATTTTTGTCGGAGTTGACAGCCATAGAGAAGGCCATCAGGCAGGCGGCGTCGGCCTGCGAGAACACGGAGGAGTCCAGCTGGCCGCTGAGGCTGTACCGGCCAAGGGTCAGGTCGTAGCCGTCCCCGGAAGCGCGCATCGTTCCGTCCGGGTCCACGTTCACGCGGGCGGAGAGCGCGGAGCCGTTGGGCATGGGCACGTCCCCTGAAACGTCGTAATAGCCGCCGAAGAAGCTGCGCTTGAAGGTCAAGTTGACCTCGTCGCCGCGCAGCACGTACGTATCGCCGGCGGTCTTGTAGGCGTTGAGCACGACGCTGTCGCCGTCCAGCATCAGCTTCACGGCATAATTGCCGTAAGCGTTGCGGTCCAGATGCACCATGAAGTTGTTGTCCGTGTCTATGGACTCTATCACATTGCCGTTAGCCTGCACCGGCACGTCGAAGACATAGTCCATGTCCCTGGTGACCGCCCCGGCCTGGCCGTCGCCGGCGCGGGCCGGAAGAGAGAGCGGGATATCGTCGGCGGGATTCGCCTGTATATCCTGGATGACGCCTTTAACGTCCACCCCCTGGTCGAAAGAAACGTCCGCCGCGTTGGCTTTCGCCGAAAACGAAAGGAAAGCGGCCGCCGCCAGAACTGCGTATTTCATTCATTCCCTCCCGAAGTACCTGTATACCCTCATTCAATAAAAAAGCCGGCCGGGACCGATAGAAGCGGAAGGCCCAGGCGGGAGAAGACTTTGGGCCTATCTTGTCGGTAGGTCTTTAGGGAAGATCTGCCGGGACCCGGCTTTTCAGGACCTGTGGCCGTTCACCAGCACGCTGATGTGCCCGTTCTCCTCCAGCACGGCGGCGCGCACGTGCAGCGGGTCGCTCACCCCGCTGTCGCGCAGGGCGGCCATCAGCGCGTCCATCGTGACGCGCTCCCTGTTCATGTTGGAGGCAAGGACTCTGCCGTCGTGTATCAGCAGCACCGGCTCGCTCTCGAGCAGCCTGCGCAGCCTCTTGGAACGGAAGCTCAGAATGTTTATGAGCCAGTTGATCGCCAGTATGGCCGCGGCCCCCACAAGGCCGCCGCCTATGGAATTGTCGTTGCCTATCACGGCGTTCTGCACCACGTTGGCGATGATGAGGAGGAACACGAGGTCGGAAGGGGTCATCTGCGCCACCTGCCGCTTGGCGAAGATGCGGACGCTCAGGTAAAGGAAAACGTAGATGACGGCCGCGCGCAGCAGCTTCTCGCTGATGGAAACCTCGGGGATGAACAGGTGCCACATACCGCCTCCTTCCGGTCACCGCAGGCCCGGAGAGGACATTCTAACAAAAAGACGCCCGCAGCTGAGCCGCCGTTACGTAGCGCTAATTTTGTATGATCTTGCGGAGCCGGCGCTGCTTGACCGGCCGGGAGCACGGGATGGACCAGCACAAGGGATACCAGGGCCGCGGAGGCGGCCTGAGCAGAAGGACGGCGCGCCTGCTGCTCATATTGTGCGCCGGAGCGGTCCTTTTTTTCCTCGGCGCCCGCTCCTCGGGCTACAGCGTGAAGTACATCCTGCTGCGTCTCCCTGTCATCTTCGTCCCGATAGCGGCCTACCTGCTGCTCAACGAGTTCATGCGCAGGAGCCTCCTGAGAAGCGCGGCCCCCCCGCGGCGGGACGAAAAGCCCGGGGCGGACTCCGGGAAAACACAGGCCGGGGGCCAGCGCTGAAAGCCCGCGTTACACGCCGACCCTGTATCCGACCCCGGGGTCCGTTATAATGAACCCTTTAAGTTCCGGGCTGCGCGTTTCCAGCTTGCGGCGAAGCTGACTGACGTAGATGCGCAGATAGTGGGACTGTTCCACGGCGTACGGGCCCCAGACCTCGGAAAGCAGGTGCTGCCGCGTCACCACTTTCCCGGCGTGGCTGACCAGGGCCTTCAGCAGATTGAACTCGGTGGCCGTAAGACGCGCTTCCTCCCCAGAGACCAGGACCTTCCTGGCGGCGAAGTCTATCTCCAGCGGGCCGTGCCTGAAGGCCACGTCCTCGCGCAGGTTCACGGAATGGCGCAGGCTCACGCGTATGCGGGCCAGCAGTTCCGTCAGGCTGAAAGGCTTGGTCAGATAATCGTCGGCGCCGGAATCCAGCAGCAGTTCCTTGTCGGCGTCTCCACTCTTGACAGTGAGAACTATGACGGGCACCGCGGAGAAGCCCCGGATCTCCTTCAGGACGGCCAGCCCGTCCTTGTCCGGCAGGTTCAGGTCCAGCAGCACCACGTCGGGGTGCTCCTGGGCGGCCGCCTTCACCCCCTCGGCACCGGTCCGGGCCGGCAGTACGGTATAGCCTTTAGCGCTCAGGCTGGCGTCCATGAAGCGCCGTATGGACTTCTCATCGTCAATGACGAGTATCCTCGCTCCCGTCCTCATTTATTCAGCTCCGGCTGCGGCTCCACCGGCAGCGCTATAGCGAACTCGGCGCCGCCGCCTTCCAGGCTCTCCGCCGAGACCGAACCGCCGTGCAGTTCAGCCGCGGCCTTGGCTATGGCGAGCCCGAGCCCTGTCCCACCGGCAGGGGTTCCGGGCACCCGGAAGAACCTGTCAAAGACCTTCCCGACATATTCCCGCGGGATCCCCGGCCCCTTGTCCGCCACCCGCAGCACCAGGGCGTTCCCCTTCAGGAGCACCCCTATCTCTATGCCCGCGTCGGCGGGAGTATAGTTCAGCGCGTTGGCCAGGATGTTGCCGAGCGCCTGCTCCAGCAGCGCGAAATCGGCGTGGAGGAACGGCAGATTCTCCGGCATGTCCAGCTTCAGGCCGCGGCCCCGCAGCTTGGGCCCCAGGCGCGACAGGCAGGCGTCTATCAGGTCCCGGGGCTCGAACCATTCCTTTTTAAGGCTTATGGTCCCGGAAGACAGCCTGGACATATCGAGGATGTTCGTAACTTCCCGGTCCAGCCGTTCCGCGGACTCCGCGAGCTCATCGAGTATGGGCCCGCGCGCGGCCTGATCCCCGGCTATCTTGCCGTCCTCAAGGGCGGAGACCAGCCCGATGATGGCCGTTATCGGCGTCTTGAGCTCGTGCGAGACGCTGTTGAGTATGGTCTGGTAGAGCTTCTCCGAGCGCTTGAGCTCCTGAGCGGCCTGCGCCTGTTCCAGGTACACCTCTCGCTCCAGGTACAGCGCCAGCTGTCCGCAGACGGCCAGCAGGAGGCTGCGCTCCTCCTCCCCGGGAGCGGCCCCGTGGTTGTTGGGCATGTAGGACAGCACGCCCAGTATCTTCCCCCCGACGGAAAGAGGAACGTACAGCGCTTGGGCCGAGCCCAGCGTTTCGGTGCTCCAGCCCGCCTCCTTTCCGTTCTCCATCGCCCACCTGGCCACGGCCCACTCCCTGGCCTGCGAGAGCCAGTGCATCGGCGCCGCCGTGAAGGTCTCCGTCTCCCCGGGCCCCTTGGCGAAGACCAGTTCGAACGAGCCGTCGAAAAGCCCGCGCATTTTGTCGAGCACCGCCGTCAGGCACTCCTTCCTTCCGCCCTTGAACGCTAACTGCGACAGCACGTCCCGCATCGCCTCGCTGGTACGCTCCTTTTCGCGCAGCAGCCGCTGGTTGCGGGCCATGCGGCGGCTGAGCGCGCCGGTTATCACGGCCGTCAGGAAGTAGGCCAGGCACATCAGCGCGTCCTCGGCACGGAAGATGTGGAAAGTGTACCGCGGAGGTATGAAAAAATAATCCCAGGCCAGGGCGCTCAGGAAAGCGGAAAGCAGCACCGGCCCCATGGTGAAGAAGAAGCCGGCGGCAAGCACGCTGAGCAGATAAAGGAAACCGACTGACTGGTAGCTGACCTGCGGAGCCGCCAGCGCGCCGAGTACGGTGACCCCCACCACCAGCGCGGCCGACCTGCGGTACTGGCCCTCAGGAGCCCGCGCCACATAAGGCACGAACAGGCTCTCCTTCCGTACCCGCTGCCCCTCCTCCCGGCGCATCACGTGGATGTCCAGGTCCGTCTCAGCCAGCAGCCTGCCCAGCACCGGCCCGGTACGGCTCAGGACCCCACCGCCGGGGCGGCCTAGGAGCACCTTGGTGACGCCGTGCTGCCCGGCCACCCGGGCTATGGCCGCCACCAGGTCCTCGTCCGTGGTGGAGACGACCGAAGCCCCCAGCGTGCGCGCCAGCTCAATGTTCTCGAAAAGGCGTATCTTGTCCTCCCGGGAGAGCGGCGCGCCGGTGTCCACGTGCAGCGCTATCCAGTCGGCGTCGGAAGCGAAGGCCATCTTGCGGGCCGCGCGTATCAGCCTGCGGGAGTGCGGACTGTGGCTGACAGCCACCAGCAGTTTTTCCTGTCCGCCCACCCCCGACTGCGCAGTTCCGGAGAGGCCGCGCAGCTCGTTGCCGACTACCTCGCCCGCGAAACGCAGCGAGATCTCCCGGAGCGCGGTAAGCTTGTCCTGCCGGAAGAAGTTCTGAGCGGCCAGCGCCGCCTTGTCCCCCAGGTAGACCTTGCCCTCGGAGAGCCGTTCCAGCAGCGTCTCCGGCGGCACGTCCACCAGCTCTATCTGCTCGGCCCGCTCTATCACCGAATCCGGTACTGTCTCGCGTACCGTAACTCCGGTGACCAGCTCCACGTCCTCCTTGCGGCTCTCCACGTGCTGTATGTTGAGGGTCGTGTAGACGTTTATGCCGTGGTCCAGCAGTTCCACGATGTCCTGCCAGCGCTTCTCGTGGCGGGAGCCCGGGATGTTGGTGTGCGCCAGCTCGTCGACCAGCGCGTACCCGGGCTTTCTGGCCAGCAGCGCGTCGATGTCCAGCTCGAAGAACTCCTTGCCGCGGTACTGTACCCGTTTGCGCGGCACGGCCGGGATGTTCTCAAGCAGGCGCCCCGTCTCGGCGCGGCCGTGGGTTTCCACTATCCCGGCCGCCACGTCGGAACCGTCCTTGATCAGGGCGTGCGCGGCCTCCAGCATGGCGTAGGTCTTGCCCACGCCAGCCGACATCCCGAGGAAGATCTTGAGCTTCCCCCCCTTCTCCCTCTCGGCCGCCTTCCGGAGCGACTTCAGCAGTTCGTCCGGGTCCGGGCGTATCCCTTCATTTTCCGGCATACGGATATTTCCTGTCCAGTTCCAGGTTCAGCAGCAGCACGTTAGCCCGCGGCTCCCCCAGGAACCCGAACTGCCTGGGCTCGATAAAAGCCTTCACGAGCGATATGATATCAACTTTGGACGCGCCGCGCGCCCGCGCCACGCGGCCGGCCTGGGCCAGCGCGGCCTCCGGGCTTATGTCCGGGTCCAGGCCGCTGGCGGAAGCGCAGAGCATGTCCGGGGAATCCCCGTCGCCGGCGGCCGCGCGGCGCGCCTCCGCCGCCCGCAGAGCGGCCGAGGCCGGGGAAAGATCGCTGCCCCCGGAAGGCATCGTGCCGTAGCCAGTGGCCGACGGCCGCGGATGGAAATACCCCGGGCCGGAGAAGGCCTGGCCGACCAGGGCCGAGCCGACCGGGCGTCCCGAGACGGTCACGATGGACCCTTCCGCCTTGCCGCGGAAAAAGAGCCTCGCCCCTCCCCACACGACGAGCGGATAGACGAGCCCTGTCGCCACGCCCAGGACCAGGAAAAGTTTCACGGCGGTCAGAACGTTCTTCATATGCCCCTACCTGGCCAGCCCCGCGGCCACCACCAGCAGATCCAGCAGCTTTATGCCGAGGAAAGGCGCCGCGACGCCGCCAAGGCCGTAGACCACCATGTTGCGCCGCAGCAGGGTCTGCGCGTCCACCGCGGCGTACTTGACGCCGCGCAGCGCCAGCGGGATCAGCGCCACGATGATCAGCGCGTTGAAGATGACCGCGCTGAGGATCGCGCTCTGCGGCGAATGGAGCCGCATGACGTTGAGCGCGGCAAGCGGGCCGGCGCCGCTCCCCTTGGCCGCGTACAGCGCGCCGAACAGGGCCGGGATTATCGCGAAGTATTTGGACACGTCGTTGGCCATGCTGAAAGTGGTCAGCGAGCCGCGCGTCATCAGCAGCTGTTTGCCGGTCTCCACTATCTCTATCAGCTTCGTCGGGTTGCTGTCCAGGTCCACCATGTTGCCGGCCTCGCGGGCGGCCTGCGTGCCGGTGTTCATCGTAACGGCCACGTCGGCCTGCGCCAGCGCCGGCGCGTCGTTGGTGCCGTCTCCGGTCATCGCCACCAGGCGGCCCGAGGCCTGCTCCGCGCGTATGCGCGCGAGTTTAGACTCCGGAGTGGCCTGCGCCATGAAGTCGTCCACCCCGGCCTCGGCGGCGATCGCCGCCGCGGTCAGCGGGTTGTCGCCTGTGATCATAACGGTCTTTATGCCCATCTTGCGGAGCTGCGCGAAGCGCTCGCGCATTCCGCCCTTCACGATGTCCTTCAGGTGCACCAGCCCGAGAACGCGGGAGCCGTCCAGCACCGCGAGCGGCGTGCCGCCGGAGTTGGCTATTTCCCGTTGCGCGGCGTCCAGCTCGGGCGGGAAGGCCCCGGCCTCGGCCCTTATCGCCGCGATGGAGCCTTTGAGTATCTTCCTGGCCGGGCGGCGCTCCGCGTCCAGCAGCTCCACGCCGCTGGCCTGCGTGCCGGCCGAGAACGGGATGAAGCGAGCCTCGTGCGGGTGCAGCTGCCGCGCGCGCAGGTCGAAACGGGTCTTGGCTAGTACGACTATCGAGCGCCCTTCCGGAGTCTCGTCGGAGAGCGAAGCGAGCTGCGCGGCCTCGGCCAGTTCCCTTTCCGCCACGCCGCCAGCCGGCACGAAGGCCGAGGCCATCCTGTTGCCGAGCGTTATCGTACCTGTCTTGTCCAGCAGCAGCACGTCTATGTCTCCCGCGGCCTCCACCGCGCGGCCGCTCTTGGCCACGACGTTCTTCTGCACCAGGCGGTCCATGCCGGCTATGCCGATGGCGCTCAGCAGCCCGCCTATCGTCGTAGGGATCAGGCAGACCAGCAGGGACACCAGCACCGGCACCGTGACGATGCCAGACAGGTCCTGGCCGGCGGCGGCGGCCGAGTAGTCGGCGAACAGCTTCAGCGAGCCGACCGCCAGCAGGAAGATCAGCGTCAGCGCCGAGAGCACCAGGCTCAACGCGATCTCGTTAGGCGTGCGCTGGCGGCTGGCGTTCTCTATCATCGCTATCATCCGGTCCACGAAGCTCTTGCCGGGCTCCGCCGTGACGCGCACCACGATGCGGTCGCTGAGCACGCGCGTGCCGCCCGTGACCGCGCTGCGGTCGCCGCCGCTCTCTCGTATGACCGGAGCGGATTCCCCGGTGATGGCCGACTCGTCCACGCTGGCGATGCCCTCCACGACCTCGCCGTCGCCCGGGATGAAGTCCCCGGCCTCGCAGACCACGATGTCGCCCTTCTTCAGTTTCGAGGCCGGCTCCCGGAGTTCCCGCCCTTCCGCCAGCACCCGGGCCGTTATTTCCACGCGCGCCCTGCGCAGGCTTTCGGCCCTCGCCTTGCCGTGGCCTTCGGCCATAGCTTCCGCGAAGTTGGCGAACAGCACCGTGAACCACAGCCACAGCGCTATCTGCAGGTCAAAACCGGAGACCTCCGGCAGCGAGGCCAGGATGCCGGCGGTGACCATCACCGCGCCGATAAAAGTCACGAACATCACAGGGTTGCGGCTGAGGGTCCTCGGGTCCAGCTTGACGAAGGAAGCCAGGACGGCCCTGAACACCAGTTCTTTGTCCCAAGAGGTGTTCTTCGCGGTCATATCAGAAAGCTCCGCCCTTGAACATCAGAAGCTGTTCTGCCAGCGGCCCGAGCGTCAGCGCCGGGAAGAAGGTGAGACCTCCCACTATTACTATCACGCCCGTCAGCAGCGCGCCGAACGTGGCGGTGTCGGTAGGCAGCGTGCCCGCCGAGGGCGGCGACGGCTGCTTGGCCCCCATGCTGCCGGCTATGGCCAGGCACGGCACTATCACCATGAACCGCGCCGTTATCATCGCCAGGCCCAGGCCTATGTTGTAGAACGGCACGTTCGCGTTCAGCCCGGCGAAAGCGCTGCCGTTGTTGTTGGCGGCCGAGGCCCACGCGTACAGCAGCTCGGAAAAACCGTGCGGGCCTTTGGCCGAAAGGGAGGCCAGCGCTGCCGGAACGGCGCAGCTGAGCGCCGCGCCCAACAGCAGCATGGCGCTGGGGGCGAGTATCCCGGTGAGCGCCATCTGCATCTCGCGCTTCTCCACTTTCTTGCCCAGGTACTCCGGAGTACGCCCCACCATCAGGCCGCAAAGGAAGACGGTCAGCAGCACGAAGAGCAGCATGCCGTACATGCCGGAGCCCACCCCGCCGAAGATCACCTCGCCGAGCATCATGTTGAACATCGCTATCCCGCCGGCCGCAGGGGAGAGGCTCGACTGCATGGCGTTGACCGAGCCGTTGGAGGCCGCGGTGGTGGAGACGGCCCACAGCACGCTGTTAGCGACGCCGAAGCGCGTCTCCTTTCCTTCCATCAGCGCGGTCCCGCCAGAGGCCGCGGCGGAGCCGTACTCGCTGTACAGCGCGCCGGCCAGGCCGGCCGCCCAGACCAGGAACATCACCGCGAACAGCGCGCGGGCCTGCCTGGCGCCGGCGCCCATTTTACCGTAGGCGAAAACGCAGGCCGCCGGCAGCAGCAGTATGGCCAGCATCTCGAGGAAGTTGGAGAGCGGCGTGGGGTTCTCCAGCGGATGCGCGCTGTTGGCGTTGAAGAAGCCGCCCCCGTTGCTCCCCAGCTGTTTTATGGCCTCCTGCGAGGCCACGGGCCCCAGCGGGATCACCTGTCCGGCCCCTTCCAATGTCTTCACCCTTACGTTCGGCCCGAAGGTCTGCACCACCCCCTGGCCGACCAGCGCGAAAGCCAGGACCAGCGAGAGCGGCAGCAGCACACGCGTCGTGGTCCGCGTGACGTCCCCCCAGAAATTGCCCAACTGGGCAGCCTTGCCGCCAGCCAGGCCCCTGGTCATGGCGGCCATCACGGCGATGCCGGTCGCGGCGCTGGTGAAGTTGTGCACCGCAAGGCCCAGCATCTGCGTCAGGTAGCTCATGGTGGTCTCGCCGGCGTAGGCCTGCCAGTTGGTGTTGGTCATGAAGCTGGCCGCCGTATTGAAGGCCAGCCAGAACCCGACCGGACCGTCGCCGTTGGGGTTCAGCGGGAGCCTGTGCTGGAAAAGCTGCTGCGCGAACAGCAGGACGAAGCCGGCGGCGTTGAAGGCCAGCAGCGCCCAGGAATAGGTCTTCCAATTCATCTGGACGCCCGGGTTTATGCCGCAGGCGCGCCAGATCAGCCGCTCTAAAGGGCCGAAGACGCGGGCCTGCAGCGGACTGTCGTTCTGCAGCGCTGAGGCCAGCCAGTTCCCCAGAGGTCTGGCCAGCGCCGCCAGCGCGGCCGCGTAGATCAGGACCTGCAGCGTGTCGTATACGTTCATAGCTCAGAACCTTTCCGGATTGAACACGGCGTACACCAGGTAGACGAACAGCAGGCCGCCGACGATACCGGCGATAGTGAAGCTCATGATTTTCCTTTGCTGAGGACCTGGCGCGCGACACGCGTCTCCCCACCCCCATAGTCTATCTTACCATAGGCTGGATGGTAAGTAAAAAGAAAGCGGCGGACCGTAAAAAAAACGTAAAAAAACATTATTTATACGGCGGCGGCGCCCGGGGAGGTCCAGGTCTTAGGCCAGAAAGAACGCGGCCGGCCAGGCGAGGCCGGCCGCAGCGGCGCGGTCACGTCCAGGTTTCGCCCTAGCGGGCTGGCGGAGCGGAAATGTTCAATGTCGCGGAGAAGGAATCCACGGCCTGGTCCGGTTTTTCCCAGGAGCGTCTCAGCCGCAGGGACAGCTTGACCGACCCGGGCGCTTTAGCCGAGAACGTCAGTTCCCTGACGCCGCCGGCGCCCACGATGCCGCGGCCCTGCGGGGCCGGCACATATTCGTCTTTTACCGCTGCCAGGTACTGAGACGTATCCCCAGCCTGTTCCCAGCGGTAACCGGTGGTCGGGTTCTCCGGCAGCGATACCAGGACGGTCTCCCCGACTTCCAAAGCCAGCTCCCTGCCATTATCTTTCTTCGTCACCGTCAGCATCGACTCTCCTTTAGCGGCGGGGAGCGCCGCCGGCGCCTGGCGGTGCCGGAGACCGCCGCAAGCCGACAGCGCGGCGCCCAGCAGAAGCGGCGTCCCGCAGATCATCCAGAAGGACCTTTTCATAGCTTTCCTCCTAACCCTCCCGGAGCGCCGGGAGGTCCGGATTAGACTATACCAAACAAGGCGGCCCGGGAGGAACGCCCGGGCCGCGCCGCTGGGGGCTTACAGGATCCCGGCATGGCCTGCGGGCCGGACCGGAAGGGAGAAAAACTCGCGCAGCAGGGCCTTGGTCATGGCCACCCTGTCCAGCGGGATATAATTGGAAGGACGGACCGTCACGGTGTGGTCCAGGCCCGGGATCTTTATGTAGTAGGAGCCGGGGAGCAGCGCGCTGGACACCGGCACCAGGCCGTCGTTCCTGAGCCCGCGCCTCAGCAGGAAGTCGCGCACCGGCTTCAGTTTGGTGTCGAACTTGCCGGGCACCGGGTCCTTCCAGGTGGCCACGGAAAGCACGGGGACCGCGGCCTCCACCGCGGCAACGCCGGCCGAGTTGGCCTCCATGTACGGCACCCGGTTGTCGGTGGTCATATTGATCATCGACTCCTTGTTCCCCCCGAGCTTCAGCAGCAGGTCCACGGCAATATCGTCCAGCGTGGTATGGGCCACAACGTAATCCGCCACCGGGGTGCCGCTGAAAGGGCTCTGCAGGGTTATCAGGCCCCGCACCTTGGAAAGCAGCGCCCGGTCCGAGAGCAGGGCCTCCAGCGTATCCAGGCCGCCCTTGCTGTGGGCGATGAGGATGACCGGCTTGTCGGAGGACCTTATGGCAGCTTCCACCGCAGGAGCGTTCTGCGCCACTGAATCCTCGGATTTCATGCTGAGGCGGGAGGTCTCCACGCCCAGCCGCTTCAGCCAGGCCAGCTGCTCGTCGAAGTAGATCTTGTGCTGGAACGTCACGCCCGGTATGTGTATGGTGGCAGGGTCGAAGTCGGAGAGGAAACCAGGCACGAAGATGACCTTATAGTCCTTGAGGAGCCCTGCGTAGACCGCGTCCGACGACGAGGAGGCGGCTGCGAGAGCGGAATCGTACCCGGCGGTGACGTCGGTTCCGGGGACGGAGGTCTCCGGCGGCAGAGGCAGCGCTATCTCCGGGGCCGGAGGCGCCGGGGCCGGAGGAGCAGGCGTCCTGGCCTGCGAGAGCAGCTGTTCGAGCGGGGGAACTTCCCTGGCCGAGGCCGGGGCGGAGAAGAACGGCGTAACTGCCAGCAGCAGCAATGGAGCTATAAGCGCGCGCATCGTTGTCTGGGCCCTCCTTTGGACCCGCGGATAGCCTTACACTAGGATTCTAGCCCCCCCGGCCGCAGTCCGCCAAGTTGCCATTGGCCTACTCCGGGCAGGACTTAAGTCCTACGCCGGAAATAGGCCGTCCGCCCGCGCCCGGGCGCTTCCAGCGGAACGCCATTTCTTTGTATTATCTGAACAAGAGCGGGACCTGCGCGTTTTTCAAGAACAAGAAAACGCACCGCCGGAATTATTTTACTCGCATGGTTAAGGACCGGAGGTGAGAGGATGAAAGAACTCAACTGGCGTCTGCTGCTGCTGGGCGGGGTGTTGTGCGCCGTGGCGGCCGCCGCGACCCCCTATGTTACGCTGAAGCTCGGCCAGAGCGTCGACCTGACGATGGGCGGCATGTTCCTGGCCGCCGCCCTGCTGGGCAAGCGCATGCAGGGCCAGGAACTGGCCATAGAGCTCAACATCATCCAGGCCATGATCGGCCTGGTGTCCAGCATCGCCTTCATGGTCGTGATCCTCGCCGCGTTCTACTACATCCAGAACGTCTTCGGCCGGGACATCGGCTTCAACCTGACGACCTGGCAGATGTTCATCTGGCTGTTCATCTCGGCCAACCTCGGCGTGTTCATGGGGGTTTTCCCGAGGAGTTCCATCCTGAAGGACCACTCCATCCCCTGGCCCGGCAGCAAGGCGACGCTCAGCGTGGCGCAGACGCTGACCGACCCGAAAGCCTCCGTCACCACCAAGCGCCGCCGCGACGTGCTGCTGGTCAGTACGGGCGCCGCAGGCTTCCTCACCTTCCTGCGCGACGGCCTCGGCGTACTTCAGCCCATCGTCGCCAATCCCGCCCTGGACATAGCCCTGGGCCCGGAGTTCGCGGCCTTCGGCATAGGCATGCTGGTGCCGCTCTCCGTAGGCCTCTCCGCCCTGCTCGGCACCTGGATAGTGGCCGCCTTCGGCGAGACCGTGGCCAAGTACTCGGCGCTTTCAGGCGTGGCGCAGGCGAATTTCTCCAGCTGCCTCGGCACGCTCAACTCGGTCGGCGGCCTCGCCGGCGCGCAGAAGGAGCAGGCGATGAACTTCCTCGCCTCCTCCTGCGGCCAGGCCACCGAGTATCTGGGCGCCGCCTCGCATTTCAAGTACGTCGTGCAGTGGATGATGTGGCCCGCCACGGCCATGATGATAGCCGCCGCGCTGACCAGCGTGATCATCCCCATCATCCAGCACTTCCTGCACAAGGACAAGGTCAAGTTCGAGAAGCACGAGTTCAAATCGCTGGCCGACGAAGAGATCCCGCTCTGGTGGACCGTCACCGGCATCACCGTCTGCGTGACGCTGACCGTCTGGCTGACCAGCAAGTGGTTCAACATGCCCTGGGCGGAGGTGCTGCTGGCCGTGGCGATACAGCCGCTGCTGATAGTCGCCGGCCTGCGCGTGCTGGGCATCACCGGCTCCGGCCCGGTCTCGCTGATGGCCAACGCCACGCAGTTCCTGTTCGGCCTGATCTGGCCCGCGCAGATCCGCTCCAATCTGACCGCGGCCTACGTCAGCGCCAACCCGCAGGCCACGTCGGAGAACGTCGTACCCTCGTTCTGGGTGGCGCAGCGCCTCGGCGGCAAGTTCAAGACGCTGATCCTGGCGCAGCTGATCGTGATCCCGATAGGCGCCATTCTGACGCCGTTCATGTTCACGATGCTGGAGAAGACCTACGGCATAGGTCTGAACCCCGGCCAGCTGGCCGCGCCCACCGGCCTCAAGATAGCCACGCTGGCCATCGTGATGGAAAAGGGTCTCTCCTACCTGCCGCACGGCGCGCTGACAGCCTCGGCCGCCGCCATAGTCATAGGCGTCCTCTGCGAGGTCCTGCTGGCCTTCAAGAAGACCAACGAAAAGGGCCACGAGGTCAGCCGCTTCTGGTTCGTGCCGATACCGGCCGCCGTGGGCTTCGCGCTGATCCTGCCGGCCTCGCTGAACATCGGCACGGCCATCGGCAGCGTGATCTCGGCCGTCTGGAACAAGTTCTCGCCCGACGAGGGAGGCTCTTTCGACCTGTACGCCACCCCGCTGGCCTCCGGCCTGGTGGCCGGCGAGGCCATAGTCGGCTCGATACTGATGCCGGCCCTGGCCGCCGCCATGCAGTTCTTCAACCACTGACAAGGGCCGCAGCATGACCGCGCGCGCCGGGCAGCGAAGTCCAGAGCGGGAGAACGCCCGCCTCCGCGCGGAGCTGCGCCGCCTGCGCGGCGTCCTCGCCCGCGAGCGCAAGGAGCACCGCGGCAGGATAGCCCTCTTCGACCGGGCCATCTCCACGAACGACCTCCGCCAGGTGGGCGAGGACATGTACCGCCACTTCTTCCGGGAATTCGGCGTCTGCCGCGGCGACATCACGATCCTGTCCGATTACGACGAGCGCGCCTTCTACGACGTCACCGGGCTCGACCCCAAGGCGCCGCCCCCCTCCGGGGCCGGGCTGCAGAAGCTGGCCGAGAGACACAGGGAATACCTCGACGGCCTGGTCGAAGAGCAGATCTTCATCGGTTATACCCGCGGGGAAGAGGCCGAGGTGCGCGCCTCCGGCCTGGTGGAGAAAAGCCTGCTGGAATGCATGCTCGTCAGGAAGCCGCGGATAGTCAACGACGTTTTCGCCGAGCTGACGCCGGCGGAGCAGAAGGAGGCCCGGGCGCAGAAGACCAGGGCCTGGGTGAACCTGGTGGTGCTGCATCCCGACAACGGCAAGCTGATGGCCAAGATGCACATGTCCTTCGGGACCAGGAAGAAGTACACCGCCGCGCGGCTGGCCGCAGAGCTGGGCCCGTTCGAGAACCTGCTGCGCCGCCGCATCCTGCACACCCGCGATTTCAAGCGCGTGAAGTACCTCTCGGAGTGCGACAACCTCACCGGGTTCCACCTGCGCCCCGTAGTGGCGGGCAGGTTCGACCACCTTATCTACAGCCTCAAGAAGAAGCAGCGGCCGGATTCCCTGAGCCTGGTCATGATAGACCTGGACCACTTCAAGAAGTTCAACGACAGCTACGGCCACGACGTGGGCGACGCCGCGCTGAAGGCCTTTTCAGGCGCGGTGCAGGCCTCTGTCCGGGCCACGGACATGGTGGGGCGCTACGGCGGAGAGGAGTTCGTGGCGCTGCTGCCCGGAACCAGGACCAGGGACGTGCTGGTGATCCTGGACCGCATCTGCGCCAGGCTCAGGGAGGCCGACTGCGTCCCGCCGGAGCACAGGCGCGCCGGCGGCCCCGACCGGGTACGGTTCAGCGCCGGCGTGGTCACGCTGACGCCGGCGAACCCGAAGTTCTCGAATTTCGACCAGGCCGTGAAAGCCGCCGACGACCTGCTGCTGCATTCCAAGAGGACGGGCCGCAGCCGCTGCGCCTACCTGTCCCCTTCCGGAGACGTAAGAACGAAAAGGTTCGCCTGACGGCGGGACCGTCCAGCTGAAGCGGCGCGCTGCTGCGCGTGCGCGACGTAGCCCTGCAGGTAGGCCGCGATGTTCTCGAAATGAGGGTCGCTGTAGCCGAACCGCAAGGCTTCCGAGGCGGCCTGGTCCACGCTCCAGCCCTGCACCGTCACGCGGTAGGCCGCCACCACCGCGCCGGTCCGGTCGTGCCCCAGCTTGCAGTGCACCAGGACGGGCTGTTTCGACGGGTCGTTGATCACCGCCAGCGCCTGGTCTATCTGGCCGTAGGAGGGGGACTGCTGCGTGCTCATCAGCATAGGCACCAGCGTCACGCCGTCGTCGGAAGCCCACTGGGACTCGGCCGGGCTGTTGTCGTTGAGCTTGAGGATGGTCTTTATGCCGGAGGAACGGAGTTGGTCCATGCCGGCCCTGGTGGGCTGGCCGGAGCGGTAAAGCGCGTCGCTGACCCTGGCGAAGTTCGGGAGCGCGGAGGCCTTTTTTTCAGCCGCGCCGCGTACCGGGGCCGGGACCGCCGGAATGCCGGAGGCGCTCCGCGCCAGGGAAGCAGCCGAAAAGCCGGCCAGCGGGACCTGCGCCCTGAGCGCCTCCATGGTGCCGGCGGAAACGCTAGCCGATCCGCCAATCAAGGCCAGGGCTGAGAGTACCGCCGCCGGGAACACCGTTTTCGAGATCTTCGCGTTCATATAACTCCTCCGAATAAAAAAAGGGGAGCCGGCGCAATTTCCGCCGCTTCCCCTGGGAACGCCGGATTCCGGTCCGGCGGTGGATGCTCCCCGGCCTATTCCGGGGATTACAAGGTCCGCGGCTATACTTTAGTTGACGAAGGGCAAACGGCCAAGGGCCACAGGACCTGGCGCCGCATAGGACCAAAGTCCCGGCGGAGGAGGCTACTCGTACCTTAGAGCGGCGATGGGAGAAAGCAGCGAAGCCTTTCGGGCCGGCCACAGGCCGAAAACTATCCCCGCGCCGGCGGAGAAGCCGAAGGACAGCAGGACGGCCGGCAACGTAACGGCGACCGCCCAGCCCGCGAAAACCGAAAGGGCTTCGGAGGCCAGCCAGCCCAGCGTTATCCCCGCCGCCCCGCCCATGACCGAAAGCAGCAGCGTCTCTATCAGGAACTGGGCCATTATCGCCCGCCTGGAAGCCCCCACCGCCTTTCGCAGGCCTATCTCGTGCGTGCGCTCGTTCACGGAGACCAGCATTATGTTCATGATGCCTATGCCCCCGATGACCAGGGAAATAGCGGCAATGACCCCAAGCAGGAGGGACATCGTCCTGGCCGTCCCGGAGACGATGTTCTGGAACTCGGCGTTGTCCCGTATGCGGAAATCGTCGTCCTGGTAGGCGTTAAGCCGCCTGCGCTTGCGCATGAACTTCTCCAGCCTGTCCATGACCGCGGGGATGATCTCCGGAGAGGCGCACTGGATGGCCATCTCGTGCAGATATTTCACCCCCAGGACCCTCGTCATAGCGGTATTGATGGGGACGAAGATAAGGTTGTCCTGGTCCCCGCCTCCCCCTCCGCCCCTGAGCGGCAGCACGCCTATCACGCGGAACGAGACCTTGTTTATCTTGATCGTCCGCTCCAGCGGGTTCCCGGTACCGAACAGGTCCTGCACCACTTCGGCCCCCAGCACTGCCACGCGCTCCCTGGCCCGGTCCTCCTCGCTGGAGAAGAACCGGCCGTATTCCGGCCAGGAGTTGCGGATGGAGGCGTAGTTGCTGGTAACCCCCTGCATTTCGACTATGGTGTTTTTGTCGCCGTGGATGGCCTGCACGTCCCCCTCGGCCTCCGTGTACATGTCAGTTATGCCGGGTATGGACCTTCGGATAGCGGCGGCGTCATCGAGCGTCAGGCGGCTGTAAGAGGCGTTGCCCGTGCTGACCCCGCGGAAATTCTGCGCGTGGGCGAACAGCATGATCACGTTGGAACCGAGGCTGGCCAGCCTGGTCTTTATGGCGTCCTGAGCGCCGCGCCCCACGGCGAGCATGGTTATGACGGCTGCGACCCCGATCATGATGCCCAGCATCGAAAGCCCGCTGCGCATCTTGTTGGAGGCTATGCCCCTCAGCGCGGAAGCGGCGTACTCGGCCGCGCGGGCCAGCCGCGCCCCGGCCGTGGCGGGACCGGACGCGCGCGGGAAATGCTGCGGACGCGCGGGCCCGGCTTCCGGCGGCGCGGCGCGGCGCTCGTCGGAGACTATCACGCCGTCCCTGAGCGTGATGACACGGCCGGCATAGGCCGCTATGTCCGGCTCGTGCGTCACCATCACAACGGTAACGCCCTCGCGGTTGAGCTTCGCCAGCAGCTCCAGTATCCCCTCCGCCTGGTCGGAGGCCAGGTTGCCCGTGGGCTCGTCGGCGAAGATCACGCTGGGGCGGTTGACCAGCGCGCGGGCTATGGCCACGCGCTGCTGCTGGCCGCCGGAGAGCTGGCTGGGCCTGTGATCGAGCCTGTCGCCAAGGCCCACTTCCTCCAGCAGCTTGCCGGCGCGTTCGCGCCGGGAGAGGGCGCCGGAATAGATCATCGGCAGTTCGACGTTCTCCAGGGCCGGCGTCCTGGGCAGCAGGTTGAACATCTGGAACACGAAGCCCAGCGTATGCAGACGCACCTGCGCGCCCTCGTCGTCGCTCATCGCGGTGACGTCCCGGCCCAGCAGCCTGTAGGTCCCCCCGGTGGCCCGGTCCAAGAGCCCCAGTATCTGCAGCAGCGTGGACTTCCCGGAGCCAGACGGGCCCATGATGGCCAGGAACTCGCCCTGCTCCACGGTCAGGTTTATCCCCTTAAGAACGCGGAGTTCCTCTCCGCCTACCGGATAGGAGCGAGTTATGTTCTCAAGCTCTATCGCCGGCATATTCAAGCGCGGCCCCTGCGGAAATCGGAAAGCGCGCCGACCAGCGCGTCCAGGTCGGCGCGGGTGTTGTAGGGCTGCACGGAAACGCGCACGAAGCGCCCGGCGCCGAAGCCTGTCACCGGAGCCTCTATGCGCCGCGCGCGGAACAGCCATTTGGAGAGCCTCTCCGCGCCGGCCGCTGGCACCGGGATGGCCAGCATCTGCAGCTCACCCCCGCCGGTTATCGGGGCCAGGCCGTTCTCCGCCAGCACGCGGCGCTGAGTAAGCGCGGCCAGTTCGCGGCAGGCCTTCTGCCGCGCCGCCCAGCCGTACTTCCGCCTGAACCTTATAGCGGCCGGCACCGCCAGGAAAGGCGCTATGTCGCGCGTGCCCTGCCACTGGTGCCTGCGCTCGAAGACCCCGGTGCCGGCGTAGGCCTCCTGGTCGGCGTTGGCGGCCGTGCGCTCGCTGTAGCCCCAGCTGGTCACGAGACCCTCTACCAGCCCCTGGGCCGCGCCGCAGGCGTAGAAGAAGGCGCTGCCCTTGGGCGCCATGAGCCACTTGTGGCAGTTGCCCACGTAGAAGTCCGCGCCCAGACGGCGCAGGTCCAGGTCGACCTGGCCGGGGGCGTGGGCCCCGTCCACGAAGGTCAGGATGCCGGCCTTGCGGGCCCTGGCGCACAGCTCCGCGGCGGGAAAGAGCAGCGCCGTGGCCGACGTGATGTGGCTGAAGAAGATCAGGCGGGTGCGCGGCGTCACCTTCTCCCACACGCGGTCGGCGAACTCCGCCGGTTCGAAAGGCAGCGGCACGGAGGCTTTCACATAGCCGGCCCCGCGGGCCGCGCAGGCCAGCCGCCAGGCGTTGTCGCAGGCTCCGTACTCGTGGTCGGTGGAGAGCACCTCCTCGCCGGGCTCGAGCGCCAGCGACTTGGCCACCGCGTTGACGCCGGTGGTGGAATTGGCGATGAAGACCAGGTCCCGCGCCCCGGCCCCCAGGAAGGCCGCCAGCTCCGAACGCGCGTTCCAAAGCAATTCCCCGGAGCGGCGGCCCAGGAACTCCACCGGGTTGCGCTCCAGTTCCAGCTGCCAGCGCTGATAATCGCGGAAGACCTCGCGCGGGCAGGCGCCGAAGGAGCCGTGGTTCAGGAAGATCACTTCCGGAGACAGCAGGAACAGGCGGCGCATGCGGGAGGCGGAGAGGGGCATGCGGATATCTTACCAATTCAGGGCAGGGCGCGTAACCTTGGGAGCGGGCGCCCCGCGCCGTTGGCCCCGACGGCGGGAACTATGATATCATTGTTCCCAGGACCAGCTATGAAACGCGCCATCCCGCTTCTCCTCGCCGTCTCCCTTTTCTCCGCCTGCTCCTCCCAGACCTCGGTCATCAGCCGCGGCTACGACTGGGCCGGCTTCAAGAGCGTCTGCGTGATGGCCTCGCCCGGCACGCCGGCCGTCCTGAACGGGATAGACTCGATCTTCGACAAGTACCTCATAAGGAGCGGCCTTTCCGTAGTGGAGCGCGAGAGGATAAACGCAGTCCTCGCCGAGCAGAAGATGTCGCTGGAGGGCCTCCTAAAGGGCGGCCAGAGGATAGACCCCGGGGTGCTGGGCGTGGACGGACTGATGGTAGTACAGGTGCTTTTCTTCAGGCCCAACAGGAAAGAGACTGAGAGCATGCTGCTCACCGACGAGACCAGGACGCCGTTCCTGGCCAGGTCCACGGAAAGACTGCCAGGCGGCAGGCTGGTCCAGAGGACGCAGAGGGAAGAGAGGGTCACCTACAGGACCCGCCACCGCAACGAGGTGGTGGGCGAATATTCGCAGATCTCCATAACGGCGCGCCTGATAGACGTCAGGACCGGCGCGGTCGTCTGGGTGGACTCCGACGACGGCCGCGGCGACACCCCGCTGCAGGCGGTGGAGAACGCCGCGGCCGCGATGATGGGCGACTTCGCCAGGGACCTCCGCAAAGCCGGCGGCCGCTGAGTCCCCCGCCGGGGCTACTTCACGTTCAGGACTTCGCCTATGACCTTCTCGATGATGTCCTTGGGCAGCGCGCCGGTGGCCATCTGCGGTTTGCCGGACATCGGCACGAAGAGCATGCTCGGGATGCTCTGTATGCCGAAAGCCGCGGCCAGCGCCTGCTCCGCGTCGGTGTCCACCTTGTAGACGTCCAGTTTGCCCGCGTATTTTTCCGACAGTTCCTGCAGCACCGGCGAGACCATGCGGCACGGGCCGCACCAGTCCGCGTAGAAGTCCACTATGCACGGCTTGTCGCCGGAGAACTTCCACTCGGTGTTCTTTTCGAAGTCGAAGACCCTCGTCTTGAACGTTTCGGTGTCTATCTTCTGCATTTTTCCTCCGTCAGCGGTTAAGCGCGAAAGCCAGCCCCAGCGCCGCGCCCCAGATCACGCTGAGATAGGGGCTGCGCACTATCGGACAGGCCCCGGTGGAACAGCCCACCAGCCTGTGCCAGAGATATCCCAGAACTCCCCCAGCCGCCGTCCACGCCGCGACTCCAATTCCCTGCATCAGCGCTCCTTATCTCCGCGAACTTGGCCGCACTAATTTGATGCGCCGCGCGCCCAAAGGTTACAGCCAGCAAAAATGCCCCCATGCGGCGGCCTTTCCTCCGGGACGGGCGCGGGAGCCGGGAGAGGGCCTTTCTCCACGTTCAGCGCGGGAAAAGCGGTATAATGGGTCTTATCAGGGACGCAACAGGGGGAACGCTTATGCCCGCCGCCAAGCTGAGGCTTTTGGCCATCGACGACTCCAAAGAGAATCTGGACGCTTTGGGCTCCGCCATACCGCACGCCTTCCCGGGCGCGGCGCTCTACACGGCGGCTAGCGGAGAAGAAGGCCTGGCGCTCGCGCTGCAAAAAGAGCCGGACGTGATATTGCTGGATCTCGTGATGCCGGGCCTGGACGGGTTCGGGACATGCAGGCGGCTCAAGGAAGACCCGCGCACCTGCGATATCCCAGTAATATTCCTGACCGCCGTAAGCCCCGACAAGGCGACCTGCGACCGGGCTTTCGAGGCTGGAGCCGAGGCCTTCGCCTCCAAGCCGTTCGAGCTCTGGGAGCTCGCCGTGCAGATACGGGCCATGAGGAAGATAAAAGCGGCCAACCTGCTCCAGCGCGAGGAAAGCGCCCGCCTGAAAGACATGGTGGAGCGGCGCACCAGCGAGCTCGCGGGAGAGTTGGCCGCCCACGAAAAAGCCCTGGAGGCGCTGAAGGAAAGCGAAGCCCTTTTCAAGGCGGTATTCACAGAATCCCCGATCGGCATCTGCGTCGTGAACGAGAAGAACGGGCGCTTCCTGAGTGCGAATCCGGCGTTATCTGCGATCCTGGGCCGCACGCCGGAGGAGCTTCTCGGGACCGCGTGCTGGGATATCACGCATCCCGAAGACGTACGCCGCCAGAAGGAGCAGCTGTCGCTGCTGCGCGGGGGCCGGGCCGGCGTCCTCCGCATGGAGACGCGTTATATCAGGAAGGACGGCTCCGCGACATGGGTAAAATTGACGCTATCGGCGCTGCCGGCCTTCAATAATTCCGAGGTCCGCTATATCGGCCTGGTCGAGGATATAGAGAGCGCCCGGAACTACGCCCGCGAAAAATCCCAGCTGGAGGAGCAGCTGCGCCAGGCGCAGAAGATGGAGATAGCCGGCAGACTGGCCGGCGGCGTAGCCCATGATTTCAACAACATCCTCTCCGCCATCCTTGCCTACAGCGATTTCCTCCTGAAGAAGCTGGCCCCTGGCGACCAGCGGCGCAGTGACGCCGAGGAGATAAAGAAGGCCGGGCTGCGCGCGGCCAACCTGACGAAACAGCTGCTCACTTTCAGCCGGAAGCAGAAACTTCAGCCGGTGGTTCTGGACCTGAACTCGCTCATAAAGGACATGAAAGCCATGCTCAGGCGCCTGCTGGGAGAGGATATCGAGCTTGAAACGCTCACGGCCGCGGAGGAGGCCCCCATCAAAGCCGACCCCGGCTATATAGAGCAGGTCATCCTGAACCTGGCCGTCAACGCGCGCGACGCCATGCCGAAAGGGGGCAGGCTCCTGATCCAGTCGTCGCTGGTGCGGATGGACACCACGTATATGGACCGGCACGGCACCCTTGAACCGGGGGATTACGCCCTGCTGTCGGTGAGCGACACCGGCAGCGGCATGAGCGAGGAGATAAAATCGCATATCTTCGAGCCGTTCTTCACCACAAAGCCGCGCGACAAGGGGACCGGGCTCGGCCTCTCCACTGTGCACGGGATAGTCAGACAGAGCGGCGGGGTCATAACCCTTTACAGCGAGAAAGGGCGGGGGACCATCTTCAAGATCTATTTCCCTTTGGCTTCGGAGTCCGGGGCGGCCGCTCCCAGGCAGCCGAGAAAGGAGTTACCCGCGGCGGCCGGCACGGTCCTCGTGGTGGACGACGACGAACAGATCCGCGCCCTGGCGCGCCGCACGCTGGCCGACGACGGCCTGACAGTGCTGGAAGCGGCCAGCGCCGAGGAAGCGCTGGCGCTGTTCGAGCGCAGGAACGAGGGGATAGACCTGCTGCTGACGGACATGGTCCTGCCCAGGATGAGCGGCCCCGATCTCGAAAAAAACCTCAAAAACATATCGCCGCACATGGAGACCATCTATATGTCCGGCTACACCGAACATACCGTACTGGACGAGGGGCCGCTGGACCCGGAGAAGAGCTTCATCCAGAAGCCTTTCACGCTGGAGTCGCTGACTCGCAAGGCCCGCGAGGCTCTGGCCCGGTCCGCGGCCCGCAAGGCCTGATGCGCGCCGGCTCCAGCTAGAGCAGCGCGCAGGCCACAGCCGCCATGAACTCGTCAAGATCGAAAGGTTTTTGGAAGCAGACCTCGGGCAGCTGGCCGGGATCTATCCCCGCCATCGAGCCGGTGACAAGAAGACTTTTGGCCCCGGCCCTTTTTTCCTCGAACAGCCGGATCAGGTCGGTTCCCAGGCCGTCGTTCAGCAGCTGGTCGGTTATCAGCAGGTCGTAGTCGTTGGCCGCGATAAGCCCCGCGGCTTCGGCGAAGCTCGAGGCCAGAGAGAGCGAGTAGCCGGTCCCGGAGAATATCCGGGTGTAAACGCCGAGCATGACCTTGTCGTCGTCCGCCACAAGAATGTTCGCGGGCATTGCGTCCAGTCTTCCCCTTACCTGCAGATGTCCTCACCCGCCCCCCGGCTGCGTTGAAAGTGTAACATAAGTCACAAAACTCCGGAATAGACCAAAAGTCGAAACATATTCGGGAATTATTCCGATAGACGATTGGAGACGGCCGAAATATATAATAAAGTCAGTACAAGGGTGATGCTTCCTCACGTTCCGTCTACTACGAACAGCCCGTGTCCGCCCTTTCGCGCCCCGGAAGCCCGGGAAAAGCGAACTGCGGACAGGTCCTACGTGCGGACTGTTCTTGAGCTTGATTTGAGCCGGATATGAGCGTTCTCCGAACCGTGCGTGCTACGCTATACGCAAGGCGGAAAGCCCCGAGGAGCCGATGGGTATGAATATCTACGCCACGTTCGCAAGGCAACTGCGCCTCAAGCGCCTGCAGGCCGGTCTCACTATCGAGGAGCTGGCGGACGCCGCCGGCATAAGCGTGAGCTTCCTCGCCTATCTGGAGACGAACAAAAAGAAACCCAGCCTGGCCACCATAGCCAAGATAGCCGCAGCCCTGGACGTCCCCGTTCCGGAACTGTTCAACGAGAAGACCGCCCCTCGCGTGCCATGCGAGAAACAAAGGATACTGAACAGGATCCTGAAGCTGCTGCTTGACCAAAGCCCCCAGAACGCCGAAACGATCCTGGCCACCATAGCGGTGCTCGCCAAGAAGCTCCGCGGGGAACAGCCCCGCCAGGGGCCATTTGCCGCCGGGAAAAGGTAACGCCCGCCCGGACGCGGCACCCTTCGCGCCACACGGGCCGGGGCCGATCCAGAAAAGAAAAACCCCGGGCCTCGAGGCCCGGGGTTCCGTTCTGGGATATCGGACGCTACCGTATCGAATAGGAAACCAGCTTAAGCGTCTTCTGGACGGCCTCGCCGGCCACATTCTCGTACACGAGGCCGATGCCGGGGGCATAATACCGCTCGGAGACCCCGGCATCCCCCCCGCCCAGTTCTGTGGTTACTTTGAGGCAGTTGGAGAAGTCGCCGGCTGGCACTCCGACCCCGGCGCTGAGCGACTCGATCCTGCTGCCGTCGGAGTCCTTGCTCCAGGCGCTGCCGACCCGTTCCGGCAGGGAGAACTCCATCCTGTCGCCGCCCAGCAGGCCGTTCACGGAATAGACGCCGGACTGGTTGGCGTGAACGCCGTAGACCTCGTTATAGGACGCGCCGTCGTAATAGGTGGTCCGCATGAACGTGGCCGCGTCGTCCTTGGGGAAGTAGCGCAGCTGCTCCACCCTTATCGTCTTGGCGCCCGGAAACTCGCTGGACGTATACTCGTAGACCAGGACGAGATGCTTGTCCAGCGGGAAGTAGTCGCTTTTGGGCAAAGCGGACTGCGGCCTCTCCGCGGCCGCCGCCGGAGCGGATACCGCGGGGACAGCGGGCAGCTCCGCGACTGAAGACACCAAGGATGCAATCCGCGCATCCGTCCGGGCAACCACGCTGTTCAGAGCGCTCGTCTGAGCGAACGACAGCGCCGGCATCAAAAGAATAGATGAAAATACCACTAACTTAATTGATTTGCACATAGCAACAAGCCTCCGAAATATAATTCCGAATTATATTCCCGATACTTTGTGCTAAGTTCCTATGAGGTGGGTGGAAACTTAACGCGCCTTCCGGATACTTGGGAAGGACATCACCGCGGCAGGCAGTCTTAGGTCTTTAAGGATACCCGCGCAGCTTGTAAGATACGGAAACCACGATGTGGCCTTACAATGAGTACATTTATATTCTACCAATTCCAGGGGCCGGTCTACAATACGGCCCCTGGAGCACTACTCTTATATAGCCCTGAGCCCCTCCCAGCTCAATTGCCCAGCGTAGAGAGCTTAGCCCGCACCGCGGCGGGAAGTTCCGGATGCCTTGCCGCATAACCCTGGAACCAGTCGTATATCTGCTGCACCGCGTCCTTCTGGGTTATGGCGCCGGCCTTCATCTCTTTGTAAAGCTGGTCCTCCAGCTTATCCTTATCGTTGGAGCCGCCATCCATCCCATGCGGTTGAGGCCAGAGATTGTCCACGCTGCTGTCTCCTCCTATGCACAGCGGGATAAGGTGGTCGAACTCGTAGTTGGACCAGTCTGACTGCGGCACATTGTATTCGGCGGCGACCTGCTGCTTCATCTGCAAGGTGACGTTCCGGTTGCAGTAGGCGATGTGCTCGGGATAGCGGTACTCCTTGAAGTTGGGGTCGGAAGGCGTGCACAGGTTGCCGGGGGTTACGCTCCAGTTGGGGACGGCTATGGGGGTCCTGGTAGCAGTGGGGTCGGCACTGCGCTGCTGCAGGTGCTGCACATAACCCTGCAGGTAGGTGGTGATATTCTGGAAGTAAGGGTCGCTGTAGCCCATCTGCAGGGCTTCGGCAGCGGCTTTGTCCACGCTCCAGCCCTGCACGGTAACGCGGTAAGCGGCAACCACGGCGCCGGTACGGTCATGGCCCAAGTGGCAATGCACCAGTACCGGCTGGTTGGCGGGGTCGTTGATGAAGGCCAGCGCCTGGTCTATCTGGTCGTAGGAGGGCGACTGTTTGGTGGGCATCAGCATATAGTTGAAGCCGATGCCGTCCTGCTGCGCCCATTGAGACTCCGACGGGGTGTTATCGTTGAGCTTGAGTATGCTCTTTATCCCGGCAGCCTGAATTTGGGCCATACCAGCCAGCGTAGGCTGCCCGGAGCGATAGAGCGCGTCGCTGACCTTGGCGAAGTTGGGGAGCGGGGAAGCGGCAGACTTGGAGGCGGCATCCGGCACAGGGGCAGCGACTGCCGGCACATCTGGGGCAGCTGCCTTAAGGTCAAATCCGATGAGCGGATTCTGCGCTCTGAGACCTTCCATGGAGCCGGCGGATGCTGGCGCCGGCCGGGATACGAATGCGGCAGCTGCGAGGACGACACCGGCGAGCAGTGTCTTTGAGATTCTATCGTTCATAGCCCCTCCGCAGTATGGAGGATACCGTCGGCGGGACGCGGGGCGTCCCGGTTCAAGTGGATGTGGCCGCTACCGGCCGCGGACTGCTCAGGAAATTAAGGCGCCGGGCGGCGCCCTGGAGATCTCGGAATAAGTCTTTTCGGCGGAAACGGCCGTCAGCGGCTGGAGCCGCTCCACCCGCAGGAAGACCAGGCCTGCGTCCACCTGTACGGCCGCGCCTACGGAAGTGCCCTGTATGTCGCTGCAGATACTGCAGGCGGCGTACGATCCGGCGGTAAGGACCGTGCAATGTTCGTAGATGTGGCCGGCAACGGCGAGCGCGGCGGCCATCAGCGTAAGCAATCCCAATTTGCGGGCCAGGCTCTTCATGGTCTTATATAGTCTACCCCGCCGCTGGCTTCGGACAAGACCCGTAAGGCCCAGCAACAAGTAGGTCTTTGGACCCAGGAACAACTGCCGTGCGCCCGCAGGACACGAAAGACAAGGTCAAAGAGAGACAGACTTGGAGCGACGCAAAAACGCAAGGCGGCCCGGACCTTTGACAGAAGGATCAGGCAAAAAAAAGACCGGAGCCGCTTGCCCCGGTCAATCTCCTACAGGATAAGTGCGGTTACCCGTCGTATTCAATCTTGGCTCCGGGACTAGGATTCGAACCTAGACAAAGAGATTCAGAGTCTCTCGTGCTACCGTTACACCATCCCGGAATATATTTGTTATTATATATTTTTCCTGAGGTTTGTTCAAAGCACGGGGGGATATGCACGGTTTCTGGGCGGAACTGGCCGTCATCGCGCTGATGCTCGTCTTCAACGCCGCTTTCGCGGCTTACGAGATGGCGCTGGCAGCTGTGCCCAAGGCGCACCTAAGGCATCTCAAGGAAAAGAACGTCCCCGGGGCGGCCTCCGCCTGGTTCATGAAGGAGAAGCTGGAGGCCAGCTTCTCGCTGATACAGCTGGGGATAACCCTGGCCGGGGCGGCAGCGGCGGCCACCGGCGGCGCCGGGATAAACGAATACCTCGCCCCTGTCCTGAGCGCGCGCTACGGGCTCACGCCCTGGGCCGCCGAGGCCGCCGGCATAGTGCTGTTCGTGCTGCCGCTGACGGCCGTCACCATCGTATTCGGGGAGCTGGTCCCGAAGGTCTTCGCGATGGAGAACAGGGAGTTCATACTGCTGAGCGCCTCGCCGCTCTTCAGGGCCCTGCAGACGCTCTTCTACCCGCTGCTGTTCGTCTTCGAACGCGCCGTCAAGGCGGTCATGGGGGCCATCAACCTGCTGCTGCCTTCGGGACGCAGGCGGGGCGAGAAGGCCGCGCTGGCGGAGCTGCGCCACGCGGCCGCCCAGGCGCGCGACGAGAGCCTCATCGGGGGCATGCAGGAGCGCATCGTCAACGCGGCCGCGGAACTCGGCCTGCGGAAAGTGGAGGAACTGCTGATCCCGCTTTCGGCGGTCTCCTCCATCCCGTCGGACATGAGCCTGACCCAGGCGCTGATAAGGGCGCACATGGACCTCCACACGCGTTTCCCGGTGACCAGTACCGACTGGAACGCGGCCGAAATAATTGGCTACGTGAACTTCAAGGACATAGTCAACGCGCTGAAGATGAAGGCGCGCTCCCCAGACGTGGCCGGCATAACCCGCCCCATAGAGAAGGTACGCGCCGGCACGCCCGCGCCGAAGGCCCTGGAGGAGATGATCTCTCGCGGAGTGCACATGGCGCTGGTGACGGAAAGCGACGGCGCGGCGCTGGGTCTGCTGACGCTGGAGGATATCATCGGCCGGCTGGTGGGCGGCCCCATAAAGGACGAGTACGACCGCCTGCCTCCCCACCTCTACGCTGCCGGCGGCGGCCTGATAGCCGGAGGCGGAGCGGACATGGCCGAGGTGATGCGCAGGCTGGGACTGAAGCCCGACTCCGGCAACATCACTCTGGCCGCCTGGCTGGAGAAGACCCTGGGCCGCCAGCCCAAAGGCAGCGAGAACTTAAGGATAGGGCAATTGGAGATACTGGTGCGCAAGACGCGCCGGCACAAGGTCTCGGAGGCTTTTATCAGCAAGTCCCGCCAGGCTATTTAGTAGAATATCTTTGCCTACCTTGGCGTTATCGGGGCATGGTGAAATGGTTCTCACGCGTGCTTTGGGAGCATGAGTTCTGGGTTCGATTCCCGGTGCCCCGATAAAATTCCCTGAAGCCCCTCCTGCCGCCGGGCGCGGCCGGGCCCTACGGGTTTCCCAGCAGGCCGGCCTTCAGAGCCTTGTCCGCCGGTTTCTCCCCCACCCAGACCCGAAAAAGCATGTCGGCGAAATCTTTTCCCTCTATGCTCCCCGCTTCGGAGCCGTCAGCCAGCACTTCCAGCCCTGCGCCCGGCCTGTAGACGAAGCTCATCCGTCCGCCCTTCTTTACGTCGGGGATCAACTTCTCGAACCTCTCTATGCGGGCCTTCAGGGCCGGCATCGCGTCGCCGGCGTTATTGGCGAAATCCTCGGCCAGCGCCTCCGCCACCGTCTTGCCGCCTACGGAGCGCAGGAATACCAGGTCCAGGCGCTTGAACTGCTCGGAGGAGGCCACCTCCGCGCCGTCCGAGGAGGGCTTCTCCAGATAGAGGCCGGCCACGTAGACTTTGAAGAAGAACTTGGTGCGCAGGCCCATGCCGTTGAGGACCAGCGTCCTGCCGTCCACCTGCGCTGAGAGCGGCATGGTAACGCCCTTCAGGGTGCGCTGCCCCTCCGCGGCGGACAGGCAGAGAGGGAAGGCGACCAAGGTCAGCAAAGCCAGTTTTTTCATTTTTTCTCCTTAAAACCGGAAGCATAAATGGTATATATTCTGAAAAACCTTTTCAATTTGATACGATAATCCCATGCCGCGCAAGAACAACGCCGCCGTGCCGCGTTCCTGGACGCTGGTCCATTTCCTCCCCGGGGATTTCTCCGGCTTCCGCGCCGAGAACCTGGTCCCGGCCGCCTTCCCTGGGGCTGTTTTCAGGGTAAAGGACCAGCGGCGCCAAGCTAGCCTGACCTCGCCTGAGATAGCCGCCCTTTTCCCATTCGACCAGCTGCTGCTCTCGGCCAACGCGGTCTTCCCTTCCGGCGGGGAACTGGAGGTCCGGGCCAGCGTGAAGACGGCGCGCGGCTGGAGCCCCTGGTTCAGCTGGGGGACCTTCAGACCCGGCGGCTCGGCCAGCCTCTCTTCGGAGAACGTCTTCGGCAGGATGGAGACCGACGTGCTGAAGCTGGCGCGCAAGGCTTCGGTCTTCCGCTACCGGCTGCTGCTGCGCCCGGAAGGCGCCAAGCCGCCGCTGCTGCGCCTGGCGGCCGCCTGCTACACCGATTCCTCGCTCCCGTTCAGGCCGCAGGCCCCGGCCGGGAGCGGGGCCGTGCGGCTGGCCCTGCCCAGGCGCTCCCAGATAGCTCTCAACGCGCCGCATTCCCGCGACATCTGCAGCCCGGTCTCGCTCTCGATGGTGCTGGCCGGGCTCGGGAAGCGCTGCCCAGCCCTGCACGCCGCGGCCGCGGTGCGCGACGCGGCCCGCGGGATCTACGGCAACTGGTTCTTCAACACCGCCTACGCCGGCTCGCTGGGGCTGCACTCCGTGCTGACCAGGCTTAACTCGCTGGACGAGGCCCGGGCCTACCTAGAAGCCGGCGTGCCGGTGACAGCCAGCCTGACCTTCGGACCAGGCGAACTGCGCGGAGCCCCGCTGAAGAGGACCAGCGGCCACCTGATGGTGATCACCGGTTTCGCCGCGAACGGGGACGTCGTAGTGAACGATCCGGCGGCCCCCGAAGACAGGACCGTGGAGCGGGTCTACGGCAGGGGGCAGTTCGAGAAGGCCTGGCTGGGCAACAAGTTCGGGCTCGCATACATAGTGACCGAGGACCTGGGCAGGTTCCTGGCGGTGAAGCGGCCTTACGCGGAGCTCTACGAGGCCCCGCCCGGCGGCGGTGCCGAGCGCCGCAAGCTGATAGAAAGCCAGCTGCTGCTCAACGAAAGGGTCGAGCTGGCCGAGCTCTCCGGCCGCTGGGCCAGGGTGCGCGCCTGTGAACAGAAGAGCCTGCGCGCCGACGGCCGCACGCTCGCTCCGTACGAGGGCTGGACGGAAACCGCGGCGCTGGCCTTCAGGCCGCCGCTGCCTCCGGACAGCGTGGTAAAGGCGAAAACGGCCTCGGCCGGCGGCAGGAGCTTCTCTCTCGGCGTGAAGCTGAACTCCTCCCTGCCGGAGCGCAATCCTTCCGGCCGCTTCCTCAACGGTCTGGTCCCTCCGGGTCCCGCTGCGCTGCGCCGCGAAACGCTCCGCACGGCCCGCCTTTTCCTTGGCGACAAGTATTACTGGGGAGGGCGCTCGGCTTGGGGCGTGGACTGCTCCGGCCTGGTGAGCCTGGCCTTCAGGGCCTGGGGCGTGGACCTGCCGCGCAACGCCGGGGACCAGTTCTACGCCTCCCGCAGGACAGCCAGGAAGGAGCTGCTGCCCGGGGACCTGATCTTCTCCTCCGACGCCTCGGAGCCCATGGACATAACGCACGTCATGATCTACTCCGGGCGCGGCCGCCTGATAGAGGCCACCGGGGACAGCAACTCGGTGCGCGAGGTGAGCTTCGAGGAGAAGTTCGGGGTCCCCTTCCGGACGGCGGAGAACGCCATGGTGGCCGGAGGGAAAAAGATCTTCTTCAGGAGGATCATAGAGCCATGAAGGACCGCGCGGGCGCCGCGGAGCTGATACGGCTTCTCAGGAAAGCCTACCCCGAAGCCTCCTGTTCCCTGGACCACAGGAGCCCGTACGAGCTGCTGATGGCCACGATACTTTCGGCGCAGTGCACCGACGAGCGCGTGAACATGGTGACCCCGGCGCTGTTCAGGAAGTACCCCGGCCCGGCGGAGCTGGCGGCCGCTCCGCTGCCCGAGATAGAGGCGCTGATCCGCTCGACAGGCTTCTACAGGAACAAGGCGCTCTCGCTCAAGGAGGCCTCCCGGGCCATAGAGGAGGACTTCGGCGGGAAGGTGCCGAGGACGATGGAGGAACTGCTGACGCTGCGCGGCGTGGCCCGCAAGACGGCCAACGTGGTGCTGGGCTCCGCCTACGGCATAGCGGCGGGGGTGGTGGTGGACACTCACGTCAAGCGCCTGGCCTTCCGGCTGGGCCTCACCAGGGAGACCGCCCCGGCCAAGATAGAGCTGGACCTGATGAAGGCCGTGCCGAAGGACGACTGGATCTGGTTCGCCCACGCGCTGGTGCTGCACGGCCGAGCCGTCTGCGACGCCCGCAAGCCGCTCTGCGGCCGCTGCCCGCTGGCCCCCCTCTGCCCGAAGAACGGAGTAAAGTAGCCGGAAGCTCACGGGACAGACCCGCCGTGACGGCAGTTTACCTTCATCGCGTCCATCATCTCGTCCACGGGGAGGTTCTGCGCGTTGTCCGGCAGGCGGATCACCTTCACGGGGAAGGCTATCCGCTGGCCCTGACCGTCGGGAGAGGCGGCCTTGCGCCCCGTCGGGGTCAGCGTATAGGCATAGCGTTTCTCCCCGTGAAGAAAGAGCCGAAGCCGCCGGGGCAGACTGCCGTCACGCCTCTTTCCCAGGGCTTTACGTCGCGGGCCCCGGTGTTGCCCCGGCCCGGGTCCGGACGCGGATAGTATAACGGCCTATCCGCGTCCGGGGCCTCAGCGGCCGGCCGCGGCGTCAGAGGTCGGTTATGTCCTGGAATATTACGCCGGCTCCGATGATCTTGCCGTCGACGCCTTTGATGTTGATGGAACTGTAACCGATGGTCTTTTCCCGGCCGTTGACCTTGCACCGGAACTCCTGCCTGCGCACGGTCTTGCCCTGCTTGAGGACGTCTCCGATGGCGCCGACCACGTCGGGGCAGAGCTGGAACAGCTCCACCACCGGCCTGCTGATGTACTCCTGGCCCACTTCGAAGATCTCCCTGGCCTTCGGGTTGAAGAAGATGACCTTACCGTCCAGGTCGGCGCCGATGAAACCGCCGGAGAGGTTATTGATCGTGCTCTCCCCCTTGAGGTTCAACTGCTTTATAGTGGCCTCCAGCCGCTTGATGTAGACCTCGCGCGCCGTGACGGCGGTGATGAGCTCGGCGGCCTTCAGTTCTTCCTCGCTGAACTGGCCGGGAATGGAGTTGATGTACTCTATCACTCCGAGCAGTTCGGAATTGGCCACCGCCGGGACGGCGATGACCGTCCTGGTGGTGAAACCGGAACCCTTGTCCACCTTCTTGGTGAAGAGCGGGCTGGTCTCCGCGTCGTTGACCAATATGGCCTGCTTGGACTCCGCGCAGAAGCCCGCCACGCCCTGATAGCCGAAACTGACCCCGACCAGCGCTTCTCCGACGGGACCGATGCTTTTGCGGAAGGTAAGCCGCTTTTTAACCTCGTCGGCCTCGAAAAAACTGGCGGCGTGGCAGTTGACGATGCCCGCGCCGCGCTTGGCCAGGTACTCCCAGAGAGCGTCCTCGCCCTTGGCGGCCTCTTCCGGCAGGCCTTCCGCGAACTTCAGTATGAACTCAAGCATCTCGCTCATTTTTTCACCTTTTTGGCGGCCGGACGCGCCGGGACCTTTTTGGCGGCCGGACGCGCCGGGACCTTGAACAGGCCGAGCAGCCCGTCGGAAACCGCGCCCGCGAGCTTATCCTGGAACTGGGGATCGTTGAGCAGTTCCTCCTGCTCCGGCAGGATCATGTACGCGCTCTCTATGAGCGCCGCCGGCATCCAGGTCAGGCGCGCGACCAGGTAATCGCCGTAGCGAAGTCCCTCGTCGGGCAGAGGGACCTCCCGCAGATAGGCCGAGTGCAGCGCCTCCGCCAGCGCCAGACTCTGGCGATGATAGTAATAGACCGTGAAGCCGCGCGGGGAGCCGAACGGGTCCTCTCCGTCCGGGATGGCGTTGTTGTGCAGGCTGATGAAGATATCGCCTCCCAGCGCCTTGGCGATCTTGGGCCGGTCCTGCAGCTCCACGTCCTCGTCTCCGGAACGGGTCATTTTAACGGCCGCGCCCAGCGCCTCCAGCCTGTCGCGCACGCGCTGCGCTATCGCGAGGTTCACGTTCACCTCGAAGGTCCCCATCGGGCCCACCGCGCCGTCCAGGGAACAGCCCGGCGGCATGGCCGAGAACGGGTAGTCCTTCATCGGGACCCGCCTCTCGCCGCACTTGTAATAGACCGAATGCCCCGGATCCAGGACCACGGTGAGCCCGGAAAAAGGCTTGGGCCAGGCCAGGGACGGCTTGGGGGCGGAGCGCAGGTCCACCTGCAGGGAGGTGCCGCCCTGCGGGTAGGAAACGTCGTAGCCCCACAGCGCGTCCGGCGCCGTCTCGAAATCTATCTCGGCCCTGTCCGCCGAGACCTGGCGGAACGTCACGTTCTTGACGAAGGTATCGGAGGAGTCGTACATGACGTAATTGGTGTGGAGGTGCGCGTAATACAGGGTCAGGCGCAGCCCCCACGGCGTGACCTCGGCGGAATAGGGCAGCTTGCTGTAAAGGCCGATGGAAGCGGAGGTGCCGAAAACGGTCTTGGAGAGCTTTATAGATCCTGTCTCACTGCCGTAACCGAACGGGAACGGAAGCCCTCCGGCCGGCTCGACTTTTGAAGCCTCCACCCAGGCGGTCTGCCCCGGGGCCAGGTAGACCCGCCGGTAACCTCCGGAGGCTCCGTCGGAGACCAGCTTAACCCCTTCGGGCAGGAACATCATGTACCCGCCGTCGGGCGCGTCCTTCAGCACCACCGTGTCGGTGGAGGTCTCTATGAGCTCCGGGCGGGACAGGATCCGCACCTTCCCCTTGGAACGCGCCTCGACGTTCTTGCCGAAAAGCCCGGTCTTGAAGCTGGCGGTGAGCTCCCCTTCGCCCGCCTTGGAGGCCAGGTAGGAGCCGTAGTACTTGCCGGACCCCGGAGGCACCTCCTCCATCTCCCTGTCCTCGAACACCCCTTCCAGCGAGAACAGCACCTTGCGGCCGGGGGTCCCGGCGGCCGTGACCTTCAGGTAGTCGCCGGGAGAAAGCGCCTCGTCTGAAAAGTTGGAGGTGAACCGCAGGCTGAGGGTCCCGGTCGAAGGCGCAGGGACGGGTTCCTCCTCCTGGCCGACGCGTATGGAACGCTGCGCGGTAGTGCCGTCGCCGAGCGCCGCCCGGAAAGTGAAGGTCCCGCTCTGCACCGGCAGATAGGCGATGAAGCCTCCGTCCTTGTAGACGTCGGTCTTCTGCCCGTTTATGGTCAGCGCGGCCGTGGAAGGCGAGACGTTGCCGAAAACGAAGGTTTTCTGCACCGCGGGCAGGGACGCCCCCTCCGGCGGGTAGACGAAACTGATCCGGCCGGCCAGAAGCGGCGGAACGGAACAGAGCAGGATGGAAACTGAAAGGGCCAGGTTTCGGTTCATAGGTCTCGGGTCACAGTCTTTAAAACAAAATGAAACATAAATTCAACAACGGTCCATTACAATGATAATATACAAAACCGGCGACTATGAAAAAAACACCGCTTTCCAGTCTGGCCGCTTTACTCCTCCTTTTACCGGCCCTTTCCGCCGCTTCGGATTTCACTTTCATGATGCCCTGCGCCCGCGCCAACGCCGCGGGCAGCGCCTTCTCCACCGTGACAGGGGACCCGTGCGCCGTCTTCTATAACCCGGCCGACCTGACCACCCTGACCGACATGGAGGTCAACGTGGAGACGGCCCGCCGCCTTACCCCTGACGCCCCGGAAGGAGAATCCACCCTCACCTATGTGAGGCCGGTCCCCGACACACAGAACAAAGTCGCCGGCTTCGGTTATTACGCGATAAGGCAGAAAGGCGGCAACGCGCTGGATTCGCTCACCTTCAGCCTCGGCAACCGCACTGTCATAAAGTACCTTCAGAAGCCGCTCTTCTACGGAGGCGGCTTCAAACTGATGAGCCTGCGCGGGGACAAGAGCCACCTGGCCCTGGGCGGCGAGGGCGGTCTGCAGGTGGAGAACGACCTGGGGCTCAGGACCGCCCTGGTATTTTCCAACGTGCTGCTGGGCGCCGGGCGCCCGCTGATGACCATAACCCTTGGCAACTCCTTCCGGATAGGAGACCTGACACTGCTGGCCGACCTGCGCGCGCGCGGCTCCTACTCGGAGCTCTTCTTCGGGGCCGAGCGGTCGCTTTTCAACGGGCTGCTGCAGGTCCGCGCCGGCAAGGGGCAGTCGCTCGGCGGCGGACAGTATCTGGCCATGGGACTCGGCGTTAACGCCTCCCCGTGGCAGGTTGACTTCACGTGGTCGCTGCCGTGGGCGGGCTACCACGAGCTTTACGGCTACTACGGTTTCAACGTAGGCTACCGCTTCGGCGCCCCTCCCTTCAGCGAGAAGTTCGTGGGCGACGCGGCCAGAACGGCCAGCGACCTGCGCACGCAGATCGACGATCTGCGCACGCAGCGCGCCGCTCTGGAGAACGACATAGCCACCTACCGCGTCAACAAGGGCATGCTCGCCTCCGACCTCACGCTGATGCAGGGCCGCATGCGGGACCTCGAGGACAAGATAAAAGAGCTGCAGGCCCAGGCGGTGGAGGCTCTCTATCAGAAGGAGAATCCGCCGGTCCCGAAGAAGGTCTATATTCCCCCGCCGCCGCGCTGGCCCAGACTGCACAAGGTGGCCCCAGGTGAGACGCTGCGCTCAATAGCCTCGAAGTACTACGGCGACCCCAACCTCTGGGAACGCATCTATCAGGCCAACGAAAACCACATCTCAAGGGGCCTGCCGGTCGAAGGCTCTGTCCTGACCATCCCCCCTCCTCCGGCCGGCGGGGAATAGGACGCTATGTTCAACACCGTACAGATCATCTGCGCTTCGGAAAAGGAGAGAGCCGTGCTGCGCGGCATCTTCTCCGCGCTGGGGGCCGACGCCGTCTTCTCTATAGACCTCAACGACGCGCTGGCGCTGCTGGAGAAGACCCGCCCCGCGGCGGTCTTCGTGGCCGACGGGGAAGAGCCGCCGGCGGAGATAACGCTGCGGGAACTGCGCCGCGTGGCCCCGTTCCTGCCGGTGATACCGCTGCTGAAGCGCCGCGACGCCTCGCGGGCCGTGGAGCTGATGAAGGCCGGGGCGCTGGACTGCGCGCAGGGCCCCTGGACGCAGGAGGAACTGCGCCCGTTATACCGCAAGGCCCTGAGCCTTGGCGGCACGCTCATAGAGCTCGACAGCCTGGGCCTGCGCCGCAAGCGGCGCTCTCTGGCGCTGGCGCTGGCCGTCGCCGTGGGACTGGCGGGCTTCGCGGGAGGCCTCTATTACGGCTTCCGCAGGTTCTCACCCCGGGCCCTGGCCCCGCACAGTTTCTACCTGCCGTACTTCCACCCCACCGGCATAGTGGCCAAGGCGGACACCGTGCTGATAAGCGACTGGTTCAGCCAGGGGCTCTACGAGCACAACATGAAGACCTTCGGCATAAGGCGCGTGACCAGCCTGCCGGACATCACGCCGGTGGCTATGGCCGCCTCGCGGGATTCGCTCTGGATAGTCCGCTCCGACGGGGTGATAGAGAGACGCCTGCTGGACCGGGCCTACACGAAAGCGTCGCAGACAAGGCCTTTCAGGCCTGTCCCGGACAGCGCCTGCTTCGACGGACTCTATTTCTGGACGGCCGACTCCCGCTCCGGCACTATAGCCAAGCACATGCCCGGAGACAAGCTGGAGGTCCTCAAGGAGTTCAAATACCCGGGCAAGAAACTCTCCGCCATAGCCTGCGACACCCGCTTTCTCTGGGCCGCGGACGCCGGGCTGAAGGCGGTCGTCAAACTTTCGCTCGACGACCCCGAGACCATCGTCTCCGCCACTCCGGTGGAGGAGTACGGGTCCCCCTCGCTCAGGGTCACGGCCATGGATTCCAAGGACGGCAGGCTGTGGTTCACGGCCGAAGACGGGGACAAGGCGCTGGCCTTCTTCAGGAATGAGCCGAAATAGGGCGGATTCCTGGATCCCGGTCTCCTTCCGGACCGCGCTGGACCTGCCTCAGCTCTGGGGGCGCCTGGCCTACCTTTCCCCCTCCGACGCCGAGCTGGTCAGCCATTTCCATCTGCCTGAAGGCGCGGAGCTGGCGCTGGATTTCGAGCTTGGCGGGGCGCTTTTCCCCGCTGTGCGGGCCAGGATAGCCGAAGCCGCGCACGACCGGGAAGGCTATCACAACTACCGGCTGGTCATCCTGGACCGGGAGCAATCCTCCCTGCTGAGGGCCGCCATCGCCAAGGCCCTGCCGCGCTGAGGCGCGCCGTCCGTCCTTGCCCGGCGCTCCGCTAAGAACCTATAATTTATCCATGAGGCCGACCCGCGCGCGCATCTTCCTGTTTTCCCTGGCGGCGCTGCTGCTCTGCTCCGCTGCCCTGGTCTACTTCAAATACCGGCGTTTCGCGGCCCTCGTAACGGACCAGGCAGGCGCGCAGGCGTCCAAAAGGCTCGGCCGCGAGGTGCGCCTGAGCGGCGTCTCCTTCTCGCCGCTGAGCGGCGTGATCATACGGGGAGCCTGCGTCTCGCGCAGGCCGGATTTCTCCAAAGGCAGTTTCTTCTGCGCCGACCGGATCATGATACGCCCGCGCCTGGGAGCCCTCCTGCGGAACCGCTTCTATTTGGCCCGCGTCGAGCTGGACAAGCCGGTGATAAAACTGCGCGAAGAGAACGGCCGCTGGGACTTCGAGGACCTGCTGGCGCTGCTGCCCAGAACGGACAAAGGCCTGCACCTCACCTGGAACACCACCGAGCTCCGGCTCAGGAACGCCTCCGTGGAGGCCGACATGGGGACTTCTGGCCTCTCGCTGTCCGTCCGGAACGCGGACCTGGACCTGACGCATTATTCCGCCTTCGGCGGCAATTATTCGGTCAGGGCCTCGGGCCTGATCAGTACCGCGGCCGGCGGCCGGCTGCTCTCCGGCGCGGCGAAGCTGGACGCGGAGGCGAACTTCGATTACGGGGGGCTCTCCTCCACGAACGGCAGTTTCGCGGCCACGGGGGTCTCCTACGGCGCGGCTACCCTGGGCTCTTTCAACGCGGCCTGGAAGCTCTTCAATATCCGCAGGCCCCTGCCGGAAAAGAACTACTCCGTCGACGCGGCCGCGGCGGACCTGCTGGTGCCGGCCCATGACAGCCAGACAGCCGGCAGGATCGCCGGGGCCCTGCGCCTGCTCTCCAGGGTGACCGGGAGGCAACTGTCCTTCCGATCTGACTTCAGGGCAGGCTCGCTGAAGGCCGCGTTCTCGCTGAAGGGCTCCAGCCTCTCCCTGAGCGGAGTCTCGCTGCGCTCCGACCCGCTTTCGCTGGACGCCGCGCTGACGATAAACGGCGGCGCCCGGACAGCCGAGGCCGCGCTGGACGCCGCGCTGGGCGGCGGCAGGCTGAACCTTTCCGCATCCGGCCCCCTCGCCCGGCCGGAGATAAGACCCCTGCTCTCCTCCACGCTGGAGGCCGAACTGAGGAAGGGCCTGGCCGCGCTGGAAAATTGGCTTTTGAGGATATTCCCAGTAACCGGAGAACAACATGTCTAAAAAGGTAATCGTCATAGGTTCCGGCCCCGGCGGCTATCCCGCCGCGCTGCGCCTGAAGGAGCTGGGCGCGGACGTCTCGATAGCGGAAGCGTGGGACTTCGGCGGCACCTGCCTCAACCGGGGCTGCATCCCGTCGAAGGCCTTCCTGGACACCGGGCACCGCGTGCACGCCTTCGAAGGGCTGCGGAAGCTGCTGAAGGACGGCTCCGGCGTCAATTTCTCTCCGGACATGCTGGACTGGGAGAAGGTGAAGGCCCGGCGCGCGGACGTGGTGTTCAAACTGCGGACTTCGCTCGAGAAGCTCTTCCAGGCCAAGCGCATAGAGATCCTGCGCGGCAGGGCAGCTTTTTCCTCCCCCGGCGAGGTGACTATAACGGGCCCCGGGGGAGAGACGAAGAGGAACTTCGACGCGGCGATACTCGCGGCCGGCACCAGGCCCGCGTTCCCCCCGCCGTTCCGGGACTACCGCGAGCGGCTGTCCGACTCCGATACCATCTTCGGCCTGCCGCGGCTGCCCAGGTCGCTGCTGATAGTGGGAGGCGGCGTGATAGGGCTGGAGTTCGCCTGCTTCTTCAACTCTATCGGGGTAAAGGTGGAGGTGCTGGAGCTGCTGCCGGACATCCTGGCCGGAGAGGACCCGCAGGTGACGCGAGCGGTTCGCTCCTCGTTCGAGAAGCGCGGGGTCAGGTTCCACCTCGGCAAAAAGACGGAAAGGCTGGAGTTCTCCGGCGGCCTCAAAGCGGCGGTGCTGGAGGACGGCGCGCGCCTGGAGGCCGAGGAGATACTGGTCGGGGCCGGCCGCGCGGCCGACCTGACCGGTATGGGCCTGGAGAGCATAGGCCTGGCCTGGGACCGCAAGGGCGTGAAAGTAGACGCCGGCATGCGCACCGCGGTCCCCGGCGTCTACGCCGTAGGCGACGTCAACGGCATCTCGCTGCTGGCCCATTCGGCCAGCCGCCAGGGCGAGATAGCCGCCGAGAACATCATGGGGGCCTCGCTCGCCTTCGACGACTCGATAGTCCCCAGGTGCGTCTACGCCTGGCCGGAGGTGGGCTCCGTAGGGCTCAACAAGGCGCAGGCCGAGGCGAAGGGCCTGCAGGTCAAGACCTCCCGCTCCTTCTACCTCGGCATCGGCAAGGCGGTGGCCACCGACGAGACCGAGGGCTTCGCTCAGCTGGTGTTCGACGCCGCCGACGAGACCGTGCTGGGCGCGCAGCTTGTGGGCGGTCCGGCCACGGAACTCGTCCACCTGATCGCGCTGGCCGTAAAGCTCAGGCTCAAGAAGAAGGAGCTCCGGGAGATCATCTACGCGCACCCGACCATGGCCGAGGCCGTACACGAGGCGCTGCTGAAATAATGAGGCTGCTGTCCTGGAACGTCAACGGCTACCGGGCCGTTCTCAAGAAGGGCTTCGCCGGCTTCCTGGCGGCGTCCGGGGCCGACGTGCTGGGCTTGCAGGAGGTGAAGGCCTGCGCCGGCCAGCTGACGGAGAGGGACAGGGCCGTGGCGGGCTACGCCTCCGCCTGGAACTGCGCGGAGCGCAGGGGGTACAGCGGCGTCGCAGCGTTCTACCGGAAAGAGCCTCTCTCCGTGTCGAACGGCTTCGGAGAGCCGCGGTTCGACGCCGAGGGCCGCGTGATAGCGCTGGAATACCCGGAGTTCCATCTGCTCAACGTCTATTTCCCTAACGGCGGGCTGGGCCCGGAGCGGCTGAGGTACAAGCTGGATTTCTACGAGGCCTTCCTCGCGCGGGTCGAAAGGCTCAGGAAGACCGGCAAGGCGGTAGTTTTCTGCGGCGACGTCAATACCGCCCACAGGGAGATAGACCTGGCCCGCCCGAAGGAGAACGTTGAGAACTCCGGTTTCATGCCCATAGAGCGCGCCTGGCTGGACAAGATAACGGCGCTGGGCTGGGTGGACACTTTTCGCGCGTTCCACGCCGAACCGGGCCGCTACACCTGGTGGGACTACAAGACCCGCGCCCGGGAGCGCAACGTCGGCTGGCGCCTGGACTATTTCTTCGTGAACCGGGAGAAGGCCGGGCTGGTGAAGGACGCCTTCATCCTGCCCGAGGTGCAGGGGTCGGACCACTGCCCGGTCGGGATAGAACTGGAGACCTGACTTTCTTCGCTAAACTATCGGCGCCCGGTTCCGGCGCTCCCCGGATAGCCGACGGCGACTATCTCGACTTCCGAGGGGCCGCCGGGCCTGTTGAGCAGGACCCGGTCTCCGGTCTTCTTCCCCAGGAGGGAGGCCGCCAGCGGGGAGGCCCAGTTTATCCTGCCTGAAGCCGGGTCTGCCTCGTCCTCCCCCACGATCAGCAGCTCTTTCAGCGACCCGTCCCGCTCGCGCACCTTCACTGCCGCGCCGAAACGCACGTCCCCCGCCGCCAGCCCGCGGTTGTCTACCAGTATGGCGCGCTTGATCTGGGACTCGCAGTACTCCAGATCCGCCTCCGCCTGCCGCAGTTCGAGGCTGCGGGGCTCTTCCGGGCGTCGCCCGGCCAAAAGCCCGGACCGCAGCCCGGCGAGTTCGGCGGCCCTCTTCCTGAGGGCGGCCAGCCCGGCCGGCGTCACGTAATTGGGCCGGCCGCTCCCCTGCCGCACGACCGGCTCTCCGGGATCCGCGCCGTCCTCCTTGACGAAAGCCCTGCTCATGCTCACATGATACAAAACTAAAACAGGCCGTCTTTCCCGCCAGCCGCCCGTCCTTGCCCATTGGAACCCATATTTGTTATAAATTTCCTTAAGCGGGGAAAGTTCGCCGCGAACAACAGCTCACAAAAAAATCTGGAGGCACTATGTCCACCGCGACCACCATCCGCCGTACCGCTTTGAACGAAACCATGAGGAAGTACGGCGGCAAGATGGTGGACTTCCACGGCTGGGAGTTGCCGATAGAGTTCTCCGGCATCCTCAAGGAGCACGAGGCCGTCCGCAGGTCGGCGGGCATCTTCGACGTCTCCCACATGGGCCAGGTCTTCGTGACCGGCGCCGACGCTTTCAAGCTGCTGCAGAAGACCAACGCCAACGACCTGCGCAAGGCCACCCCCGGCAAGGGCGTCTACTCGCACGTGACCAACGAGAACGCCGGCCTCGTGGACGACATCATCGCCTTCTGCCTCGCCCCGGACCGCTACCTCGTCATCGTCAACGCGACCACCTCCACCAAGGACTACGAGTGGTTCAAGGCGCAGGGCGCCCGCATGCACGTGAAGGTGGAGAACAGGAGCGACGATTTCTCGATGGTGGCCGTGCAGGGCCCCAGCGTCCCGAAGATGTTCGAGGAGTTCGCCCCCGAGGCGCTCAAGCTCCCCCGCTTCGGCATCGTGGAGAAGGAGATCTTCGGCGAGCACTGCTACGTCAGCCGCACCGGTTACACCGGCGAGGACGGCTTCGAGGTGACCGCCCCGCACCGGGTCATCGTGCAGGTCTGGGAGAGGATGATGGAGCTCGGCAAGCCCTACGGGATCGTCCCGTGCGGCCTCGGCGCGCGCGACACGCTGCGCCTGGAGAGCGGCTACCTGCTGTACGGCTCCGACGTGGACGACGTCCACACCACCTACGAGTCGGGCTACGGCTGGGTGGTCTCGCTGGACAAGGGCGATTTTATAGGCCGCCAGGTCCTCGTGGACCAGAAGGCCAACGGCGTGAAGCGCCGCCTGACCGGCGTGACGCTGACCGGGGGCGTGCCCCGCTCCGGCTGCAAGGTCTATATGGACGGGCGCGAGATCGGCGAGCTCAACAGCGCCACCTATTCCCCCACGCTGAAGAGGGGCATCGGCGTCGGCTACATGACCCCGCCGAACCTGAAGCCCGGCACCCCGCTCGAGGTGGAGATCCGCGGCCGCCGCGTGAAGGCGGAGGTCGCCGCGGTGCCTTTCCACAAGGGCACGGCCTTCAGCAAGACGCTTTACACCGGCAAGTGAGCCGGCAGGATCCAGTAGAGAGCAAGGAGATCAAAATGGCTAAACCCGAGGAAGTAAAGTACACCAAGACGCACGAGTGGCTTCTGCCAGGCGGAGAGGCCTCCGTTGGCATTTCCGACCACGCCCAGCACGAAATGGGCGACGTGGTCTTCGTCGAGCTCCCTAAGATAGGCCAGAAGCTCGAGAAGGAGAAGCCCTGCGCCGTGGTGGAGTCGGTCAAGTCGGCCTTCGACATCTACGCCCCTGTTTCAGGAGAGGTGATAGCCGTCAATTCCGCCGTCACCGGAGAGCCGGCGCTGCTGAACCAGTCGCCGCTCGACAAAGGCTGGCTGTTCAGGATGAAACCCTCCGACCCGGCCGAAGCGGACTCGCTGATGGACTGGGCAGCCTACAGGGAATTCGTAAAACAGGCTACGCACTAAACTGCGCCTCCGCGGACTGCGGCCAGGGAGCGGGACGGCACGCGCCGAACCTCCCCTGGCCGCCGCCCGTTGAAAGTTTCCCCTTTTCGTTCGCCATCGTCCCGCTATCAGGAGCCCACATGTATATTCCCCACACCAATAAAGACAAGGAGGAGATGCTCAAGGCCATAGGAGCCTCTTCCTTCGAGGACCTCGTCAGGCAGGTCCCGGCCAAGTTCCTCCGCCCGAAGATCGACCTGCCCGCCGAGAGCCTCGACGAGGCCCAGGCCGCGGCGCGGCTCTCCGGACTCTCGAAGAAGAACCTGCGCCCGCTGAGCTTCCTCGGCGCCGGCGCCTACGAGCGCTACACCCCGGCGGTGGTCAAGGCGGTCACCTCCCGCACCGAATTCCTGACCGCCTACACCCCGTACCAACCCGAGGCCAGCCAGGGCACGCTGCAGGCCATTTACGAGTTCCAGAGCACGGTCTGCTCGCTCTACGCGATGGACTGCGCCAACGCGTCGATGTACGACGGCGCGAGCTCCTTCGCCGAGGCGGTGCGGGCGGCGGTGCGCGTGACCGGCCGCAAGAAGATCGTGTACGCCGCCGGCGTTAACCCGCAGTACATGGACACGCTGAAGACCTATTTCGCCCATTCCCCGGACTACTCCTACGTGAAGGTCCCGCTGAAGGACGGCGCGCTGGACAAGGCCGCGCTGCCCGCCCTGCTCGAGGGAGCGGCTTGCCTCGCCGTACAGACCCCCAACTTCCTCGGCGTCATAGAGGATATGGCCGGCGTCTCCGACGCCGTCAAGAAGGCCGGCGCGCTGCTGGTGGCCGCGGCCGACCCGGTCAGCCTCGGCATCCTCGCCGCCCCCGGAGAGTACGGCGCGGACTTCGCCGTAGGCGAAGGACAGAGCCTGGGCCTGCCGCTCGCCTACGGCGGCCCCTACCTCGGGCTGTTCTCCTGCAAAAAGGAGCACGTGCGCCAGATGCCGGGCCGCATCTGCGGCCTGACCAGGGACAAGGACGGCAAGCGCGGCTTCGTGCTGACGCTGCAGGCCCGCGAGCAGCATATCCGCCGCGACAAGGCCGCCTCCAACATCTGTTCCAACGAGGCGCTCTGCGCGCTGTCGGCGACGATCTACTCGGCGCTCTACGGCCCCGAGGGCCTCAAGGAGCTCGCCGAGGCCAACGCCGGAGCGGCCGCCTTCGCCGCGGAGAGGCTCTCCTCGGTCAAGGGCTGCTCGCTCAAGTTCAAGTCCCCTTTCTTCAACGAGTTCGTCCTCGCGGTGCCGGGCAAGGCCGCGGCGCTGCGCGAGAAAGCGCTCGCCATGAAGGGGGTAGACCCGGGCCTGCCGCTAGCGCCGCTCTACCCGGAACTCGGCGAGACGCTGCTGGTCTGCGCCACCGAGACCAAGACCGAAGCGGACATCCTGAAGCTCGCCGACGCCATCAAGGAGGCCATATGATCTGCGCCCCGACCGACAGCAAGCTCAGCATCGAGAAATCCGCCCCCGGCCGCCGCGGCCTCTTCTGCAAGAACCCGCTGCGGGCTAAAGCGAAGGTCCCGGCGAACCTGCGCCGCAAGGCCGCCCCCCGGCTGCCCGAGCTCGCCGAGTTCGACGTGGTGCGGCACTACACGCGCCTCTCCCGCCTGAACTTCTCGGTGGACACCCACTTCTACCCGCTCGGCTCCTGCACGATGAAGTACAACCCGCGCTTCAACGAGGAGGCAGCCGGGCTCGAGGGCTTCGCCGCGCTGCACCCGCTCGCGCACGACACCTGTTCCCAGGGCACGCTGGAACTGCTCCACGAACTGGGCTCGCGCCTCACCGGCCTGCTCGGCATGGACGCGATCACGCTGCAGCCCGCCGCCGGCGCGCACAGCGAGTTCACCGGCCTGCTGCTCGCGAAGGCCTACTTCGAGGACAAGGGCCAGAAGGAACGCAACGAGATCATAGTACCTGATTCCGCCCACGGCACCAACCCGGCCACGGCGTCCATGATGGGTTTCACCACCGTCAACATCGCCTCCAAGTCCGACGGCCGCCTGGACGTGGAGGAGCTCAAGAAGCGCCTCGGCCCGAAGACGGCCGTGCTGATGCTGACCGTGCCCAACACCCTCGGCATCTTCGAGAGCAACATCGAGGCCATAGCCAAGGCCGTGCACGACGCGGGCGCGCTGCTCTACATGGACGGCGCCAACCTGAACGCGCTGATAGGCCTGGTCAAGCCCGGCGACCTCGGCGCGGACATGATGCACCTGAACTTCCACAAGACGTTCTCCACCCCGCACGGCGGCGGCGGCCCCGGCGCCGGCGCGATAGCCTGCAGGGCGCACCTGGCCCCGTTCCTGCCCGTCCCGACGGTAAAGAAAGAGGGCGGCAGGTACGTCTCCGACTTCGGGGACAAGCGCACGATAGGCAAGGTGAAGGCGTTCTTCGGGAACACCGGCGTGCTGGTGAAGGCGTACGCCTACATGCTCGCGCACTCCGCCAAGGAGCTCGGCGAGATCGCCGAGTGCGCGATCCTCAACGCCAACTACGTGGCCGCGAAGCTCAAGGACCTCTATCCGCCGTACTCGAAGGAGTACTGCATGCACGAGTGCGTGCTGACCCCCGGCCCCGACCTGGCGGCCAAGGGGATCAAGACGCTGGACGTGGCCAAGGGCCTGCTGGACCGCGGCTTCCACGCTCCCACGGTGTATTTCCCGCTGATCGTCCACGAGGCGATCATGATAGAGCCGACGGAGACCGAGAGCAGGGAGACCCTGGACGAGTTCGTGGCGGCGATGCGGGATGTACACGCCGAAGGCTCGGCGGACCCGCAGGCCTTGAAGGACGCCCCGGTCACGCAGCCGGTCAAGCGGCTCGACGAGGTACAGGCCGCCCGCCAGCCGAACCTCCGCTGGTAGGCCCCGGGCGCCGCACGGACAGGAACGCGGGACACGCGGTCGGCAACACCGTTGCCGCCGCTTGTCACTCGGCCCTCGCGCTTACGCAAGCTCGGGCCTCCGTGACAGTCCCGCTAACCCTGTCCGCGCGTCACCCTCCGCAGGCAAAGACAGCTATATGGAAAAAGGACTGATAATAGAGACGGGGGAACTGGACGTGTACGGGCAGATGGCGGCCGACGAAGCGGTCTGCGAGGCGCTGCCGGCGCGGCATGTGCTGCGCTTCTACAACTGGAAGGCGCCCGGCATCACGTTCGGCTACTCGCAGCGGCGCAAGGCCGTGGCCGAGGCGGTAGCCGCGGCCGGGAGCCGCATAACCGACATCGTACGCCGTCCCACCGGGGGCGGCATAGTTTTCCACGAGAGCGACCTGACGTTCTCCTTCGTCTTCCACCAGCCGGGGGTCTACTTCGAGCCAGGCAAGGTCTACGACCGGCTGCACAGCGCCATAAATTCGGAATACGCCCGGCTCGGCATCCCGTTCGATCTGCTGAGCGAGAAGACCAGGGACTACGCCGTCAACGACCCGGTCATGAGCTGCTTCTCGAAACCGGTGGATAAAGATATATTGTATAATGGGAAAAAAGTCCTGGGAGGAGCGCTCAGGAAGCTGGGCGATTATATGCTTTATCAGGCCTCCTTCCAGGCCCCGGACGCGCGCGGGAACGCGCCGCTGCACAGGAACGCTATAATAAAGGCGCTCGGCGGCGAATTCGGGCTGCACTGGGAGACAGCGGCCATGCCGGAAAGGACGGCAGGCAGGACCGCGGAACTGACAAGGGAAAAGTACAGCACCACCGCCTGGAACGAGCGGATATAGGAGGGTTCATGATAGCTTTCGTGCTTTGCAAACTGGTGGCCGGCCTCGAACAGAAGGCCGTGCAGCAGATAAAGAGCATCCGCGGCGTGAAGGACGTCTACATGACCTTCGGCGGCTGGGACGCCATCCTGGTGGCCGAGTCGGACACGATCGACAAACTCAGCGGCCTGATAGTCCGCGAGGTGCGCGGCATACACGGCGTGCAGACCACCGAGACGCTGGTCACCACCAATATCTGAGCCGGGGACCTACGGAGATGGAGAACACTTCCACGTTCGGCAGGCCGGCCGACAAGCTCGTCCTGATAGTGGACGACGACGAGTCGGTAAGGGACCTCATAGAGTTCATCGTCAAGAAGGAAGGCTTCATGGTGGAAAAGGCCGCGGACGGAGAGGAGGCCCTGTCCAAGGCCCGCTCCGCGAGCCCCGACATCATCCTTCTCGACCTGATGCTGCCCAAGTTCGGCGGCTTCGAGATACTGCGGGAGCTGCAGTCCGACGAGACCGGCTCCATCCCGATAGTCATAATAACCGGGCGCTACACAGACCGGTCCACTTCCGACATGATAAAGCAGGAGCCCAACGTAAGGGATTTCCTGGAGAAGCCGGTGAAGCCGCAGATCCTCAGCGCCCTGCTCCACAAACTGCTCAGGACCCAGCCGCCCCTCAGGAGGTAAAGCGTGTCCCGCAGGCGGTTCAAGCGGTACGCGGCCTGGACCGTCATAGCGGTCCCGGCCTTTTTTTTGCTCGCCGCGGCGGACCTGGCGCTCCGCTCCAGGGGCGCCCTGCTGCGGGCCGAACGGCAGGAATACTGGCTCGCCCACCCGGCCGACAAGGCCGCCCACTTCCAGGCCCTTTACAATGACCAGGCCGGCCGGATAAAGGAAGAAGAGACCGCCGGGGCCCTCACGGCGGAACAGGCCGACAGGAAACTGGAACTCGCCGCCGCCGAGAGGGATTTCCGCATCTCCGAGAGTTCGGCCAAACAGGCCTATCTCTGGTACCGCTCCGCCGCGCAGGATTTCTCTTCCCCGCTCAACCCATGGGCGGGAAAAGCCGCAAAGAAGCTCCCGGAGGCCCTGGCGGCCTGGCGGACCGAACTCAAAGCGAAAGGCCTGAAGCCGGAAGCCTGGATGCTCCGGTGACCATGCGCCTGGCAAGACCGCTGATAGGCATAGCGCTGGCGCCGGCGGCCTTCGCGGCCGTCTGGGCCACCGCGGCCGCCCTTGCCCCCGCGCTGGGCAGGTTCTCGGCGACCTTACCGCTGCTGGCCGGCGCGTTCGCCGGCCTCGCCTTCCACTGGCTCGGGCGCGGCAAGCGCCTTTACGTAGCCGCCCACGAGCTTACTCACGCCCTGGCCGCGCTGGCCAGCGGCGTCAAGGTCCGGCGCATCTCGGTCAGGAAGAACAGCGGCTACGTCGTTACAGACTCCTCCAATCTCCTGATCTCCCTTGCCCCCTATTTCGTGCCTTTCTATACGCTTACTGTCTCCGCGCTCTACTGGGCCGCGGGCCGCTTCCTGGACCTCTCCGGGTTCAGGCCGTGGTTCCTGGCCGCGGCCGGCTTCACGCTGGCCTTCCACCTGCTGCACACGGCCGACATCCTGGCCGGCCCGGTTCAGAGCGACCTCAAAAAAGCCGGCGGCCCGGTTTTCTCCATACCGCTGCTGGTGCTGCTCAACTGTCTGGCCCTGGCCGCGGCCCTCAAACTGCTCTTCCCGGAACTGCTGAGCGCAAGAGGGTACGCCTCCGGGCTGATGCGCGCGCAGAAGGAGACGTACCTGGCCCTTTACGCGGCGGCGCGGTACGCCGCCAATACTGCTAGAATGTATTTCAGGACATGAAGCTTTTTAAGCAGATAATGCTCCGCGTCATCTTCCTGCCGCTGATCTTCGCGGCTGGGCTGGCCGCGGCCGCCCTGATCACCCTGCGCGTGATGTTCACGCCTGCCAACCTGCAGTCGATAATGGTGAACCAGTTCCAGCAGATACTGAAACGCCCGGTGCAGATAGAGTGGGCCAGGATCTCGTACACCGGCGAGATCAAGATAAAGGGCCTGCGCGTGGTGGAACCAAGCCCGGAAGCGGTGGATTTCCTGCGGGCCGACTACATTTACGCCACCTACCGCCTGCTGCCGCTGCTGCAGCGCAGGCTGGACATCGACAGCGTCGTGCTGGTCTCCCCGTCGATAACGCTGTTCAAGAGGGCCGACGGGACCTGGAACATCGCCGACATCCTGGCCGCCTACCACAAGCCTTCCGGCCGCTCCCTGCTGAGCAGGATAGATTCCGCCGAGATAAAGGACGGCAAGCTTTCGGTGACCTACCTGCGCACGGGGACCGGCTACCGCTTCGAGAACCTGAACGCCACGCTGCGCGGCTTCAAGCCGGACGCCGACACGCCGTTCGACCTCTCGGTGTTCCTGAAAAGCGATTCCTTCAGGGCCCCGCTCGAAGGCAGGCTTTACGCCGAAGGCAAACTGAACCTGGCAGGCTTCAACTGGAAGGACTCCGGGATCAAGGACCTTCGGGCAGACCTGACGCTGAAGGACAAGACTATAGATTTCACCGGGGATATAAAGGGCCTCCGGCAGCCCGAGATCTCCCTCGAGGCGGAAACCCCGTCCTTCACAGGGGACGACGTGGACTACCTATTCAGCGCTCCGTTCAAATTCGAGGCTCCGCGCTCCCACTGGAAGATAGACGCCGTGGTCTCCTCTTCCAGAACGGTGGAGACGAGCCTTTACTGCACCCCGCTGGGGCTGAAGATAGACGGGCGGATAGACCTCTCCGGCCTGGTGCCGGCCTACGGTTTCACCGTTTCCGTGCCGCCGCTCACGATGGACCAGCTGCGCCGCTACGGCGCCGTCATCCCGCTGCAGAAACCCTCCGGCAAGGCCCAGGCGAGGATCCGGATATCCTCGAAGGACGGCAAGCCCGTCTTCTCGAGGGCCTTCATCAACGTGGCCGGGGCCGGTTTTTCCTACCGCGCCCTTTCCGTCTCCGGCCTGGACGCGGCGGCCCTGGTGACGAAGCCGGTTTCGGACAGCCGGGTTACGGCCTCCAAAGGAAGGCTGGCCCTGGGGCGGAACATCTTCTCCGGCCTGAGACTGAAGGCCGAGCTCCTCAAGAACGGCTTCCAGTTCGACTATACCGGGAAATTCGACGGTCAGGCGGCCAAGGGCAGGGTCCTGGTGCGCCGGCCCTTCACTCCGGAACGGAGCGTCGACTATCTGGGCTATTCCTCCGATATCTCCTACGACAGCCTCAAGGACCTGGTGCTGGACATAAAGAAACTTCACGGGCCGCGCACGGGCGTACCGGAGTTCAAGTCCCAGCTCGCCTGGCTCAAGAAGCTCAAGAACTCCATCCCGATGGGCTACTCCTCGGTGAAGCTGCTCTACAAGGCAGCCCGTTTCCGGCACCAGTACCTGCACGCCGACGATTTCTACCTCTCGGCCTCGCTGAAGAACATCGCGGGCGATATCTCCAAGATAAAAGGAGACATTTCCATAAAATCCGGCCCAGGCGTCTTCTATAACGTGCAGGAGACCTCGGAGAAGGACCACGTTTACTACATCTTTTCCCTGCCGCTGACCTTCATCCACAAGATGAACCGCTTCGGAGCGCTGCAGTTCGCCTCCCAGGTGAACGACGTGGCCTTCAGCTCGATAGGAGGGGACTACACGCTGGACAACGGGAAGGTCTACATCAGGAACTCGTTCATAACCGGCAAGCAGTTCTCGGCCTACGTCACCGGCCAGTTGGATTTCAACAGCGAGACCATGAAGGTAAAAATTTATACAATATCGGGTAAGTACGATACCATGGGGAGCCTCCCGGAGGCGCTCACGGACAAGAGCGGGAAACCGGCGCTGGCCTTCACGCTGGAAGGAAAGATGAAGTCCCCCGAGTTCAAAATGCTCAGCGCCAAAGAAAGCGGGGACATGATATCGGCGGCGGCCAGAAAAGGCGTCGGCATAGATTTCGCCAGGATAAACAGCTTCGCAGGAGGGAAAAAATAATGTCCAAGCTCGGCAAATTCGACGTGGTGGGTCTGCTGCAGGAGCACGGGGCCATCCTTAACGGTCACTTCCAGATACCGTCCGGTTTCCACACGCAGACCTATATCCAGCCCTCGCTGGTGCTGCAGTACCCGCATCTCGCCCAGAAGGTGGCCAAGGAGATGGCCGCCAAGTTCCCGCAGGAGGTGAACGTCGTGCTGTCCCCCTCCGTAGGCGCGATGGCGATAGGCCAGGAAGTGGCCCGCGTCAAGAAGGCCCGCTCCATCTTCACCGAGAAGATCAACGGAGTTATGGTCCTGAAGCGGGACTTCAAGATCTCAGAGGGCGAGCGCGTGCTGGTCGTGGACGACGTCCTGAACTCCGGCCGCCTGTGCGGAGAGGCCATCAATCTGGCCCGCGGCTACGGCGCGAAAGTGATCGGCGTGGCCGCCATCGTGGACCGCTCCACCGGCGACCTGCCGCTCAACGTGCCGGTGCGCGGACTGGTCTCCTACCCGCTGCAGCTCTTCCCGCCCGACAACTGCCCGCTCTGCAGGCAGAAGCTGCCGCTCACGATACCAGGCTCGACCGTGCACCACGTGCACGGCCAGGAATAAACCCGGCGCCCCCCTCCGCCCGGAGCCGTTCGATACCTGGCGGCAAGCCTGGTCTTCGCGGCCGGAGGCCGTCCGACATGAGAACCAAATACATCGCGCTTCTTTCCGACTTCGGCACGCACGATCCTTTCGTCGGAGCCATGAAAGGGGTCCTTCTTTCCAAGGCCCCGGGGCTCACGATAATAGACATAACGCACCAGATACCCCCCCAGGACATACAGGCCGCCGCGTTCTACCTGATGGCGGCCACGCCGTACATGCCGAAGGGCACGCTTTTCCTCTGCGTGGTGGACCCCACCGTGGGAACAGGACGCGGGATAATCTGGGCCAGGACGGACAGCCACCAGTTCATCTCGCCCGACAACGGCCTGATAAGCTGGGTGGAACAGCGGGAGAAGGTCCGCGAGGCCCGCTTCATCAACAACTCGGCCCTTTTCATGAAGACGATCAGCTCCACCTTCCACGGCAGAGACATAATGGCCCCCGTGGCCGCCGCGATCGCCAAGGGCCTGCCGGAGAACAAGATCGGCCCTTTGTTCCCGGACTACCGCAGATTCCCGTTCCCGCTGCCGGTCAAGGCCGGCAACCGCACTACGGGCCAGATCATCGCCATAGACCACTTCGGCAACGCGATAACCAACATTTCCCGCGACTACGTCGGAGCCAGGTCCGTCTTCAACGTGGCCGACCACATGATGAAGGGGCTCAGGCTGACCTACGCCTCGGTGCCCGAAGGGGAGCCGCTGGCGCTGATAGGCTCCTTCGGCTTCCTGGAGTTCGCGGTGCGCAACGGCAGTTTCGCCAGGACCTTCGACGTGAAGATAGGCGCGGAGGTGGAGGCGATAACCTCTTTCGATGAACATAGCTAAGACGTTCAAGCTGAAGCCGGCCGCCGCGCGCCGCAGGGGGCCAGGGCGCCTGTGGGTCTTCTCCAACGAGCTGGAGACGGTGGACACCTCCGTTCCGCCCGGCGCCATATGCGGCCTGCTCCACCCCGACGGCAGGCCGGCCGGGGCTGGGTTCTTCAATCCGAAGAGCCTCATCTCCATGCGCCTGCTGGTGCAGGGCGCGCTGGACGTGCCGGAGGGCTTCGTGAAGGAGCGCCTCGCCGCCGCTCTCAGATACCGCGAGGAGCTCGGAGTGGACAGGGCCTGCCGGCTCTGCTTCGGGGAATCGGACGGTCTGCCGGGGCTGGTCGTGGACAGGTACGGCGACTATCTTGTGGCAGAGATCCTTTCGGCCGGCATGGAGCTGCTCAAGGGCGAGATAACGCAGGCCCTGACGGACCTGCTGCGCCCCCGGGGCCTGCTCTACAAGAACACCCATCATTTCCGGGAACTGGAGGGCTTGCCCGCCTACGAGGAGACCGCTTTCGGCGCCATGCCGGAGAAAGCGGAGATAGAGGAGAACGGGCTCAAGTACCTCGTGCCGATGGCCGGGGCGCAGAAGACCGGCTGGTACTTCGACCAGCGCGAGAACAGGGCGGCCATAGCGCCCTTCTTCTCCGGCAGGAAGGTCCTGGACCTGCACACCTACCTGGGCGGCTTCGCCATAACCGCGGCCAGGGCCGGCGCCGCCGCCGTCTGGGCCGTTGACTCCTCTGAAAAAGCCCTCGAATGCGCCGCAGAGAACGCCAGGCTCAACGGCGCGGCGGACAGGATAATCTTCAGGAAGGAAAAAGCCGAGCGCCTTCTGGAGGCCCTCGAGTCCGGACAGCTGCCGGAAACTCCGGATTTCATACTGCTGGACCCGCCCAACATCGTGCGGAACAAGAAACATCTGCCGCAGGCGCTGAAGATGTTCTCCCGCATGGCCGCCCAGGCCGTGAAGGCCCTCCCGAAGGACGGCCTCCTGGCGGTCTCGACGTGCTCGCACCACATCTCCCGCGGCGCGTTCCTGGAGACCCTCGCCGGGGCAGCGGCAAGGGCCGGCCGCGCCGCCGTCGTGACGGAGCTGCGCGGCCAGGCCAAGGACCACCCCGTGCTGCTGGCCATGCCCGAGACCGAATATCTGCACTTCGCGCTGCTGAAGATAGTCTAAGCGCTCCGGCTTCCGGCGGGAAAAAGAAAAGGACCCCCGCGGGCCCTTTTTCCTGCCGGCCGGTTTCCCGGGCTCAGATTATGCTTTTTACCACCTTCAGGATCTCCTCGCGGCTGGAGGGCTTCGTTATATAGGTCTTGGCCCCGTAGGAGATGGCCTGCTGGATCTCGTTTATGCTCCCCTCCACCGTCAGCATCACCACCGGGATGGCCTTCGTGACGGCCGCTGACTTTATCTCCTTGCAGGCCGCGAGCCCGTTCATCTTGGGCATGTGGATGTCCAGCATCACCAGCGCCGGCAGCTCCTTGCGGGAGAGTTCCACCGCCTCTTCGCCGTTCTCCGCCTTGACCACAGCGTAGCCCTCCGCCTCCAGCATGGAGCTGAGCGTCTCGAGCATCTCGGAGTCGTCGTCGGCTATCAGGATCTTGTTGTGGAGGGGCATCCTCGTCTCCTGAAAAAAGATATGCCGCGGGCTGGGATCGAACCAGCGACACCTGGTTTTTCAGACCAGTGCTCTACCACTGAGCTACCGCGGCAAACGTGGTCCTGCTGCGCTTCTAATAATAGCATTTTTACGAACGCGCCGAAAACCTCCGCGCTAAAACGCCGGCCGTCGGAGGCTGGCCTCCCCGGCTACGCCAGTTCCAGGACCTCTTCGAGGCCGGGACCGTACGAGATCAGCGAGACCTTGGGGTAGGGGTAGACCGCACAGATCCTCGCCAGCGTGCCCATGAACCTCTTCGCCTCGCCGGTGAAGCTCCTTACGCCGCGGCCGAAGTCGGCGCCGTCCAGCATGTCCATGTGGGTTATCGCCAGGCGCGTAACGGAATTTATCCGCACCGTCCGCAGCGCGACGTCCAGCTCGAACTCGCCCACGCGGCGCAGCCGGCCGCTGACGCTGCCCACCTCGCGGCCGGCGGTGTGGTACCTGTCGAGCTTGTTCCTGTCCGTCATCTCCCTGGCGACGAAACCGGGGCCGACGCGCGTGACGTAGGGTTTGAAGACGGCGTAGACCTCTCCGGCGTACTTGGGCCCGAGGCCCGCCTCGCCCATGAAAGTGGAGGCGGTGGTGTCCCTGGAGGTCACGTACGGGTATTCGCCGTGCAGATTGGAAAGCTTCATGCCCTGCGTGCCCTCCAGCAGCATCCTGGACCCCTTGGCCAGCGCCTTGTTCAGCAGCTCCGGGACGTCCTTCACGTACTTCTTCAGTCGCGGCTCGTCCTTGGCGAAGCGCAGCTTCTTGCGGTCCACGCGGTCGCGGACCGCGGCGCCTAGGCCGGTGCCGACGCTGCCTATCTTGCCCATCATGCGGGCGTCGCCGCGCTCGGCGGCGGTATGACGGGGCTCTATTATAACCGCGTGCGGGTCTATGATCAGGCGGTCCCCGGCCCCGGTCAGCGCTATCTCCTTCTCCAGCCAGCCGGTGATTATGTAGGTGCCGGCGCCGAGCACCAGTTTCGTGCGGCGGCTGACGAAGCCGCCAGGCATGGTTTTCAGCGTATAGATCCTGTCCTTATAGAAGATCGTATGGCCGGCGTTTGGCCCGCCCACACGGATGGAATAATCGTAACCGTTCTTAGCGGCGAGGTACGCCGTTATCTTGCCTTTCCCCTCGTCGCCTGCCTGTCCGCCAACCACTATGTCTACGGGCATGTCCATTACCTCCGCTGTTTTGCCAGTTTCGCCGCAAGCCCCGTGTACTTAAGGGGCGTCAAGCCTTTGAGTTCCGCCTTTACTTCGGGCCCGAGCTCGAGGCCGTCTATAAAATCCCTCATTTCCCCTTCGGCGACCGCCCTGCCGCGCGTGAACTTGCTGAGCAGTTCGTAAGGCCGGCCGGCGCGCTCGCGGCGCAGAACGGTCTGGATGCCCTCGGCGACGACCTCCGGATGGGCCTCGAGTTCCGCCCGCGCCGCGGCCGGGTCCGGAGAGACTCGCGAGAGCCCGGTCAGCAGCGAAGAATAGGCCGACAGGCAGTGGCCGAAAGCGGCCCCGAAGTTGCGTTCCACCGTGGAATCGGAGAGATCGCGCTGCAGCCGCGAAACGGGCAGCTTGGCCGAGAAAAAGCCGAGCAGCGCGTTCGCCAGGCCCAGGTTGCCCTCGGCGTTCTCGAAGTGTATCGGGTTCACCTTCTGCGGCATAGTGGAGGACCCCACCTCCCCGGCCACGGCCTTCTGCTTCGCCAGGCCGGCCGAGATGTAGCGCCACATGTCCTGGCTGAAGCCGATAAGTATGGTGTTGGCGCGGCGCAGCGCGTCGAAGAGCTCGGCGTAGGAGTCGTGCGGTTCTATCTGCGTGGTGAACGGATTGTACTCCAGCCCGCCGAAACTCTCCACGAACCCGCGGGAGAACCCGCGCCAGTCCACCCCCGGATAGGCGGCCTGGTGCGCGTTGTAGTTGCCGGAGGCGCCGTTGAGCTTGGCGCAGATCCGCGCCGCCTTCAGCTGCGAGACCTGGCGGGAAAGCCTGGCGTGGAAGACGCGGAACTCCTTGCCGAAGGTCGTCGGCACGGCCGGCTGGCCGTGCGTGCGGGCCAGCAGCGGAGCCTCGGCGTATCTCATGGCGAGCGAGTCCAGCTCCGCCAGCACGGCGTCCAGGGCAGGCAGCAGCTCGCCGCGCAGCATGTCCCGCAGCATCAGCGCGTAGGAGATATTGTTGACGTCCTCGGAGGTGAGACCGAAATGGACCAGCTCCAGCAAGTCCCCCATGCCGGCGCGGCGCAGGCGCGACTTGATGAAGTACTCAACCGCCTTCACGTCGTGGCGAGTAGCCGGGACGCCGCCGAGGCCCTTCTCCTCTATCGCTATGATCTCGCGCACCTGCGCGTCGGTGAGGCGCGGCAGCCTCTCCAGGAACTTCTTTTCCGCCGGTTTCAGGCGGCGGGCCCTTACTCCAGGGGTCGCGCAGAGCCTGGCCAGGTAGCGGCACTCCACCAGCGCCCTGTAGCGGGCCAGTCCGGCCTCGCCGGCCAGTTCCGGCAGGCGGCCGGTCTTGCCGGCGTACCTGCCGTCCAGAGGACTTGCGGCGTTGATGCTGCGCTCAGGCATGAACCCTCCAAAAAGAAACCCGTTCCGCTGTTCGCAAGAACAGCCCGGAACGGGGTCTTGCAACTAATTCTAGCAAAATAGGGGAAGCCGTGGAAATCATAAGTTTTGATACAATATCGCTATGGAGACAAGACCCGAGATCCGCGAGCTGCTGGCCACCGCGCTGGCCCAGAGCTGCGAGGTGTTCTTCCTGACTGACTCTTCGGGCACCATCCTCTACGTCAATCCGGCCTTCGAGGAACTGACCGGCTACTCCCGCGGGGAGGCCGTGGGCCAGAAACCCAGCCTGCTCAAGAGCGGGCAGATGAGCCGCGCTTTCTACCACGAACTCTGGTCTACGATACGCTCCGGCAGGCATTGGAGCGGCCGGCTCGTAAACCGCCGCAAGGACGGCACCACGTACGTGGACGAGCAGCGCATCTGCCCGGTCAGGGACGCGGACGGGAACATCAGGTATTACTTCTCCACGCGCCGGGACGTGACCCGCGAGCTGCAGCTGGAAGAGCAGCTCAACCAGAGCCAGAAGATGGAGTCGCTCGGCCTGCTGGCGGGGCAGATCTCGCACGATTTCAACAACCTGCTCACCGTCATCATCGGCTCCATGGAGCTGATCATGGAGGAACTGAAGGAAGGCTCGGTCGGCAACAAGCTCGCCGTCGAGATACTCCGCTCCTCCAAGGAGTCCTCCGCGCTCATCAAGAACCTGATGGTCTTCGCGCGCCGGCACGAGAGCCGCCCGGTGCTGACCACGCTGAACGCCCCGCTCAACGAGCTGAAGCCGCTGCTGGACGGACTGCTGGGCAAGAACATCTCCGTCGCCTACTCCCTCTCCGGCGACCTGGCCGGGGCGAAGATCGAACCAGAGCATTTCAAGCAGGCCGTCATGAACCTGGCCGTTAACGCCCGCGACGCCATGGAAGGCCGGGGCGGGATAATGATAAAGACCTATAACGCCGGGCCCGACGGCGTGCCGCAGAACCTGCTGGGGGAACGCTACTCCGTGCTGGAATTCTCGGACACGGGCCCCGGCATCCCGAAGGAAGTCCTTCCGCGCATCTTCGAGCCCTTCTTCACGACCAAACCAAAGGGCAAAGGCACCGGGCTCGGCTTGTCCTCCGTCTACGGCATCGTCACGCAGAACAACGGCCACGTCTTCGCCGCCAACCGCAGGGAGGGCGGGGCCGTCTTCACGTTCTACTTCCCCGCCGCCGAATGACCTTCAGTGCCTGAAGTGGCGCATGCCGGTCAGCACCATCGCCACGCCCAGCCTGTCCGCCGCCTCGATCACGTCCTTGTCCTTCACCGAGCCGCCCGGCTGCACCACGGCGGTGGCGCCTGCCTTCACCCCCTCCTCCAGCGCGTCGGGGAAAGGGAAGAAGGCGTCGGAGGCCATGACCATGGTCTCAGGCCTGGGATTGTCCTTCAGATAGGCCTCGTACTTGTGGCCGGCCATGAAGACCGCGTCCAGGCGCGACATCTGGCCGGCGCCTATCCCGACGGTACGGCACGCGTCGGAAAAGACTATGGCGTTGGAGCGCACGTACTTGGCGGCCGTCCAGGCGAAGCGCAGGGCCTCCTCTTCCCCGGGCGTAGGCTTGCGCCTGGTGACCGTCTCCCACCTCTCCCCCAGCAGCCTGTCGTCCTCGCCGCTGACCAGGACCTCCTCTCCCACCGAGCGGAGCACCCGGTGCCCTTTCGGGAAAGGCTCCCACCTGAGCAGGCGCAGATTGGTCTTCCTGGCGAAGACCTGCAGGGCTTTCTCGTCGTAATCCGGCGCGCAGATTACCTCGACGAACTTCCTGGAAAGGAACTCGGCTATGCGGCCGTCCAGTTCCCTGTTGACCGCTATGATGCCGCCGAAGGCCGACAGCGGGTCGGAGCTCCAGGCCCTCTCGAAGGCCTCGGCGACATCGGCTCCGGTGCCGACGCCGCACGGGGTCACGTGCTTGAAGATAACGGAAGCCGGCTTGTCGAATTCCTGCACCGCCTGCCAGGTGCCGTAGGCGTCCAAAATATTGTTGAACGACAGCTCCTTGCCCTGCAGCTGCCTGAAAGGAGGAACCTCCCTGCGCGAGTACAGCGCGCAGGCCTGGTGCGGGTTCTCGCCGTAGCGCAGGTCGCGCAGCTTGTTGAGGCGTATCTCCAGCCTCTCCGGGAAGACGGCCGAAGGCGAGAGCGTCCGGCTTATCTCGCCGTCGTAGGAGGCGGTATGCGAGAAGGCCTTCAGCGAAAGCGACCTCAGTAGCTCCGGCGGCAGAGCGCCCTTGCCCTCCGAAAGCGCGGCCAGCACCGGGCCATAATCCTCAGGCGAGGTCAGCACGGCGACGGACCTCCAGTTCTTGGCGGCGGCCCGCAGCAGAGCCACGCCGCCGATGTCGATGTTCTCTGTCAGCTCGTCGGACCAGGGAGCGGCCTTTTTGGCCGTCTCCGCGAAGGGGTAGAGGTTCACCACCACCATATCCAGCGGCTCTATTCCGAATCTGAAAACGGTCTCCGCGTGCCCGGGGTCGTCCCGCCTGTAGAGTATGCCCCCGTGCACCATGGGGTGCAGCGTCTTCACGCGGCCGTCCAGCATCTCGGGGAAACCGGTCAGCGTCTCGAGGGCGCGAACAGGCACCCCGGCCTCCCTGAGCGTCCGGTAGGTCCCAGAGGTGGAGACCAGTTCCACGCCTTCCCCCGCCAGGCCCCTGGCGAAGTCGAGCAGGCCGGTCTTATCCGAGACCGAGATCAGCGCGCGGCGGACCTTCCCGGTCTCCGGCCCAGGAGGGAGAAGTTCCGCCCGCCCTTCGTTCATCCTGAGCCGGCCTGCGCAGAAAAGCGCGGCCGCTTTAGGATATATCGCGAGCTCCGCGGAATTCACCCGCGCAGCCAGGGTCTCGGGGGTATCGCCCTGAAGCACCGGGACCGGCTGCTGCAGCGCGATGGGGCCGCGGTCGTAGTTCTCGTCCACGAAATGCACAGTGGCCCCGGTGACCTTCACCCCCGCCGCCAGCACGGCCTCGTGCACCTTCATGCCGTAGTAGCCCTTGCCTCCGAAGGAGGGCAGCAGGGCGGGGTGCACGTTGAGGATGCGGCCTTTGTACTCGGCCAGCATCTTCGGCCCAAGTTTGAGCATGTAGCCGGCCAGGCAGATCAGGTCGGCCTTATGGTCCAGGCAGAGCGAGGCGAGGTACTCGTCGTGGTTGCCGGGGGCGAAATCCTTGGGCTCAGCCGCGCGCGCCGCGATGCCGCCCTTCTCGGCCCTCAGCAGCGCGCCCGCCTCCTTCCGGCTGGAGACCACGAGAGTTATCCTGCCGTCTATCCGCCCTTCCCTGCAGGCGTCCATCAGCGCCTGCAGGTTCGTCCCGCCGCCCGAAGCGAATACCACGATATTTTTCATAGGCCTCCTTTATTTTGGGCGCCCGGTGAAATACCCCTGGCCCCTCTGGACATTACCTCACGATGACTTCGTTCTTCCCTTTCACGATCTCACCGACCACGACCGCTCCTTTCAGCGTTCTCAGCGCGGTCTTCGCCGCGGCGGGGCGCATGACCGCTATCATGCCCAGCCCCATGTTGAAGGAGTCCCACATGTCGCGCTCCGGGATGGCGCCCAGGCGCTGTATCTCGCGCATGATGGGAGGGACTTCCCAGGACTTCTTCAGGACCAGCGCGCCCATGCCCTTCGGCAGCACCCGCGGCAGGTTGCCGGGTATGCCGGAGCCCGTGATGTGCGCGAGGGCGAGCACGTCGTGGCCCTGCCTGCGCAGCGCGGCGCGCAGCCTGTTAACGTCCTTCACGTAGATCTTCGTCGGGGTCAGCAGCCGGGCGGCGTACTTTTCGAGCAGTTTTTTGTCGCCCAGCACCTTGCGGACGAGCGAGAAGCCGTTGGAGTGGAAGCCGGTGGACGGCAGGCCTACGAGGACGTCGCCGGGGCGCACCTTGCGGCCGTCTATCACCTCGGAGTTCCTGACTATGCCGACCGAAAAGCCGGCGAGGTCGTATTCCCCCGCCTGGTAGAAGCCCGGCATCTCCGCGGTCTCGCCGCCGAGCAGCGCCGACTCCCCCTGCCGGCAGCCTTCAAGGATGCCCTCGATGATCTTCTTGGAGCGGGCCAGATCGAGCCGGCCGGTGGCGTAGTAGTCCAGGAACAGCATGGGCCTGGCGCCGCAGCAGACCAGGTCGTTGACGCACATGGCGACGAGGTCTATCCCGATAGTGTCGTGCCTGTCCAGGAGGAAGGCGAGCTTGAGCTTGGTGCCCACGCCGTCGGTGGAGGCGACCAGGCTGTATTCGCCGCGCGTCTCCGGGATGCTGAGCAGCCCGGCGAAGCCGCCTATGGCCTTGGATTTCCTCTCGAGGAACTCCGTGAACTTGTCGGCCAGCTTTATATCCACGCCGCTCTTCTTGTAGGTGGTCATCTTTCCTCCGTCAAAGCCCTATGTCCTTCCGGTACTGCATGCCGTCGAACTTTATGCCTGCCAGGGCGGCGTAGGCCTTCTGCCTGGCGTCAGCGACGTCCCTGCCGCGGGCAGTGACGGCGAGCACGCGTCCGCCGGCTGTCTCGTAGGCGTCGTCCTTCTTGACGGTGCCGGCGTGAAAAACGTGCACCCCTTCGGCCGGCGCGTAAAGGCCGGTGATGCCCCTGCCCTTCTCCGGGGCGTCCGGGTAGCCGGCCGCGGCGGCCACCACCGAGACGCAGACCCCATCCTCCAGTTCGAGCCCCCTGCCCTCCAGGCTCCCTCCGGCGCAGGCGGCCAGCAGCGGCAGCAGGTCGCTCCTGAGAGCTGGCATGACGGCCTGGGTCTCCGGGTCCCCGAAGCGCACGTTGAACTCCAGCACCCTGGGACCGCGCGGCGTGAACATAAGCCCGGCGTAGATGACGCCGCGGAAAGGGATGCGCTCCCGCTTTATGCCGTCCAGGAAACGCCGGACCACCAGCGTCCTGACGGCTTCCATGTCCGCTTCCGGTATCTCCGCCGGGCAGACTGCGCCCATGCCGCCCGTGTTCGGTCCTGCGTCGCCGTCCAGCAGGCGCTTGTGGTCGCGCGCGGCCGGCAGCAGCAGCGCGCTCTCGCCGTCTGTCAGGGCCATGATGGAGGCCTCCCTCCCTGTCAGGAACTCCTCCATGACGACCTTGGAGCCCGCGGCGCCGAAAATGCGCCGCTCCATGAAGTCCTCCACGGCGGCCAGCGCCTCTTCCTCGTTCCTGCATATGCGCACGCCTTTACCGGCCGCCAGGCCGTCCGCCTTGATGACCACCGGATATTCCTTCGCCGACCTTATCTTCTCCCTGGCGAACACCGGGGAATAGAGCACGGTGAACCCTGCGGTAGGGATGTCGTTGCGGTCCATGAACTCCTTAGCGAACTGCTTGGAGGCCTCCAGCATCGCCCCGCGCCGGGAAGGGCCGAACACCTTTATTCCCTTGGCCGAGAGGAAATCGGAAAGACCTTTGGCCAGCGGGGCCTCCGGGCCCACCACGACGAGGTCTATCTTCTCAGCCAGGCAGTAGCCGCAGATGCCGTCGTGGTCCTCCTGCTTCACCGGCGGGCAGGCCGCGAGCTCGGCTATGGCCGCGGACCCAGGTATACAGTGCAGCCTGCCCAGTATCGGGCTCTGCTTTATCTTCCACGCCAGCGCGTGCTCGCGGCCGCCGGAACCGATGATCAATACGTTCACAGCCCCTCCATGTACTTACCGGTGAAGCAGGACACGCAGAAGTCCCTGTCCTTGTGGCCGCCGCAGGCCTCCACCAGGCTGGGCAGGCTGAGATAACGCAGCGCGTCCGCGCCGATGAAGCGCCTTATCCCCTCCAGGTCCAGCTGGTTGGCGATGAGCTCGCGCTTCGTCGGTGTGTCTATGCCGAAATAGCAAGGCGAGACGATCGGCGGGGAAGCTATGGCCATAATGACCTTCTTCGCGCCGGCCCGCTTGAGGTTCTTTACTATCTTGCGCGAGGTGGTCCCTCGCACCAGCGAGTCGTCTATCAGGATGATGGTCTTGCCCTTTATCACGTCCCTTATAGGGGCGAGCTTCAGGTGGGCCGTGAACTCGCGCAGGCGCTGGTCCGGCTGGATGAAGGAGCGGCCGGTATAGTGGTTGCGCATGAAAACGGTCTGGTAGGGGATGCCGGACTCCTTGGCGTAGCCCAGCGCGTAGACCGTGCCGGAATCCGGCACTCCGCTGACCAGGTCCGCTTTCACGCCGGCGAGCTCGCGGGCGAGCATGGCCCCTATCTCGTAGCGGGCGGTCTGCACCGAACGGCCCGCCACCACCGAGTCCGGCCTGGCGAAGTAGACCTGCTCGAAGATGCAGCGCGTGAACCTCTTCACGGGGGCGAAGCGGCGGGACTTCAGCCTGCCTCCGGAGATGACCACCATCTCGCCCGGCTCCACCTCGCGCAGCACCTTGCCCCCCGCCACGTCGATCGCGCAGGTCTCGGAGGCCAGAACGTAGGACCTCCCGATTTTTCCGAGCACCAGCGGGCGGTAGCCGTACGGGTCGCGGGCGCCTATCACCTTGCCCGGCGCCAGGAACAGGAAAGCGTAGGCGCCGGAGAGCTTCGGCAGGTTCCGGGCCAGCGTGTCCTCGAGCGTGCGGCCGCGGTAGCGGGCCGCCAGGTGCAGGATCACCTCGCTGTCGCTGGAGGACTGAAAGATCGCCCCCTCCTTCTGAAGCTTCGTCTTCAGGGCGTCCGCGTTCGTGATGTTGCCGTTGTGCGCCACGGCCACCGCGCCGAGGCAGGAGTTCAGCACCAGCGGCTGCGCGTTCTTGATGTGGCTGGAGCCGGCGGTGGAGTAGCGGATGTGGCCTATGGCGTTGCGCCCGTCGAGCTGGGCCAGCACGTAGTTGTTGAAGACCTCGTTGACCAGCCCCATTCCCGCGTAGTGCCTGAGCGAGCCGTGGTCGTCCGTGACGAGCCCGGCGGACTCCTGCCCCCGGTGCTGCAGCGTGAACAGCCCGACGTAGGCCAGCCGCGACGCGTCCCTATTGTCCGTTATGCCGAATATTCCGCACATGGTTTTCCTTTTACCTGACGTAGTCCACCGCGTTCTTGAAGAACTGGAAGCCGGCCGCCTCGGCCCCGCGGTCGGCCTCGGGCCTGCCGGGGTTCTGCCAGGAGAAGAAATTGCGCTCCGGGTGCGGCATCAGGCCGAAACAGGTGCCGGACGGGCTGCAGATGCCGGCGATGTCCAGCATCGAGCCGTTGGGGTTGTCGGCATAGGTCAGCGCATGCAGCTCTCCGCCGGTTATAGCCGCGAGCTCTTCCTTATCCTCGACTATGAACTTGCCCTCGCCGTGGGCTATAGGCAGCTCTATCTCGCCGGGCAGGCCCTTCGTGAAGATGCAGGGGCTCCGGCGGTTGACCTTCAGCTTCGCCCACTTGGCGATGAAATGCCCGCAGTCGTTGGTATAGAGGGTGGAGACCTGCGCGTCCGCCCTGTTGGCCGGCAGGAAGCCGGTCTTTACCAGGATCTGGAACCCGTTGCAGATGCCTATGACCGGCCGGCGGCCTTTTATGAACTTACCGAAGTCCCCGGCGAGCCTGGCCATCTTCACGGCGTAGATCTTGCCGGCCGAGATGTCGTCGCCGTAGGAGAAGCCGCCGGGGAAGGCCATGATGTCGTAATCCAGCACTTCCTTCTCCCCGGCGAGCAGCTGGTTTATATGGACCAGTTCGGGTTCCGCGCCGACGTACCTGAACGAGTTGAAGGTCTCGATGTCGCAGTTGGTTGCGGTGCCGCGCAGTATTATCGCCTTGGGTCTTTTCATATCAGTTCCTTCTTCCAGCAGGCCTTCAGTCTTCCGATGCAGGCCGAGAAAAGTTGTCCGCCGCCGTAGGAAACGGAGAGTTCCGGCTCCTCTTTCACATAACCTATCTCGGCCACCGGCAGCCCGGAGACGTATTTAAGGAATTCTGTCTCCCTGTCTTTTGCTATCTCCAGCACTAGCCGGGCCGGACCCTCTCCGAAGAGCAGCTCGGTGACGGTCAGCCCTTTTTCGCGCGCGGCCGGGACGAGGTCCAGCTCCGCGCCGAGGCCTCCGGAGAAGGCCATCTCGGCCAGCGTCACGGCGAGGCCGCCCTGGGACACGTCGTGGGCCGCGGCCACGCAGCCGGCCCTCATGGCGCCGGCGACGGCCGCGTAGAGCTTCACCGCGGCCTTCATGTCGAGCCGGGCCACGGCGTTATTGGCGGTGTCGGACAGCTCGTTGTAGACCGAGCCGCCCATGCCGCGCCGGGCGACGCCCGCGACGTACACCGGGTTGCCGGCCTCCTTGAAGTTGATGGTCAGCGCCCTGCGCACGTCCTCAACGGGAGCCGTGGCGGAGATCAGCAGGGACAGAGGGATGGGATACTCTTTCCCGTCTGCGTCCTTGGACTGATTGTAGAAGCTGTCCTTGCCGGAGATGAACGGAGCTCCGTAGGCCAGCGCCGCGGCGAGGCAGCCTTCGGCGGCCTGCACGAGGTCGCCCATCACCCGCGGGTCGCGGGGACTGGCCGCGCAGAAGTTATCGAGGATAGCCACGCGCGAGACGTCGGCGCCGGCGCACAGAAGGTTGCGGACCGCCTCGTCTATGGAGTGCAGGGCCATCTGGTAGGGGTCTATGCGGCCTACCGCCGGCGCGAAACCGTGGCCTACGGCGAAGCCGGCATAGTCCCGGAGGTCCAGCGTGGCCGCCTGCGGCCAGATGACGGCCGCGTCGCCAGGCCCGTCGCCATAGCGGCCCTGCAGCGGCTTGCCTACGGTGCCGCCCTGCACCTCGTGGTCGTACTGGGTTATAACGGAGTGGCGGGAGCAGACGTTTGGATGCGCGAGCAGCGCCTCAAGGGCCTTGCCCGGGTCTTCCGGGGGCGCCGGCGGCCTGGCGCTGACCTTCACGACGCGTTTCACCGCCGGCTTCTCGAAGTTGGGCACGCCGCCGTGCAGGAAAGCCATCGGCAGGTCCACCACTTTTTCGTCCCCGTGGGTCACCAGCAGGCGGCCGTCGCCGGGGAACTCGCCCAGCACGCAGTACTCGCAGTTCTCGGCGTCGAGTATGGCGGCGAGCTTCTTAAGCTTTCCTTTGGGCACCGAGAGGATCATGCGCTCCTGGGACTCGGACACCCAGATCTCCCACGGTTCTATGCGCGTGTCCTTCAGCAGGGCCTTCTCCAGGCGCACATGCGCGCCCGTTTCGGAACCCAGTTCGCCTATCGCGGAAGAGAAGCCGCCGGCGCCGCAGTCCGTCACCGCGTTGTAGAGGCCGAGGTCGCGCGCGCGCATCAGCACGTCCAGCGTCTTCTTCTCGTTGACCGCGTGCCCGATCTGCACGGCCGAGGACGTGGTCTCTTCGTCGATATTGGTCGAGGAGAAGGTAGCGCCGTGTATGCCGTCGCGGCCGGTGCGCCCGCCGATGGAGACGATCAGGTCGCCCGGCACCACCTTCTTCTCTATCTTGTCCGCGGGGATAAGGCCGGCGCAGCCGACGTAGACCAGCGGGTTGAGCAGGTAGCCGTCGTCGAAGTAGATGCCGCCGGCGGCCGTCGGGATGCCGATGCGGTTGCCGTAGTCGCGCACGCCCTCCACCACGCCGCGCATGATGCGCTCGGGCCCCAGCGCGTTCTTCGGCAGCCGGTACTTCCTGTCCAGCCTGCCGAAGCAGAACGTGTCGGTATTCAGCACGGGCTTGGCGCCCAGGCCCACGCCGAGGATGTCGCGGATCACGCCTCCCACGCCGGTCTCGGCGCCGCCGTAAGGCTCTACCGCGCAGGGGTGGTTGTGGGTCTCGGCCTTGAAGGCCAGGCCCCACTTGCCGCCCTTGCCGAATTCCACTATCCCGGCGTTGTCTTTGAACACCGACAGGCACCAGCTGCGGTTCAGCGTTTTGGTAGCCTTTACGATGGTCTCTTTAAAGAGGTTCTTATATTTCTTTACCCGCCGTCCGGCCCGGTAGGCCACCGGGCCGGAGAAGGTCTTGTGCTTGCAGTGCTCGGACCAGGTCTGGGCTATGGTCTCCAGTTCGCCGCGCGTGGGCCGCCTGCCTATGCGGCGAAACTGCCGTTGCACCTCGGCGAGCTCGGCGGCGTTGAGCGACCAGCCGGCTGCCCTATCCAGGGCCTCCAGCTGCCCGGATTTGAGCGAGTTGAACTTTTCGAGCGTGTCGTTCATATTTTCTCTGTCCCGAACTTGTTCACGGTCTCGTTGACCAGCGTTTTGGCGACTGCACGCTTCAGCTTGAGCTCCGACTCGCAGGCCACATAGTAGGCGCGGCCGAAACGCACGATCCGCGGCTCCTTGCCGAGGACGTCGGCTATGGCGCCCTTCACGCTCTCCCCCACCACGTCGGTGACGGAATCCTTGAGCCACACCTCCACCCGCCAGCCTTTCAGTCCGGGCCGGGGCCGGGAGAGCGAATAGGTCTCTGTGATCGGGTCGGTCAGCAGGTCGGCCCCGAGCCGGTCGAACTCGGGGCGGCTGAAATCAGCCTCTACCCGGTACAGCCGCGACAGCCGCGCGGCCTTCACCTTCAGCCCGGCGTGCGCCATCCGGGCAATAAAACCTTCTTTTTCGTTTTTTGCGTACTTCTCTTTAGTCCGTATTTCGATTATCATATAGTTCTCCGCTTGTTCAGAGCCCGGGCCTGGCGAGGGTATGCCTTCTCCGGGTACGCTCGGCACACCGTGCCTCGCTCACATCGGTCGGCCCTCGCGCTATGCAAGCTCGGGCCGCCCGAGGCCCCTGCGAAGGCATACCCTCGCCCCCGACTTCGCATCTCGCGCATTTCAAATTTCCTCATATAAGAAAGAAGGAGCCGGGTGGCAGTTCACCCGGCTCCGGTTATTTTTTGCAGGGCTTCCTCGTATTTTTTGAGGGTGCCCCGAACTACTTCGGCTGGCAGTCCCGGCGGGGTGGTCCGCTTGTCCCAACCGCTGGCCTCCAGCCAGTTCCGGACGTACTGCTTGTCGTAGCTCTCCGGGCTGGTCCCCACCCTGTATTTGGCCGCGTCCCAGAACCGGGAGGAATCCGGAGTCAGCGCCTCGTCTATCAGGATCAGCTCGCCGCCCAGCAGGCCGAACTCGAACTTGGTATCGGCCAGCAGTATGCCGGCCTTCTCGGCGTGGGCGGCGGCGAACTTGTAGAGGGCGAGGCTCGTATCCCTGATCTTTTCAGCGAGGCCAGGCGGGAGCGCCGCCGCCATAACCTCGAAGGTCACGTTCTCGTCGTGGCCCTTGTCGGCCTTGGTGGTAGGAGTGAAGATCGGCTCCGGCAGCCGCTGCGCCTCCTTGAGACCGGCCGGCAGCACGATGCCGCAGACGCTGCCCTGCTTCAGGTATTCCTTCCAGCCGGAGCCGGTGAGATAGCCGCGCACTACGCACTCGAAATCCACCCTCTTCGCGCGGTGCACCAGCATGGCACGGCCGCGCAGCTGCTCCCAGTCTAAGCCGGCCGGCGGCGTGACCAGGCGCCGTATCTCGTCGATATCCGTGGAAACTATATGGTTCTTTATTATGTGCCTGGTCCGGTCGAACCAGAAAGAACTTATCTTGTTGAGGAGGACGCCCTTGCCGGGAACCGGAGTGGGCAGGACGGAATCGAAGGCCGAAATTCTGTCTGAAGACACTATCAGGAGATACTTCTCCCCCGCCGAGTACAGGTCGCGCACTTTCCCCTGATGTACCAGCTTCAGCTCCATGCTCATCTCCTTTGCCGACGCTCAGGTAGACTGCAGGCCCGCTGACTACTTCATCGATTCCAGATACTTCCTGTAACCTATCTTACCGAGCCGGGCGTTCTTGGCTAAGACTTCCTTCTTCATGTTCTCACGGTAAGCCTTAAATCTGCTCCTCAGGGTCTTCTCTTTGACCGAGAGTATCTGCACGGCCAGCAGGCCGGCGTTCCTGGCGCCGTTCACGGCCACGGTGGCCACCGGAATGCCGGCCGGCATCTGCACGATGGAGAGCAGCGCGTCCAGCCCGTCGAGGGGCGTAGCGTCTACCGGCACGCCTATCACCGGCAGCGGGGTGGCGGCCGCGAGCACGCCCGGCAGGTGGGCGGCGCCGCCGGCGGCGGCTATGACGACGCCGAAGCCTTTCCGCTCGGCGGAGGAAATAAAAGCGAGCGCCGCCTCCGTGGTGCGGTGGGCGGAAAGTATCTTTATTTCGAAGGGGACTTCGAACTGCTCGAGGATCTTGGCGGCCGCCGACAATACTCCCAGGTCCGAATCGCTTCCCATGACGATGGCTGCTTTCAGCATACGCACCTCAAACCGGAAGTGGGAGTATTACGACACGGATATTCTACGATTTTAAGTTTCCCGGCACAAATCCGCGTGCCTCCCTCCCGTCGTAAGAGCGCGGGCGGCAGTGGCCGCGGGAAAGCAGGCGTTCTTTGCCTGCTGGCCGCCCGGGGAGCGCGGCTGCCGCCGCGGCTCCTGAGCGGGCTTGACAAGACCCGGTCTTATCGGTATACTTATACCAGAATACCAATTAGGAGCCGCAAAGCACATGCAGACCATACTCAAGATCTCGGAGGCCGCCGCGATAGCGCTGCACGCGGCCGACTACATGGCCGGGCGCCCCGGCCTATGCTCCGCGCAGGATATAGCGCGGGACCTCGGCGTTTCCTACAACCACCTCTCCAAGGTGCTGCAGCACCTCACGAAGGCCGGCTTCGTGAGGCCGGTGCGCGGCCCCAAGGGCGGGTTCACTCTTTCGCCCTCCGGCCGCAAGGCCACCGTGCGCGACATCATGACGGCCATAGACGGGCCCGTGCAGACGCACGCCTGCCTTATGGGCGCCAAGGTCTGCCGCCACAAGGACTGCCTGTTCGGGAATTTCCTTGCTGAAACGAACCGGCGTTTCGAGAAAGTACTGGGCGAGAGGATATCGGAGTTCTCTAAACGGAAATGATTTAGGGTAGGAATAAAAACAAGGAGAAACATAATGAGCGACAATATGTTCTGTTACCAGTGCGAGCAGGCGGCGGGCGGCAAGGGCTGCTCCACCATGGGCGTCTGCGGCAAGGACCCGGAGACGGCCAGAATGCAGGACCTGCTGCTGTGGCAGGCCAAGGGCATAGCCCAGTACGCGCACGCCGCCGCCAAGGCCGGCAAGCGCGACCGCTCCATAGACGTCTTCGTGGTGGAAGCGCTGTTCACCACGGTCACCAACGTAAACTTCGACGCCAGGAACATAGCCGCGCTCGTGCGGAAAGGCCAGCAGATAAAGGAGAAGGCGAAGGCCCTCGCCGGCAGCCCCAAGCTGGACGGCCCCGCCGCCTGGGTCCCCCCCGCCGACCACAAGGCGCTGCTCGCCGAAGCCCCGGAGAAGGGCATACAGGCCCGCCAGAAGGCGCTGGGCGCCGACGCCGCCGGCCTGCAGGAGCTGCTGGCCTACGGCCTCAAGGGCATGGCCGCCTACGCGGACCACGCGCTGATCCTGGGCCAGGAAGACGAGAAGGTCTACGCCTTCTTCCACGAAGCGCTGGATTTCCTCACGAAGCCCAACCCCACGATGGACGAGCTCGTCGGCTACAACATGAAGTGCGGCGAGGTGAACCTGCGCGTGATGGAGCTGCTGGACAAGGCCAACACCACGGCCTACGGCCACCCCGTCCCCACCCCGGTGCGCATCAACCCCGTGAAGGGCAAGGCGCTGCTGGTCAGCGGCCACGACCTGAAGGACCTCGAGAACATCCTTAAAGCGACCGAGGGCAAGGGCGTCAACGTCTACACGCACGGCGAGATGCTGCCCGCCCACGGCTACCCCGGCCTTAAGAAGTACAAGCACCTGGCCGGCAACTACGGCGGCGCCTGGCAGGACCAGCAGAAGGAATTCGACAAGTTCCCCGGCTCCATCGTGATGACGACGAACTGCATCCAGAAGCCGCTGAACGGCTACAAGGCCCGCATCTTCACCACCGGCCTCGTCGAGTGGCCCGGCGTGACGCACCTCGCGAACGGCGACTTCGGCCCGGCCGTGGAGGCCGCTCTGGCCGCCCCGGGCTTCGCCGAGGACGGCGATCCGAAGACCATCCTGGTGGGCTTCGGCCACAACACGGTGATGGGCGTGGCGGGCAAGGTAATAGACGCCGTGAAGGCGGGGCAGATAAAGCACTTCTTCCTCGTCGGCGGCTGCGACGGCGCCAAGCCCGGCCGCAACTACTACACCGAGTTCGCCGAGAAGGCCCCGAAGGACACCGTGGTGCTGACGCTGGCCTGCGGCAAGTTCCGCTTCAACAAACTGGAGTTCGGCGACATAGGCGGCATCCCGCGCCTGCTCGACATGGGCCAGTGCAACGACGCCTACTCGGCGATACAGGTGGCGATAGCCCTGTCCAAGGCGTTCGGCGTGGGCGTCAACGAGCTGCCGCTCTCGCTGGTGCTCTCCTGGTACGAGCAGAAGGCGGTCTGCATCCTGCTGACGCTGCTGTTCCTCGGCATAAAGAACATCCGCCTCGGGCCCACGCTGCCGGCCTTCCTGACGCCGGCCGTTCTGAAGGTGCTGGTGGAGAAGTTCAACATCATGCCGACCAGCACCCCGGAGAAGGACCTGGAGGCCATACTAGGCGCCAAGGCCGGCGCCTGAGCCATTGCCCCGGCGCCGGAGAAAAAGCCGGCGCCGGGTATCGGCGGACATACCGAGGAGAACCACATGAACGTCACATTCAAAGCCGGCGTGGAAATGCGCCAGGACGGGTCTTTCAAGGCAGAGACGAGGGGCTTCGAACTCAGCATAGACGAACCCAAGAGCGCCGGCGGCCTCGACAAGGGACCGACCCCGACCGAGTATCTGCTCTTCTCCCTGGGCGGCTGCCTTGGCGTGGCCTGCGGCGTGGTGGCGGAAGAGATGGGGATAAAGATAAAGAGCTTCAGGGCGGACCTCAGCGGCGAACTAAACCCGCTGAAATTCCGCGGCAGACCGTCGCCTGACCGGGCCGGGTTCAAAGGCATAGCGGCCAGCGTACGCCTGGAGGCCGACGCCCCGCGCGAAAAACTGGAACAACTCCTGAAAACAGTGGAGGCCCGCTGCCCCATAAGCGACAATCTCTCCCTCCCCACCCCCCTAAAAATCGCGCTAAAATAACAAATAAAAATAGGGACAGACACCTATTTCCCCATAATATTTAAGGAAATAGGTGTCTGTCCCTATTTTTCCTATCTATTTTTCCTATAATAAGGGCCATGGCGCTGAACAGGGGACTTTTTGAGAGGACTTACAGGGAGATGAACAGGCCGGAGTACATACATCCGGACCCGCTGGAATTCGTCTGGCGCTACGAAAGCGCCGCCGACCGGGAGGTCGTAGGCTTGATAGCGGCCTGCCTCGCCTACGGCAACGTCAACCAGATCCTTAAGAGCGTGGAGAAGGTCCTGGCCCCGATGGGCAAGTCCCCGGCCGCCTGGTTGAAGCAAACGCCTCCGGCGGAGATAAAAAAGGCTCTTGCCGGCTTCAAACACCGCTTCACCACCGGCGCCGAGATGACCGTCTTTCTCGTCAACATCAAGGACGCGCTGAAGTCTCATGGTTCGCTGGAACAACTGTTCCTGGCCGGCTACCGGAAAGACGAGCCCACGGTGGAACTGGCGCTCTACCGCTTCATCGACGCCTTCAACGCAAGGGCCTGCGCGCCGACACTGACTCCGTGCACGGAGCTCAAGAGCTCCTTCAAGCGCGTGAACCTGTTCCTGCGCTGGATGGTCAGGAAGGACGCCGTGGACCCGGGCGTGTGGAAAGGCGTCTCCCCCTCCAAGCTGATCATCCCGCTGGACACGCACATGCGCCAGATCTCGATGAAGATGGGGATCACGCAGCGCAAGGACACTTCGATGAAGACGGCGGTGGAGATCACGTCCTACTTCGGGCGCATAGAGCCTTCGGACCCGGTGAAGTACGACTTCGCCCTGACCCGCGCCGGCATCCGAGGCAACAACGCGGTGAGATGACGAAGTCCCCGTACCGAAAAGCACAATGAATCACAACCGAGACCTGCGCCTGCCGCGTTTTCCGCTGGACCGCAAACTGACCGCGGTCCTTCTTTTTTTCGCGTTGATGATAGGAGCCAGTTTCCTGGCCTACATGACGCTCGCCGCCGACACACGGAGACTGGCGACCGACCTGCGGACCGTGGGGCGCCAGCGCGAGATCTCGCAGAGGGCCGCCTATACGGCCCTTATGCTGAACGCCGGTTACCTGCGCGACACCAAGGTCCTAAATGGCATCGTGGACGAATTCAAAGGGACGCTGAGAGAGGAGGCCTACGGCGACAGGGACTTCGCGGCGACAGTAATTAAGAACGAAGACAAACAGTGGCGGCCCCTGGAAAAGGCCCTGCTGGACATGGCAGGGACCGCCGGAGGCAGTCCGGCGTTCGAGGCGGCCAGGCGACTGGCCGAGGAACGCTCCAGCGCGCTGCTTTCGGCCTGCGACCAGGCCGAGGACGACTACGTCGCGCACACTATGGCGGCGATGGTCAGGACCCAGTGGGAACTGCTGGGGCTTATCGTTATCACGCTGCTGGCCGGAGCATGGGCCGTCGGGCGGGCCCGCAGGAATATAGTTCTGCCGCTGATGGCCTTGGACAAGGCGGCCTCGGAGATAGCGCATGGTGCCCCGCCGGAGATGCCGGTCATGCGGACCCCTAACGAGATAGGGGCCCTGTCGCTCACCTTCTCCAGGATGGCCGCGACCATGCAGCAGGACGCACAGAGCAAGGAACTGATAAACGACCTGCTCAAGCTTTCACTGCAGCCTTTGCTGCTGGACGAAATGCTGGATATGATGCTGGAGCGCGTCCTTTCTACCGGCTGGCTGGGCCTGGAATCGAAAGGCGCGATATTCCTCAGGGACGCAGCCTCGGGGATGCTGGTAATGAAGGCCTGGAGCGGGCTCAGCGGGCATGTGGTAAAAGCCTGCGCGCGCGTGGAACCGGGGAAGTGCCTCTGCGGCATGGCCGCCATGACAGGCAAGACCGAGTTTGCCTCCGAGGTGGACGAACGGCACGCGCCGCATTACGACGCGGCAACGCCGCACGGCCACTACTGCGTGCCCATAAAGTCTCCGAGCGGGATACTCGGGGTGTTCACTCTTTACCTGGCGGCCGGCCATGAAAGGGATGACGGGGAGATCCGCTTCCTGGAAAGCGTGACGGACCTGGTCGCCGGGATAATCGAACATAAGCGGGCCGAGGACGAACTGGCGCTCAGCCGCAGACGCCTGCAGGAGGCCCAAGCCTTGAGCCGGCTCGGCAACTGGGAACTAGACATAGCCGCTAACAAGGTGACATGGTCGGCCGAGACCTACCGCATCTTCGACATGGACCAATCCATCGGTGATCCCTCTTACGAAACATTCCTTGCCCTGGTGCACCCTGAGGACCGCGGGCAGGTGGAGCGTCTCCATGAGGGCTCGCTCAGGGACGGCGCGCCGTACCACGCCTCGTACCGGCTGCTAACCAAGGGCGGACTGAAATACGTGGACGTCAGGGGAGAAACGATCCTCGGTCCCGACGGGCGGCCGCAGCGGGTAATAGGCACCACGCAGGACGTCACGGCCGAAATGACTGCCAGGGAAGAACGGGACAGGCTTGCCGAGGTACTGAGGCAATCCAACGACTCGATCCTCATCACCGACCTGGAAGGCAGGATGATTTACGTCAACGAGGCATTCGAACGCCACACCGGTTACTCCCGCGCCGAAGCCCTGGGCAGAAAGCCCGGCATCCTGAAGAGCGGAACTCTAAATGATGCCGTCTATTCCGGCCTGTGGCGGGCGATATCCGCGGGCAGCCACTGGCACGGGCATATGCGCAACAAACGCAAGGACGGCTCTCTGATGGAGATCGATGCCGTCATCTTCCCGATAAAGGACCTCTCGGGGAGGATTACGGCCTACGCCGGGGTACAACGCGATATGTCGGCGGAGAACGAGTTGCAGGCCCAACTGGCGCAGGCGCAGAAAATGGAGACGCTAGGCATGCTGGCCAGCGGGGTGGCGCACGACTTCAACAATATCCTCGCCGCTATAGACGGCTATGCGGCCCTTCTCGCCAGACAGTTCCCAGTTGGCGGTCAGGCGGCCGAGGACCTGGGCGAGATCAGGAAGGCCGCCGACAGGGCGTCCGCCTTGACGCGTCAGCTGCTGGTGTTCAGCAAGAAGAAGATATATTCCCCCAAGGCCCTTAACCTCAACGAGATCACCGCCGGCATGGAAAAGATGCTCCGCAGGCTCATAGGGGATGATATCGATCTCAGGACAGAACTGGCCCCGGCGCTGATGAACGTCATGGCCGACCCGGCGCAGATGGAACAGGTCCTGCTCAACCTGACCGTGAACGCCAGGGACGCTATGCCCGGAGGCGGCACCCTGGTGGTCCGCACGGCCAACGCAGAGATAGGCGATAAGAGGACGGCGAAACTGATGAAGGCGCGGCCAGGCGCTTACGTGCTGCTGCAGGTGAGCGACACAGGCTCCGGCATGACGTCCGAGACGGCAGCCAAGATATTCGAGCCGTTCTTCACCACGAAAGGGGCCGGGAAAGGGACCGGACTTGGCCTTTCCACGGTATACGGCATCGTGGTGAAACAGAACGAAGGCTTCATCACTGTGGATACCGAGCCCGGCAAAGGGGCCACCTTCAACGTATATCTGCCGGCCACCGGAGCCGCGGCGGAACCGCCTGAGACGCGCGGGTCGGAAAAACGGGCGGCTGCGGCTGCGGCGGCGGTCGTCCTGCTGGTCGACGACGACCCCGCCGTGCGCGCCATGACCCGACGGCTGCTTACGGAGAACGGCTTCTCCGTGCTGGATTTCTCCTCCGCGGAGGAGGCCTTGGCCTCCTGCGTTGAGAGCAAGGGCCGCGTGGATCTCCTGCTGACCGACATCGCCCTGCCTGGCATGAACGGCCTGCAGCTCCGGCGCAGCCTCAAAGAACTGCAGCCCTGGATAAGGACTATCTTCGTCTCCGGTTACGCCGACCCCTCCATTATTCCGGAAAGCGAAGAGCTCGGAGACGCCGTGTTCCTGCAAAAGCCGGTCTCCATCGACGAGCTGCTGGCTCAGGCGACCGCCATAGGCCGCGCCTGAGAAGGCTGCCAGCGGATAAAAGGCGAAACGGCCGGTTTTTTTGTAGAATATATCCGCTCTCTGTTGCTGCCGTCCGGGGACCGGCAGTACCCCGTTCATTATCTTACAGGAGGTCAGTCCATGGATCTGAAAGGTTCCAAGACCGAAAAGAACCTGCTCGCTTCGTTCGCCGGCGAATCGCAGGCCCGCAACCGCTACACTTATTTCGCCAGCGCGGCGAAGAAGGAAGGCTACATGCAGATAAGCCTGGCCTTCGAGGAAACGGCCGGCCAGGAAAAGGAGCACGCCAAGCGCATGTTCAAATTCCTCGAGGGCGGCGACCTGCAGATAACGGCCGCCTACCCGGCCGGCAGGCTGGGCGACACCGCGGCCAACCTGAAGGCCGCAGCGGGCGGAGAGAACGAGGAGTGGACCAAGCTGTACCCGGAATTCGCCAGGACAGCGCGCGAGGAAGGCTTCGAGCCGGTGGCAAAGATGTACGAAGCCGTCCTGGTGGCGGAGAGGCAGCACGAGAGACGTTACCTCGGCCTGCTTAAGAACCTGCGGGACGGCACCGTCTTCAAGAAGAACGGCAAGGTGTACTGGCGCTGCCTGAACTGCGGCTACGTGCACGAGGGCGACGCCGCCCCGGAGACCTGCCCGGCCTGCCTGCACCCGAAGGCCTATTTTGAAATTCTGGCCGAGAACTGGTAACGGAGGGATATATGGACGAGAACGCCAACGAGAGGGCCGAACAGGCGGTGAAGCGCACGGTTGCGATGCAGGGCCGGCCGCTGACGCTGACAGGGAACGAGATAAAGGTCGGCATGCCGGCCCCGGACTTCAAGGCGGTGGACAACGACATGCTGCCGATGAAGTTCTCCCGCACCTACGGCGGCAGGCTGACGGTCATAGCGTCGGTCCCGTCGCTCGACACCCCGGTCTGCGACCTCGAGACGCGCCGCTTCAACAAGGAGGCGGAGGCTCTGGGCCCGGACATAAGCATTATCACAGTGAGCATGGACCTGCCTTTCGCCCAGAAGCGCTGGTGCGGCGCCGCCGGGGTCAAGGCCGTCAGGACCTTCTCTGATTACCAGAAGGCCGAGTTCGGCAAGAACTGGGGCGTCCTGATAAAGGAGCTGCGCCTGCTGGCGCGCGCGGTCTTCATCGTGGACAAGGACGGCGTGGTAAAATACGCCCAGGTAGTACCGGAGGTGACGAAAGAACCGGACTACGAGGAAGTTCTCACCGCGCTAAAGGCGCTGGTCTGATACCGGGTTAAGGAGGACTAAAATGGCTGACAGGAACGAGGTTTACAAGTGCGAGGCCTGCGGGAACATAGTGGAAGTGATGCACGGCGGGCCCGGAAAACTGGTCTGCTGCGGCAAGGACATGAAGCTGTTCAGGGAGAACACGGTGGACGCCGCCAAGGAGAAGCACGTGCCCGTCCTGGAGAAGACCGCCCACGGCTACAAGGTCAAGGTGGGCTCCGTGGCGCACCCGATGGAGGAGAAGCACTACATAGAGTGGATCGAGCTGCTGGCCGACGGCAAGGTCCTGCGCGAATACCTAAAGCCGGGCATGGCCCCAGAGGCCTCGTTCTGCCTGGACTTCGCCCCCAAGTCCGTCTCGGCCCGCGAATACTGCAATCTGCACGGGCTCTGGAAAGCCTGAGCCAGGCCAAGCCAAGGAGAGAACATGAAGAAATACGTCTGCAAGCTCTGCGGTTACGTTTACGATCCCGCCGTCGGCGACCCGGACAACAACGTCCCGGCGGGGACGTCCTTCGACAAACTGCCCGAAGGCTGGGTCTGTCCGGTCTGCGGCGCCGGCAAGGAGGAGTTCGAGCCGGAGAACTGACGGTTCTGCGGCAGGACAAGGAACGGCCGGGGTTTCCCCCCGGCCGTTCCTTTTCGTCCCGCGTCAGGCGCGCGGCGCCCCCGCGGCAGGGGGGAGCAGGGCCCGTCTCCAGGCGGCCAGCTTCCTGGCATATGGCCAGGAGGCGTGCGCCGGGCTGGTGGAGGGCAGCCTTCCCAGTTTCAGCCCGGCAGCTCGCGGACCTAGAGAAGGCAGCACCCGCTTCAGGAAATACTCCTCAGCCTTGGAGCCGTTGAACCACACGTTCTTCACGCCCGGATGGGCGGCCAGGAAAGAGCGGATATCGTTGACCCTGACGGAGCAGGACTTGATCGAAGAATCCGCGCTCCCCTTGCGCAGGCAGGAGGCAAGCACGTCCCAAAGCGCCACGTGGTTCTCCTTCAGGAGACGCAGGCGGGCCGCGTACGGCAACGGCCCCCCGTCCGAGAACACGTCGGAGACGATGCGCCAGAAAGAGTTGCCCGGATGCGCGTAATACCGCCCGGCGGCCAGCGAAGCCGCGCCTGGCATGCTGCCCAGTATCAGGGCGCGGGCGCCGCGGCCGGCGACGGGAGGGAAGGAACTGACGCGGGGCATCCTATTCCGCGCGCAGGGCGTCCGCCGGCTTCAGGCCGGCGGCCACCCAGGCCGGGTAGATTGCGAAGACGAAGGCCGTGAAAGCCGCGATGAGCACAGAGACCAGCGGTATCCAGGCTGAGATCTTAGCCGCCCCCATTCCGAGAATGACCTTGATCGGCACGTCCCAAAGCCAGCCGAGCACCGAGCCTATGACGCCGCCTATCAGGCCCAGCATGACGGCCTCGACCATGAACTGCAGCATGATGTCGCGGCGGCTGGCGCCTATGGCCCGGCGTACCCCTATCTCCTTGGTGCGGGCGAAGACGGTGGCCAGCGTCACGTTCATGATCCCTATGCCGCCGGCCAGGAAGGCCAGCATGCCGAGCGAGACAGTGGCCAGCGAGGACCTCACGCTTTCCGCCATCCGCTCGCGTATCAGCCCCATCTGGTTCTCTATTACGAACGCGTCCTCGGAACCGAAGCGGACCTTGAAGAAGTTCCGTATCTTCCGCACGGTCTCGTCGAAGGTCGCTTCGTTGCCGGTGTCGACGTTGACCTCCAGCGAGTCGTAGGGGCCGAGCATGTTGTAGCTGTACATCGTGGTGACAGGCGCCAGCACCTGATAGTCGTTGGAATACCCGAGCAGGTTCTCCGGGCGTTCGGAATAGGGCAGCGCGTCCAGCACGCCGATGACGGTGAACGTGACCCTCCCTATCTTGACGGTCTTGTCCAGCAGGTCGTTATGCGCCGCGAGCTCGTCGAAGGAAGCGGTAAAGTTCCACTCCTTCCGCCTCTGCTTGAAATAGTCGTTGCTGGGGGGCGGCGGGGCCTTCCTGACGATGACGCAGACGCGCAGCTTGTGGTCCATGTCGTATTTGTTTATGAACCTTCCGCGCAGCTTGTAGATGAAGTCGCGCTTGGTCCAGTCCGGCGTCACGCCCGTGACGCTGGTCACCACGTTGCGCCCGTCGTACTGGAGCACCTCCCGCCAGTCCTGGGCCTCCGGCGAGACCATGTAGAGGTCAGGGAACTGCCGGCGAAGCGCGGCGACCTCCTCGTAATCTATCACCGGGGGCATCTGATAGCCGTCGGTGTTGGACAGGGAGAGGCTCCTGTTGTTGGTGACCTTCAGGCGCGCCAGACCGGAGACCGCTTTCTGCTGCTCGAGCTGGGAGTAGGTGTTGACGATGGCCGAAAACGCGTCTATGAAGACCATCGAGCCTGCGGCTATGGCCAGAAAACTGAGCGCGGAGCGCATCTTGTGCGCCCAGATCTCGGCGAAGCCGGTGCGCGCGGCGTTGAAAAGTTCCCTCACGGCTCTATCCTCCCGTCGCGGATGCGGATATTGCGCCCGGCGCGCCCGGCCAAACCCAGGTCATGGGTGACCATGACGACCGTGATCCCCTCGGAGTTGAGCTGACGCAGCATCTCCATTATCTCCCCGCTGGAGACGGAATCCAAATTTCCGGTCGGTTCGTCGGCCAGTATTATCTTCGGGGAGTTCGCCAGCGCCCGGGCGATGGCCACGCGCTGGCGTTCTCCGCCGGAAAGTTCCAGCGGTGTCTTCCGCTCCTTGCCGTGCAGCCCGACCTTCCTCAGCAGTTCGGAGGCCCTGTGGCGCATCCCGGCGCCGTATTCGCCCGCGTAGAGCAGCGGCAGGCAGACGTTGTCCAGGGCGGAAAGCCTGTTGAGCAGATGGAAGGCCTGGAACACGAAGCCTATCTCCCCGAGCCGGAGCGCCGAGCGTTCCGAATCCGACATCGCGCCGGCGTCCCTGCCGTTCAGGCTGTAGACCCCGCCCGTCGGCTCGTCCAGCAGACCGAGGATGTTGAGCAGCGTGGACTTGCCGCAGCCTGAAGGCCCCGTCACGGCCACGAACTCGCCCCTCCTTATCTCGAAGGAGAGGCCGCGCAGGGCGGGCCAGCCGGACTTGCCGCCCTCGTAGACCTTGGCGAGGTCCGTGCAGACTATGCTCATTTGAGGGTCTCCGGAACGGCCGTGAACAGCTTGTCCCCGGGCCTGAGCGGTCCGACGAGCTCGACCTCGGTCTCCGACCTGAGGCCCGGGAACACCTGCAGTTTGTCGGCGCTGTAGCCGTCCTTCTGGCGGTAAACGTAATAGTTCAGCCCTTCCTTGAAAAGGGTCTCTATCGGGGCCTTCAGCACGCTCTTCTTCGCCTCCAGGGCGGCGGTCACCACCGCGCTCATCCCGACGCGCAGCTCCTTGCTCGGCTTGTCCAGGCTTATCACCACGCGGAAGACCTTGTCCCCGCTGCCCCCCCAGCTGTTGCTCTTCGTCTCCGCCATCGGAGCGATGACGTCCACTTTGCCGGCGAACTTCTCTCCGGGCAGGGCGGTGAAGGTTATCGAGACCGGCATGCCGCGCCTGATCTTGAAGATATCGAGCTCGCTGACCTGCAGGTTGACCGCCAGCGTGTTCATATCGACTATGCGGACGATGCAGCTGCCGGGATTGTCCACCCTGTTGCCAGCGCGCACCTCGTCCCCGGTCCTCCCGTAGGAATCTATGCAGCGCGTAATAAGCCCGGACCTCGGCGCCAGTATAGGGACCGGCTTGTACTGGTCGGAGTCTATCCTCTCTCCGCCCTTGAACATCATGATCTTATCGTTCTTGTTGACGTACTCCCCCTCTTTCTTGTCCACCTCTACTATGAAGCCGCGGCCCGGAGGGAAGACGTTGACGCTGTCGCGCGAGACCAGCTCGCCCGACTGCTCCAGGTCCACCTTAAGGTCGCCCCGGCTGACCTGCCGGATGAAATCGGAGAGGTCCTTCCGGACGAGCATCTTCTCGTAGCGTGTGTAGCCAGCCAGTCCAGCAGCGGCCAGGACGGCCAGGGCTATGAACCACGCTGAGTGTTTGGCAAGTTTTTTCATATCGGCTCCGTATTATTCCCAGATCTTCTCCCCGAGCAGGGCCCGATAGTTGGCCAGCGCCAGCTGGAGGTCGTTGATGGCCGAGACCAGGCTGTTGCTGGCGGCCAGCAGCTTGGTCTGGGAGCTGTCCAGCTGCAGGAAGTCCACCCCGCCCAGGGCGTACTCGCTCTGCACGTTATCCAGCGTCTCCTTCTGGGCCTTGACCTGGAAATCGAGCAGCTGTCTGGACTTGACCTGCAGGGCGATGTCGCTCTGCGAGGTCAGCACCGAGGTCTTTAGCGTACGTTCCGAGTCCTCCAGGACCAGCTCCGCGGACCTCAGCACGGAATCGGCCTCGCGCTTCCTGACGCGGTTCTGGACGCCGAAGAAGCCGAAAGGGAAATTCAGCGCTGCGGAGAGGCCGTAGGCTGGATTACCCGTCCCGGAGTAGCCCGGGCCGACCAGTCCAAGGCCGGTCTTGCTCCAGGAGGCGCCCAGGCTCAGCCTCGGGTAATAGGAGGCGACATCCGTATGATGCTGCAGGCGGGCCTTCTCCAGGGCCAGCCGCTGGCTGCGTATCGAGAGATTGTCCTTCAGCGCCCTCTGCACGTCCGAACGCGGCAGCGGCAGCTTTATGTCGGGCGGCTGCGTGCTGACCTCGACCTGCTCGGCGGCGTCGGGTTCGGCGTCCAGCAGCTCGTTGAAGGCCATCAGGGCCTTGGTCTCGTCCGCCTCGGCCTGGGCCAGGTCCAGCTCGCTCTGCAGTTTGTCGCCTTCGCTCTGCGTCACCTGTATGCGGCCCTGCGTGCCGGAGTTGAACTGCTCGTAGGTATCCTTGTACTGCCGTTCGCGGGAGGCAAGGTTCATCCTGGCTATTACGGTGCGCTGCTGCGTGGAATAGAGGGCGTAAAAGCGCGTCAGGGCGGTGATGGCCTCGCCCTGCTTGGCGGAAAGCAGCGTCAGCTCCGCCGTCTCGTAGTCCAGCCTCGCCCTCTTTATCCTCAGGAACGGGCTTGAGGCGGAATCGTACAGCGTCCAGGAAGCCGAGAGGCCGCTGGTGACGGCGCTCCTGGCGACGCGCAGCCTGGGGTCGAGGTCGTCGTAAAAGCTCTCCCCCATCGTGAAGCTGAAGGAGGGAAGCGCCGCGTCGAAGACCGAGGCCTTGTAGGCGTCCTCGGCCTGCCTGAAGGACTCCTCCGCCGCCCGCATGGCCGGAGAGGCCGAAAGCGCGGCGGAGACGTAAGCGGAGGCCGTGAACTGGGCCGCGGCCAAAGGCCGGGGCAGGAGGCACGCGGCCGCCAGCGCAGTCCAGGAGCAGAGGTGTTTTCTCATATTTTGCCGACGCGGCGCCGTCCTTGCAGGTATATACGCTTCCCCCCGCTAAGTATTACACCCCTCCCGCTGGAGGCGCGGGGCAAAATGGCGCCGACGTCACGGGAAAAAGGGCAATTTCGGTGCCAGGCAGCGGCCCCGCGGCCGCATGCGAAATAACGCAGCTTTCCCCTTCCAACTGCCCCCGCGCCGCTAATCCCCGAGCGAGCCGTTTATCGTGGTCAGCAGCAGCGGGCACTCCGGGCAGTCGGCGCCCGCTTTCACCGCGTAGCCCAGATAGAGCTTCGCCTCGTCGTAGCGCTTCAGTTCGAAGCAGACCAGCCCCATCTGCTTGGCGGTGGCCGCCAGCACCGGGCGCGGCGCCTTCACGCTCCGGAGCGCCGTATCCAGGGCCTCGTAGGCTCCGGCGTAATTCCCCATGCCGGAATAGGCTGCGGCCAGCGCGTCGTAATAGGGATGGGTCTTCTGGCCGGCCGGGATGGGCGCCTTCAGCAGGACGTCCGCGGCCCGGGCGTATTGTTTCCCGTCTATGAACGCGTCCGCCACCGCGAGGTAGATGCCGGGATCGGCGGAGCCGGAATCCACGGCGAGCTCGGAGTACTTGACGACAGAGGCCTCGTCCTGCAGGCGGGCGCTGACAGCGGCCAGCGCCGTATAGACCTGAGCCCGCCGTTCCCTGGCAAGGCCGGCCGCGCCTCCGGAAACTATCCGCTCCAGGTCCGCTTTCTCGTCCTTCCAGTCGCTGCCGGCGGAATAGAGCCTGGACCTGCGGTAAAGGGCCTCGGCCTTGTCCCCGCCCACAGGCCAGTTTATCAGGAAGGAACAGGCGGACACCGCCGAGTCCCCGGTCCCGCTGAAGCAGGACGTCCTGTCGAAACCCGCCCAGATACGGAGCAGCGCGAACGCCAGTACGGCCGTGGCGATGAGCATGACGGAGTTCTTGACTAGCTTCGCTTTATCCATGTGGTGCGGTCCGGTCAGTACGGCTCAGTCTCCCGCCCTCTTGTACAGGCAGTCGGCCTCGGCGTTATGGCCGCGCTGGTCGAATACGGCGGCCAGCTTTTGCAGACCCGTTTTGTCCTCCGTCAGATCGTAGAGAAAAATGGTGTGCCCGGCCACGAACTCGGGGCGGCGCTCCTTGAGCCAGTAGAACGTCCTCTTGTCCGGGTAATAAGTCCCCTGCAGGTTGGTGGCGGAAACGGCCAGCAGGACCCGCTTCATGGCGCAGACCTGCACCCCTGTGCCGGAGAACTCCACGTTGGAGATGTTCTCCAGCGGGACATAGTTCATACCGTAAGACTCCGGCCTGGCCGTCCCGAAGTAGGAGAAGATCACGGGCGGATTCCCGCGCGCCTTCAGATAGCGGGCCAGCGTCTTGACGTCCTGCCCCCAGTCCAGGTTGGAGTCCACCAGCAGCTTGTAGCCGTTGGCCGGGCCGCCGGCGGCCTCGTTGAAATAGGCCAGGTAGTACGGACCGACGGCGAGGACCGATGCCGCGTTGAGCGCGAGCAGGCCGCAGGCCAGCCAGACGCCGCGCTTTACCCCATGCAGCCGCGAAAGGGCCAGCCCTGCCAGGACGGCCAGAAAAGGCATGACCGGCATTATGTGCCTGTAGCCTATCTGCACCTTGGCGGTCAGGGCCGCGGCGAAAAAGAGAGCCGGAGGGAGCAGCAGCCACAGGTAGTCCCTGCGGAAACGCCTCAGGACGAGAAAGACGCCGGCGGCGGCCGCGCCGAGTATTATCAGCGGCGTCTTCACCAGGATGGCCAGAGGGAAGTACCACCAGACGCCATCGACGGTGTAGCGGCCCATTATGAAGGAGGAACGGCCCTGGTCCAGCCTGGTCAGCGTCGCATAAAGCCCCTTCCAGAAAAGCAGCAGGTCGAACTTGTAGACCAGGGCCACCACCAGCAGGCAAGAGGCCGCGTAGACCAGGATATAGCCCCAGAGCCTGGAGAATTTCATCCGCGGGCGGAGGTAATTGTCGGCCAGCCAGAAAACGGCTATCATCGGCGGCACCACGAACATGCTGAACTTGGAGACCAGCGCCAGGCCGGACACGGCCCCGGCCAGCGCGGCGCGGCGCAGAAGGACGCGCCTCGCGCCGCCATCCGTCTTTCCGGCCTCCTTGCCGCCGGCCCGGGCGGAGGGAGCAGTGAACAGCCAGCCCAGCGCGAAAGAGGCGAAATAGAAGGCCGCTGCGCCGGCGTCGGTGGTCACGAGCGCGTCGTTGGAGATGAAGACGGGCATCAGGCAGAAGGCCGCCAGCGAATATGCGGCCGCAGGGCCCGGCTCCAGCCTGGAAACGAAGAACCAGATGAACCAACCGAACACCGCGGTCCAGACCAGGAAGGTGAAGACACGCGCCGTGTCCAGAATGCGGTCCGGGGAGGCCAGGTTGTCGAAAAGGAAAAGGTCGCCGTAATGGTACGGCATGAAATTGGAGAAAAACGGGTGCGCGGTGAAGGCCTCCAGCCTCATCAGGGTCAGCGGCAGCGCGGAAAGCATCTCGTCCAGCGGCGGGTGGTCCATGATGTTCATCACGTAGCGCCCGGTATGCAGGTAGGAATAGCCGCTGGAAAGGTGCACGGTCTCGTCGTAAGTCGGGGCGGACGAGGCGATGAAGGAAAGCCCGGCGAAGAGGTGCAGGGCCAAAGCAGCGGCGGCGAGGAGCGCGGGGAAGCCGACCTTCCTGTGCATATTTGCCTATATGATACAAAACTTGTCCGCCCCGTTACGCGCGGCGGGCCCCGGTTTTGCTAGAATATATACGACAGGCCCGGACGGGCCCGAACGGCATGGAAACACCTCTCGCTACGACAACAGCGGCCGCTGCCGCGCCGGGGACTGAAGTCCCGCAGCAGCCCCCCTTTCAGGCGTCCGCCCATCCGGAACGCATGTCGCCTCTTGAGGCCGCCGCGTTCATGCAGGCGCGCGGACCCGTAGTCATAGATATCAGGACCCCTGACGAGAACGAGCTCTCCCGCCTGGCGGCGACCGACCTGCTGGTGGATTACCTGGCGCCCGGCTTCGGCGACGGCCTGGCGCATCTGAACAGGGAGGCGCCCTATCTGATCTACTGCCGCAGCGGGCACCGCAGCGGCCTGGCCCTGGAGCTCATGCGCGGGATGGGGTTCACCGACGCCCACGATATCCGGGACGGCATCATCGGCTGGAAGGCCGCCGGCCTGCCGGTAGAATCCTAGCCGGAACGCACGCTTCGAAAAGGGAACCGGGCCGGAACGCCTAGCGCTTTCCGGCCTTCTTTATGGCCGCCAGCACTCTGTCGGGGGTGAACGGCGCGTCGAAAAGCCTCGCCCCGCAGGCCGCGTAGATGGCGTTCGCGATAGCCGGCAGGGGGCCGTTGATGCCTATTTCCGACACGGACTTGGCGCCGAAAGGCCCGTTCGGCTCCCAGGTCGGGATGATGAACGTGCGCACAGGCGGGGTATCCGCGGCGGAGAGTATCTTATAGCGCCGGAAACTGGCGTTCAGCGGCGTACCGTTGGAGGAGAACTCCATCTCCTCCGACAGCGTGTGGCTGATGCCGTTGACCACGGCCCCGTCGTTCTGGCCCTCGGCCAGCTGCGGGTTTATCGCGGTGCCGCAGTCCACGCAGGAGACGTAGTCCAGCACCCTCACCTTGCCGGTCTCCGTGTCCACCTCGACCTCGGCGAAGTTCGCCTGGAAAGGGGGCGGCGAGGTATGGCCGTAATGGGAGGCCGTAGCGCAGATCTGGTGCTGGTCGTAATAGTAGAGCGACGTGTTGGCCACCTCGGAGAGCGCGCAGGAGGCGCCGTCCGCGGCTACCACCCTCCCCCCCTCCAGCCTGAGCTCCTCCGGCTTCTTGTCCAGTATCTTAGCGCCTACGGCCAGGACCATGTCCCGCACCTTCTCGGCCGCCTTCTTGGCGGCGCCGCCGGAGATGAACGTGGTGGAGGAGGCATAAGCCCCTACGTCGAACGGCGTCACGTCGGTGTCGGACGAAGTGACCACGATATCCTCCGTCTTCACGCCGAGCACCTCGGCCGCTATCTGGGCCAGTATCGTGTCGGAGCCTGTGCCCAGGTCGGCCGCGCCCACGAGCAGATTGAACGAACCGTCCTCGTTCATCTTTATCGTCGCCGAGGCCATGTCCACTTCAGGGATGCCGGAGCCCTGCATCATGCAGGCCGCGCCTACGCCGCGGCGCACGGGGCCGCTCTGCTTCGCGTATTTGGCCCGCTTCTCCGCCCACTTTATCTCGTCCGCGCCCTTCTGGATGGCCTCGAACAGACCGGTGGAGGTGATGACCTGCTCCACGCCTTCGCGGCCCTCGCCCATAGCCTTGAAGACCGGCGAGCCCTCGCCGAGCCTGATATAGTTCTTCCGGCGGAACTCAACCGGGTCCATGCCTATCCTCTCGGCCAGCATGTCCATCATGCATTCCCACGCGAAGAAGCCCTGCGTGGCGCCGTAGCCGCGGTAGGCGCCGGCCACCGGCAGGTTGGTGTAGACGCTGCGCCCGACGAACCTGATGTTGTTCTTCACCTTGTACATCGGGATCGTATGGGAGCCGGAGCACATCATGACGGTCAGCGCGTGGCTGCCGTAGGCGCCGGTGTTCAGCGTGATCTCCATCTCGGCGTCGGTGATCGTGCCGTCGCTCTTAACGCCGGCCTTCATGCGGCAGACCGCCGGATGGCGCGTGCGCGAAGAGACGAAGGTCTCCTTGCGGGTGTATTCGAGCTTGACGGGGCGCCTGGTCTTAAGCGCGAGCGCGGCCACGATGTCCTCGAGCACCTCCTGCTTGCTGCCGAAGCCGCCGCCGATGCGCGGCTTTATCACGCGGATCTTCTTGACCGGGAGCTTCAGCGCCTGCGCGACGATGCGCCGCACGTGGAACGGCACCTGCGTGGAGGTGCGCAGCACGACGCGGCCGAAGTTGTCGAAATAGGCTATGCTCGTGTGCGGCTCCAGCGCGCAGTGCTGCAGGTACGGGATGGACCAGCTGTGCTCCAGCACATGGTCCGCCTCCTTGAACCATTCCCCGTTCTTCACCTCGAAATCGAACTTCGCGGCTATGTTGCGCTTGGCGTCGGGGATGTTCCTGGAGTCCGGCTCGTCGTGGATGACCGGCGCCCCGTCCTTCATGGCCTCGAACGGGTCGAGCACGGCCGGCAGCACCTCGTAGTCGACCTTTATTCTGGAGACGGCCTCCTGCGCGGCCTCGAGCGTCTCGGCCGCCACCGCGGCCACCCTGTCGCCCACGTAGCGGACCTTGTTGTCGAGAGTGTAGGTATCGTAGGGCGACGGCTCCGGGTAGCCCTGGCCGGCGGTCGTGTGCGGCACGCGCGGCACGTCCTTGTAGGTCAGCACGGCCTTCACGCCGGGCACCTTCAGCGCGGCGGAAACGTCGATCTTCTTTATCCGGGCGTGCGCGTGCGGGCTCCACAGGAGCCTGGCGTGCAGCAGGCCCTTGAACTCCTGGTCGTCGGCGAAGACCGGCTCGCCGCAGGCCAGGCCCAGCGCGTCCTGCTTGCGCACCGGCTTGTTGACTACCTTGAGCTCCTCCGCGTTCATCCCGTTCCCTGGCTTAAGGTCCGTCATTTCTTCCTCCCGCGGGCCATTTTGGCGGCGGCTTTCTTCACGGCCTCCACCTGCTTGACATAGCCGGTGCAGCGGCACAGGTTCCCGTCCAGCGCCTTGCGGATCTCGGCCTCGGTGGGCATCGGGTTGTTGTCCAGCAGGTGCTTGGACGAAAGTATCATGCCCGGTATGCAGAAGCCGCACTGCACGGCGCCGGCCTCCACGAAGGCCTCCTGCAGCGGGTGAGGCTCGTGCACGGAACCGAGGCCCTCTATAGTGGTGATCTCGCCGTTATGGGCCGTCACGGCCGGGGTAAGGCAGCCGAGCACCGGCCTGCCGTTCAGGATCACGGTGCAGGAGCCGCAGTCGCCGGTGTCGCAGCCCTTCTTGGTCCCTTTCCAGCCGTGGCGGCGCAGCGCGTCCAGCAGAGACTCGGAATTCCTTACCGGAAGCTCCTTCTTCTCGCCGTTTACCATGACCGTCACCGTGAAAAGTCCGTCCTTTGTCTCCAGTATCTCGTTCTTCATGTTCCTCACCTTTAGAGAGAAGCTATGAAACGCCCCAGCAGGGCGGCTCCGGCAGCGGCGCGGTACTCCCCCGCGCGGACCGCTTCCAGCTCCGCGGAGAAAGCGGCGGGACCGGCTCCGGCAGCGCCCAGTATCGCCTTTTCGGCCTCGGCGGCGAGGAAAGGCCTGGGCGACAGGGCGCCGACGGCCACGCGGGCCTTAGAGACCCGGCCGCCCCTCTTCTCGGCCGCCAGGAAAAGCGTTATATACGACTCCCAGCTGGAATCCGTTTTAGCCAGCTTTACGAACTCGCACTTCCATTTCGAGGCCGCGGCCGGGAAAACCACCTCGGTTATCAGGCAGTTCGCCCCGGGGCGCAGCCGCGGCGAGGCCGCGTAGAGCTCGGGCAGGCTAAGCAGTTCGGAGCCCTTGCCCGAGACGGCGCGCACTTTCGCGTCGAGCCCCAGCAGCACCACCGGGAAGATGTTGAAGGAATGCGGGCGGGCTATGTTGCCGCCTATGGTGGCCATGTTGCGGACGAGCTGGCTGGAGCAGGCCGCGGCAGCTTTGGCGACGATGCCGCCGGCCCAGGCGCGGCAGACCTTCGATCTGTCTATCTCGTCGAAGGTGGCGCCGGCGCCGATCACGAGGTTCCCGCCCTGCAGCTTTATGCCCTTTATCGGCAGGGCCTTGAGGTCCAGGTAGGTCTCTACGGTATCCGGCAGGGTCTTGGCGACGAGCGTTCCGCCCGCCAGGGCCATGGCCTTGTATTTTCTGCTGTTCAGCAGGGCCAGCGCGTCCTTCACCGAGGACGGACAGGCGTAATATCTGATGTTCTTCACGGTTCCTCCTGCGTGGATAGCTCCCGGCGCCTGGCGGCTCAGGCCGCCAGCGACTCCAGCGCCCTGGAAAGCAGTACGCCGCACATCTCGCGGCGGTAGGCGGCCTCGCTCCGGGCGTCAGTGATCGGCGAGACCTCGGACATCACCAGCGAGGCGGCGGCCGCCGCAGTCTCCGCAGAAAGCGTCCTGCCGGCCAGCCACTCCGAGGTGCGCGCGGCGTAGAGCGGCACCGGAGCCACCGAGCCCAGAGCCACCGCGGCCCGCGTCAGCCTGCGGCCGGAGAGTTCCGCCGCCAGAGCCACCGCGGCCTTGGAGATGCCGAAGCGGGCGCGGGGCCCGAGCTTGAGGTAGGCGCCCGTATGAGGGCGCTTAGGGACTTCGAAGCCGAGTATCAGCTCATCCTTCTTCAGGGCCGTCCGCTTGGGCCCTGAAAAAAGGTCCTTCAGCGGCAGACGCCGCCTCTTGCCGCCTAGCGCGAGCGACACGCAGGCGTCCTCCGCCACCAGCGCGCAGACGCCGTCGGCGCAGGGGCTGGCGTTGGCCGCGTTGCCCCCCAGCGTGGCCATGTTGCGCAGGCTGGGGCTGGCGAAATGCGGCACGGCGGCCAGCAGGACAGGGCACCATTTCCTCACCGGGGCCGAACGCTCCAGTTCGGAGACCTTTACCGCGGAGCCTATGAAAACGGCGGAAGAGGTCTCCCTTACGCCGTTCAGCTCCGGCAGATCGCCGATATCCACCCAGCACTCCGAAGTCTCGGCGCCGGCGTTGTCGGCCGTCACGAGGTCCGTCCCCCCGGCCAGGTAGCGGCGCGAGGCCGGCAGGGAGGGCAGCTGCTTCCACAGCTCTTTCAGAGAGGCCGGCTTTGCTATGAATTCAGGCATTTCTCTCGTCGCGGGCTTTCTCTACGGCGGAAAGGACCTTCTCGTAGCCGGTGCAGCGGCACAGGTTGCCGGTAAGCTCCTGCTTTATGTCCTCCAGCGTGGCGTCCGGCTTGCGGCGCAGCAGGGCCTCCGAGGCGACGATCAGGCCCGGTGTGCAGAAGCCGCACTGCACCGCGCCCTCCTCCATGAAGGTCTTCTGCAGCGGGTGCAGACCGCCGTCCTTGCCCTTGAGCCCCTCTATGGTCACCAGTTCCTTGCCGTGCAGCTGCACGGCCATCATCAGGCAGGAATTGACCGCCTTCCCGTCGAGGAGCACGAGGCAGGCGCCGCATTCGCCCTCGCCGCAGCCTTCCTTGGTGCCCTTCAGTCCCAGGTCTTCGCGGATGAAGTCAAGCAAAGAGCGGGAGGACGGTATCTCCCGCTCCATGTCCAGGCCGTTCACCTTGCACTTGAGAGCGAACGGCCGCATTTCAGAACTTGGTCCCCACGCCGAACACGAACCTGGAGCCGGTGAAGGTCACGTTGTTCGTGATGCTGGAGCCGCCATTGAACGAGGTGGCGTTTATCTCGGCGCGCCACTCGGCGAAGAACGTCGTGCTGTCCATGTTGAAGCGCACGCCGATAGGCACGCGGAACATGAAACCGATATCCGTCTCGTTCAGGTAGGTGTTATGGATATCCACGATGGTGTTCGACTTGATGTTGTTTATCGACATGCCGAGACCGAGGCCGAGGTACAGCTGGGCCTTGGTCATGGTCCTGAGCAGCAGGTCGCCGCTCATGCCGAGCGAAGTGACGTCCAGGAAACCGGCCGGGAGGGTCGCATTGGGGTAGTAGAGGCCGTTGACGACCAGCCCCTTCTGCGCCTCTATGTAATGCCTGGAGACCGAGAACTCGAAGTCTCCGCCTATAACGTTGTTCCCGTAGCCTCCTACCCGGAAGCCGAGAGGGCCGGCGCCGCTGGTGACCAGGCCGGTCTGCCTGATGTTGTAGCCGTTGGGGTCCCAGGTGATGCTGGTGGTCTGGGCGCCCACGCCGCCTATCACGTCGAAGAAGCCGTACTGGTTCGGCCCGCGGACCGGCGCCGCCTTCTTAGCCGGCGCCTGCTCGGCCTGCTGTTCCTCCTCGGGCTGGGCCTGGGCCTGCGGCTGCGGGACCGGAGTGTTGTCGCCGACCCAGTCCTTGGTGATGTCCACCTGGGAGGCGCCTATGGCCTGGGCGGTTTCGGTCTTTATCATGCGGGCGTTGACCTCTATCTGCCCGTTGTCGGTCTGCACCAGAGTTCCGGTGATTATGGCCTCGACGCCCAGCACCTTCCCCAGCTTCTGGGTGGAACTGGCGTCCATGATCCCGGAGGACTGCAGCTTAAGCTCGTTCATCACCTTGTCCAGCGCGCTGCGCTCGATGATGTCGAACTTGTGCATGTTGATCATCTTCACGGTCAGCCGGGCCGCTATGACCGAGCCGTCCTTGCTGACCGTGTCCTTGGTGTCCGCGTACGAGAACGGGATGATGGCTATTTTCTGGCCCTGCAGCGCGGCGCCGGCCGCGGTCAGGTCGTTGGCCAGCTTGTCGTACTGATCCTCGGCCCTCGCGGCCGGAGCGAGCGCCAGCAGGCCCAGTGCCAGCAGCGCCTTAAAGGTATTCTTCATTCGTGTTCTCCCTTAACCCTTCTTAAGTTCCTTCCAGACCTTCTCCGGCAGCAACGGGACCGACTTCACCCGCGCGCCGCAGGCGTTCTTTATGGCGTTGGCCACAGCCGGCGCCACGCCTATCAAAGGAACCTCCCCCATGCCCTTGGCCCTGTACGGGCCCTCAGCGTAGGGTTTCTCTATGAAAGTTATATCATATTCGGGTTTATCAGCGGTAGTGGCTATCACGTAATCGGTGAAATTCGGGTTCACCATGATGCCGTTCTTGTAGACCAGGTTCTCGTACAGGGCCCAGCTCATCCCCTGCAGGATGCCGCCCTGCGCCTGTCCAAGGGCCAGCCGCGGGTTGACTATCTTCCCGACGTCGTAGGCGGCCCAGATCTTCTTCACGCGGGTCACGCCGGTCTTCAGGTCCACCTCCACCTCCGCGGCGTCCGCGGAGTAGGAATAGATCACATAGGCGTCGCCCTGGCCGTCCCGCATGCGGAAAGTGGTGCGGGGAGCCGCGTACCAGCCCTGCTCCGCCATCTTCAGGCGGCGGCTCCAGCACTCCGCCACGACAGCTTTGAAAGGCACCGACTTCCCGCCCATGGAGAAGACGCCGCCGGCCGCGATCATCTTCTCCGAGGCGTCGGCCCCCATCCCGGTAAGCATGGAATACGCGGTCCTGAAGACGCGCTCGCGTATGGGCGTGGCGGCCTCTATAATGGCGTTGCCGCTCATCAGCGTGGTGCGGCTGGCCACGGTCGGACCGGAGTCCGGGACCTTGGAGGAATCCACTTCCTCCACGCGAACGCTCTCGTAAGGGGCGTTCAGCGTCTCCGCGGCTATCTGCGCCAGCACGGTCAGCGCGCCCTGGCCCATTTCGGCGTTCCCGACGTTAACGTTAACGGAGGAATCCTTGTAGACGTTGACGTAGGCTCCGGCCCTGTCCAGATAACGGCCCTTCGCGCCCAAGCCCACGCCGTAATAGGCGGCAGAGAAGCCTATGCCGGAGGCGATGTCGCCCCTGACCCGCGGCGACCCCGCTTTTTTGTCCCAGCCGGACCTCTTCCTGACCGCCTGCACCAGCTCTGAAAGCCCGCAGGAGGACTTAAGCCTCTGGCTGGTGACGGTCCTGTCGCCGGGATTCAGCAGGTTCTTCAGGCGGAACTGCACGGGGTCCAGGCCGGCCTTTCCGGCCAGCTCGTCGATGAGCGACTCCTGCGCGAAACAGATCTGCGGCTGGCCGAAGCCGCGGAAGGCGCCGGCCGGCACCTTGTTGGTGGCAGCGGCGAAGGTCTCGATGTCCACGTTGGGGATCTTGTAGGGCCCGGCCGCGTGCACGGTGCCGCGCCAGAGCACGATCGGCGACAGCGTGGAGTAGGCGCCGCCGTCGAGCACGTACTTTACCCGGCAGGCCGTTATCTTCCCGTTCCTGTCGGCGGCGTAAGCCACGCGCGCCCAGCCCGGGTGGCGCTTGGACATGCTCTGGAAGTCCTCCTTGCGCCCGTAGATCAGTTTAACTGGCCGGCCGGTCTTCGCCGCGCAAAGGGCCGCGTGCGAGGCCACCAGCGCCGGCACGTCCTCCTTGCCGCCGAAACCGCCGCCGGTGACCGTCTGCAGGACCTTGACCTTGTGGTAGGGGAGGCCCAGCGCGGCGGCCACCGCGTCCAGCACGTAGAACGGGCACTGCGTGGAGCTGTGCACGGTCATCCCGCCGCCCGCTTCCGGGACGGCTATGGAGCCCTGCGTCTCCAGATAGGCGTGCACCTGGTAGTTGGTGGAGAATTCGCCCTCGACGGTGAAAGCGGCCTTCGCGAAGGCCCCGTCGACCGAGCCTTTTTTTATGACGAAACTGGAGATGACGTTGTCCTTGCCGTAGATCTTCACCGCGCCTTTTTCCAGCGCCTTCAGCGGGTCGTCTACGGAGGGGAGTTCCCTGTACTTTATCTCCACGAGCGAAGCGGCCTTCCTGGCCGCGCGGGCGGTCCCCGCCACCACCAGCGCTACGGTCTCGCCGGCGAAGCGCGCCTCTCCCTCGGGCAGGAAAGGGTAGTCCTGCATGACCACAGGCCACTTATTGACGCCCTTTATGTCCTTGTGCGTGACCAAAGTCACATAGCCAGGCACCTTGCGGGCCTTCGCGTCCGAGATGGAGAGTATTTTTATCCTCGGTCTGGGCGAGCGCACTGCGGCCGCGTGCAGCATGCCGGAGAACTCCCTGTCGGCCGCGTACTGCGCCGCTCCGGTGGCCTTTATCTCCGCGTCCTTGCGCGGCAGCGACTTCCCGACGTAAGAGAGCTTTTCCATGTTACCGCCTATTTATCGCCCGCGTCGCGCATGTGCGCGGCGTCGCGCTTGTAATGCACCTTCATGATCTCGGAGAGCACGGAGACGGCTATCTCTCCCGGCGCCTTGCCGCCGAGGTTCAGGCCTATCGGCGAGTGCACGCGCCGGTCCTTCAGCGGGTAGAGCCTCTTCTTCCCGAGCTGGCGGAAGATCTCGGCCACTTTGTCCCTGCTGCCGATCATGCCGATATACGCGGCTTCCGTCCGCATCACCGCCTCCAGGCATTCCTTGTCCAGCGCGTGACCGCGCGTGACGATGACGGCGTAGGTGTCCCTGTCCACTCCGGCCAGCGCCACTGCCTTGTGAGGCGCGGCGGTTATTATGTTCAGCGCGCCGGGGAAGCGCTCGGCGCTGGCGAACTCCGGCCTGTCGTCGGCCACCAGGTAGGGGTAGCCGGCCAGCCGGCAGGCCTCGGCTATCTTGAGCCCGACGTGACCCGCGCCCAGTATCAGCACTTTGAAGGGGTTTCTGTAAACGTCTATGAACACCTCCATGTCGCCCATGCAGATCATGCCGGTATTGCCGCCGGGCTTCAGTTCGAAGACGAACTTGCCGCCCTCCCCCTTCTTCAGGCAGGCGACGGCCTGCCTGATAACGAGCGCCTCCATCGCGCCGCCCCCCACGGTCCCCTCTATGGCCCCGTCCTCGTAGACCAGCATCTTCGCGCCGGCCTCCCGCGGCGTGGAGCCGCCGACCGAGATGACCGTGACGAAGGCCGCGCTGCGGCCGGAATCGATGGCCTCCGAGAGCAGTTTGATCAGGTTCTTCTGTTCTTTCATGCCTATTATTTTACCTAACTTTCCCAGGTACAGCTGCCGCGGGAACGCAGCGCGCGGGGCGGCCCGTCAGGAAAGCTTGAAGAGTTCCAGCGTCTCCATCCTGCCCTTGAGCTGAGTCCTGCCCAGCGGCTCGAACGCGGCCGAGCCGCCCAGCGAGCCGCGCGCCTTTTCCGCCGCGGCGGCGCTGACGACGATATCCGTGCCGAAGTCCTTGGCCTTGGACTGCAGGCGCGAGGCTATGTTGACCGTGTCCCCTATGAAGGTGTACTCCAGCCTGGAGAAGGTCCCGACGTTGCCGGCCACCACCTTGCCGGAGTGTATGCCTATGCCGAAGTCCACCTTGACCGGCGCCTTGCCCGAGGCGTTGAACTCGGCCAGGCCGCGGCGCATGGCCGCCGCGCAGCGCACCGCGTCGGCAGCGTAGTCCGGGGAGCCCATGCGCGGGGTGAACACCGCCATTACGGCGTCGCCGATGAACTTGTTGATGACGCCGTTGTTCAGCGGGATTGCCGGCGTGACGTAGCGGAAATAGCTGTTGAGGAACTCCACCACCTCGGCGGCGCTCATGCGCTCCGAGAGCGGGGTGAAGTTGCGGATGTCGCAGAACATCACCGCGGCCTCTATGGTCTCCCCGCCGAGGGAGAACCTGTGGTTCTTTATAAGCTCGCGCGCTATCTCTATGGACATGTACTTGCCGAACGTGTCCTGCAGTTCCTCGCGCTCCTTCAGGCCGTCCACCATCTCGTTGTAGCCGGCCTTGAGGCGGGCCACCTCGTCGTGGAAGTAGATGCGCGTCTTGGCGTAGTCCCCGGAAGCCAGCTTCCTCATGTGGGAGATCAGGACGTTCAGCGGGCGCTGCACGCCGGAGAAGACCACGCCCAGCCCCACCGCCAGCGTGAACGCGCACATCAGCATGAGGCTTCCGAAAGCTCCGCTCCACACCTGCGCGGCGCTGCCGAAGCGGAACGCGGCCGCGGCCAGCGCGAAAGGCAGCAGCGCGCAGGAAGCTATCAGCAGGGTCACCTTCCATCCCAGCGGCACGTAGAAGCCCGGGCGCAGCGAGTGCAATTCGTCCGTGTCGTAGAGCAGCTCCATCAGCTCCCCGTTCCTGGACCTGATCCAGTCTATGATCGTGGGCAGCACCGCGAGCTGCGCGGCCAGCGAGACGGAGAGGGCCTCCAGCTTCAGCAGCGCTTCGGGGTGCCGCCGGAACGCGACCAGCAGGACAAAGGACGGCAGGGCCGAGAGGAGCACCAGGGCCGCGGCATGGAGATGTATCCTGTTGAAGCGCCGCCGCACCGTCTCCCGCAGCTCCGGTGACGGGTTCTTTTTGTACAGGATGGCGGGGCGCGCCCAGACATAGGCCATCAGGAATACCGTGCCCAGCCCGAACGAGCTAGCGCTGTGCAGCCCTTTAAGGGCGGCCGCGGAGGTCCCGTGCGAGAAAGCCGCCACGTACATGCGGACGAAGCCGTCGCCGAGCATGCCCAGCCAGTACGGGATGAAGGCGAAGGCCATCAGGCCGGCCGCCAGCTTTTTGCCTTTCTTTTCCGATTCCGTTGCCGCCATCGTCACCTCAGGAAAAACCAGTATATTATGGCATTTATCAGCGTAAGCGGGATCCCGGCGCGCGCGAACTCGGCGAAGGTCAGGGTTTCTCCGGACTTCCTCTCCGCGCCCTGGATTATTATCACGTTGCTGGCCGCCCCCAGGATGAACAGGTTCCCGGCGAAAGTGGAGGCCGCCGCCAGGGCCATGAGCGCCGGCGTGCCCGCGCCCGCCTGCTTCAGCAGGGGCAGGTAGAGGGCTACCAGCGGGACGTTGGAGATCAACTGGCTCAGCGACGCGCTGACTGCCATCACCGCGCCGGGCGCCGCTATCCCGGCCCCGGAGCGGACTATCAGGGACTGGAAGATGCCGGTATCCCAGGCGGAACGGGTCAGCACGAACATCCCGGCGAAGAAAGCCAGCGTCCCCCAGTCTATCCCGCGCAGCAGCTCCAGGCGGCGCGGGCTGAAGAGCAGGCCCGGGGCGGCCGCGGCCAGCGCTATCCACGTCAGGCTGAAATCCAGCCTTGGGTCCGCCATGACCAGGAATATCTTGGCCGCTACGGCCAGCCCCAGCGTCCAGACGGTTACGCGAGCCAGGCGGGCCAGCTCCGCGTCGCGCACCGGCTCCTGCGAATGCTTCAGTTCCGCGGTCCCGAACTCGCCGCGGTAGAAATACCTGACCACCAGGAAGACGGCGGCCAGGCTCAGCAGCGTCGGCAGGGCCAGGTACCGCAGGAAGGTGAGGAAGGGCGCCGGTACCCCGCCGCCCACAGCCACCAGCAGGTTCTGCGGGTTGCCGATGGGGCTCATCACGCTGCCCGTGGTAATGGAGAAGGCCAGCGCCAGCAGCAGGGGCTTGGAGGAGATGCCGTGCTTGCGGGCCAGCAGCAGCGCCACCGGCGTGCCTATCACGGCCAGCGTGTCGTTCATCAGCAGGGCCGAGCCCAGTCCCATGAAGGCCACCAGCAGCAGCAGGAGCCCCTCCTCCGTGCGCGCGCGTTTGAAGACCTCGTACTCGGCGTGGGCCACCCAGCCGCTGAGTTCCAGCGCCTGGCCGGCCGCGAACATGCCGAACAGGAACAGCATCACGTCCGGGTCTATGGCCGCCAGCGCCGCTGCCGGCCTGATATCCCCGGACAGCAGCACGGCGCCCGCCCCCGCGCACATCACCTGCCACATCGCGGGGCGGAAGCGTCCGACCCGCCGCACGGCTATCAGCAGGAAGACGGCCGCCAGGACCAGTAAGGGGAACATGTGGAATGGGCCGCCGTGGACCGCTACCGCGGGAGCGCGGCGTAATCCTCCGGAGTGTCGAAGTCCCGGATTATCTCGGGGTCCTTCACGTCCAGGTCGGCCACTTTCACCGACGGGTGGTGCGTTACCCAGTGCAGGCCTTTTTCCAGCGGGCCCTCCAGGCACAGACGCTTATGCGCGGCCGGGATGATTATCGGGTGGCCGCGCTTCAGTCTGGAATCGGATTCCCTAAGTGTCCTCGGGATCACTATGCAATCCCGGTTCTCTTCCCAGAACGCTATTATCCGCCTGTAGGTCTCCACCTGCACAGTGGGCTGGTCCGCCAGGCAGACCATGTAGCCCTCCGCCGAGCCGGAGACGTCCTTCAGGCCGGCGCGCAGCGAGGAAAGCTGTCCGTGCTCCGGGTGCGGGTTAAGCGCCACCTTCTCCCCCGCAGGCGGCCAGGCCGCCAGTATCTCGCGCGAGGCGCCGCCCAGCACCACGACGCGGTCCGCTACGCCGGCCCTGCGCAGCGCCTCGCAGACATGTTCGATGAAAGGCTTCCCCTTCCACTGCAGCAGAGCCTTGGGCCGCCCCATCCGGGAGGAGTCCCCGGCTGCCAGAACTATAGCCGAGAGCATGCTAGTCCCCGAAACTGATGCCGAGGGTGCGCGCGGTCAGCACGGTATCGCAGTCCAGCGGCACGGTCTTCATGCGGCCCGAGACCTCCTTCAGCGGGACGTAACGGACCTTCGGCGGGTCCAGCGCGACCATCACCCCGCTGCGCCCTTCGTCCAGGGCGCGCACGGCGGCCGCGCCGAAGCGCAGCGAAAGAAGGCGGTCGAAAGTAGTGGGGCTTCCGCCGCGCTGCAGGTGTCCCAGCACCACGGTGCGGCATTCCTTGCCGGTCAGCGTTTCAAGCGCCTTCGCCACCCGCTCGCCTGCGCCGCCCAGCTTGTCGGCGCGCCCCAGCTCGCGCGAGACCACCGAGTACCCGCCGTCCTTCGGCTTTGCGCCCTCCGCCACCACCACGATGCCGAAATGCTTGTCGATGCTCTCCATGGACATTATCTTCCCGGCCACCTTGCGGATGTCGTACGGGATCTCCGGGATCAGTATCGCGTCGGCCGTGCCGGAAACGCCGGCGTTGAGCGCTATCCAGCCTGCGTAGCGGCCCATCACCTCCACCACCATCACGCGGCGGTGGGCCTCCGCCGTGGAGTGCAGGCGGTCCAGGCATTCTGTTGCGAAGGAGACCGCGCTGTCGAAGCCGAAAGTCGCGACGGTCTTCTCCAGGTCGTTGTCTATGGTCTTGGGCACCCCTACCACGCGCAGGCCTTTCCCGGCCAGCGCGTCGGCGATGGCGAGGGAACCGTCCCCGCCTATGGCCACCAGCGCGTCTATCTTCCGCTTCCGGAAGGCCGCCACCAGTTCGCCGCTCCGGTCCTTCTCGTACCACTTGCCGCCGCGGCCTTTGGTCGGGTACCTGAGCGGGTTCCCCTTGTTGGTGGTCCCCAGTATGGTGCCGCCCAGATGCGTTATGCCGCGCACGTTGTGCCGGTGAAGGTCTATTAATCCCCCGTCCGGGTAGTCCTTCGGGTTCAGCAGACCGTTGTAGCCGTCCCTGATCCCTGCCACTTCCCAGTCCCTGTTGCGCGCCGCTATCACCGCGGCGCGTATCACGGCGTTGAGCCCCGGCGCGTCGCCTCCGCCGGTGCTGATGGCTATCCTGCGTATCCTGCTTCCGGCCATATCGTCCCCCAGGTTCAAAGCCCGGCCTTCCTGTAGAGCAAGGCCGCCGCCTTGTTGGCGCGCGCGGCCGTCCGCTCCTCGTCCACCAGTGCGAGGCGCCCGTCCTTCACGGCGATCCGGCCGTTGACGACGGTGTATTTCGTCCGGTGGGAGGCGCCGCAGAACAGCAGCGAGGCCAGCGGGTCGGACTTGGAACCTATATAGTCGAGGCCGCTCACGTCGAAGACCGCGATATCGGCGGCCTTGCCGGGCTCGATCGAGCCGATGTCGGAGCGTCCCAGCACGGCGGCGCCGCCGCGCGTGGCCAGCCGCAGCGCGTCGCGCGCCGGCATGCCCTCCACGCCGGTCTTCACGCGCTGCACCAGCATCGCCTGCCGCACCTCGCCGAGCATGTCGGAGGCGTCGTTGGAGGCCGAGCCGTCCACCGCAATGCCCACCGGCACCCCGTGCTCCAGGAACGTCCGGACAGGCGCGATGCCGGAGCCCAGGCGCAGGTTGGACGACGGGCAGTGCGCGACGCCGGTGCCGGTCTTCCCCATCCGCCGCGCTTCGGCCTCGTTGAGGTAGACGCAATGGGCGAACCAGGCGTTGCCCTCCTCCACCCAGCCCACGCTCTCCATGTACTCGAGCGGGCGCATCTTCAGCGTCTTGCGGCAGAAATCGTCCTCGTCCTTAGTCTCCGCCAGGTGGGTATGCATGCGCACGCCCCAGCGCCTGGCCATCTCGGCGGTGATCTTCAGCAGCTCGGTGGTCACGGAGAACGGCGAGCAGGGCGCCAGCACCAGCCGCGTCATGCCGAACTTACCGCCGTCGTGGTACTTGTGCACGAGGCGCTCGCAGTCCTTCATTATATGGTCCTCGGTCTGCACCACGCTGTCCGGCGGCAGGCCGCCCTTGGAGCGGCCGCGCGACATCGAGCCGCGCGTCGGGTGGAAGCGCATCCCCACGCCGCGCGCGGCCGCCACCTGCGCGTCTATGAAATTATCGCTGCCTTTCCTCGGGAACAGGTAGAGGTGGTCCGTGCTGGTGGTGCAGCCGGTCAGCAGCAGCTCGCCCAGGCCGGCCTGCGTGCTGGCGTAGACGGCTTCCTCGTCGAGATGCTTCCAGATCTCGTAGAGATAGACGAGCCAGTCGAAGAGCTTGGCGTCCTGCACCTTCGGCAGGTTGCGCGTCAGCGTCTGGTAAAGGTGGTGGTGGGTGTTCACCATGCCGGGCATCACGACGCAGCCTTTCGCGTCGATGACCCTGTCGGCCTTCACCCGGAGGCCTTTGCCCACTTTCTTTATTTCGGGGCCTTCGATATAGACGTCACCGCCCTTGATCTCGCGGCCCGCGTCGTCCATCGTGGCCAGCACCTCGGCGTTCTTTATCAGCAGCGTTTTCATGGTGAACCTCTAGTTATCCAGCGTTTCCAATATTATAGTAAAATCAGATTTAAGCCATGATAAAGGTCGGGGACGAACTGGGCAGCCTCAAGATAACCGGCGAGCTGGGCCGCGGCGGCATGGGCGTGGTGTACCGCGCCCACGACAAGGCGCTGCAGCGCGACGCGGCCGTCAAAATGGTCCTGCCCGAACAGGCCACGCCGCAGAGCCGGCGGCGCTTCCTGCGCGAGGCCGCCGCCATCGCGCGCTGCGACCATCCCGGTATAATCAAGGTCTATTCCTTCGGCGAGCACGCCGGCCTGCCCTACATGGCCATGGAGTACGTGGACGGCAAGCCGCTGCTGGCCTTCCTCGAACTGGCCCGCGCCATAGGCGCGGCCGGGGACGTCGAAACGCTCAGGAGCTACGGCTACGTGGCGGAGCCTTCCGGCGGCGAGGAGGACCTCCCCTATTTCCTGCGCACGCCGGGAGGGCCGCCGCTGGCCGAACCGGATTTCGAAAGCCACGCCGCGGCGCTCATCGCCGGCGTGGCCGACGCCCTCTACGAGGCCCATTCCCTCGGCATACTCCACCGCGACATCAAGCCGTCCAATATCCTGATAGCCAGGAAAGGCCGGGCCAAGCTGGTGGATTTCGGCCTGGCCAAGTTCTCCGACTCCTCCGACATCACCACCGGCCAGCCGATGCTCGGCACGCTGCGCTACATGGCTCCGGAAGTGTTCTCCGACCGGGCCGCGGCGGAGGCCTCCGACATCTACAGCCTGGGCACCGTGCTCTACGAGCTCGTCACCCTGGAACACCCTTTCAAAGGCGACAATACCGCCGCCTTCATACGGTCCGTGACCCAGGACAGGTGCGCCCCGCCGTCCAGGCTGAACCCCGCCCTGTCCCCGGCCCTCGGCGCGGTCATAATGAAATGCCTGGAGAAGAGGCCGGCGGCCCGCTACCGCGACGCGCGCGAGCTGGCCGACGCCATCCGCATGGCGGCCCGGCCGAAGGGCATAAGGACGCAGATAGTGGACGGCCTCCGCGGCATGCTGCGGCCCTCCCCGGCGGAGAGCGGCAAGCCCGCCCAGGAGCCCGCCGCCCCGCCGGAGCGCCGCCGCGAGGCGGCGAAGCTGGCCAGCGAGGCCGCGCTGGCCTATTTCGTGGATTTTTCCGTAGACCAGGCCCACCAGCTGGTCTCCGAGGCGCTGAAGCTGGACCCGTTCTCCGTGGACGCCACCGCGCTGGCCGCCGCGCTGCGGGTGCACGTCGGGAATTCCCCCGTGATCGCGCGGGCGGCCGCGCGCATGCGCCGGGCCGCGAAGACGGCCCCCGACGCCGGCACGCGCCTGCACGCGGCCCTTCTCGCCGACCACCTGGACGGCGCCAGGGACTGGCTGCGCAACATGGAGCATTACCTGCGGGGAGGCGCGGAGGACCCGGCCCTCATGGCCATCTGCGCCCGCGCCAGGATGAGCTCCGGCGACTACGACACGGCCATGGACTACGCCGCGCGCATAGACGCGGCCATGCCGAGCCCGTCGCTCTTCACCTGGTTCGTGGGCGCCTACCACAACGCCGCCATGGGCAGGTTCGACGCCTGGCGGGACCGGACGGCGGAGGAGATCGACCGCCATCCCGGCAACATCATGCTGCGCTTCGCGCTGATCGAGGGCCTGATGCAGGCCGGCAAGCTCTCCGAGGCCGAGGCGGCCATGCGGGACGCGGCGGCGCTGGCCCCGAACCACGACTATTTCCCCCTGCTGCGCGCCTACCTGGCCCTGCTGCGCGGGGACCACAAGGCGGCGTGCGTCGAGCTGCGCAAGACGATGAGCTCCGGCGAGGAGGACGTGGCCGGGATCTACTACCGCCTGAGCAAGATCTACGCGCTGCGCGGCGACAAGAAGGAAGCGCTGCGCCACCTGGAGATCGCGCGCAACATGTCCCCCGACCACAGCTTCAAGTCCAACGACGAACTGAAGGCGCTGGTGGAAGGCTCGGTGGAGTACCGCCCGCATCACGGGGACCTGCCCACCGTCTGCCAGGAGGTGAACCACGAGCGGGCCCGGCGCGCGCTGCTGGACAACCTCTACTCCGGCCACCGGTCGCTGGCCCAGGCCACCTCCACGATCTACATCGTCGCCCCCGGGGCCGACCCCGAGGCCGTGCGCTGCTGGCCGTTCTTCAACGAGGGGCGGCTCGTCCCGGTCGGCGCCACCAGGGTGACGCTGCAGGCCCTGCCGCTCTCCTCCTTCCTCGACGGCGGCGGCGCGCTGCGCGCCGACTTCCGCCGCATCCGGTCCGAATACGGCCGCTACTCCGCGGCGCTGACCTTCTCCCCGCCCATAAAGCTCCTGGCGCTGGACCCGGTAGAGGCGCGGCTGAACCTGGAAGGCGCCTGGGCCAGGCGCCAGGGCGGGACCATAGACCTGCGGCTGGACGAGATGGCCGACGGCCCGGGCTGGCGCTGCAATATCCTGGCGCTGCCGGAGACCTCGGAGCTGACGGAGCTTTCCGCCCGTTCGGACGAGGAGTTCAAGCGCGGAGGCTGGCGCTTCCTCCTCTTCAGGCGCTTCTTCTTCGACTACGAACATTTCCACCTGAAAGCGAAGATCAGGCATAAAACCGCCTGAAAAATATTAAAATCTATATTAGCGACATCATCACGAGGAGCCGTTCCACTATTATGAAGAAGACCATCCAGTTCCTTTCCGACGCCCAGCTCAAGAGCGAGGCCGAGCGCTGCCTCTACTGCGAGGACAAGCCCTGCCAGAAGGCCTGCCCGGCCGACTGCTCGCCCGCCGATTTCATCATGGCCGTGCGCCAGATGGAGAAGGCCGACTTCAAGCGCAGCGCGGCGCTGATCATGGGCCACAACACCTTCGGCGGCGTCTGCGGCGCGGTCTGCCCCGACTGGTTCTGCGTGAAGGCCTGCTCGCGCAAGCTCTTCGACAACCCGATCAATATCCCGGCCGTACAGGCCACGGTGGTGCAGAAGGCCAAGGACCTGGGAGCGATGCCGAAGTTCCGCAAGGCGAAGCCCAACGGCAAAAAGGTCGCCGTGGTAGGCGCCGGTCCGGCGGGCCTCTCGGCCGCCGGCACGCTGGCCCAGCTCGGCTACAAGGTGGACGTCTTCGACAAGGACAGGAAGGCCGGCGGCGCCTGCAACCTGATACCTGACAAGCGCTTCCCCAAGGAAGTGCTGCGCACCGAGATAGAATGGGTCAAGTCGCTCGGCGACATCGCCATCAAGACCGGTTCCGCCGTGAAGGACCCGGCCTCACTGCTGAAGAAGTACGACGCCGTCATCGTGACGGCCGGCGTCGAGGAGCAGCTCAAACTACGTATAGAGAACGAGGAACTGGGCGTGGAAGGCCTGGAGTACCTGCGCAACACCTCGAAGTACAAGGTCAAGGGCAAGAACGTGGCCGTGATCGGCGGCGGCGCGGTGGCGGCCGACTGCGCGATGAAGGCGCTGGAGTTCGGCGCGGCGCGCGCGGAGATCTTCACCCGCAAGAACATCGGCGATATCCAGCTGCCGGAACACGAGCTCAGGGACATCCTGAAGGCCGGCATCAACATCAACGGCCGCTCGCGCATCACCGGCATCCTGAAGGGCGGCGGGATAAAGGTCGTCCGCCTCGACGACAAGTCGAAGGACGTCCCCGGCACCGAACAGGTCCGCACGGACGTGCAGTTCACCGTGCTCGCCATCAAGAACATCCCGGTCTTCGAGGACAAGGGGCAGAAGGGCGTGTTCCTGGCCGGCGACTGCCGCAACGGCGCGGCCACCGTGGTGGAAGGCACCGCCTCCGCCAAGAACGCCGCGATGGAAGCCCACGCGTACATGCAGGGCAAGAAGGCCCCCGTCATCCCGGACAACAAGAAGAGCCACGTCATCCTGGCCGGCCGGGAACTCAAACCCGTGGACCTGACCACCGACTTCTTCGGCCGCAAGCTCAAGTCCCCGTTCATCATCTCCGCGTCCCCCCACTCCGACGGCTACGAGCAGGTGAAGCGCGCCTATGAGGCCGGCTGGCCCGGCGTCGTGATGAAGACGGCCTTCGACGGGCTGGACATCCATATCCCGTCCGAGTACATGGTGACGTTCAACGACAGCACCTACGGAAACTCGGACAACGTGTCCGGCCACCCGCTCGACCGCGTCTGCAAGGAAGTGGCGCGGCTGGTGAAGGAATACCCGGACCGCCTGACCGCGGCCTCCACCGGCGGCCCGGTGACCGGCAACGACGAGTTCGACCGCAAGGGCTGGCAGGGCAACACGCTCAAGCTCGAGAAGGCCGGCGCGATGGCCATAGAGTACTCGCTGTCCTGCCCGCAGGGCGGCGACGGCACCAAGGGCGACATCGTTTCGCAGGACCCGGAGCTCGCGGCCAAGATCATCGGCTGGGTCATGGAAGTTTCCGACCCGGACATCCCCAAGCTCTTCAAGCTGACCGGCGCCGTCACCTCTATCTGGCAGGTGGTCAACGCGATCAAGCAGGTCTACGCGCGGTATCCGCACAAGAAGGCCGGCATCACGCTGGCCAATTCCTTCCCGGCGCTGGCTTTCCGCAAGCGCATGAGCGGCAAGGGCGCCTGGGAAGAGGGCATGATCGTGGGCATGAGCGGCGAGGGCGTCGCGCCCATCAGCAACCTGACGATCTCCAAGGCCGTGAACCTCGGCGTGCCGATCTCGGGCAACGGCGGGCCGATGGACTACAAGGCGGCGGCCCATTTCCTCGCGCTCGGCGCGAAGTCGGTGCAGTTCTGCACCGTCGTCATGAAGTACGGCTTCGGCGTGATCGGCGAGCTGGAGAGCGGCCTCAGCTTCATGCTGGAGGAGAAGGGCTATAAGTCGGTGGGCGAGTTCATCGGCTGCGCGCTGCCCGGCCCCGTCACCAACTTCCCGGACCTCACGCCGGTCAAGAACATCCCGTCGGTGGACGCGGAGCTCTGCCGCCACTGCGGCAACTGCGAACGCTGCGGCTACCTGGCCGTGAAGCTGAACGCCAAGGGCGTGCCGGAGTTCGACGCCTCGAAGTGCATCGGCTGCTCGCTGTGCGTGAAGAAATGCTTCTCCGGCGCGCTGAAGATGCGCCGGCGCACCCCGGCCGAGCTCAAGGTCTGCCCGGAATGAAGAACGCCATGAAGAAGAACAACGCCAGGACCATCCTGATCAAGAACGGCACCATCGCCACGCTCGGCGAGAAGAACCGGGTGCTCTCCGGCCACGCGCTGCTGATAGAGGGCGGGCTGATAAAGAAGATAGCGCCGCAGAAGAGCTTCAAGGGCAAGTACACGAAGGTCATAGACGCCTCGGGCAAGCTGGTCATGCCCGGCTTCATCAACGCGCACATGCACTTCTACAGCACGTTCGCGCGCGGCCTGGGCAAGGCCGCCCCTTCGAGGAACTTCGTGGAGATCCTCGACAACCTCTGGTGGCGCCTCGACAAGAAGCTGACCAACGCGGACTCCTACTACAGCGCCGTCATCCCGCTGATCGACGCGGTGCGCAAGGGCACCACTACGATCATCGACCACCACGCCAGCCCCTTCTCCATAACGGGCTCCCTCTCGGCCGTGGAGAAGGCCGTGCGGGAGACCGGCCTGCGCGGCTGCCTCTGCTACGAGGTCTCCGACCGCGACGGCAGGGACAGGGCCAAGGAAGGCCTCGACGAGAACACCGCCTTCATCGCGAACGCGGCGGCCAAGGGCGACGGGATGGTGAAGGCCATGTTCGGCCTGCACGCCTCCTTCACCATCTCCGACGAGACCCTGGAGGAGGCGGCCTACCGCGGCCACAAGCTCGGCGCCGGCTTCCACGTCCACACCGCCGAATCCCAGGCGGACCAGCTGCACTGCGAGTCGCACCACAAGGTGCGCGTGGTGGAGCGCCTGCGGGATTTCGGCATACTGGGCCGCAAGTCCATAG
>JAJYNO010000020.1 GCA_021786295.1 bacterium | reverse complement strand
TCAGCGGCTTTCCTCGGCCTATCAGGTCTGATGAACCGCCGTATACCGAACGGTACGTACGGTGGTGTGGGAGGACGGCGGGTGAACTAATCACCCGCCTCCTACCCGATTACGGGACGGCCGTCAGTAGCACTGACCCTGGAAGGTGTAGATCTTCTGGGTGTCGGAGGACTGGCCGGTGTAGGTGCCGAGCGTCTTGGCGCCCTGCACGAAGCTGGCGTTCAGGTCGCGAGTCGTGGTCTGGTAGTGATAGGTCACGTTCTGATTGCCGTACTGGGTGACCCAGATGGTGCTGCAGGTGGGCGTGTGCGGCGGGGGAACGGGGCCGGGCATAGGACCGGGGTGCGGGCCGGGACGGTCAGCCATGACCGGGTTGGAAGCCTCGGGGACGGCGCGGCCGGCCGGGAGGTCGGTCTGGGTCAGCGCGGCGGCGTTGGAGTCCAGGGAGGCCTCGTCAGCCTTGTCCTGGGCGCTCTTCTCGGGGCCGCGGCAGACGGTCTGCGGGCGCTGGTAGGTGCAGGACTCCCAGCCGGACTGGTCCGGGGAGTTCGTGACGGAGGTCTTCATCGTGCCCTTCACGTCGAAGTTCTGGCCGATCTGGGCCGCGGTGAGGTCGAAGTTCTCGCCGATGCTGATGTTCTTGTCGAAGCTGATCTGGACCTTGGTGGGCTGATTGCCGTTATTGATCTCGAGTGTTATCTGCTTCTGGCTGCCGGACTGGCCTATGGTGGCCTTGGTGTTGTACTGTCCGGGGGCGAGGGTCACTACGGCCCTGCTTTGGTTGGCGAAGGTTATCGGCTCGCTGATGTTGAGAAGGCCGCTGAAGTTGATCTCGTTGCAGCCGACCAGCGCGGCCAGCACTGCGGCGGCGCCGATCCCTTTGATTATTCTCTTCTTCATCATCTTTAGACTCTCCTTGACTGCTGCTTGATTGTGCGCTAAGAACGGCCTGTAACGAGCCGTGAGGATATTAAACGAAAAAAAAGTCCTTTCCGTAAGCGGCATTGGGCCTACTGGCGTAAGGGAAAAAGGACCCACCTCAGGATGGGACTTTCGGGCAATAGCGGTCCGCCCGCTCAGGACCGTCCGGACAAATATTGTATGATAGCGCAATAGGGTGGTCCCCGTGATGATATGAATACCTTTTACCGCGGTCCGGCCTGCGTGGTCTGGGAGCTCACGCTGGCCTGCAATCTCAAATGCCTGCACTGCGGCTCCACCGCCGGCGGGAAGCGGGAGGCGGAGCTTTCGCCAGGGGAGGCGCTGGCGCTCTGCGACGACCTGAAGAAAGCCGGCTGCGGGGGCGTGGCCCTGATGGGCGGTGAACCGCTGCTGCGCAAGGATTTTTTCGCCATAGCCAGGCGGGTCCGGGAGCTCGGCATGGAGCTTTCGGTCATCACCAACGGGACCGTGCAGTCGGAGGGGATCTTCCGCGGGCTGAGGGAGCTCTCTCCGCGCGCCGTGGCCGTCAGCCTGGACGCGGCGGACCCCGCCCTGCACGACCGGATACGCGGACAGAAAGGCGCCTTCGAAAAGTCGGGCTCCTTCATAGACCGCTGCCTGGCGGAGGGCCTGCCGGTCAGCGTCATCACCACGGTGCACAAGCTCAACATCGCCGAGCTGCCGAAGCTGCGGGACCTGCTGAAGGGCCGCGGCATAGCCTGGCAGGTGCAGACCGCCGGCGCAGAGGGGGGGCGCTTCTCGCGCGACCTGCTGCTGGACAAGGAGGATTTCTACGCGGTGGGGCTCTTCGTCGAGGCCTGCCGCAGGCATTACAGCGCGGAGGAGCTGCCGGTGATAGGGGCGCACGACCTGGGCTACCACTCCGCGCTGCTGACGAACGTCTCCCTTTACGAGAAATGGAAGGGCTGCCAGGCCGGGATCTCCGTGGCCGGCATACGCAGCGACGGCGGCGTGATGGGCTGCCTGGCCGTCAACGACGCCGCGTTCGTGGAGGGGAACGTCCGCAGGGAGTCCTTCGCCTCCATCTGGAACAGGCCCGGCGCCTTCGCCTACGCCAGGGCTTTCAAGAAGGAGCAGGCCGGGCCGGAGTGCGCCGGCTGCGAGCACGCGGAGACCTGCGGCGGCGGCTGCAGCGAGATGTCGCTGATGAAGACCGGGCGCCTGCACAATGACCCCTATTGCTTCCTCGCCATAGAGAAAAAGATGCTGGCCGCGGAGAAGTCCGGCCCGCTGCGCAAACTCGGATTGAAGCTGGGCGGCCTGGCCGGCGGGGCCTCTTTCAGGCGGCTGGGCGGCATCTTTTCCGGCAAGAGGGGGCGCGATGCCTGAGCCCGCCCCGCTGAGATTGAACATAGGCTGCGGCTACAGCAGGCTCGAGGGCTGGCTGAACCTGGATTCCAGCCCGGACTCCGCCGCCGACCGCCTGATGGAGGCGCAGGACCTGGACCTTCCCTGCGCCAGCGCGGAGGAGATAAAGGCCCTGCAGCTGGTGGAGCACCTGGGCTTCTTCAAGGCCAAGTATTTCCTTTCCGAGTGCTGGCGGGTGCTGAAGTCCGGCGGCCGGCTCCTCATAGAGACCCCGGACATAGACAAGACCTTCCGGATATTCCTGGAAGGGGATCACAGGGCCAGGGAGGCCGCGCTGGGCTGGGTCTACGGGCCGGAGACCCCGGGCATGGGCCACGTCTACTGCTTTCCCAGGGAACTGCTGGAAGAACTGCTGCGCGAGGCCGGTTTTTCAGTTTCAGCGGAGGAGTTCATGTCCCGGACGTGGCGCCCGGCCCTGCGGTTCGCCTGCGTAAAGACGGAAGGCGGGCGCCAGGCGCTCAACGCCGCGCTGAGGCGCCGCCTGCTGGACAAGGGCCTGGTCCCGTTCAGGCGGGAAGAGGAGAGCGCGGCGCTGGAGACGGCCGTCAGGCGGCTCGTGGCGGCCGGCGGCAACTCCGCGGCCGAACTGGAACTGGCGCTGGTCAGCGCTCCGGCCGCTCTGGAATACTTTTCGCTGGTGGAGGAGAACGAGCCGCGGCCGTCCCGGGAGGCCGCCGCCTGCGCCAGGCTGGCAGGCTGGAACGCCCAGGGCAGGCTGGCCGCGGAGTTCGCCGCCAAGCTGGAGGCGAAGGTGCCGGAACGCGCCGCCTACGAGGCGGCTATTGCCCTTGGCAGAGGTCTCATGCTGGCGGCTCTGGCCGGGAAAGAACCCTACGGGCCCGGGCCCGCCGCGGACCCGCCGTCCGCTTTCACCGCGGAGACAGCCGCCTCCTGGGCCTCCAGGCGCCGCGCGTCCGGGCCGCGCCCGGCCTGATTTTCCATTGTCCTCGCGGCAGGAAAAATTACTAGAATATTTTTTAGCGGCAGAGGCAGAGTAGGGGAGAAATATTATTATGAAGAAACTTTATGAGCTCGGGGCCAGGACGGGCCTGACCCGGAACGAGGTGAACCGCGTGGCGCGCTTCGGCGTGCTGGGCCTGCTGGCCGTGGGCCTGGCCGCGCTGACCGCCTGCTTCAAAGCCGAGAAGAAGGAGGCCTCGGTGCAGTCCTCCAGCCCCGGGTCGCTGCAGGACATAGCCAACTCGGTGAACCAGAGCACGGCCCCGGCCAAGCAGGACTGCGGCCCCTGGCCCGGCTATCCTTGCGGCACCCGCTATTACACGGTAAGTCTTTCCGACTTCCGCCGGACCGCGTGATGAAGCTGCTGCTGGCCGCCCTGCTGCTCGTTCCTTCCCTGGCATTCTCCTTCGAATGCCCCGCGCCCGGCGAGACCAAGGCCGACTGCCCGTGGGCCGGGGTCTCCAGGCTCATCGGGAGAAAAACCTCCCAGGCGGAGATACGCCGCGACTTCTCGGAGTATGCCCCCGGCCTGCTGAAACAGCTGAAGCTCATACGCGACCACCGCTTCATCCTCGGGCTCTGGGGACAGAGCATAAACTTCGACGAGTTCGCCAAGGGCGAGATCGTACGCCCGCCGCTCCTCTCGTTCCTGGCCCGCAGCGCCGGGGCGCCGCAGCCTGAGGGCAGGATAATGCACGCCGGACTGGAGCATACTTACGGCTACCTGTTCAGCCTGCTGCCCACCAGCTTCGGCTTCAAGCGCGCCCGCTGGGTGGACCCGGAGATAGAGCTCGGCTTCGGGCTGCCGGAGGGCTCCCTCGGTCCTGCCCCGTCTTCGGGGACGCTGCTCACCAACGTGACCTGCTTCGCCGGGTCCATAGCGCTTAAGGACGATCCTGCCGCCTACGCCCTGCTGAAGAAGGTGGGTCCCTACTGCGATCCGGCGCTCGCGGACTATATCTCCTCCGACGTGGCTCACGTGCGGCTCTCCGAGACCGCGGAGCTGCCGGGCGGGCGCTCCGTCACGCTGCGCACCGACCTGGTCCTGTTCGGTAAGGTCACGGAAGGAGACTCCTATCTGCTGGTGTATTCGGTGCGCGACACCAAGCCGGCCAGGACCTACCTGGTGACGGCCTTTCCGGTGGCCTCCTCGTTCGTCAAGATGGTGACCGACCCGGCCGGGCTCGGCCCCGGCAAACCTGTGCAGACCAGGTACAACGGCTACGTGAAGGGCCTGACCGAGGCCGGCGTGGTGCGCGGCCAGAGGTCCGTGGAAACGCTCAGGAGATAGGTCCTGGGTCCGGAGCAGGCGGGGAGGGCTTTCCCGCAAGAGCCTCCGGCTCTGATGAAAAAAAAGCTCCGTGTCTTCTGCCTGTTGGCGGCCAGCGCCTCCGCGTTGCCGGCTGCCTCCTACTGCGGCTGGGAGAGGGTCCGCTCCTCGGACGCCCCCTTGGCCGTAGTAAGCGCCTCCACTGGCGCATACGACGTTTCATATACGGTGGGCGACGGCTGCGCCAGCCCTTCGATGCTGGGCTCTGACGCCTCGTCGGTATGGTCGGGCTACCTGTCGCTTGTCCCGGCGGACGCGGTAGCCCAGGGCCTGACCTCCATGTCGTCCGCTTCTTCCGCGGTGAGTTCCGGCGGCGCGCTCTGGGGCCTTCCCTCGGGGGGGCCGCTGGGGCTGGTCTTCAGCGACGACATTTCCCCGGACCTCTCCGCCCCCGGAGTGAGCGTGACTCAGCTCTACGACAATACCGGCTCCGTTTCCGGCTCAAGCTGGCCGGTCACGCTGAGCTATTCAGGCCAGGAGCTGCTGCTGGTCCCCTCTGAGTCCTGGCCCAAGGGCAGCGTCTTTTCCGTTTATTTCTCCTCCGGGATAGTCGATATAAACGGTTCCCCCCTGACCGAGGCGACCACCGTTTATTTCTCCGTCATCATGGACCACAGACTGGACAACACGGCGGCCGCCCTGGCGGACCGCAGGGTGCGCGTGACGATCCCGGCCAATTCATATTCACAGGATTTCTTCATGGCCGTTTCCACCGGCGTTTCCGGCCAGGCCGCCGGGCAGGCGAGCGCAAGGCTGCCCGCGCTGCCAGGCTCTCCGGAGCTGCTCAGCGCCGTTTCTGTCTCGCCTTACGACGCCTCGGGACGCCCGGCGCAGCCGAATTCCGCCTGCGTCATAACCCTGCCCTACCCTGACGCCTCCGGGGACGGCCTGATAGACGGCCCTCCATCCGCGCCGAAGATGAAGGTCTCCTCGCTGGCGGTCTGGCGCCTTAACGAAAGTTCCGCGCTCTGGGAGCGGCAGGGAGGGGCCGTTCTGGACACGGCGGCCAGAACAGTATCCCAGCCGGTCACGCACTTCTCGGCTTATGCCCTGATGGCCATGCCTGACAACGACGTCAGCTCCGTCTATGCCTCCCCGGTGCCGTTCCGCCCCAACGCAGGGGACACTGCCAGGTACGGCAGCTGGAGCGGCGGCATCACCTTCCGCGGCATCCCGTCCTCGGCCGTGATAAGGATCTATACCATAACCGGGGCCCTAGTGCGCACGCTAGACGCCGCTCCGCCGTCCGCCGTCTGGGATGTGAGGAACGCCGGAGGGCAGATAGTGGCCAGCGGAGTGTATCTCTGGGAGGTCAGAGCGGGGAACAACCGCAAGACCGGCAAGCTGGTGGTCATAAAATAGAGATGAACAGGGGACACAGGACCGCTATTCTGGCTTTTTGTCTTGCGCCGGCGCTCGGCGGAGCCGCGGCTGCGGGGGAAGGCACGGTCGGCGCAGAGTTCCTGCGCATAGTCCAGAGCCCGCGCGCGGTGGGCATGGGAGAGTCCGGCGCGGGCGGATACGGGGACCTCCTTGGAGCGCTGGCCCTAAACCCGGCCGCGCTGGCCAGGACGGGCTACCGGGAGGCGGCTTTCACCTACAATTCATGGCTGGAGGGCGTGGCCACGCAGGAGGCTGCCTATGCCCAGCCGCTACGCGCCGGCGTGGCGGCTGTCTCGGTCATGGGACTGAGCATGCCGTCCATAGACGCTTACGACAACAACGGCGTTCCCGACGGCCAGGTGAACGCCGGAGATCTGGCTGCCGGGCTCAGCTATGCCGCGCGCCTCTGCGGGCCCTGGCAGGACGGACGCTACGGACTTTTCGCAGGAGCCACTCTTAAGTACGCCCGCGAGAAGCTGGCCGGGGAGAGCGCGGCGGCGCCGCTGATGGACCTCGGAGGGCTATGGATAGGCAAGGCTCCCGGAGGCACCATGGCGCTTGGTATCTCGGCGCAGTCCCTGGGCGGCGGTTTCAAGTTCGATTCGGCCTCCGACCCCGCGCCTTCCGTCTTCAGGGCCGGGGCTTCCTATATCGTTCTGGCCGCCGGCGACCCCGTGACCTTCTCCGCGGACATAAGGAAGAACGACAACTCGCCGGCGGCGCTCTGTGCCGGGGCCGAGTACCAGGTCTGGCGCACGATCTCGGTGCGCGCCGGCTATGTTTCCGGGGAGGACCTGGGCGGCGGCCTGCGATTCGGCGGCGGCGTGACCCTGAAGCTGCTGCAGTTCGACTATTCCCTCTCCTCGTACGGGAAGTACGGCCCGGCGCACAGGTTCAGCCTCTCTTACAAGTTCGACAAGCCGGTCTCCGTGACCCCTCATTTGACCAGGGGGCAGGAGGAGTCGGAGGAAAAGACGGCCGAGGGGCGGGCGTTGATGGCCGATGGCCGCTATTACGACGCCGTGGTCGAGCTCAACTCTGCCCTCGTGCTGGATCCGGACAACCGTGAGGCCATGGAATTGATGCGCAAAGCCAGGGACCTTATCGGAGCGCCGGCGCAATGAGGCCTTCTGTCTTGGCCGCCTCGGCTTTGGCGGCGCTGCTGGGGATCCCTGCGGCCGCGGCGGCCGCGGACCAGGGCCGGCCCGCAGGGGTTGCCGCGCTGATAGACAGCGTTATGGCGGATCCCCGCGACGCCTCGGCGCACGCCGAGCTGGACGCTGCCGCCAGGCGCGCCGCCGGCGCCAGGCGCGCGGCGGCCGAGGCGGAGCGTGTGCGCCTGCTGAAAGCTGCCCGGGAGGCCCAGGAGGGACTGGAGAGCATGATGGAGGCCAAAAAAAAGCGTTTGAGGGCCTGGGAGCGTGATTTCTCGGAAGCCTGCTCCATGGCCTCTGATCCGGATAGGGTGCGCGGCGCTGTGGAAGCCTATGAGGCCCTGCTGAAGGACTTCCCCGTCTATTCGGACACCGCCCCCCTGCTCGACTCCTCCGACAGGAAGATAATGGGGGTCTTTTACAGGACCATAAAGAGGAGTTATCCATACCTTGCGCTTGGCCGCGATACAGCCGATACCAGGATGCTGGCGGCGCTGGTCTTCTCCAGGGATTCCGAACTGCACGCCGAATACGGCGGCCTGCCTTTTTCCGGAGCCGCGGAAGCGCAGCTCAAAAAGGCCGAGAAAATAACCGCCCTCAAAGCCGTCCTCGAACGGCAGTTGCGGAACATGTCGGAGGGCCTTTCACTTTACTCGCGCGGCCGCTGGACCGGCTCCGCCGCGTATTTCGCCAGGGTGCTCTCCTTCGACGCTGGCGACGAGGAAGCGCTTTACTACCATTCCCTGGCCCTGAAGAAGGCCGGCGCCGGGAAATCGGAGAGGTGAGCTTGTGAAGAGGATATATACTGCTGTGGCGTCCCTTCTCGCGGCCTGCGGCGTCGCTTCCGCGGCCGTTCCGGGGCTGATAAGCTACCAGGGAACCCTCAGGAAGGACGGGCGCCTTTTCAGCGGCACGGTGCCTATGGAGTTCTACATCAGCGACGCTTCGGGCGCCTCCAAGTACTGGGATTCCGGCTCCACCGATGTCGTGGTCTCGACCGGGCTTTTCCGGTACCAGCTTGGCGCGTCCAACGGGTCGCAGTTCGCCGCGATAGACTGGAAGGATATCACGCCTTACGTAGTGATGACGGTGGACGGCGTTCCGCTGCCTCCGGACCCGCTTTATGCCTCCGCCTATGCCCTGCACTCTCTCACGGCGGAGTCCTCCACCGGGACTTTTACCGTGAACGGGGGGGACCTGCGCCTCTCCGGCGCGGGGCGGCTGGTCTTCTCTGACGGCACAGCGCAGCGCTCCGCTGCCGGCTGGAGCGTGTCAGCTAACGGCTACTATGTCTCTTTCCCGGGCCGGGCCGGGATAGGCGTGACCATCCCGTCGGCGGCGCTGGACGTGAAGCCGGACACCTCGTCGAACGCCGGCTACTCCCAGTTCTGGCGCGACGCAGGCGGCACGGTCGTAGTAGCCTCCATGAGCGCTTCCGGAGAGCTTTTCGCCGACGCTTCCGGGCTCAGGAACCTGCCGTCCGGGAACGTGGTCGACACGCTGTCAGCCACTCTCGGCGCCGGCAACGACGCGGGCGGACAGAACATCGTTAACGCCGGCGCCGTAAGCGCTTCCGGCCTCGTCCTTGCGCCCGGAGTGCGGATCTCTTCGGCCTCCCAGGCCGAATACGGCGGGGTCCTGGTCTCCACCAATATCTACCTCCCCGCCGGAGCGAAATATTACGGCGACGGATCGGGGCTTACCGGGGTAGGCGCCGGCTCGGGGAATATCGTGGACCCGCTCGACGCCACCCTCAACGCGGGCGCCAACGCCGGCGGCTACGGCATGGTCAACCTCGGGAACGTGGCGATCGGGGCAGGGACCGCGGCAGGAAGGCTCGACGTGCAGGCCTCCGCACCCGGCACTTACGCGCAGGTCTGGCGCGATTCGGCCGGGGTAGCAGTGGCCTCCATGACGGATACCGGCGCTTTCTACGCCGACGCGTCCCATATGAGAGGGCTTCCCGGCGCGGACAATCTGGGCGACCATACAGCCACCCAGGCGCTCAACATGTCCGGCTTCGACGTGAAGAACGCAGGAGCCGTCACGGCCTCCGGCCCGGTGACTGTATATTCCAGCGTGACCGTGGCGGGCACGTCCGCCTTCGCCTCGACCGCGGCCTTCACCGCGCGGGCGCTCTCCGTCCCCGGCGTCTACATCTCCTCCGGCCTGGTAGTGGCGTCTGGCAGCGTCGGCATAGGCACCGCCTCCCCGCAGGAGACGCTGGACGTAAACGGAGGGGTGCGGATAGGGAATTCCAACGGGACCGCCGCCGGCACTCTCCGCTACACGGGGGCCGCGTTCCAGGGCTACAGCGGCGGCGGCTGGGTGACGCTTAACGGCACCTTTAACCTGGAATCTGCGGATTCTCTCTGGGGCGTTACCTCCAACACCGTATACACGGTGGGGGCTTCGTCCATGGTGGCCATAGGCTCGATGGACGCTGGCGTGAGCAAGCTGCGGGTCACGGGGGCTGACAGCACCTCCGGCTCCAACGCGCTGCTGGCCGAGAACCAGGCCTTCAGCCCGCTGCTGGTGGTGCGCGACGACGGGAATATCGGCATGGGCGTGGCAGCGCCCGCCGCCAGGCTGGACGTGCAGTCCGCCGGCGGCTATGCTCAGATCTGGCGCGCCTCCGACGGTACCGTAGTCTCCTCCATGTCGGACGCCGGCGTCCTTTACGCCGACGCCTCGGCGCTGCGCGGTCTGCCGTCCGGGGACAATCTCGGCGACCATACTATGACGCGGAATCTGGACACCAACGGCTACTGGATCTCGGGTGACGGCAGCGCAGGGGGTCTTTCCGTGAACTCCGGCAATGTGGGTATCGGAATAAATCCGCCCACCGCCCGTCTGGAGATAAGCGGCGGCACGGGCAGCGGTGTAAAGTTCGACACGTTCCACTGCACCGGGACCGACAAGCTTACGGTGGACCTCAGCGGGAACCTGGTCTGCAGTTCCGACCAGACCGGGGCCAATATCGTGGATTCCCTGTCCTCCACGCTGGCCGCAGGGGACGACGCGGGCGGGTTCGGCATCGTGAACGTGGGCAGCATCACCGCCTCGGGCGGGATATTTACCTCATCCGGCGTCACGGTGACGGGAGGCTCCGGGGTGGCCTCTCCCAGGCTTGTGCTCGCGGCGGGCGTAGTTATCTCCTCGTCCCCGGCCCAGTACTACGGCGGGCTGTACATCTCCTCCAACGTCTATCTGCCCGCCGGGGCCAAGTATTACGGCGACGGTTCTGCTCTCAGCGGGGTCGGCGGTCCCGACAACTTCGGCGACCACATAGCCACCAAGGACATAGATATGGCCGGGTTCAGCGTTCTCAATGTCTCCAGCCTTACCGCGGCTCCGGGCCTGCCGGCCCTGCAGATCTCAGCGGACATGCTCGTGGCCGGGGCGATCGGGGCCTCGGGCCCCGTCTCGGCGGGGGGCGGCGTTTCCGCGGGCGGCCCGCTGGCGTCCACGATAAGCGCCTCCGGCTACCTCGCGCTGGCCAATCTAACCGCGCAGCCTTCCGGCGCCGGGGCCGGGTCCCTTTACTACAATTCGAGCGCCTTCTCGGGCCAGGGGGGGCTCTACGTCAATCTCAACGGCTCCTTCCTGCCCATAGCCACCGGCACGGTGGCCGGCGGCGGAGGCATGACCGGAGTGGTTTCCAACGCCAGCGAGTTCACCGGCGACGGCGCGGGCGGCGGGGCGCTAACCTTAAAGGCGTCGAGCGTGACGCTGCAGGGGAACGTCTTCAACGGCGCGGGACAGCTGGTGCGGCTGGATAACTCCGGCAAGCTGCCGGGGCTGGACGGCTCGGCCCTCTACGGCGTCGGCGGGGGGGACGATTTCGGGGACCACATAGCCACCAAGGACATAAATATGGCCGGGTTCGGAATCCTGAACGTCTCCGCTCTGTCGGCCGCGCCCGGGGCGCAGGGGGTGCAGGTCTCCACCAGTCTTGTCGTTAGCGGTGCGCTGGGCGTCATGGGGCCAGCGGCGGGCGCCAGCCTGGACGTCATGCCTTCCGCCGCGGGCTACGCGCAGTTCTGGCGCAGCGCCAGCGGCGTCGTTGTGGCCACTATGACCTCGTCGGGCGTGCTCTACGCAGACGGCTCGCAGCTAAGGAACCTGCCGTCCGGAGGCGGGGGGACGCTTTCAGCGGTGCTGGCAGCGGGCAGCGACGCCGGAGGGCAGAGCATGGTGAACATCGGAGATATAACGGAAGCCGGGCACCTGACGGCCTATTCCAGCATGACGGTTTCCGGCGGACTCGGCGTGGCCGGGGCGATCGGGGCCTCGGGCCCCGTCTCGGCGGAGGGCGGCGTTTCCGCGGGCGGCCCGCTGGCGTCCACGATAAGCGCCTCCGGCTACCTCGCGCTGGCCAATCTAACCGCGCAGCCTTCCGGCGCCGGGGCCGGGTCCCTTTACTACAATTCGAGCGCCTTCTCGGGCCAGGGGGGGCTCTACGTCAATCTCAACGGCTCCTTCCTGCCCATAGCCACCGGCACGGTGGCCGGCGGCGGAGGAGGCGGCAATCTTTCCGCCACTTTGTCCGCAGGCAGCGACGCCGGGGGACTGGGAATGACCAATCTGGGGAACGTCGCCATAGGCGCGGGTTCCGCTGGCGCCCGCCTCGACGTGGAGGGGAGCGGCGGCTATATACAGGTCTGGCGCAATTCCTCAGGAGTAATAGTGGCCAGCATGACAAATACCGGCGCCTTCTATGCCGGCAACGTCGCCGGCGGGGGCGGCGGCGGCGGGCTTTCCTGCGCCAACCCGAGCGACCCTGACGATATGCTGGTCCAGGTCGGGGACTTCTGCGTAGACAAGTACGAGGCCTCCGTCTGGTCCGCGCCTGCCGCCGGCGGCACTGAATACGGCACTGCCTCCGCCAATTATCCTTGTTCGGCGGACGGACACGATTGCGGCCCCGGCACCGGAAAGACGATCTACGCGCGCAGCGTCTCCGGGGTAACCCCTTCCGCCTATATCACCTGGTTCCAGGCGGATCTGGCGTGCGCCAACGAGGGCAAGCATCTGATAACCAACGCGGAATGGCAGGCAGCCGCGACCGGCACTCCCGCGGCCAGCTGTAACACCAGCGGCGCCGGCCCAACTACTACCGGTTCAGGAGGGGGCTGCGTCTCGTCTTTCGGGGCGGAGAACATGATAGGTTCCCTGTGGGAGCTTGTCGCCGACTGGGGCCTATATACTCCGAACACCGGCGCCGGCGCTTGGGGCGACGGGGAAATGGCGGCGGGGCCTGTACAGGCGCCGCTTGCTATGACCGCCCGCGGCGGGTCTTATAACACTGCTCCCATCTCCAGCGCTACCTCGGGACCGCTGTCCTTCTTCATGGGGCAGACCCCGACGTTCTCCGACGCTACGCTGGGCTTCCGCTGCGGCATGCAGCTGAGGTAGGGCCCGGCTGCAGGGCGGCGGCGCCTGAAGCGCCGCCTCACGGGCGTTCGAAGACCAGCAGCGTCTCGGCGTGCGGCGTGTTGGGGTAGAAGTCGAAGCCTGCCGACCTGATTATCCTGTATTTCTCCAGGAAGAAGGCCGCGTCCCGGCCCTGCGTGATGGGGTTGCAGGACAGGTAGATGATGCGCTTCGGCAGGATCTCCATGATGCGCTTTATCACCTTGTTGTGCAGGCCGGCCCGCGGCGGGTCCAGCACCAGGATGTCGGTCCCGTCGAAGATGTCGTCCTTCGTCTTCTCCGACAGCGAGCAGAGCATCTCGAAGTTCTTCGCGCCCAGGCTTTCCGCGTTCAGCTTGGCGTACTTGGCCGAGCTCTCCGAGGCCTCGACGGCCAGCACCCGGCCGGCCAGGTCGCGCAGGTGCAGGCCTATCACGCCGACGCCGGAATAGAGGTCCACCAGCTTGCCGCACTTGAAGGCGGCCGCGCGGATCTCCTTCAGGGCCTCGCTGAACAGCTCGATGTTGTTCTGGAAGAAGCAGTCGAAGCCGTAATAGAACCTGTCGCCGAGTATCTCCTCGGTCACGAACTCGTGGCCCCAGGTCTTGAGTATCCCGTCCACCTGGCTGACGGAGCTGACCGGGTTGGAGTAGACTGCGAGGAAGCCGTCGAGCCCCTCCACCTTCATGTCCGGCAGCTCTATGTCCTGCCGCTTCAGGAACAGCGCGGCCACGCGCGAGCCGGGGTTCTTGGCCTCGCGGATTATCAGGGTCTTCAGGTCCGCGGTGGAGAGCTTCAGGCCGTTGAGGATCCCCAGCACCTTCTTGGCGGCGGCGTTGGCGGCCGGGCTTATCAGCGCGCAGCCGTCGGGCAGCAGGTATTTCTCGCGGTAGTTGCCGCGCTTGTGGAAGGCGAAGCTCAGCGCGCCGGGCTCGCCGGTGAAGCTGTACTCTATCTTCGTGCGGTAGCCGAAGACGTCCTTCGCGCCGTAGAACTTGTCCAGGCGGATGGTCTCTTTCGTCGTCTGGTAGAGCAGGTCCTCGATGAGCTCCTTCTTGGTCCCGCACTGGAAGCCGTACTCCATGACCTGCCACGGCGAGCAGCTCAGGTAGTGGTCCTCCCGCGGGGGGACGCGCTTCGGCGAGGGCTTCACGATCTCGAGCAGCTCCGCCTCGGCGAAGTTCTTCTTCTCGAACGTGACCCGCACGCGGGCGGTCTCCTCCGGCAGCACGCCGTAGCAGAAGACGACTTTGCCTTCGCTGCGCCCGAGCGCCTTGCCTTCCCCGACTATTTTCTTGAATTCCAGCGTTATTTCTCTCATTAGGGGTCCCTGCCTCATGCGGCGGAAAATTGCTTTATATAGTACAATTTAGCGGGAACAGGTAACAATGAGGGACCTCATCTCGACGCTGCTCAAAATGGACAGGCAGAGAGTTCTGTCCGGCGCCGTACTGTCCCTGGCCGTGCTCGCCCTTCTCATCAACCTGTCCGCCTCCTGGGGCTCCTACGGCCGGGAACCGCTGCGCGAGGCCGCCTCCAGGTCGCTGTTCGCTGAGCGCTCCTCCTTCTTCTACGATTCGGGGCTGGCCGAACCCGTCCCGGTCGCCGCGCTCAAGCTCGGCATGCTGGCCGGCGGGGACCCGGACCTGACGGTGCGCGTGGAGGGCCAGCTTGTCTTCTGTCTCGTCTTCCTTTTCACGCTCCTTCTCCTGCGGCGGGATTTCGGCCGGGATACCTCCTCCCTGGCCGCTTTTTTCCTGGGCATCAACCCTTATGTCGGTTATTACGCGCTGCAGGGCTCCTCGCAGCTCTACGCGCTGCTCTTCCTCCTGCTGTTCTGGCATTACCTGCTGGCACCGTCGGGCGGCAGGCGCTCCGCGCTGCTCGCCGGCCTGTACGGCGGGCTGGCCTGCCTGAGCCGTCTGGACTCCGCCTGGGCGCTGCTGGTCCTGACCGGTCTTGCCTTTGCCTCCGCGCGCGGGCGTTCCAGGCTCAAAGAGGCCGGCCTCGCCCTGGGCCTGGCCCTGCTGCTGACGCTGCCATACCTCTTTTTCCAGAAGGCCGCGTTCGGGAGCCCGCTGTTCGCGCAGGAGCTGGGGCTCCGGCACTGGGCCAACGTAGAGGCCTACGGTTACGGGCCCGGCCGCGCGCGGCCGCAGGGGCCGCTGAGCCTGGGCGCCTTCCTTTTCAGGCACGGTCCTGCCGGCCCGCTCGCGGACTCCGCCAGGGGGCTGTGGCACGCCGTATCTTACGAACTGCCCCGCGTTATCTACCAGAAGGCGCTGATGGTCCTGGTCTTCCTCGGCATCTACGCTTCTTTCGCCAGGCGCAGCTACCGCCTGCTCCTGTTCCTGGCGGCCGCGCTCCTTCCCGTGCTGCCGCTGGCCGCCATAGCGCAGGTCCCTTCGCGGGGGGGGATAGAATTACGCTATTACCTGTGGGCGCTCTGGGCGCTCTGCGCTCTGGCGGCCTACGGGCTGCAGTCGTTCATGGAGTGGCTGGAAACTGAGACGGCGGCGCGGGGCCAGAAAATGGCCCGCGGCGCCTCCGGAGGGAACTGATATGGGCAACAAAACCAAATTCACCGTGCTGGTCACGCTTATGTTCCTGCTGCCTTTCCTGCTGCTGAGCCGCCATTTCATGGCCGGCGAGGGAGAGCTGCAGAAGAAGGACACGCTGAGATACCTGGAACTGAGGACCTCGGCGGGGGCAGGGATAATCTCGGACATACTGAACCTGGACTACAGCCTGAACCGCGTGGCGGCCTCCGTCTCTTCCGGGGGGATAGGCGCGGTGAAGAAAGGGCTGGCCGCCAAGGTAAAGGACTCCCCGTTCATATATTCCGAGCTGGCCCTGCTGGAACCTTCTGGCAAGGCGGCCGCGCGGTATTCCGCCGAGCGGAGCTTGCAGCCCCCGCTGGACTACCGCTCTTCCCCGGTCTTCGCCGAATCCAAGCGGACCGGCGCGCCCGCCGGCGCGGTGGAATACGGCGAGTATACGCCGCCCGCGCTCGTGCTGGCCGAACCGCTGGCGGCGGACGGCTCGCGCTATTTCCTGGCCGGCCGGCTGAGCCTGGCCTATATGGGGGAGCTCGTCAGGCTGATGGGGCGGAATTCCTACGGGAACTTCGGGCTCGTGGACGCCGGCGGCCGGATCATAGCCGATTCCATGAGCATGTCCATCGTGAACCCCGGGGTCAAGGCCCCTCCGGCGGTGCTCAAGCTTATGGAGACCGCCGACGACGACGGCAGTCCCACCGTCTCCGGGGAATTCCCCTACCGCGGCGGAACGCTGCTGGTCTCGGTCTCCGCTGTCCCGGGATCCGGCTGGCGCGTTTACGAGATAATGGACGCCGCCAGCGCTCCCGCGCGCGGCGTCTCCGTCTGGGCCTGGCGGGTGGTCCTGTCGGGAGTGGCGATGATAATCCTGTTCGGCGCGTTCACGGGCATGCTGGCGGCGCGCTGGTTCCGGAGCGGCCTGGACTAAGGGGCCGGCGCCGTGGGCGGCCGGCTATTTGCTATAATCGGTGAGGGGAGTTCCCTTCCGTTGATCTGTCGCTTGGTTCGTGGCTGAGAGGGACCGTGCTTCGCTCTAACCCGCATTTGATAGAGATCAATACGCGCCTGTGGCTCAAGCAGCTGCGCGTCAAGTATTCGCTTCCCGAGATGACGCTTTCGTCCGTCCCGGACGAGGAATGGCTGGAGCTGCGCCATCTCGGCATAGACATAGTCTGGCTGATGGGGGTCTGGGAGCCCAGCCCGGAGTCGCAGCGCATAGCCCGCGAGGACAAGGCCCTGCTCGAGGAGCTTAAGAAGCTCCCGCCCGGCTTCGGCCCGGAGGCCGTAGGCCCTTCCCCTTATTCCGTCCACTGGTACCGCCTCAACTCCGAGTTCGGCTTCGAGTGGGAGCTCAAGGCCCTCAGGGAGAAGCTGAACGCGATGGGCATGAAGCTGATGGTCGACCTTGTCTCCAACCACACCTCCAGGGACAATCCGTACATCAAGGAATGCCCGGACTGCTTCATCAACGGCGCCGAAGAGGACTTCCGGGCGCACCCGGACTGGTTCTTCGAGATGCAGGACGGCGATAGGAAGCGCTATATAGCCTACGGGCGCGACCCGAACTTCCCCGCCTGGACCGACAGCGCCCAGCTCAATTATTTCAACCCCGCCACCCGCGACAGGATGCTGAGCGTGCTGATGCGTATAGCGGACATGGCCGACGGCGTCCGCTGCGACATGGTGATGCTGACGCTCAACGAGATACACGAGGGGACGTGGGGCTGGCTGCTCTCCCGCGGCGGCTACAAGCGCCCGGCCGACGAGTTCTGGGACGGCGCCATCCGCGCGGTCAAGGAAAAGCACCCCGAGTTCGTGTTCCTCGCCGAGGTCTACTGGGGCCTCGAGTGGCGCGTGCAGCAGATGGGTTTCGACTATACCTACGACAAGGGCACCTACGACCGGCTGCGCTTCCAGGGGCCGCAGGAGGTGCGCGGCCACCTGCGCGCCGAGAAGCTCTACCAGAAGCGCTCCGCGCGCTTCGTCGACAACCACGACGAGCAGCCCTCGCTGGTCGCCTTCGGCCGCCAGAAGGCCCTGGCGGCCGGCGTGGTGATCTCCACCATCAAGGGGCTGCGCTTTTACAACGATAACCAGCTCGACGGGGTCAAGGTGAGGCCTCCGCTGCAGCTGACCGAGCTCTACGACCGCGCGACGGACCTGGAGGTGCGGAAGTTCTACGCCAAGCTCCTCAAGATCACCGACCATCCGGCCTTCCACGGCGGGGAATGGGCGCTGCTGGACGTGCGGCAGTGCGGCAAGGAGAACAGGACCAACGCCAATATCCTGGCCTGGAGCTGGGCGCAGCGCCGCACGCTGAAGGTGGTCGTGGTCAACTATTCGGCCGAAACTTCCTGCGGCGTGGTGAACGTCTCGATAAAGAGCGAAAGCGATACCGCGGCCCTCTTCGAGGAGCTCTCCGACAGGTTCTTCTCCTTCAGGTCCGAAGACCTTGCCGGCGGCCTGCGCCTGCAGGAGATGCCTTCCTATTCGTCCTATATCTTCGACGTTCAGTTCTGAAGGCTCCGGCGCGCTTCATGGTTCGCGGGCCAGGGTATAGGCCGCTACCCCGGCCGCGCCCGCGCGAGTGAATTCGGCGGCCAGCTCCCGCAGCGTGGCCAGCGTCGTAGCCACGTCGTCCACCAGCAGTATCTTCCTGCCTTTTACCAGCTCCGGCCTCGCCACCCGGAACGCGCCGGTCATGTTGGCCCTCCGTTCCGGCTTCGAGAGCGAAGTCTGGCTGGGGGTGTCGCGCGTCCTTTCGGAGGCGCCCTCCAGGTAGAAAAGGTCGGCGCGGGCCGCCAGGCCGCGGGCCAGCAGTTCGGCCTGGTTGAAGCCGCGCTCCCTCAGCCGCGAAGCGTGCAGCGGGACCGCGGCCAGGAACCTGAAAACCGCCAGCTCCGGGAACCTCTCGAGCGAGCGGGCCATCTCGCCCGCCAGCCAGGGGGCCAGGTCGTCGCGGTCCCGGTATTTGAGCGCGTGCACCAGGGAACGCAGCTCCGGCGTGAAGACGAAGGCCGAACGAGCCCTGGAGAGCGCCGCCTCCCGCTCCCCCGCGCAGTCGCGGCAGGGCGCGCCGCCGTAGGGCAGCGGCGCCCCGCATGCCGCGCAATGAAGCTCCGGCAGCGGCTGCAGCCTGGCCGCGCAGCCCGGGCAGAGGGGGGCGCTCTCGAAATAGTGCAGGTCCAGCCCGCAATGCGCGCAGGTGCGCGGCAGCAGCGCGTTAAGCAGCCATTTTCCGGCCTTTGAGAAAATTATCCGCATGCTACCCCCCCGTGAAAGCGGCCTGGCCCGGGCTCAGAACTGGAACGTGACCGTGGTGCCGGCCTGGTAAGCCATATAATCCTCTTCCTTCAGGTACTTGTCCCACTGGCGCTGCAGCCCCAGGTTGAAGGTGAGGCGCAGGTTCTTGGCCGCTTCGTAGTCGGCGCTCGAATTCAGCGAGAAAAGGCGGTTGTTGTCCGCTATAGTGACCGGAGAGGACTTGATAGCGTAGCTGAGCGTCGTGGTCCAGACTATGCGGTTGGTGAATATTATCACGTTCTTCGTGAAAGGCAGCTTGAGACCCTTGGGCAGGGTAAAGTCGGATTTGATCAGCAGGCTGGGGGTGATCGTGCGCGTATTGCCGGTGGTCACGCCCAGAGCGCCCTTGGTGACGTCGGAGACGTAGTCTATCTTCGGCGTGAAGCGGAATTTCTGCCTGTCGAAGGTCCCCTGCAGCGTGGCGTCGTCGTGCCTGGTCTGCTGGGTCAGCTGGTCCACGCGCAGGTCCCTGTTGCCGGAGAGGCGCAGGTTGTAGCTGAAGGCGGTATCCACCTTGTTGAGCAGCCTGAAGCGCATGTCCATGCCATAACTGCCGGAGGTCACCAGCGAGACTCCGGCGTTCTCGTTGGTGTTCCGCGTGTACTTCAGGTTGACCGTGGCTCCCTGCGCCCAGCGCTCCGCGCGCAGCAGCGTTTCCAGCTGCGACAGCGAAAGGATCATGTCCGGGAAGGTCTTGTTGACCGTCTTTGAGATGGTGCCGGTGACTTCGGAACGCTGTATCGAGTTCGTGAAGTTGTTGGTGATCGAGAGGGTCTTCAGGGGCGAGGCGGCGCCCTTTATGTCGAAGCCCTCGAACGGCTGCCAGCGCTGCGTGGAATTCACCGTGTCGCGCAGCGTCAGCGAGGCGAGCTGCGCGAACGGGTTGTGCGGGCGCAGCGGCGTCCTGATCCAGAGCTTGGAGCGCGTGTCGTAGCTGTCCTCGACGTTGTTCCACGAGTCGCCGTCCTGCAGCTGGTAGTTGGAGGAGAGGACCATCGAGCGCAGCAGGCGGCTGTTGGGCATGAGGTCGTTCATGTTCAGCGTCAGGCTTACCCCGCCCTGGGCCGTGCGGTTGACGGTCTTTATCTGGCCGGCGGTGAAGACCTGCGAGGACTGGGCGACCGTAACGGTGGCCGGCGTAAGATTGTTGCTCTCTATGACGGTGGCGCTGTAGTTGATGTTCGGGTTCAGCCATTTGGCGATGAGGATGTTCGAATTGAGGTTGGCCGTCTCCTGCATGGACTTGTTGAAGTGCTCGTCGGAAAGCGGGTCCGAGAGCGGGGAGCGGTCCTCGCTGACGGTCTGCAGCGTGTAGCCCGGGTTGAACGTCGAGCCGTTCCACGGCACGAACGAGAGCCTGGCGCCGTAGGAATCGGTCCGGTCGTCCGTGTCGTACATGTCGGTCAGCACGACCAGCTTGCTGGCGTCGTAGTTGACCTTGTTGAACCCGAAGGAATAGTTCAGGTCCAGCGTGCGCGGGAACAGCGGGAACGTGCCCGGCACGGCGTAGTTGAGCGTCGCCGCGTAGGTGTCCTGCGCGTCCTTCCGGGACATCAGGTCGTAGCTGGTCCGGCCTTCGGTGTAGTTGAAGCCGAGCTTGGGCAGCGACGGCACGCTCAGCGTGCCTGCCGCCGTGCCGTTGAAGGTGGTGACCTTGCCCTGCTGCAGCGAGCTGACCAGGTTGTTGGAGCCGGTGACCAGCGTGTTCGGCGTGTCGGTTATCTGGCGTGCCGCTGTGACGCTGATCGGGAAGACCGCCATCCTGGTGATGTTCATGTAGCCGGTCTGCTGCTCGTTGTCCTGGTTGGTGATGGCCGTGACCGGGGTCTGGAAGCTGCGGTCCACGAAGCGGTCCTTGCCGCCGAAGTTCAGCCAGCCGGGGATCTCGAAAGAGCCCTCCACCTTATCGGCGTTGCCTACGCGGGTGATGGGCTGCGCGACGTAAAGCTCGTCGAAATAGACGGTGCCGGTATGGGCCTTCCCGTCGTTGGCTTCGACGCCGACGATGAACTGCGGGACCTGCTGCAGGCTGGGCGCGCCGCTGGAGGTCACCACCACCCCGCTGCCCGGCTCCGGCTCCCAGAGGTCGGGGATGTTGTCGCCGGTAAGGTCCACCTGGTCTATCGTCACCAGTTTCCAGCCGGTGAAGTCCAGCGGCACCTCGGCCTTGAAATAGTTGTTCTGGTCCCCGGCCAGTATGTAGAACGAGGCGCCCCTGTCCAGGCCGCTGATGCTGTTCAGCAGGAAACGCACCTGCTTGTGCTGCGAGATGTCTATAGGCGTGGTGAACTTGCGGTAGACGTAGACGGCCGAGGTGGAGACGATGTCGCTGTAGTCCAGCGCCAGCGTCTGTTCCGTGATGTTGCTGGTGTTGTTCTGCTGCTTCTGCTGGGTGACGGAGCCGTACAGGTCGTTGTAGACCATCGTGGCCACGCCTCCCGCGTCGTAGATAGGCACGTAGCCGGGGTTGTCCTCGTTGTTCACTCCCCTGACCTGTATCGTGCCGATGCCGGGGCCGGTGTTGGTGTCGGCCTGTACCGACCAGGTGTTGCCGACCGCGGAGATCTTCGCGAACTTGACCACCCCGGAGCAGCCCGGGTCGGAGGAGGAGGAGCAGGCCAGCCCCGGCGGCTTCTCCAGGGTGATGCGCACCTGCTTTATGGCGTTCCATTTGTAGGTGTCGGTGGAGGAGATGGCCAGCGGCACGTACAGCGTGTGCCAGCCGGTGAAATCGAACTGGTCCTTCGTCCTGCCCGAATCGTTGTTGTCGACGAACAGGGAGCCGTTCACGAAGCCGAAGTCTCCGCCGGTGAAGTCCTGCGGGTCCAGGCGGCCGTTGTGGTTGAGGTCCTCCGAGTCCAGCCTGCCGTTGTTGGCGCCGTAACGCTTGGAGTTCATGCCGGCCGGGGCGTAGAGCCAGCCGATGTCCTCGGACGGCGAGAGCTGCCCGTCGCAGTTGAGGTCCTCGCTCTTCGGGGCGCCCACCAGGTTGATGCCGGAGGCGCAGACGAAGTTCTGGCCCCCGGTATTGTCGGCGTCCTCGTCTATCTGCCCGAGGTGCAGGTCGAACATGGGCCCCGGGTTGGAGGTGGAATAGCTGCCGTAGGCCACCATCTCGAGCTGGGTCTTCTGCGAGAAGTCCAGCCCCGTGTCCGAGAGGGGATAGACGATGGAGACTTCGGGCGACTTGCTGAAGTCGTACTTGAAGTCCAGCACCTGCTGCGTGCCGTTCGAGGTCGCGGCCGGGTTTATGTCCGTGGCCTTGACGTTCTCGTTGTACCAGTCCAGCGCCAGCGGGTCGGCGGGGCCGGAGCCGGGGGGGTTGGAGGCGATGAACCAGAAATTCTTGTCCATCGCGGGGGAATCCTCCTGTTTGACGCCCTCCATGTTGTCTATCAGCGCGTACTTGTTCAGGTTCGGGTTCAGCACGCTGCGCGCGGCCTCGGCCCCGAGAGTGGTCTTTATCCCCAGCAGGTTGACGCTTTTCAGCTGCGCGTCGCCCTCGTAGACCAGCATGCTGTTGGTCAGGTCCGTGATGTTCGGCACGGTGTTGGACTTTATGCCGCCCTGGTAGAGCAGCGTGGAGCCTACCGAGAAATGGCTGCCGAGGTCGTAGGAGGCGCGCCCCCCGACCAGCGACTGGTTCCCGACGCCGCCGAACGGCGAGACCTCGTACGTGATCGTGATCTTGGAGTTCTGCCCTATCTGGTCCGGGTAGTAGAAGGTGATGAAGCCGGAGTCGTAGTCTATGAAGTAGTCATTGTTGCGCCCCAGCTTCTTGCCGTCCACCGTGACCGTTTCCGACTGAAGCACGATGTTGGGCTCCAGCATGAAGGTCTTGAAGCGGTAATAGTATTCCACGCGGATGAGGCGCTTGGAGACCGGGGCGGCCGCGTAGATCTGCGGGTCCGGCTGCGAGGGGTCGTTCGGGTCCGAGAAAGGCGTGAGCAGGTGGAAGATGCCCTGGTCGAAATCCACCTCTATGTTGTCAGGGTAGGTCTCGGGCGGGTTAAGGGAGGAGCCGACGGGGTTGTGGTTGAGGTCCTCCACTTTGAGCGTGAAGTTGCCGTTGCCGTTGTCGCGCACGATGTTGGACTGGCCTATGGAATAGTAGGTCTTAAGCTCGCGCTTGTCGGATACCAGTTCCGCCGCCGTGACCGGGTCCGAGGAGAGGGGAATGTCGTTCTCGGTCTTGATGATGGCCGGCATCACCTGCGAGGGCAGCGCGTCAGCGGTTATGGACGTGGTGGAGCCGTTCTGCGACAGCCGCGTGCCGTCTGAGTTGGTGTAGTCCACTATCACCACGTCCTGCGGGTCCAGCGTGCGGCTGAACGTCACCAGGCCCTTGGTGTAGTCCATGACGTAGTCCACGCCGGGGCTCATCAGCGTGAAGCGCCCGGTGTAGGTGGAGGTCTGGACGTTCATGTCCTTGCCGGTGAGGCCGAACACGGTGACGTTATCCACCTGCGCCTGGGTCTGCTGGTCTATGTAGATGCGTTCCGAGCCGGACTTTATCGGCAGACGGGAAGCGTTGCCGAACGTCACGTCGTAATACTTGCGCCTGAGGTAGTCGGTGTCCATTATATCCACGCCCTGGAACTGCGTGTCGCCGGTGAATTCCCTGGTCTTGGTGGTGCCTTTCGTGCGCGAGCCGACCAGCGTCATCTTGAAGCGGTCGGTCTTCAGGTCGGCCCTGATGCCGAACAGCTGCTTGTTGTACGAGACGAACTCGGTGGAGGGCAGCGACAGGTCGATGTCTCCGAACGAGACGTTCTGCACCACCTCGTTCGGGTCGCCCTGGTAGACGACGGAGATGTCCTGCTTGTCCTGCTTCGTGTCGTCGTAGTCGACGTTGACGTTGATCTTCTGGCCGACCTTGCCCTGCATGCGCACCTGCATCTGCTGCGTGATCTCGAAGAGGCTGAGGGACCTGGGGCGCGTCACTGTGGTCTGTTCGTATATGTAGCGCTTGCCGCTGTAGTTGAGCGAGATGACCTTGCGGCCCGTCACGGACAGCGAGGTGCCGGACTCCGGGAACTCCACCTGGGGCGGGGGCGGAGCCGGCGTCTCCGTGGAAGCGGCCACTTCGACCGGGGGCGGGAGTTCCTCCTGCCCAAGCCGGCCGCTCTCCAGGTCTTCCCTGGCCTTGTTCCAGGCGGCGCCGTTGTACTGGAAGGAAGGTTCCTCGGACATGCGGTCGATGTCCTCGGTGGCGGCGGCGGTGGAGGTCCCCTGCTCGGCCAGTATCCTGGACACGTCCGAGCGGTCCAGCAGCATGAAACGCCCGTTCCCGGGGGCGAGCTTCTCGAAATCCCCGCCGCGCGAGGGGACCGCGAAGGTCAGCGCGAGCGACAGGGAGAAAAGTATTTGCCAGGTCTTCATCGGGCCGCGAACGTGAAACCGCAAAAAAGCCGCCCGCCTTCCGGGCGAGCAAAAACGGCCCGCGCCTCCGGTGCCGTCCGGAGGATCGGGCTACTACCGTGCTGCCGATATATAATAGAATAATTAGATGGCCGTGCCTATAGTCCGCTCGTACGTGCTGAGGATATTCGCGAAGTTCTTCCTGCTTTCGCTGTTCATTTTCGTTTCGCTGCTGGTCATGCTGAACTTCGTCGGCATAGTTAACCAGGGCGTGCTGGCTGGCTTCTCCCTCTACTTCTTTTTCGCCAGCATCTTCTATCTGCTGCCTACGATAATCTCCATATCGCTGCCGCTGGCCTTCCTGCTGGCGGTCCTCCTGAGCCTTGGGCAGATGTCCCAGGACGGGGAGATACTGGCGATGCGCGCCGGAGGCTTTTCCTTCTTCGAGATACTTTCCGGGGTCTTCGGGGCCGCGGTGCTGGCCTCCCTGCTGCTGGCCGTGGTCAACAACTGGCTGGGGCCGGCCGGGCAGAAGGTCTCCAACGATTACACGGAGGCCATGCTGACGCGTCTTACGAAGATAGACCTGAAGCCGCGCACGTTCCAGCGCATCTCCGACTGGACGCTTTACGCCGACGAGGTCAACAGTCTTACCGGTTCCATGCGCGGCGTCAAGCTGCTGAGGCGCATGGACAGGGGTGGCGCTCCGGCCTACGTTAACAAGATAAACGCGGACACCGGGCGCTACAGCATGGCCATAGGGCGCGGGCTGCTGATCGCGCTGTCCGACGGACAGTTCACGCAGGCGGATTACCGGGACCCGGAAAAGGTCCTTTACGGGCGTTTCGGCACCTATTCCACTATGCTGCCGTTCTTCTCCGACTCCGCCGGGAAGCGCAAACTGGGCCCCAAGGAGCTCACCTCCCCGCGCCTGTTCGCCATCGCCGCCCAGGACCCGGACCCGGACAGCGCCGCCAGGTACCGGGTGGAGGCCGTCTCCCGCTACGCCATGTCGCTGGCGCCCCTGGCCTTTTTCCTGGTGGCGGCGCCGCTCGGGGTCGGACTGGACAAACGCGGGCGCTCTGCCGCCTTCGCGCTCACGCTGCCGGTCATCTTTTTCTATTACGGCCTTACCATCACGGCCATGGTGCTGACCCGCGCCCACCGCTCCCTCTATCCGTGGGCCATGTTCCTGCCGGCCCTGTCCACTATGTGGGCCGGGATCTGGCTCTGGAAGAGAAGGCTGTACGCCAGATGAACAGGATATTCTTCCGCTATATCGCCGGCAGCTTCTGGACCCCGTTCCTGTACGGCCTCGCGGTCTTCTGCCTGCTGCTGGCCTTCGGCAGTCTTTTCGACAGCCTCAATTTCTTCATCAGCAGCGGCGCCGGCCCAGGCGTCTTCGCGCGCTACGTGCTTTTCCAGGTGCCCTATTTCGCGGTGAAGATCACCCCCATCGCCACGCTGCTGGCGGTGCTCTTCGCGCTGGGGGGCATGATGTCCAAAGGGGAGTGGAAGGCCGGCTTGGCCGGAGGCTGGCGGCCCATCGACATGATAATGCCCCTGGTGGCCTGCTCCCTGCTGGTCGGGGCCGCGCAGTTCCTTGTCCAGGAGACCGTGGCTCCTGACCTCTACCTGCGCGCGACCCATCTTTACGAGCAGAACCTGCGCGGGCGCGAGGATTGGCGGCGCCTGGTCAGGAGGAACGTTTCCTTCTCGGCCGGCGGCGGCGCTTTCGTGACGGCTTCCGTCTTCGACGGCCTGAACAGGACGATGTCCGGAGTGGTGGCCGATTTTTACAACGGGGGGCGGCTTTCGCTGGAGCTGAACGCCTCCGGAGCTAGCTGGCAGCCCGGAGAGAAGCGGTGGGTCTTTACCGACGGGGTGGCGACGGATTACCGTCCCGCCGCCGGCCCGCGCGTCAGGCGTTTTAAGGAGTTCGTCTCGGCGGTATCCGTCCCGCCGGAGAACCTGGTGTTGGGGAGCCTGGTGCCGGACGGGGTCGCCATCCCCGGCGTGATGCGCCGCATAGCCAGGCTGAAGGCCGTCGGAGCGCCTACCAGCGAGGAGCGCACCCTGTTGTGGGTGCAGGTCTTCGCCCCGCTGACTGACCCCGTGATGGCGCTGATAGGCGCCGCGATGGCGATGTTCATGGGCAGGGGCAACAGGCTTTTCAGCGTCGGTTTCGCCGTAGGCTTCGGCTTTTTCTTCTGGTCGATGATGATCATGGGCCAGGAGGCCGGCAACGCCGAGATAATCTCCCCTTTCATGGCCGGCTTCGCCCCGGTGCTGTTCTTCGCCGCGGCCTCGTTCTGGGCGTTGCGGCGCGCCCGGGCCCTCTGACCGCCGGAGATGGAAAAGCCCCCCGTCTGGCCGGAGGGCTTTTCCGCGTTCCGGATAGCCGGGACTATTTGACCATCTTCCTGGCCGTCTCGGCTATCCTCTGGGCCGTCACCCCCAGCGCCTCGTAGGCCCTCTCCGCCGGGGCGGAGCGGCCGAACTCCTCTATGCCGACAGTTTCCACGTCCCCGCCTATCAGGTCCTTCCAGCCGGGAGAACGCCCCGCCTCCACGGCGACCTTGGGCAGTTCGGGTATGAAGACCGAGTCCCGGTAGGCCTTGTCCTGAGCGCGGAAAAGCTCGAACGACGGCACTGAGATTATGCGGGCGCCTATGCCCTGCTTCTCGAGGATGGAAGCCGCTTCGAAGAGCAGCGCCACCTCGGACCCGGAGGCCGCCAGCTCCACGGAAGGCACTATGGACGGACCGCGCAGCAGGTAGGCGCCGCGCTTCACTCCGGCGGCTATCTTCTCCCTGTACTGGGTCAGCAGCGGCAGTTTCTGGCGCGACAGGGCCAGGCAGGCCGGTTTAGCCCGGCGAACGGCGGTCTCCCAGGCGTAGAGCGTCTCCCAGGCGTCCGCCGGCCGCAGCACCGTCAGGCCGGGGATCAGGCGCAAGCTCATCAGGTGCTCCACCGGCTGGTGCGTCGGGCCGTCCTCGCCGACGCCGACGCTGTCGTGCGTGAAGACGAAGATGGACGGGCACTGCATCAGGGCCGCCAGGCGGACGGCAGGGCGCATGTAGTCGGAGAAGACCAGGAAAGTGGCGCCGAAAGGGATCAGTCCGCCGTGCAGCGCGAGGCCGTTGAGGACGGCCCCCATCGCGTGCTCGCGTATGCCGAAGTGCAGCGTGCGCGCGGGCTCCCTCGCGAAGTCGGTCTTGGTGGAGGGGCCCAGGTCGGCGGAGCCGCCGGTAAGCCCCGGCAGCGCGTCGGCCATCAGGTTTATCACCTTGCCGGAGGCCTCCCGCGTGGCGAGCGGCTTGTCGAAGAACTCGGGCGCGGGCTTGAACAGCCCGTCCGGGATCTCGCGGCCCAGCATGGCCTTGGCGAGTTCAGCCTTCTCCGGCAGCGAATCGGAATATTTCTTCCAGAGCTTCAGCCAGCGCTTGCGGTCGCGCTCGCCGGCGGCGGCGAACTCGGCGAAGCGGGCCTTCGCCTCCTCCGGCACGAAGAACGGCTCCTCCGAGGGCCAGCCCAGCGCTTTCTTGGTGGCCAGTATCTCCTCTGGTTTGAGCGGCTCCCCGTGCACGGAGTTCCTGTCCTGCTTCGGGCTGCCGAAACCTATGTGCGTCCTCGCGATTATCAGCGAGGGCATGCCGGTCTCGCGCCTGGCCTTCTTTATCGCGTTGTCCAGCTCGGACAGATCGTTGCCGTCCTCCACCTCTATCACCTGCCAATCCTGCGCCTGGAAGCGCTTCCTCACGTTCTCGGTGAAGGCCAGCGAGGTGGAGCCTTCTATCGTGATCCCGTTGGAGTCGTAGAGACAGATCAGCTTGCCCAGCTTCCAGGTGCCGGCCAGCGACGCGGCCTCGTACGAGACTCCCTCCATCAGGTCGCCGTCGCCGCAAAGAACGTAGGTGAAATGGTCCACCAGCGGGAACTCCGGGGTGTTCAGCTTCTCCGCCAGCAGCTTCTCCGCCAGCGCCATGCCAACGGCGGAGGCGAAGCCCTGGCCAAGGGGGCCGGTGGTCGTCTCCACGCCCTTCGTATGGCCGTACTCCGGGTGTCCCGGCGTCAGGCTGTCGAGCTGGCGGAAGCTCTTCAGGTCGTCAAGGGTCAGGCCGTAGCCGTGCAGATGCAGCAGCGAGTAGAGCAGCGAGGAGCCGTGCCCGGCCGACAGCACGAAGCGGTCGCGGTCGAACCAGGCCGGGTCCGACGGCGCGGCCTTCAGGTGCCCGGCCCAGACGGCGTAGGCCAGCGGAGCCGCTCCCAGCGGCAGGCCGGGGTGTCCTGAGTTGGCCCTGCCGACCATGTCGATGGAAAGGGTCCTGAGCGTGTCCACGCAGAGCTTGTCGGTGTCGTCGAATTTCATTTGTTCTCCAGTTGTTCTATTTTCCAGGCCTGCAGCGCTATGATCGTTTTGGAGTCCCGAAGCTTTCCGGCTTTGACCATGCTCCAGGCCTTTTCAAAGGGTATCGTCTCCAGCGTGAGGAATTCGTCCTCGTCCGGGTCCGGCGCGCCGGGCCTGAGGCCGGTCGCGGCGTAGACGTGCAGCACCTCGGTGGAGAAGGCGGGGGTGGGCCAGTAGGAGAGGATGCGCGTCATCCTGCCCGCGGCATAGCCGGTCTCCTCCCTGAGTTCGGCCCTGGCGCGAAGCACGGGACTGTCCTTCCGGCCGTGCAGCTTGCCGGCCGGGATCTCCAGCGTCGCCTCGCCCACCGGATAGCGGTACTGTCTTACGAACACCACCCGCCCGTCCGGCAGCACCGGAAGGACCGCGACGGCGCCTGGGTGGTCCACGAACTCCCTGGTGGCTTTTTTGCCGTTCGGGAGCTTTACCGTGTCGGCCCGGAACTTTACCGTGCCTGAGAAAAGAAGGCGTTCCCTGTGTTTCTTCTCGGTATATGGATGTTCGGGCTTCCTGGGCATCCCCCGATTATATAAATTACCTAATCCCGCCGCCTATAGAGCGCCGGCTGTATGCCGGGGCGGCGCGCATTTTATACAATTGATACCCGAAAACTATGACGCCCCCGGAAAGCCTGACTCTTACGGCTACGGACCTGCTGCTGCTGGGCGGCTTCGTCGCCGCCGTGCTGTACCTGGGCCGCCGCGCCGCCAGGAAGCGCCATGAGGGCCTCGAGGACTACATCCTGGCCGGGCGCACGCTCTCCCTGCCCGCTTTCATAGCCACGCTGGTGCCCAGTTTCTTCGGCGGCACGCTTGGCATAGGGGAGTACACCTGGCGCTACGGCATCTCTAACTGGTTCGTGCAGGGGGTGCCCTATTATATCTTCGCGCTCCTCTACGCCGTGTGGCTGGTGCCGAGAGTCCGCTCGCGGGGCGGCATGACCATCCCCGACCATCTCGAGGCCGCCTACGGGCGGAAGGCGGCGGCGCTGGGGGCGCTACTGGTCTTCCTGCTGGCCAGCCCGGCCGACGAGGCGCTGATGCTGGGCGTGCTGACGCGCTGGGCCACCGGCTGGCCGCTGGCCGCGTGCGTGGCGCTGGTGGCGGCCGTCTCCGGCGCCGTGCTCTGGCGGGGCGGCCTGCGCTCCGACGTGGGGACCAACCGGCTGGAACTGCTGGTGATGTTCGGAGGCTTCGCCGTGGTGCTGCCGTTCGGCCTGGCGGCCGTGCACGGCTGGCATGCCCTGAAAGCCGCGCTCCCGGCCTCCCACCTGGAGCTCACCGGCGGCCAGCCGTTCTGGACGCTGGCCGGCTGGTGGATGATAGCGCTGTGGACCTTCGTGGACCCGGCTTTCCACCAGCGCGTGCTCGCCGCCAAGGACGAGCGCACGGCGCGCGCCGGCATAGCGATCTCGGTCGGCTTCTGGTTCGTCTTCGACGTGATGACCACGGCGGCCGGGTTGCTGGCCAGGGCGGAACTGCCGCGCCTCTCCGATCCGCTGGCCGCCTACCCGGCCCTGGCCCAGGCGGTGCTGCCTCCGGCGCTGAAAGGCCTCTTCATAGCCGGCGTGGCCGCCTCAGCGCTGGCGGCCTGCGCCACCAAGTCCCTGTTGTCCGCGGTGAGCCTGGGCCACGACGCCGCCCAGCGCTTCTGGAGGCTGCCCGACGTGAAGGCGGAGACGCTTACCCGCTGGGGACTGGCCGCGGCCCTGGCCCTTTCCGTGGCGCTGGCCGCGGCGCTGCCGTCGGTTGTGGCCCTGTGGTATACCCTCGGCTCCTGCGTCATACCCGGGCTCCTGGTGCCGCTGCTGACCTCCTACGTGGAGCCGCTGCGCGTCGGCCCGCGGGCCGGGCTCTGGTCCTCGCTGGCGGGTGTCCTGTCCGCCACCGCGGCCTGGGCGCTCGGCATGCGGGCCCCGTTCTTTGCCGGGCTGGGGGCTTCCGCGTCCGTCTGGGCCGCCGGCTACGCGTCCGCCAGGCTCCGGGGCGAAAGCCCCGGGGCCGGTCCCCCGCGGCCGTGAGAGCGCCCCGGTCCGGGGCATTCCCATGGGGCCTACTTTATTTATATAATTAGAATCGGATTTTCGCGGAACCGGATAGTTTCCGCCTGTTCCATTTGAATGGCGCCGGAATTCATACACCTTCATAATCATTCGGAATACTCGCTGCTGGACGGGATGCTGCGCATTTCCGACGGCCACGGCGGGCCGTCGGAGTTCCTCAAGGGGCTGGCCGCGGTGAACGGGAACGCGCTGGCGATCACGGACCACGGCAACATGTACGGCGCGATGGAGTTCTACTTCCTGGCCAGGAACCTCGGCATAAAGCCCATCATCGGCTGCGAATGCTACATCACCCGCGGCTCGCGCAAGGAGAAGACCGGCACCCGCCGCGACAACGGCCATATCACCGTCCTCGCCAAGAACGACGCCGGCTACAAGAACCTGATGAAGATGGTCTCCGCCTCCTTCATAGAGGGCTTCTACCACGACCCGCGCATAGACTCCGAACTGCTGGCCAGGCACAGGGAGGGGCTGGTCTGTCTCTCCGGCTGCCTGAAGTCCCACGTGGCGCGCAGCTGCGCCGAGGGCAAGATAGACGAGGCGGTAAAGATAGCCTCCGAGTACAGCGATATCCTGGGCAAGGGCAACTTCTTCATAGAGCTGATGGACCACGACATCCCGGAGGAGACGGCTGCGATGGCCGGTCTCCTCGAGGTGGCCAAGCGCACCGGCATCCCGGTCGTGGCCACGAACGACTGCCACTACCAGAAGAAGGAGGACTGGGAGGCGCACGACGCGCACATCTGCATCTCCACCGGCTCGCAGCTGGACGACCCGGAGCGCATGCGCATGACCACGCACGAGCTCTACTACAAGTCCCCGGCCGAGATGATAAAGCTCTTCTCGCACACCCCGGAGGCGGCGCGTAACACGCTGGCCATAGCCGAGATGTGCCAGGTCAGCGTGGACACCAGCAAGCTGCACCTGCCGGCTTTCGATATCCCGCCGGAGTACAAGGCCAGGTACGGCGAAGAGGGCGACTTCTACTATCTGAAGGACCTCTGCGACGCCGGCCTCAGGAAGAAAGTCCCGAACGCGGGAGAGGAGTACCGCAAGCGCCTGGACTACGAGCTGGGCATCATCAGGAAGATGGGCTTCTCCAGCTACTTCCTGATCGTCATGGACTTCATCGGGCACGCCCGCTCCATAGGCGTGCCGGTCGGGCCCGGCCGCGGCTCCGGCGCCGGCGCGCTCGTCGCCTACGCGCTGGACATCACGCGCCTGGACCCGCTCCCCAACAACCTGCTCTTCGAGCGCTTCCTGAACCCCGACCGCAAAAGCATGCCGGACCTCGATATCGACTTTTCCGACGAGGGCCGCGAACAGGTGGTGCAGTACGTGCGCGAGAAGTACGGCTCGGACCGCGTGGCCAACATCATCACCTACGGCACGATCAAGGCCAAGAGCGCCGTGCGCGACGTCGGCCGCGTGATGGGCATCCCGCTCTCCGAGGTCAACGCGATAGCCAAGCTGGTCCCCGCGGACCTGGGGACGACGCTCTACAAGGCGCTCGGCGAGGTCTCCGAGCTGAAGAACTACGCGCGCGACCCTAAGATAAAGAAGATGTTCGACATCGCGATGAAAGTGGAGGGCCTGCGCCGCCACACCGGCGTGCACGCGGCGGGCGTCGTGATCTCCAAGGACGACGTGACGGACTACGTGCCGCTCGCGAACCGCAACACCAAGGAGATCATCACCACGCAGTACGACGGCAACATGCTGGGCAGCCTCGGCATGCTGAAGGTGGACTTCCTCGGCCTGCGCACCCTTTCCGTCATCGAGACCGCCTCCGAGTTCATCCGCAAGCTGCCGGGCAAGCAGGATTTCGACATCTACTCCATCCCGATGGAAGACAAGGCGTCGTTCGACCTGCTCTGCGACGGGCGCACCACCGGCGTGTTCCAGCTGGAAAGCGAGGGCATGAAGAAGCTGGTGAAGGGCCTCAAGCCCAGCGTGTTCAGCGACATCGCGGCCCTCGTGGCGCTCTACCGCCCCGGCCCGATAGAGAGCGGCATGCTGGAGCTCTTCGTCGACCGCAAGCACGGCAAGAAGAAGATCGTCTACGACCACCCGCTGATGGAGCCGATCCTGAAGGACACCTACGGCACGATGGTGTACCAGGAACAGGTGATGGAGATCGCCAAGAAGCTGGCCGACTTCACCCCCGGCGAGGCCGACGGCTTCCGCAAGGCGATGGGCAAGAAGAAGCTGGACGTGATGGAGCAGATGCGCGTCAAGTTCGTGGAGCAGGCCAAGAAGTTCCACGACATCTCCAACAAGCTCGCCGGCAAGATCTTCGACGACATGGCCAAGTTCGCGGGCTACGGCTTCAACAAGTCCCATTCCGCGGCCTACGGCCTGGTGGCCTACCAGACCGCCTGGCTCAAGGCCAACTACCCCACGGAGTTCATGGCCGCGCTGCTCACCAGCGAGATCGGCCACAGCCCGATAGGTTCCGAGGACAAGGAGAACAAGCTGGTCACCTACATCGCCGAAGCGCAGGAGATGGACATCCAGATCCTGGGGCCCAGCGTCAACCGGTCGCAGGTGAAGTTCTCCATAGAGGAGCAGAACGGCAGGCCCGCGATACGCTTTGCGCTGACCGCTGTGAAGAACGTCGGGGCCGGCGTCGTGGAGTCCATCGTCGCCGAGAGGGAGAAGAACGGGCCGTACCGCTCGTTCGAGGAGTTCACGCTGCGCGCGGACTCCAAGCAGCTCAACAAGCGGGTGCTGGAGTCGCTGGCCAAAGGCGGCGCCTTCGACTGCTTCTACCCGGCCGAGAAGCCGGAACTATCCCGGGGCCGCGCTATGGAGGCCTACGAGGCCTTCAGCGGCGGCAAGGCGCGCGACGTCAACCAGGCTATGCTGTTCGGCGAGGAGAAGAAGGCGGAGCCCGCGATCAACGAGCACACTCTTCTCAAGAACGAGCGCGAGGTGCTGGGGTTCTATTTCTCGGGCCACCCGCTCAACAGCTACCGCAGGCACCTGGCGATGGTGGCCAGCGCGCCGGTGGAGAAGGTGCTGGCCGGGGAGTTCGCCGAGGGCGCGATGGTGCGCGTCGCGGGCATCGTGGCGCAGTTCAAGAACATGCAGACCAAGAAGACCGGCGAGCCTATGGCCAAGTTCGAGGTCGAGGACCTGACCGGCAACCTCGGAGTCTGCCTGTTCCCGAAGAAGTACAAGCTCTACGGCCCTCAGCTCGGCCCGAACAAGGTGGTGGTCGTGGCCGGCAAGGTGCAGAAGTCGGACTTCGGCGAGCAGAACTACGAGCTGATAGCCGAGGAGGCCTACGGGCTTTTCGACGCGATGAACAAATGGGCGCGCGGCCTGGTCGTCAACCTGCCCGAAGGCATACTTTTCGACGAGAGGCAGCTGCACGACCTCAAGGCCGCCCTCGGGCGCAGCCACGGCGCGTGCCCGGTGTATTTCCAGGTTAACGCCAAGGGCCGGGGTACCTACATGATAGAGACGACCGAGCGCGTCGGCCTGACCGATCAGCTCCTGCGCGACATCGAGAAGCTGCTGGGGGACAAGACATGGAAAGTGGAAAGCGGATCCTGATAGCCGACGACGACCCGGACCTGATAGACCTGCTGGAGTCCTACTTCAGCGGCGGCGGCTACGAGGTGACCGCGAAGGTCAACGGCAAGGACGCGCTGCAGGCCGCGGAGTCCGAACATTTCGACCTGGTGCTGCTGGACGTGATGATGCCCTACATCGACGGCTACCATGTGGCCAGCGAGATCTCCTCGCGGCTGGGCCCGTCCGCTCCCAAGATAATCATAATGACCTCGCGCGATACCGCCAGCGAAAAGGGCATAGCCATGCTCAGCGGCGCCAGCGACGTGGTGCAGAAGCCTTTCTCGCTGGAGGAACTGGATTCCAAGGTGAAAGCTGCTCTGGGTTCCTGACCGGACCCGGGCTAAAAATGAAGTCAAGGATGGAACGATGAAAAAACTCAATGTGCTTCTGGCCCTCCTCCTGGTCCTGCCGGCCGTCAAGGCCGCGGCCAAGGACAAGGACGACGACTCGGTGGCCCTCCCGGACACGGAACTCATAGACGTCCCCACCGCGGGCATACTGGACTACTACGGTTTCCTGTTCAAGAGCCGCTTCTACTCCGACGGCGGGCTGCTGGGCGCCATAAACTTCGGCGTGCAGGAGCGCCTGAACCTCGGCGCCTCGATGACCGTGGACAAGCTGGTCGGCTCCGACGATCCCATAAGCCTGCGCCAGCCGCAGATCCTGGTGAAGTACCGCTTCTACGACGGAGGCTATTACATCCCGGCGCTGGCGGTCGGCTACGACGGCCAGGGCTATTATTACGACAGCTCCTCCAAGAAGTACCTGGAGAAGGGGCGCGGACTCTACCTTGTCGGCTCCAAGGAGGTCCTGCTGCCGGGGCTTTCTCTGCACGGCGGTTTCAACGTCTCCGACTTCGACAGGGAATACCTCTACGGGTTCCTGGCGGCCAGCTACACGCTGGAGGACCAGGTAGCCTTCATGGCCGAGTACGACAACCTCTTTCACGCCGACAACCCCTCCAGGCTGAACGTCGGCATGCGCCTGTACATAACGCCCTACTTCCAGCTGGACACGGCGGTCCGGGAGCTCGGCCGCAGCGGCTACTTCTCCAGCGGCCTCAGGAGGCGGTCCGAGCGCATAGTCCAGATGCGCTACAACACCAGTTTCTGAGCGGGGGGGCGGAGATCGCTTTCCCAGCGGAGTCACTAAGGAGGAAACGATAATGAGCAAGAAGATAGCTATACTCACCGGAGGCGGGGACTGCCCCGGGCTCAACCCAGCCATCAAGGGCTGCGTCTGGGCGGCGGAGAAGTTCGGCTACGAGTGCGTGGGCCTGACGGACGGCTGGAAGGGCCTGGTGGAAGGACTGACCACTCCGCTCAACAGAGAGCTTACTGAGTACGCCATAACGCAGGGCGGCACGATGCTCGGCACCTCCCGCACCAACCCATTTAAGCAGGAAGGCGGCGCGCAGAAATGCCTGGAGACGTTCAAGAAGCTGGACCTGCACGCGCTGGTCGCGATGGGCGGCGAGGACACGCTCGGGGTGGCCACGCGCTTCTACAGGGACCACAAGCTCAACGTCGTCGGCGTGCCTAAGACGATGGACAACGACCTGAGCGCCACCGACTACACGTTCGGCTTCGACACCTCCGTGACCAAGGCCATGGAGGCCGCCGCCGCGCTTGTGGATACCGGCCGCAGCCACCGCCGGGTGATGGTGCTGGAGGTCATGGGCCGCCACGCCGGCTGGGTCGCCCTGTTCACGGCCATAGCCTCGGCGGCGGACTTCGTCTGCATCCCGGAGCGCAGGATAGACACGGCCGCGCTGCTGAAGAAAATCAAAGAGGCGCACGCGCGCAAGAAATTCGCCCTCGTGGTCACCAGCGAAGCCTCGGAACTGCCGGAGGTGGGAGAAGGCGGACAGAAACGGGAACTGGACCAGTTCGGCCACGTGATACTCAAGGACCGCGGCATGGGCGAGCGCATAGCCGGCTACATAGAGAAGAACACCGGCCTGGAGACGCGCCATGCCGTGATAGGCCACATGCAGCGCGGCGGAGCCCCGACCCTGTTCGACCGGATGCTCGGAGTGCGCGTCGGCGTGAAGGCCGCGGAGTTGGTGCGGGACGGGCAGTTCGGCCAGATGTCGGCGCTGGTCGGCAACAGGATCGTCGGCGTGCCCCTCGAGAAGGCCACGGGCGAGCTGAAGACCGTTTCTGCCGACTGGAACGGCCTGATGGAAGTGCTGTTCTGAGCGGGCCGGGACGCCGCGGCGGTGAAGCGCCGCGGCGTCCGGGACTCCGGAGGTTCTTAGGAGAGCTTATGACGGACAATACGCAGACCAGTGCGCCGGCCAAATTCCAGCGCAAGACCATATTGATCAAGAAGCGCCTGCAGTACCACTACATGGCGCTGATCTTCTTCAGCGTGCTGCTGGCCTTCATCGTGGTGGGGCTGGACGTGCTGTGGACCGTCTCCAAGGTGGTCAACGACCATCCGATGATGCAGCCGCTTCTCGACGAGCTCAGCCGCATGGCTCCGCTCTTCGCTCTCAAGATAGCGATGTACATGGTGATGGTGCTGATAGTCTCCGCCGTCATTTCCCACCGGATGGCCGGGCCCATCTTCAAGTTCGAGAACAGCTGCGCCAGGGTCGCCGAGGGCGACCTGGCGCATCGCGTCCACCTGCGCAAGGGGGACCAGCTGACCGACCTGCAGGACCAGTTCAACAACATGGCCGGGGCGGTCGACGAGGTCGTGAAGGAGTACGAGAACTTCCGGGCCGCGGCGGCCGCCGCCGGCATGGCCGAAAAGGCCGAAGAGCTGCGCCGCCGCGTGGCGGAGATAATGCCCAAGCTCAAACTATGACCCGGCTTACCGCCGCGCTGGCCCTCCTGCTGGCCGCCGCGCCTGCCGCCGCGCCTGCCGCCGCGCAGGGCGCCTCAGGGACCCTGACCCTCTCCGACGTGGTGGGCATGGCCGTGCAGAACAGCCCGGGCGCGCTGGCGGCCGAGCAGGACATCATCATCGCCAGGCAGCGCGTGAGCGAGGCCCGCTTCCTGGAGCTGCCGCAGTTCTCGCTGGCCGGCAGTCTGAGCCGCATGAACCTGGAGTACCCGGAGGTTCTTGGCCCGGACTTCGGCGGGCCTTTCCTGGACCCGGCGGCAGGCACCTCCTTCTATTCGATGCGCGTGCAGGCCATGCAGCCGCTCTACACCGGCGGCAGGAACTCCAACACACTGAAGATGGCCAGGGCGGCCGCCAACCAGGCGCAGGTCGATTACGAGACCGCGCGCGCCGCCGCGGCGTTGGCGGCAAAGAGGGCCTTCTATACCGTCCTTTACCAGAGCCGCCTGAAGGAATCCGCCTCTTACTGGCTGGACCGCGCCAGGGAGCTGGACTCGGGGCTGCGCAAGAGCCCGCTGGAAAAGCTGGAGGCCGGAATGCTGCTCTCCTCGCTTTCGGACCGGCTGGCCAGGGCCGGAGAAGGGCTAGACGCCGCTCATGCCGGGCTGTTGAAGGTAATCAGCCGGGAGCCGGATTTCCCGGCCGAGCCGTCAGGCGATTTCTCCCCGCAGCCGGTGACCGTCCCCGTGAGCCGCTGCCTGGTGACGGCCATGGAGTCCCGTCCCGAGATGAAGAGCGAGCTCTACAGGGCCCAGATGGACGATATCGCGGTCAACATGGCGATGGTGCGCCGCAATCCGACCATCTACCTCGGCGCGAGCTACGACCTGAGCTCCTACAAGCTCAACTCGCTGACGCGGGACGCCGAACGCTCCTCCGGGTGGCTGGCCTCGATAGGCATCCTTTTCCCGCTCTCCTACGACATCTGGACCCAGGTGCAGCAGCGGCGGGCGCAGCAGAGGCAGGGCGAGCTCCAGCGTGCCGCGCTGCAGGACGATATCCGCTTCGAGATCATGACCGCCTACCGGGAGGCCGCCTCCCGCCAGGAAGAGGCCGGAAGGCTGGGGGAAGAACTGCGGGAGACGGAAGCGGGCTACGATAAGGCCGCCTCCTCGGAAAGGCCCTCCATGGCCGAGCTGCGCGCTCTCTGTTCTCTCTGCCGGCTTGAGGAGCGCTACCTGGACGCCGTGTACGGTCAGCTGATGGCCCGCGTGAAGCTGGAGTGGGCGCAGGGGCGCGACTTGGACGTCTGACCGGCGAGAAAATCATGAGGAGCCCCTGCCCGATCCTGTTCCTGACGCTGGCGGCCCTGCTGCAGGCCGCGCGCCTGCCGGCCCAGGAGCTTCCAGCCGCCCCGGCCGCCGCCGCTTCCTCGGCCGCCGGGGAGCCGTCTGGGTCGGACGACGACATCCTACGCGACGCGCTCTGGACCCGCCTGGCCTCGGTCCGTCCGCCCGAGCGGCCCTCCGTCGGCCTGGCCCTTTCCGGCGGCGGGGCGCGCGGCTTCGCCCACGTGGGGGTGCTGGAGGCGCTGGGCTACGCCGGCTTCCCTGTGGATTACGTCTCCGGCACTTCGATGGGCGCGGTGATAGGGGCCCTCTACGCCTCCGGGATCCCCGTCCCGGAGCTCTGGGATTTCGGCCTGGACGCCGGCAAGGCCAAGATAGCCAGGGATTTCAGGGGGATAAAGGTGCTCAAACTGCTGATCACCGACAAGCTGCTCACTCCCACCTATATAGACCGGTTCATAGACGACAGGCTGGGCGGCGAGACGTTCGGGGACCTGAAGGTCCCGTTCGCCTGCACGGCCATGGACCTGCGTACCGGGGAGAACCTGATCTTCACGGAGGGCCCGCTGGCGGAGGCCGTGCGCGCCAGCGTGACGCTGCCCGGCATCTTCGCCCCGGTGCAGTACGGGCACCGCTATCTGGTGGACGGCGGAGTTGCCGATTTCGTGCCGATAGACGCGGCCGAGCGGCTGGGGGCCGACTGGGTGCTGGCCAGCGTGACCGGCAACGAGCACGCGCGCATGCCGGAGAACGTGCTGATGTCGCTGCTGCAGGTCATAGACATACGCGGCTCGCTGCTGGCCGCTTCCGAGGAGAAGCGTGCGGGCTTCGTGATAGAGCCGCAGGTCAGCGACATGAGCGTGGCCGATTTCGGCAGGTGCGTGGAGGCCGGCGAGGCCGGGCTCGTGGAGGCCACCCGCCGCATGGACGCGGCGCGCGAGGCGCTGCTGGTGTATTCCGCGCCGGAGCTGGTGAAGAAGCTATGATACTGCTGGCGGCCCTGCTGCTCTTCTTGCCGGCCTCGCCGGCCGGAGCTTTCCTGTTCTGGGGAGGCCCGCGGTACGGCAAGGCCGAGGCGGAGCTCGCCGCGATGAGGAAGGCCGGCGCGCGCGGGGACTGCTCGGCGGTGCTCGGCATGGCGGACGGCTTTCTGGCGCTTACGCCGCCTCCAAAACTGCGCGAGGAGGCCTATGTCTATATCGGCCGCTGCTACGAGCGGGAGGGCGCTGCCGACAAGGCCATAACCCTGTACAAGCTGGCCGGGGAGCTTTACCCGGCGAACGTCATTTTCTCCGCCAGGCTGGCGCAGATCTACGACCAGGCCGGCTTCTACCAGAACGCGGTCCCGCTCTTCCTGAAGGTGCTGGCCGCCGAGCCGGGGGACGTCGAGGCCAACCTGGGCGCCGCCCGCGCCTATTCCGCGCTGGGTTTCCTCGGCCGCGCGGACGACTTCTATTCCAGGACAGTGGCCCTGCAGGATTTCTCCGACACAGCGGTACTGGAGGAATACGCGCGCTGTATGCTGCGCAAGCGCGACTGGAAGCAGGCGCTGTTCCTCGCCGGCAAGGGAGAGGCCAGGCGGCCGCGCTCGCCGGTCTGGCCGCTGCTGGAGGCAAGAGCGGCCGCCGGGAAAGGGGACTACTCCGGAGCAGTGTCCCTTATGGAAAAAGCGGAGGCTCTTTCTCCCTCCAGGAAGCTGAGGCTGGAAAGGGCCCTCTACCTGCTGCTCGGCGGACGGCCCCGCCGTGCCATAGAGGCGGCGGACAGGGAACTGGCCGCTGACCCTTCCGACCCGCTGGCCTCCGTAGTGAAGGCCATGGCGCTTTACAACCTGGGAGAGAGGGCCGGGGCTGAGCGCTATTTCAAGGCCGCGCTCGCCGGCGGCCCTTTCACCGCCAGGCTGGCCGCGGCCTTCCTGCCGGGGCCTTCCCGCAAGGAGGCGGGCTGCGCTAAATGAGATTCTGGAAGATGTCCGGGGCCGGGAACGACTTCGTGCTGCTGACCGGCGGACGGAGAGACGCGCGGGAGCTGAAGAGGCTGGCCCCGGCCCTCTGCGCCCGCAAGCTCTCCGTCGGCGCCGACGGCCTGCTCTACGTCAACCGCTCCGGAGCCGGCCGCGTGGACGTGCGCTATTTCAACTCCGACGGCTCGGAGGCCTTCTGCGGCAACGGCTCGCGCTGCGCGGCCTGGTGGGCCTTCTCTTCCGGCCTTGCCGGCCGGAAGCTGCTGCTGCGGACGCTGGCCGGAGAGCTGGAGGCGGAGATAACCGTCCCCGGAGCCGTAAGGATGCGCATGCCCGACGTTTCTGGCGCCAGGATCGGAGCGAAAGGCCGGTTCCCCGGCGGCGTGCGGACGCTGCATTTTTTGGACACCGGGGCGCCGCACGCGGTGGTCCCCGTCCGGTCCGTGGCTGACGTCGACGTGGAGCGCCTGGGCGGCGCGCTCAGGCGGCATCCATTTTTCGGCCCGGCCGGGGCCAACGTCAATTTCGTGGAAATGCGGGGCCGGCGCCTGCTGGTGCGCACCTACGAGCGCGGGGTGGAAGGGGAGACGCTGGCCTGCGGCACCGGCCTTACGGCCTCGGCCGTGGCCTTCGTGCTTTCGGGCGGGCTCAGGCCGCCGGTGCGGCTGGTCTCCCGCAGCGGTGACGGCTTCACGGTCGCCCTCAGTCCGCGCGCCGGAGGGGCCAGCGCTATAAGCATAGAGGGGCCTGCCAGGACGGTCTTCCAAGGAGAGATAGAATGCTGAAACTCAAAGGCTGCTTTACCGCCGTCGTCACGCCTTTCAGGAACGGGAAGCCGGACCTGGAAGCTTTCAGGAAGATAGTCGAGTTCCAGGCGGGGAACGGCGTAGCCGGCATCGTGCCGTGCGGCTCCACCGGCGAGGCGGCCACGCTCTCGCAGGAGGAATATCTGGCCGTCATAAGGACGGCCGTGAAGGCCGCCAGGGGCAGGGTGCCGGTGGTGCCCGGAGCGGGCACCAATTCCACGTCCAGGTCTGTCGAGATGGTGAAGAAAGTCTCGGCGCTCGGAGTGGACGGCCTGCTGGCGATAGTGCCGTACTATAACAAGCCCACGCAGGACGGGCTGGCCGCGCATTTTTCGGAGCTGGCCAAGGCGACCCGCCTGCCGGTGGTCCTCTACAACATCCCGGGCCGTACCGGAGTCAACATGCTGCCGGCCACTGTCCTGGGCCTGCGCCGGAGGTTCTCCCACATCGTGGGGATCAAGGAGGCTTCCGGCAGCCTGGACCAGGTCAGCGAGCTGATCAACGGGGCCGACCCCGATTTCGCGGTGATGAGCGGGGACGATTCTTTGACCCTGCCGATGATGTCGGTAGGGGCGCGCGGCGTGATCTCGGTGGTCTCCAACGTGGCGCCCGCGGAGACGGCTCGGATGTGCGAGCTTTTCCTGCAGGGCGACGTGAGCGGTGCCGCCGAGCTGCACCACCGCTTGTTCCCTCTGGTCAAGGCCCTGTTCTGCGAGACCAACCCGATCCCGGTCAAGTACGGGGTGTCGCTGCTGGGCCTGTGCCGCCCAGAGCCGCGCCTGCCGCTGACCCCGCTTACGGAGAAGAACCGCGAGGCGCTTGAGAAGGCGATGACGGCGGCCGGCCTGGAGGTCTAGCCGGAGCGGAGCTTTAGCGGGAGCCCGCGGCCGGAGCCGCGTATGTCCCGGAGTCCTGTTCTGGCGCCGGGGCCGGGCCGGGGACGGTGCCGCCGGAGGCCGCGTCCTCCCCGTCCGGCCATTCCCCGTAGTCCTCGGGCAGGTACCCGTCCTGCTCCATGCGCGAGATGATGCGCGCCTTCTGGCGCTCCATGAAGCGGGTCCGGCCCACCGGGTTGTAGCGGCGCGGGCTGGGCAGAACCGCCGCCAGAGCGGCCGCCTCTTCAGGAGTGAGGTCGGCGGCCGGCTTGCCGAAATAGGTCCTGGCCGCGGCCTCGGCCCCGTAGATCCCCCGGCCCCATTCCACGACGTTGAGATACAGCTCCAGTATGCGGCGTTTGCCCAGCTCCTGCTCCAGGCGCTTGGCTATCAGCATCTCCTTGAGCTTGCGGAAAGGGTTCTTGGAGGGAGAAAGATAGAGGTTGCGGGCCAGCTGCTGGGTGATGGTGCTGCCGCCCCTGGCCAGCCTCTTCTCCTCCCAGTCCGTGCGCAGGGCTTCGAGCGTGCTGTCCCAGTCTATGCCGGAGTGCTGGTAGAAATTGTCGTCCTCGGAGGCCACCACGGCGTTGCGCAGGTTGGGGGAGATACGGTCGAGGCTCCTCCAGAGCATCAGACGCCGGAACTTCCGGCCCTCGGCCCTGTCCCGCAGTTCGCTGAGCAGCATGTAGGACGTGATCTCGGGGTTCTTGGTCCTGAGGACCGAGACGTCCGGCAGCCAAAGCACGTAGCCGGCGGTCGCCAGCGCCAGGGAGAGGAACAGGGCCGCCAGCAGCGGCAGTTCCCTGCCTGCCAGCGGGCGACGGCGGAGGAATCTCGGCTGAGGGTGGGACATGGAACGGGCGGGGGCCGGTCAGCGGCCGCGCAGTATGTCGCCGGCGGCGCCAAGCCCTTCCCTGACGCTCTCCTCCATGAAGGAGTACTTCCAGGAGCCGTAGCGGCCTATCGAGAAGGCCCCGCGCGCCTTCAGCCAGGAGAAGATCCCGGGCAGGGCCTCCGTTCGTTCCTTGTTGTAGACGACGTAGGCGCAGGGGATCTTCAGCCAGAGCCTTTCCTCCGCCTGCGAGGCCGAGCCTATGAGACCGCAGGCCTTGAGTCCGCGCAGGATCCCCGCCTCGGCGGAGGCCAGGTCAAGGGCTCCGCCTGGGACGGCCGTCTCGATGTAGAAGGAGGCCCGCCCGCGCGGGGCCAGGGCCGGCGAGAAATTAGTGGCTATGCCCGCACGGTAGAACGGGAACTCCTCGCCCGGGAAGTAGCCCCAGTGCATAGGAGAAGCCGCGCCGGAGACGCCGAGGTTGAGCACGTAGACCGCGTTGTGGCGCAGGCGCGCGGCGGCCCGCCTCACCTGCGCGGGGGCGTCCTCGGCCATCGCGACGAGGGACGGCAGCGGGGAGGTGTTTATCAGGCGCCTGAAATGGACCGGGCCGAAATGCCGCACCATGGCCACTCTTTTCTTCAGGTTTACGCTCTCCACCTCCAGCCCCAGCCGCAGGCCGCGCAGGCGGCGCGCGAAGGCGTTGGGCAGCGCCCCTATGCCGCCTTCGCGCGGGTAGTGGAAGACGGCGTTGTAGCCGAGGGCCGCCAGCTTACCGCCGTAGGCCCCGGCTATTACGTCCTCCGGCTTCGGCACCGGAACGAAAGGGGCGCACCACTCGGTGGTGAGCCGGGACAGCGGGTACTGCCAGAGCTTGGCGTTGTACGGCAGCATGAAATGGCGCGAGATGCCGTCCCCGAAGACGCGGCGCGTCCAGCGGGTGAAGACCTCGCCGCCGTCCCCGGCAGCGGGGCCGCCGTGGCGCCAGGCCTTCAAAAAGCCGCTGACGCATTCGGCCCTCACCCCGTCCGGCATGCCTGACAGGTTGGCCTGGAAGGGGTACGGGGTCCACCGCCCGTGGGCGTAGACGCGCGCGTCGCGCTTCATGCGGCGGACGTTGCCTTTCAGCGCGCCCAGTATGAGCCTGGTCGTCTCCGGCCAGCGCAGGTGCAGCAGGTGGCCGGAGTAGTCGAAATGGTAGCCGCCTTTCTTTATGGTGGCGGCCAGCCCGCCAGGGCGGTTTTCCCGCTCGGCTATCAGGTAGTCCTTCCTGCCCTCCAGCGCCATGCCGGCCGAAAGTCCGGCCAGCCCGCCGCCGATTATCAGAACGTCGGTCTTCAGCATCGAGTCCTCAGCGCGCGACGGCGGCCCAGCTGGGAGGCATGTTCTTCTTAACTTCTATCCCGGAGAACGCGCCGCTCCTGCGGCTGCCGGCCTTCCTGGCCCAGGCGGCCATGCGGGCCACTCCCTCGGGCAGGTCGTAACGGGCCTTGTACTTGAAGACCCTCTCCACCTTTGAATGGTCGGCGTAGGCGTGCACCACCTCGTTGCGGGCCGGCAGGTGCGCCAGCTCCGGCTTCACTCCCATCTCCCTGCAGATCACCTTCGCCAGCGCGTTGACGGTGTAGGGCTTGTCCGCTCCGATGTTGAAGACCTGGTTGTAGGCCTTCTTGACGGAGGGCGCTTTGGCGATGAGGGGCGCGACGTCCTTGATATAACTGAACGACCTGGTCTGGCGGCCGTCGCCGAACACCGTGAGCTTATGGCCCTGCATGATCTCGTTCATGAAGATGCCCAGCACGTTGCGGTACCTGTCGCCGATGTTCTGGCGCTCGCCGTAGACGTTGTGCGGGCGGAAAACGACGTAGTCCAGGCCGAACATGCGGTGCGCGGCTTCCAGGTCCTGCTCGACTGCCAGCTTGGAGATGCCGTACGGGTCTTCCGGGCTGGGGGTCAGGTCCTCGCGCATCGGCAGCTGGTTCCTGCCGTAGACCGCTATGGAGGAGGTGAAGACGAAGCACTTCACGCCGTGGTTGACCGAGGCGTTTATCAGGTTGATGCTGCCCAGCAGGTTGTTCTCGTAGTTGAACCTGCGGATGAAATGGCTCAGTCCCTCGGCCGCGTAGGCCGCCAGGTGGTAGACGTGCTCTATCTTGTAACGCTTGAAGATGGCGTTCACCAGTTTAGCGTCGGCGACGCTGCCCTTGACGAAGCGCGCCTTCGGGTTCACGTTCTCCCTGAAGCCCCCGCTGAGGTCGTCGAGCACTATCACGTCGCGTCCCGCGGCTACGAGCTCGTCCGCCACGTGCGAGCCGATGAACCCGGCTCCTCCGGTAACCAGCACTTTGTTCTTCATGGGGTGTTCCTCGACGATATCTTCCGCTCTGCGGCCGGCGCCCGCGCGGGGCCGGTTTCAGGAAATTTTATGAATTAGGGACTGATAAGGTCTAGTCATATTATCCGCGCTCCCGCCCGGCCGGAGAGCCGGCCCTGGGTGCCCTCGGGGTCTTCTGCGAAGAAACCCAGCCCCGCCCGCGCCGCGGCCTTCGCCAGCAGCGGCGCGGCGAACAGCATCAGCACCGGCATCATGGGCAGGCGATAGCGTATCTGGCTCCAGGAGAGGGAGTAGATGGCGGTCATGGACGCCAGATAGGCGTACGCCGGATAGAGCTCGCGCAGGCGGCGCCGCAGGGCGAAGACTCCCCAGAAGCCGAGCGGTATCAGCCAGCCGTCGCTGAGCAGGCTGATCGCGGTCAGCAGCGTCCAGCTGCCCGCGGCGTAATCTATGCCTCGGTGCGGATAGAGGCGCCAGAGCTTGAAAAAGCGCCAGGCCGTGCGCTTCGCGAAGTTCCACGGGCGGGTCCTGGCCTGCTCCAGAACCTTCGCCTTGAAATAGGCGTCGCGTTCGGCCTCCGGCAGCGCCATGCCTGCGGCGAAGACGCGGTCGGCGGCCATGTAGGCGTTCTCTTCAGGGGTGCCGAGCAGCCTGCGCGGCGCCACCAGCGGGGTATAAAGGTTGAACATCTGCCCCCTGGTAAGGAAGAACGAGCCGGTGCTCCGGTAGTTGTGTACGAGGAGCGGCGAAAGTACCGCCAGCAGGGCCGCCGTTCCCGCGAGCGCCGCAGCCGGCCTTATGCGCCGCAGCAGCAGGCCCGCCGCCATGAAAAGCGCCCAGTAATAGACGAAGACGACCTTGGCCAGGGCCCCTATGCCCGCCGCCGCCGAGGCCGCCGCGGTAGCGGCGGTGCCGGGAGGCTTGAGGGCGAAGTAGAGCGAGGCGGCGGTCAGGAACACCAGCAGGCTTTCCCGGAGAAGGCGCGCGTCGTAAAAGACGGAGAAAGGGTAGAAGGCGAGGAGGAGGAGGGCCATCCTGCCCGGGCCCCGCCCGAAAAGCCCCGAGGCCGTACGGTAAAGCAGGTACGCGGACAGCGTTGACAGGGCGGCCTGGAACAGCTTGACCGCGATATGGGAGGGGCCGGCCGGCAGGTAGATCAGCCAGAGGAGAAGCGAATAGAGCGGTTCCCTGTTGTGGAACAGCCCGCTCCACGAGCTCGCCGACAGCATCTGGGCGGCGGCGCCGTCATAGGCCAGTTCGTCCGGGTAGATAAGGGCCCGGCCGGAGTGCGCGGCGTAAGCCGCCCTGACAAGGAAGGAGGCCGCAAGCGCCGCCGGGACGAAATACTTTCTGAAACTGGTCATTGTTCGAGAGCGATGTCCACTATCCTGGGGGCGGCCTGGGCCCAGGTGTACTTTTTCACGGTCTCGAGGCCGCCGGCGGCTATCCTGGCCCGCAGCGCTCCGTCCTCCAGCAGGCGGCAGAGGGCGTCCTCCATGGCGCGCGCGTCCCCCGCGGGGAAGAAAAGTATGTCCCGCCCGTCCTCGGCTATCTCGGCTATGCCCGCCATGCGCGAGGAGACCGTGGCCAGGCCTCCCGCCCAATATTCGTAGATCTTCAGCGTGGTGACTATGCGGTTCGGAAGCGTGTCCAGGCGCGGGATGACGCCTATGGCGGCCGCGCGCATGTAGAGGCGGGCCTTGTCGCACGGCAGATAGTCAGTGAAATGGCACCGGTCCTCCACTCCCAGCTTCCGCGCCAGGGCCGCGACGCTGGGCAGTTCCCGGCCTCCGCCCACCACCAGGAAGCGGGCCTCCGGGTGTCTCCGCGCCACGCCTGGGATAGCCCTGATGAAGACGTCCACGCCGTGCTGGCGGTCCACGGTCCCCAGGTGCAGCACGGCCTTCTCGGCCCCTGGGTCCTTTGCCGGGGAGATCTGGTCCGTCTCGGCCGCGTCGTAGACGACGGATATCTTTCCGGACGGGATGCCTTTCGAGACGAGCAGGGCGCGCATCGCCTCCGTGACCACCACCACCGCGTCGGCGCTGTTGATGATCCAGTATTCCGTCCGCAGCATGAGCGGCGTCATGAGGCGCTCGAAAAGGTTCCGGTCCGCGGCCGCCAGGTATTCCGCATGGACGTCGGTGATGTCCAGCGCGAAGCGGAACCCGAAGAACAGGCGCAGGAACGGCAGGGTGGCGGCAGCTATCGTGTTGTGCACGAAGAAGAGGTCGGTATGACGCGCGAACTGCAGGAACTTGCGCAGCAGGCGCACGTTGAACTTGAGCGACGAAAGGAGCTGCGAACGCTGCTTTCGCGGCGCGTGCAGCCAGTGAGTCTTGATCCCTTCCACCTCGCCGATGCCGTCCGTAGGGGCTATGATGATGACGTCGTGCCCGCGCTTCTTGAACTCTGCGGCGCATTTTATGGTGCGCAGGGCGCCGCCGCCCTTGACGGGCGCCAGCGAATCGTGCGTGGAGACTATGACCCGCATCTCATTCCTCGGAGAGAAGTCGTTCCTCGCGGAAGATGTCCCGGAGCTGGGCGAACATGAAGAAGGGGCCAAGCCCGCGCAGGACTCGGAAGAAATAGCGCGCCTGCCGCAGCAGCCAGGAGGGGGAGGCCAGCCGCCGCAGCAGCCAGCGGCGCAGCGCGCGCGCCCGCAGCTTCTCCACCTCGTCCAGGTCAAGGGACGGGTGCCTGGCCACTCCGGAGGCCTTGCCGTCGTACTTTTCCCAGTCGCGCGTCATCAGCAGGCCCGCCTTGTCCGCCTTTTCGAAGAAGCGCGTGCCCGGGAAAGGCGTGCAGACGCTCACCTGGATGGTGTCCGCGCCGAGGCGTTCCATGAACGAGAGCGTCTCCTCCACGCTGGCCAGGTCGTCGTCGAAGAGGCCGAGAGAGAATGTCGCGTGGGTCTTCACGCCGCGGGCGGCGCACCACCGCACGACCTGCGAGACCTTCGCGAGGTCCACCGGCTTGCCCAGGGACTTAAGCAGCCTGGGGCTGCCGGTCTCCACCCCGAACTTTATGCCGACGCAGCCGGCCTCCGCCATCAGGCCCACCAGCCCCTCGGTCAGGTTGATGGCGTCGCCCATGCAGGACCACTTGACCCGCAGCCCCAGCTTCCTTATCTCGCGGCAGAGCGCGGCCACGTGGTCCGCGACGATCGTGAAATCGTCGTCGTCGAAATAGATCTCTCGGGCGCCGTAGCGCTTCACTGCCTCGAGCATCTCGGCGGCTGTGCGCTCCGGGCTGAAGACGCGGTACCTGCCGTTGGAGTACATGACCTGGTTCCACAGGCAGAAATCGCAGCGGTACGGGCAGCCGCGGGAGGCGTGCATCTGGATCGCCGGGCGGTGCTGGCAGAAACCGTCCCAGTAGACGGCCGGGTCCGGCCGCCAGGAAGCCGGGAAGAGGTCGTAGGCCGGGGGGGGCAGTTTGTCCAGAGGCTCTATCAGGGGGCGTTTGCCCGTGTTCGCGGGCCCCGCGGGCGAGCGGTAGGCCAGGCCTTTTACGTTCTCCGCCGGCCGGCCGGCGCGGAGCGCTGAGGCCAGCTCGGCCAGGGTCTCCTCGTATTCGCCGACGAGCACGAAATCCACGGCCGGGTTCTCCGCGAGAACCTGTTCCGGGAAGACCGTGCTGTGAGGCCCCCCCAGTACGATCTTGACGGCCGGCAGCAGCTCTTTTATCCCGGCAGCGAGGGCGAGGTCCCGTTTTATGGTGGCGGTGGCCGTCTCGAAGAAGACCGCGTCCGGCTTCTCCCCGGACAGCCTGGCCAGGAGCCCGGACAGCGGCAGGTCCAGCGCGACGCAGTCGCAGGCGGACACCTCGAAGCCGTCGCGCCGCAGCCAGGCCGCCGCGTAGGCCAGGAAGAACGGAAAGGGGAGGTAGTGGGGCAGGGTGCCGCGCCGTTTAATGCCCGAGTGGGGCCAGCGGGAGCCCGAGCGGATGAAATACTTCTCCTGGTCCTTGCCGACCGGCGAGGAGTAGAGCGGGTTGAAAAGGAAGAATTTCATGATCTTTGCGCGCTCCCCGCGAAGTAGGTGTTGGGGAGCAGGTTCCGGCTGACGAACCGCCTTGCCGCGTTCAGGGCGTTCCGGGCGGACGAGGCGCTCCCCGTCTGCACGTTCTCCACCCTGTCGACGCGGGCGTAAGAGAACTTCCCGAAACCTTCGGCCCTGAAATCCTCTTCGAGGCGCTTCGGGCTGAGGGCCGCCTCGCCCGGCGTCCTGTCCAGGGAAAGCACCTTGTACCACAGAAAAGAGTTGAGCGAACGGGCGTACGGCTCGAAATAATACACCTTGCCGGCAGGGACCAGTATGCGGCCGAACTCCCTGAACGCCTCGCGCAGGCGGAACGGGAAGTGGTGAAGTACAGCTCCGCAGAAGACCGCGTCGAACGAGGCGTCCGGGAAACCGGTACTGAAGATGTCCCCGGTCAGGAACCTGCCCTCCGGGAGGGCCGCCTGCGCGAGCCCTATAAGACCGCCGGAGACGTCCATGCCGGTAACTTTCATCCCCATCCGCAGCAGGTGTTCCGAGAACGCCCCCGAACCGCAGCCGGCGTCCAATATCCTGGCGCCGCGCTTCTCGTCCGAGACGCCGCAGGCGGCGAGGATGCGCGCATATTCGGCATCCGGGTAGACTTTGTAGCGCCCGGAAGAGGCGGCCTTGGCGTCGAAAAAAGCGGCGTCGTCCATGGAATGCCTCCTCTCAACGCCCCCACCAGCGCGCTATAAAATCCCTGTTCTCGCGCGCCCAGCGGCAGGTGCGCTCCAGGCGCGTCCCGTTGGACTCTGAAGGGCTCCAGGCCCAGTGCCGCCGCGCCAGCGAGGAGTCGGAGACGTAATAGGGGACGTCATTGAGGCGGGTGGCGGCCACGCCCTGCGTGCCGCCGCGAACACCGAAGAAGTCCTTGCAGAAATCGTCTAGCTCCCTCAGCGACATCGAGTTCTCCGGCCCTCCGCCTATGTTGAGCGTCCGGGGGGCGGCGGCGCCGGGCGCCCTTATCTGCCTCAGTATGAGTTCAGCCACTTCCTCCGCCGAGACCCAGTCACGCACCTGCAGGCCGCGGCCGCCGTAACCGATGAATTTGGGCCGGCGGCCCAGCGCGTAGGAGCAGGCCCAGAATGAAAATATCCCCTGGTCGGCCTTGCCGAACTGCCCTGGGCCCCCTATTACGCCGGCGCGGTTTATGCGCAGCGGGAACCCGAAAGCCTCCGCGTATTCCTCGGCCAGGACTTCCGAGGCGAGCTTGGTCGCCCCGTAGATGGAAATGGGGGCCGCCGTGGAGAACTTCTCGGAAACGCCTTTGGCCGAGAAGCCGGCCGGGAACTTGCCGGCGGGGACGAAGCGCGTTGGGCCTTTCTTGAGCGGAAGCGCGCCCAGGGCCGCGGAGGAGTAGACCCGGCTGGTGCTGAGCAGCACCAGCCCGGCGCCGCGCAGCCTGCAGTATTCCAGCAGGTTCAGCGTTCCGCCCAGGTTGGCTCCTACCACCTGCGCCGTGCTGACGCCTGAACTTCCGGTGCCGGCCAGCACGGATGGATTGGCGGCGCAGTCCACAGCCCAGTCGGCCCCAGGGAGCGCGTCCAGGTCCTCGCGCAGTCGCACGTCGCCGTGGAAGAAGCGCACCCCGCGCTCCTCCAGGAACCGCAGGCTCGTCTCGGAGCCGCGCCTGGAGAGGTTGTCCACCCCGAACACTTCCAGGCCGCGGGAGGCCCCGGCAAGGCGGGCCGCGATGCGGCTGCCGACGTAGCCGCAGACGCCGGTTACGAGGACCTTCACTTCGCCGCCCTCCTGGCCCAGGCCTCTGCGATCTCACGGAAGATGCGTTCCAGAGGGACCGTGATGTCCCAGCCTGGATAGTGGGCCTTCATCTTGCGCAGGTCGGAGATGTAGCAGATGTGGTCGCCCTCGCGGTTCTTGTCTATGTATTCGTAGTTCATCTTCTTGCCTGTGTGCTTCTCCGCGAGTTCGAAGGCCTCCAGGACGGAGCAGGAGTTGCCGCGGCCGCCGCCTAGATTGTACACCTCCCCGCTGCGGGGCGCCTCGAAGAACCGCTCTATGAACCTGGCCACGTCCAGCGCGTGGATATTGTCGCGCACCTGCTTGCCCTTGTAGCCGAATACCTTGTATAGCCTGCCTTCGTAGTTGGCCTTCACCAGATAGCTCAGGAAGCCGTGCAGCTCTACGCCGGAATGGTTGGGTCCCGTCAGGCAGCCGCCGCGCAGGCAGCAGGTCTTCATGCCGAAGTACCGGCCGTACTCCTGGGCCATCACGTCCCCGGCCACCTTGGAGGCGCCGAAGATGGAGTGCTTCGACTGGTCTATGGAGAAATTCTCCGCGATGCCCTCCGCGTAGGCCGGGTCGTCGTAGTCCCAGCGGGTCTCGAGCTCCTTGAGCTTTATGCGGTTGGGCGCGTCGCCGTAGACCTTGTTGGTCGACATATGGACGAACGGCGCTTCGGGCGCGTAGCGGCGGGCCGCTTCCAGCATGTTCAGCGTCCCCACGGCGTTCACGTCGAAGTCGTCGAACGGGCGCGAGGCCGCCAGGTCGTGGCTGGGCTGGGCCGCGGCGTGGACGATGGCGTCGGGGCGGAGCTCCTCCAGCAGCTTAAGTACGGAGGCGCGGTCGCGCAGGTCGGTGCCGTAGTGGCGAAAGCCGGGATATTTCGCTTTAAGCTGGTCGCGGCGCCACGAAGTGTCGCCGCCAGGGCCGAAGAAATCCGCCCGCATGTTGTTGTCCACCCCGTAGACGGCGTCCCCCTTGGAGGCGAAGTAATCCGCGACCTCCCCGCCTATAAGTCCGCTGGAACCGGTGATGAGCACTTTCATTGGTCGTTTTCCTCCGGCCGCGGCGCTACGCTCCGGCTACCACGGCTTCTCGAAGCTTTCTTTCGCGCAGGGATCGCCTTCCACGTCGGAGAAGAGCGATGCGCCGGAGTCCTTCCTGAAATGGGACGCCGTTTTCCCTCCGGACAGCCTGTACAGCGCCGCAAGGGGAGTGAGGACCAGATAGAAGATCAGGCCCAGCAGCAGGCGGGTGTTGAACCTGCCCAGCGTCTCCGAGAATTTCATCCAGCCGGACGCGATGGCCCTGCCTGCGGGGTTGTCCCACAGCCCGACGGCCAGTAAGAGCGCGGCCAGCCAGGCCGGCCATGAGGACCTGAGCAGGAAAGCCAGGCCCAGCGCCGTCAGCGAAAGGATGTTCAGGGTGTTGACGGTCTTGATCCTGTCCATGGTCAGAAGAGGGTGTAGATGAACGGCGCGATAGCCGTGGTGCTGGTGAGCACCACAAGGACCCCTATCAGCAGCAGCACCAGTATTATGGGCAGCAGCCACCATTTCTTGCGCTCCTTGAGCAGGCCGAACAGGTCTTTAAGGAATGTCATGGTCTCCTCTCTCCGGCAGGGCAGGTCCCTGTAAAGGTCGCCGGACTGATGGCCGCCAGCGGGCGGCAGATATCGCGGTAGACTATGTCCGCGACCTCTTTGGCGCCCTCTGCGGTATAGTGCGCCGTGTCGTAGTAATAGCGGGAGTCCTTCGGCATCTGGTCGGCCAGGTCAGCCACTGGCACGTGCAGCCTGGCGCCCAGCTTCCTGGCCTGGTCGTTGTAGAGCTGCAGAACGTCCCATTCGGCGGCGCAGTTGCCGAACTCCGGCCCCGCCTCCAGCAGTTCCAGGTCCGCGCCGGTGGACGGGTCCCTGCCCTTGCCGCAGAGCAGGGGCTGCGTTATGAGGATGGGTGAGATGCCGTGCGCGCGCGAGAGGGCGATCAGCCCCTCCAGGCGTTCGCCGTAGGCCTTGGCCCCCGCGGAATGTTCCTTGAGGAGGGCGGCCAGCCTTTCTTTTGAGACGCGCTCCGTCCGCATGGTCTTCAGGTCCAGCTGGGTATGCACCAGGCCCGCCTTTATGGCCTTTTCATATAGCAGGAAGTTCTGCAGCAGCGCGAAGACCCGGCTCTTCGAGGCTGCCCATACCAGCAGCCTGGCGGGCAGCGGGCGGCCGATGTTGTCGGTCAGCAGCGAGTCGAAGCGGTTGGCGGACGCCAGACCCATGTCGTTGAGCCCGGTCAGGAAGAGGACTACGCGGGGCTTGAGCTTCACGATATAGTCCGACATCAGTATCTGGTGCCCGAAAGTGGACTGGCCGTCCATCCCGGCGTTGTTGACCCAGACCGGTTTAAAAGAGGCTGCTAGTTCTTTGCCCAGCTGTTCCGGCCAGGATTTGCCGTCGGAGAGGTAGAAGCACTCCGTAGTGCTGCCGCCGACCGCGATGATGGTCAGCGCCTTCTTGCCCGGCGGCAGCGGTTCGGGGCCCCTGAAGCCGAGGGAATTGTTGGAGCGTACGATATGCCGCTCTATCTTGGGGAAACGGGTGTTCTCTATCACGTAATGCTTGTACGGGAAAAGGATGATCTTCCTGCCCCTTACGCGCCCGGCCAGGGGGGGATAGAAGGCCAGGAAGGCCTCCAGCAGCAGCAGCGCCGCCAGGCAGCCCAGGGCCAGCAGGGCGGCGTTCTTGAGGGAGTTCTTAATCAAGGGCGTAGTCCTCTTTCCACTTGGCGGCGTCGTCACGGGAGGGCTGCGCGGTCTTCTCGAAAAGGAAATCCCCCATCACGAGGTAGTCCATCTCGGTGCGCATGAAGCAGCGGTAGGCGTCGTCCGGCGTGCAGACTATCGGCTCGCCGCGAACGTTGAAGCTGGTATTCACCAGCAGCCCGTAGCCGGTCTCCTTCCTGAAGGCCTCGATGAGCTCCCAGTACCTGGGATTGGTTTCCCTGTGAACCGTCTGCAGCCTGGCGGAATAGTCCAGGTGGGTGACGGAAGGGATGTCGGAACGGACGAAATAAAGCTTCTCCTTGAGCGGGAGCGCATGGTAGCCCTCGGGCAGCGGGTTGCGGCGTTCCGCGGCGACGTCGGCGATCAGCATCATGTACGGCGAGGGGACTTCGATGTCGAAATAATCCCTGGTCCTTTCCCAGAGCACCGACGGGGCGAAAGGTCTGAAGCCTTCGCGGTACTTTATCTTCAGGTTGAGCCGCTTCTGCATGTCGCGGTCGCGCGAGTCGCCCAGTATGGTCCGGTTGCCCAGCGCCCGCGGGCCCCATTCCATGCGGCCCTGGAACCAGCCCACGACCTTGCCGGCGGCCAGCAGCCTGGCCGTGTCCGCGCAGAGCGCGCCGAAGTCGTCATAGCGCTTGTGGACGGCTCCGTATCTGGCCGCGGCGTTCAGGATGTCCAGGTCGGAGAACTCCGGCCCCAGGTAGGAGCCTGACATGGCGTCGCCAGGCGCCGGATCGCGCCTGATCCCGAAATAGGCGTGAGCGGCGGCCAGCGCCGCCCCCAGCGCTCCGCCGGCGTCGCCCGCGGCCGGCTGCAGCCAGAGTTCCTTGAATATCCCGGAGCGAAGCAGTTTGCCGTTGGCCACGCAGTTCAGCGCCACGCCTCCGGCCAGGCACAGGTTCTCGGCGCCTGTCAGCCGTTTGGCCTCGGCGGCCATCTTAAGGACGATCTCTTCCGTGACGTTCTGTATCGCCATCGCCAGGTCGCAGTGGCGCTGTTCCAGCTCGTCGTCGGCGCCGCGCGCCTGGAAACCGAACAGCTTCTCCCAGGCCGCGTCATCCGTCATCTTCAGCCCGGCGGCGTAGTCGAAATACCCCTGGTTCAGGAAGACGGAGCCGTCCTCCTTTATGGAGACGATGTTCTCCTTTATCAGGCGCTCGTACTCCACGACTCGCTTGGAGCCCGGCGCGCCGTACGGAGCGAGGCCCATCAGCTTGTATTCACCGGAGTTGACCTTGAAACCGAGATAGTAGGTGAAGGCGGAATATAGCAGGCCGACGGAATGAGGGAACTTCAGTTCCTTCAGCATCTTTATGGAGGCGCCTTCGCCGAGCGAGATGGACGCGGTGGCCCATTCCCCTACGCCGTCGACGGTCAGGATGGCCGCCTTCCCGAAAGGGGACGGGTAGAAGGCGCTGGCCGCATGGGAGAGATGGTGGCTGGTGAAGAGGAGCTTCGGCATCGGGCCGCCGCAGGCTTCCGTCAGCTTCTCAGTGATGAGCCTGCGCAGGAAGAGCTTCTCCTTCAGCCATACCGGCGCCGCCGAGGCGAAGGAGGAAAAGCCGCGCGGGGCGAAGGCGTAATAGGTCTCCAGCAGGCGCTCGAATTTGAGCAGCGGCTTGTCGTAGAATACGACGGCGTCCAGGTCGGCCGTCGTGAGCCCCGCCTTCCTGAGGCAGAACGCGGCGGCCCGTGAGGGGAAGCCGGGATCGTGCTTCCTGCGCGTGAAGCGCTCCTCCTGCGCGGCCGCGATTATGCGGCCGTCCTCTGTGACCGCCGCCGCCGAGTCGTGGTAGAAAGCGGAAATTCCGAGTATTTTTACGCTCATCCCCGGTGTCTTCCTGAAATAATTGTTACAGATAAGATTTTACTAAAAAGCCGTCTTCAGAAGTATCAGTTTATTGCCGTGATAGTCGAAGACCCTTTCTGGCCGGAACCTTCCTGAAGCAGTCAGTGCGTCGGCTATGCGCACGAAATCCACTTTCAGGCTGGGGAAGGGGCTGTATGGGAGCAGCACGAAGTCGGCCCCGTCCGCCTTGGCCGCCGCCTCCGCCTTGGCTGCGTCAAAACCTTCCGGCAGGGTCCTGTCCCAGGTCACTTTCCCGGCCAGTCCCGCTTTTGCCAGATAGAAATGGCTGGGCTCTATCTCCATGGGGGCGTAGACCTTCTGGCCTGGTTTGAGCGCGGCGTCGGCCAGCCAATAAGGGAACACCTCGGAGTAATAGTTGAAGGCGGTCTTGCGCTGGTACGGCGCCCTGGCCAGTACGGATTGGTAGAGGAGGAGCCCCAGGACGGCCGCTGCCAGCGCCTTGCCCGGCAGTCCGCGTAGCCTGGCGCTGAGGTCTGACACCGCCAGCGCCGTCATGAAGACGAGGGCGATGTAGAACGGCTGCGCGTGGCGCACGTAGCCTACGGCCAGCGTAGCGCTGATCATCAGGTAGTATGCGGCACTGACGTAAATAAGCGTCCAGAGCGGCAGACCGCGGTACCTGAACAGGGCGTAGACGGCCGAGACCGCCAGCACCGCTGTCAGAGGCGCGCCGCAGGTCATGTAGATCACCTTCAGATCGAGGGTCATCAGCCCGGGCTTCAGTATGTTATGGAGGGCCAGCGCCGTGTCACGCACGTGCATCATGTCGCTCAGCGCGATGAACGGGAGCCCGGTGAGCAGCGGCAGGGCCAGGGCCTTCAGCCCGAACAGATAATGCCCCCTCCTCTCTTCGCGCAGCAGCGCCAGGGCCAGCAGGAGGGGGGCCAGGGAAAAGATGAGCCCGAGCAGGAGCTGCTTGTAAAAAATCCCGGCAGCGCACCAGAAAGCGCACTTCAGGAATTGCGCGCGGTCCTCGCCTTCGACGCCCATGACGAAATGGTAGATAGCTGCCGTGAAGAAGAAGACCGTCCCCGCCTCCAGCTCGGCCGTTATTCCCAGGGCGAAAAATGTCGGGAAAATGGCGATCAGCAGGAAAGCCAGACGGCCCGGCCTGGCCGCCTTCATCGCTCTCATAAGGCGCAGCATTATCACGGCCGTAAGCGCGATGAAGACGAACTGGACGGAGCGCGGCGCCGCCTCGGTGATCCCCATGACCGCGTAGGCCGCCAGGTAAAGGAATTTGCTCAATGGGGGGTAGTGCAGCACGGTCACGTATTGGCCTATGGCGCCGGCCGCGCCGAAGCGCCTGTCCGCCAGGAAATACAGGTTGCCGGCGGCGGCCAGGGCCAGCGCCGCGACGGCCGGGGAGGGGAGCCTGTACCCCGCCCTCGACAGGCGCCAGACGGCGTAGGCCAGCAGCAGCGCCGCGGATATGCCAAGGAGAGGCAGGAGCCTTATGTCCAGGCCGATCGCCGAAGCTGTACGCCCCAGCAGCCATGCTGCGGGGCCGGCGTGCGACTGTTCGTCGTAGGCCGCGGCTATGGGGGTGAGCCAGAAAGGCAGGCAGACCAGCGCGGCGGCCAGAACGGCGGGCCAGAGTTCCCTGAGCTCGGGCAGTTCCGCTCTCAGCGATACGTCCTTTAGTGGGCTGTACAGCATAGCCGCCGCCAGCAGCACGAAGGCGTTCAGCAGCGCCCATTGCGCCGGCCAGGGCAGCGGCAGCCGCCAGACGGGGTAGAAGACGTAGGACGCGGCCGTAAGAAGAAATAGCGCCCAGCCCAGACGGATCCTCATTTCTCCGCCGTTACGAGCAGGGACCCGGCGATCTCCCTGAGCAGGGGGAGCCTTTCCAGCACGGCGCCTATCCTCCGCGCTGCGCCGGTCAGCGGGCCCGGGGTCCATGGATGCAGAAAATCGAAAGGCTCTATACGGATGTCCTTTAAGCCGTATTCCCCCAGCCGGCCTGCCAGGCCCCAGCGGAAGAAGGCCGTCTCGTCCGGGGAATCCCCCATGGCCTTCTTGATGAAGGGGACGTTCTTCTGGACCATGATCTGCGGGTTGAGCATGTTAGGCTCGGTGAAGACCAGGGTCCCGCCGGGCCTGAGGACGCGCAGCATTTCCGGCAGCGCCTTGGCGAGGTCCAGGTGGTGGAGCACGGAGCTGCCGTAGACGCAATCGAATGAGGCGTCCCGGAAATCCAGTTTCTCCACGTTCATCACGAGGAACTTCGCGTTCGGGACGGCGCCGCCGCCGCGGGCCAGCTCTACCAGTTCCGGCGAGAGGTCTATGGCCGTTATGTCCGCGCCGCTTTCCGCGGTAAGATGCGTGAAAATGCCGGTCCCGCAGCCTATCTCCAGCGCCTTTTTCCCGGGGGCCAGCCCCCCGGCAGCGACGAACATCCCGGCCCTGCGCCCGGCGCGGAGGCGTCCGGCGACACCGGACCAGCCCCAGTAGAACTCGGGTTTGCCGGAGATCCGGCGGCCGTGGGCCAGCTCGTTAGAGATCCTGTCCATCAGTGGAGCTTCAGCTTTATGAAAGCTATGAAGGCCATGCGGAAGAGCAGCAGGCCGTGGCGGAAGCGGCTGATCTTCGTGACGCCGTACTTGCGCTCCTTGTAGCTGACCGGGAGCTCGGTGATCTTCAGGTTCAGTTTGCTGGCGCCGAAAAGCAGGTCGAAATCGCCGAAGGGGTCGAAGTCGCCGAAATATGAGCGTCCGGCCTTTATCTTCTCGTAGTTGGACCTTAGCAGCACTTTCGTGCCGCAGAGCGTGTCCTTTATCCGCTGGCCCAGCGTCCAGGTGAAGATCAGCGAGAAGGTCTTGTTGCCGAGCATGTTCAGGAAGCGCATCGCCCCCCTCTCCATGGGGTAGACCAGGCGGGACCCGTTTATGAACTCGCCTTTGCCTTCGGCGATGGCCAGGTAGAATTTCTTCAGGTCCGCGGGGACCACGGTCAGGTCGGCGTCCAGTATCATCAGCACGTCCCCGGCGCAGGCGTCGAAACCCTTGCGCACGGCGTCCGCCTTGCCGAACGCGCCGCCCTGCAGCAGGACCTTGACCGGGATCTCCGGGTGCCGGGCGGCCTCCTCCCGTATCTTCTCCGCGGTGCCGTCCGAGGAGTTGCCGTCCACGAAGACCAGCTCCGTGCTGCGGCCGAGCCGCGGCAGTTCTCCGAATAGCCGCTCGATGTTGCCGGCCTCGTCGCGGCAGGGCACCACGACCGAGACCGAGTAGTCTTGCGCCTTCGGGCGGGACGGCGTCTCGCGCGCGACGACGAACTGTATCAGCCCCAGTTCCTTGAAGAGCGGCATCTTCGCGAGGAAGCGGTTGAAGAACGGCGAGAGCAGCGGGATGTGGAAGGGCATCAGGAAGCGGTAGCCCCTCTTTATAGTTTCGTAGCCGTTCAGGTAGAGGAGGTTCTCTATGTCGGCCAGCGCCAGCCAGTTCTGGCGGGGGTTCCTGGCCTTGAGCCCGACGGCTTCGGCCAGCATGACCAGGGGTTCCCAAAGGGGGTTATAGGCCGTTATCACCACGCGGGTCTCCGGCTTGGTCACTTTGTGGAGATTGCGGAAGGCCAGCCAGATATCGTCCAGGTGCCCCAGCAGGTCCTGCATCACCACGCAGTCGAACTTCTCGTCCAGGTCCAGGGCTTCGGCGTCGCCGGTCCTGAAGTCCAGGGCCGGATGGGCCGCCTTGGCGGCCGCGGTCATCGCGGGGCTGAAGTCTATGCCGAGCGCCTTGGGGGGGGACAGCTCGGCCAGCAGGGCGCCTGTCCCGGAACCGAGCTCCAGTACGGAGGCGTCCTTCGGTATCACGAAGCGGAAAAAATCCAGCAGCTCCCGGTAGTAATGCCTGTTCCTGGCGCGCCGGGCGTCGCGCGACGGGGCTTCCCCGTCGAAGAACCTTATCTTGTCGGCTTTCGTCATCTGGCCACGCCCGCCGCGGCCGCGCACGGTCCAACGACCGCGCGCGGACGGCGGAATCCCGCGCCACGGGCGACGGCAGGCCCCTTTTCCGTCAGCCCCCGCATCCGTTACTTCGCGGCGACGCTGAGCGACGCCTTGACCGCGTCGGTCACGGCCTTGATCTGCTCGTCCGTCAGCTCGGGGAACATCGGCAGCGAGAAGACGGTGTCCTGCACCTTGTCGCAGTTCGGCAGGTCGCCCTTCTTGCCGCCGAGGTGCGCGTAGGCCTCCTGCAGGTGCAGCGCGATCGGGTAGTAGATCTGGTTGGCGATGCCGAGCTCGGTCAGGTGCTTCTGCGCGTTGTCGCGCTTGGCCT
>JAJYNO010000037.1 GCA_021786295.1 bacterium | reverse complement strand
GGCCCACGTGTCCATCACGTCGTGGTCGCCCATGAAGCCGCCGGGCTTGCCGCGCTGCGCCTCGGTATAGCCGGGCGGCACGTCGGTCTGCGGGTCCACCGGCAGGCGCTCGGGCCCTGCCACTATCGGGTCGGTGTAGTCCGGGGCGCCGTCGTGGTCGAGCGGGTACCAGACCGGGAACGGCACGCCGAAGTAGCGCTGGCGGCTGATGCACCAGTCCTGGTTGAGGCCCTCGACCCACTGCTCGTAGCGCTTGAGCATGTAGTCGGGGTGCCACTTCACCTTGCGCCCCTGCTCGAGCAGCGCGGGCTTGTTCTCGAGGATGCGGATGTACCACTGCCTCGTCGGCACGAATTCCAGCGGCAGGTCGCCTTTCTCGTAGTACTTAACGGCCTGCTTGGTGGGGCGCGGCTCGCCCACGAGGGAACCCTCGGCGCGCAGCAGCTCCACGGTCTTGGCGCGGGCCTGCTTGGCGTACAGGCCGGCCAGCTGCCCGTAGGCCGCGTTGGCGGCGGCGTGGTCGGCGCTCTCGAAGAGGCCGGCGCCGAACTGCACCGGGATCAGGCGGCCGTCGCGGCCTATCACCTGGCGCAGCGGCAGCTTGTGGTCGCGCCAGAACTGCACGTCGGCGATGTCGCCGAACGTGCAGACCATCATGATGCCGGTCCCCTTCTCGGGGTCGGCGTGGAAAGAGGGCATTATCGGCACGGGCGCCTTGAACAGCGGCGTCAGCGCCTTCTTGCCGAACAGCGCCTTGTAGCGCGCGTCGTCGGGATGGGCGACCACGGCTATGCAGGCCGCCAGCAGCTCCGGGCGGGTGGTGGCTATCGTGAAGTCGCCGCCGCCCTCGACCTGGAACTTTATGTCGTGGAAGAAGCCGTTGGCCTCGCGGTCCTCGCATTCGGCCTGGGCCACGGCGGTGCGGAACGTGGTGTCCCAGAGCGTGGGCGTCTCGGCGCTGTAGACGTGGCCTTTCCTGAAGAGGTCGAGGAAGGAGAGCTGCGAGGTCTTGCGGCAGTGGACGCCGACGGTGGAGTAGGTCTGGCGCCAGTCGATGGACAGGCCCAGCCTGCGCCAGAGCGCCTCGTAGCGCTTCTCGTCCTCGGCGGTCTGCGTCTCGCAGAGCTCGAGGAAGTTGCGGCGCGAGATATGCTCGTAATCCTTCAGGTCCTTCTTGGGGCCGGAGGACTTGTAGCCCTCCCTGTAGGGCACCGAGGGCTCGCAGCGCACGCCGAAGAGGTTCTGCACGCGGCGCTCCGTGGGCAGGCCGTTGTCGTCCCAGCCCATCGGGTAGAAGATGTTCTTGCCCAGCATGCGCTGGAAGCGCACGAAGATGTCGGTCTGCGTGTAGCTGAAGACGTGGCCTATGTGCAGCGAGCCGGACACGGTCGGCGGCGGCGTGTCCACGACGAAGGTCTCGGCGCGCGGCCTTAGCGGGTCGTAATGGTAAAGCCTGTCCTCCTCCCATTTTCGGCAGTGCAGCGGTTCCGCTTCGGCGGGCACATAGCCGGCCGGCAGGGAGGGGGTCCCTGAGGCCTTCTCCTCGGTCTTTTGCAGCGGCGCGTCGTTTTCCATAGACGGCTATTTTACATTTTTAGCGCGGCCGGTTAAACCTGGGACTGGCCGGCGCCGCGGCTCCCGGTTGTCAACACGCCCTAAAATTTCAATAATAATGCATTATGCTTCCCGCCATCAACGAGAAACGCATGGTCCAGCTGTTCTGCGAACTGGCGCGTATAACGTCCCTTCCCGGCAAGGAAGGGGCCGTCGCCCGCCGTCTCTCGGTGCTTTTGAAGTTCATGGGAGCGGAAGTCCGGGCCGACGACGCCGGCCGCAAGACAGGCGGGGAGACAGGCAACCTGATAGCCCGCTTTCCCGGAACCGTACACGGGGAGCCTTTTCTTCTCTGCGCGCATATGGACACCGTTGGCCCCGCTGACAACGTTCGGCCGGTCGTGCGCGGGGACCGCGTGACCTCCGACGGCACCACCGTGCTGGGCGCCGACTGCAAGGCTGGCATAGCCGTGATCCTGGAGACCGTCAGGCTGCTGCAGGAGAACAGGGTCCCTCACCCGCCCATAGAGGCGGTCTTCACCGTCAGCGAGGAAATGGCCCTGCTCGGAGCCAAGTACCTGGATTACGGCAGCCTGCGCTCGCGCTGCGGCCTGATCTTCGACAGCGAGCAGCCCATAGAGAACGTCGTCGTCAGCGCCCCCGCGGCAGACAAGATGGACATCCGGGTATACGGGGCGGCCGCCCACTCCGGCATGGCCCCGGAAAAGGGCATTTCCGCCATCAAGGTGGTCTCCGACGCGCTGTCGCGGATGAAACTGGGACGAATAGACGGGGAAACCACGGCCAACATCGGTTTCATCTCCGGCGGCAACGCGATAAACATCGTTCCTCCGCTCGTGGAACTCTCAGGGGAGGCGCGCAGCCACGACCCGGCCAAGCTGAAAAGGCAGACGCGCCACATGGAGGACTGCGTAAAGAAGGCCGTCAGGAAGGTCAGGGTCAGAGACGGGGCCAGGACCATAGTTCCGCGCTACGAGTTCCTGGTGGAGCGGAAATTCCCTAACCTGCGCATCGAAAAGACCAGCCAGGTGCTGGCGCTCGTCGCCGCCGCCATGCGGGAAGAGGGGCTTAAGATGAAGCCCTCCCCTTCCGGGGGTGGGACGGACAGCAACATCCTTTACGGCCACGGCATAAAAGCGCCGGTCCTGGCCACGGGGATGCGCGATGTCCACACCACTGGCGAATATCTGGACCTCAGGGATTTCTTCGCCTGCGCCCGCCTCACGCTGAGGGTACTAGAAGGCTGGGCCAGGCTGGAGAACGCCGGGAACTGACGCCGGCCCGCGGGCCCGCGCTTACGCGGAAAAGAGGAGAGAAAAATGACGCCACACGTGTTCGATCCCGATGAGAGGCACCGGCTGGACAATCCTGAGCGCCGCGCCGACATGCCACCGGAGGATACTCTGGTCAAGGCCGGCCTGAGGCCGGGTGACATCGTGCTGGATATCGGCTGCGGCATCGGCTATTTCTCGGTGCCCGCCTCCCGCATGGTGGGGCCAAAGGGCCACGTCTACGCCATAGACATTTCGGGAGTGATGCTGGCCGAGCTGCGCTCAAAGGCGGCCTCGGCCGGCATCTTCAACATAGAGACGATACAGACCCAGCGCGGGAAGCTTTCGCTGCCGGACACGTCCGCGACAATGGCGGTAATGTCCAACATCCTGCACGAGGTGGAGGACAAGAAGTCCTTCCTGGACTCCGTGGGCGCGGCCCTCAAGCCGGGTGCCAGGCTCGCCGTCATAGAATGGGAAAAGAAGGAAACCCCCGGCGGGCCGCCGCTGAAGGAGCGGATCTCGGAGGACGAGATGCAGGTGCTGCTGAAGAAGGCCGGTTTCACGGAACCGAAATCCTCGCGGCTCGGCGCGGCGCACATGCTCTACACATGCGCCAGGAAGACGCCGGAGCAGGGAAAGGAATAAGAGGTCGGGACGGCCATATGAAAGGCATCGCCCCCGCCGCCAGGACCAGGCGCGTGCTCTGCGTGGACGACGAGGACTTCAATCTGGAGCTCCTCGAGGCCCTGCTCGCGCCGCAAGGCTACGAGACCCTCACCGCGATGAACGGCAAAGAGGCCCTGGACGCGCTGGCCTCAAGGCCGGTGGACCTGGTGCTGCTGGACATCAACATGCCCGTGATGAACGGCCTGGAAGTCTGCAGGCGCATCAAGGCGGACCCTCAGCTCTCGCACATACCGGTGATAATGATAACCTCTCTGGACTCCAAGGACAACAAACTGAAGGGCATGGAGGCCGGCGCCGAGGAGTTCCTTTCCAAGCCCTTCGACCAGGCCGAACTGCTGCTGCGCATCGGCAACATCCTGCGCACGGCGGAGTACGCCGGCGCCTTCGCCTATCTGATACTGGCGCTAGCGCGGGCGGCCGAGGCCAACGACATAGACACAGGCAACCACATCCTCCGGGTGGGCGAGTACTCCGCCATGCTGGCTCGCGAACTGGGCCAGAACGAGAAGTTCGTGGAGACCATACGCAGCCAGGCCGTTCTGCACGACGTGGGCAAGGTCCATATCCCGAGCCATATCCTCAAGAAACCGGGGCGCCTGACCCCGGAGGAGATGGAGGAGATGAAGCAGCACACGAAGTTCGGCGCGATGATAATCGGAGACCACCCGCATCTCCAGTTCGGCAAGCGCATAGCGCTCTGCCACCACGAGCACTGGGACGGCACCGGCTATCCGGCCGGGCTGAAGGGGGAGGAGATCCCGCTCGAGGCCCGCATCACCGCAGTCTGCGACTGCTACGACGCGCTGCGCAACTCCCGCGTCTACAAGCCCAATTACGATCACGCCGGAGCCTGCCGCATCATAACTCAGGGGGACGACCGGATGAAGCCGGAGCATTTCGACCCGAAGGTGCTGGCGGCCTTCGTCAAACTGGCCCCGAAGTTCGAGTCCCTTTACGAGGAGATGCGCGACGGCGGCGGGGACGCCGCGACGGAGAATAAATGACCGAGACCGCACACGAGACCTTCTTCGGGAAGTTCACTGCCCTCAAGGGCGCGGTGCGCGAGCTGTGGATAATCTTCGGCACCAAGATCATGACGATCCTGGCCTACAGCGTCGTGAACTCCACGCTGATACTGTGGCTCTCTTCGGATCTGGGATTCGGCGACAAGTCGGCGGGCTTCATCGTGGCGGCCTGGTCCACCGCGCTGACCATATTCACGGTGATGGTCGGCTCGCTGGTGGACGCGGTGGGCATACGCAAGTCGCTGATGGCCGGGTTCGGCCTGGCGGCGGCGGCGCGCTTCGTGATGGCCTTCTTCGCCATACGCTGGATAGCGCTGCCGTTCGGCCTGTTCCCTATGGCGCTGGGCGAGGCCCTGCAGACGCCGGTCATGGTGGCCGCGGTAAAGCGCTTCACCACCACCAGGCAGCGCTCCATCGCCTTCTCCGTCTATTACGCGATGATGAACATCGGCTTCGCCGTGGCCGGCTGGACCTTCGACAAGGTGCGCTCCGGGCTGGGGGAATACGGCCACTACTCCGTGCCGCTGCTGGGCTTCCATATCAGCACCTACCAGACCATCATCCTGCTGGGCGCGCTGTTCACGCTGCCCAACCTGGTGCTGACCTACTTCGCGATGCGCGGCGGCGTCGAGGCCACCGACGAGGGCGTAGTGATCCACCCGCCCGTCCCCAAGTACCCCGGCAAGTCGTTCACGGAGGCCTTCATCCTCTCCAGCCGCGACGCGCTGAAGGACTGGTTCCGCATCTTCTCCAGCCTCTGGACGGAGAAGACGTTCTACCGCTTCCTGGCCTTCTTCGGGCTGGTCGTCTTCGTCAAGCTGGTGCTCTACCACATGTACTATACCTTCCCGAAATACGCGATCCGCGAGCTCGGGGAGGGCGCGCCGTTCGGGGAGCTTTTCGGCACCCTGAACGCCGTGATAGTGGTGATACTTGCCCCTATAGTAGGCGCGCTGACGCAGCGCTTCACCGCCTACAGGGTGGTGGTGTTCGGCACGCTTATAACGGCGCTCTCCGTCTTCCTGATGGTGGTGCAGCCGGCGCATTACCAGTGGCTGGCCTCCGGCATGTTCGGCCGCGGCATAGCCTGGTGGCTGGACCTGAAGGGCCCGGTGCAGCCGCTCTACGTGGCCATCGTGCTGTTCACGATCCTCTATTCCGTAGGCGAGTCGTTCTACTCGCCGCGCCTGTACGAGTACCCGGCGGCCATAGCCCCGAAAGGGCAGGAGGGTTCCTACCTGGCCCTCTCGATGCTGCCTTACTTCCTTGCCAAGTTCGTAGTGGGGACAATGTCGGGCTTCATGCTGGACGCCTTCTGCCCGGCGCAGGGGCCGCGCCACCCCCAGATGCTCTGGATCATCATCGGCGGCATGGCGCTGATAACCCCGGTGGGCCTCGTCGTCTTCCGCAAGTATATCCAGGTGCACGAGGCCGGCAGGGATTGACCCCGCCCCTCCGCCGCCATAGTACAGGTGACTGACTGCGCATTATTATCTACAATTATCGGAGCACGGAGGTCCGAATGACGGAACCCAAGACCCTTTACTCCTGCCTGGCCAAGACGGCCGAAAGGCACCCGGAAGAGACCGCCTACGTGACGGGCGAGAAGCGGATGTCCTGGCACGAGGTGCTTTACTCGGTGGACCGCGCGGCCGACATGTTCTGGCAGCTGGGCCTGCGCAAGGGGGACCGCGCCGCCATAGCGCTGCGCAACTCCCCGGAGTTCATAATCGCCTATTTCGCGATGGCCAAGCTGGGGGCGGTGGCGGTACCGATCAATTTCCTGGTCTCCAAGGGCGAGGAGATCGTCTATATCCTCGAGAACTCAGCCTGCAAGGGCGTGATAACGGAGAAGGAGTTCATCCGGAACTACACCGCCGTGCGCGACAAGGTGCCCGGGTTCAAGTTCATCATCTCCGCCGACTTCTGCGGGCTGGACCACGTCGTGGATTTCTGGAGCTACCTGAAACACGCCCACTACCACCCGCAGACCCAGCAGCCCGCCGCGGACGAGCACGACCTGGCCACGATACTCTACACCTCCGGCACTACGGGCCACCCGAAGGGCGTGCTGCTGACGCACCACAACCTGATAGAGAACGCCAAGGGCGGTATAGCCACGCTGGAGCCGACGAAGAAGGACGTTTTCATGGCGCTGCTGCCTATGTTCCATACGTTCTCGTGGACCGGCAACGTGATAGTGCCGATACTGCTCGGCTCGAAGACGCTGATCGTCAAGAACATCACGCCGCCGAAGCCCTGGCTGCAGGCCATGGGACGCGAGGGCGTCACGGTGATGATAGCCGTGCCGCAGATCTACGGCGTGCTGGCCAAGGAGGCCAAGGGTCTTAAAAAGTTCTTCCTGAAGTTCTGGAGCCTGCGGAAGGTGCGCCTGTGCCTCTCAGGAGCGGCCCCTCTCGGCCAGCCCGTAGTGCAGCGCTTCAGGAAGGCTTTCGGCCTGCACATCCTGGAGGGCTACGGCCTTACGGAGACCAGCCCGGTGGTGACGATAACCCCGCCGAGGGCGAGGAAGCACGGCTCCGTAGGCAAGGCCATCCCCGGCGTGAAGATCCGCATCATGGACGAGAACGGCAACCAGCTCAGGCACGGGGAGGAAGGAGAGATCTGCGTGATAGGCCCCAGCGTCACCCGCGGCTACCATCGCAACGACCAGGCCACCCGGGAGCTCTTCACCCAGGACGGCTGGCTGAAGACCGGGGACATCGGCGTGCTGGACTCCGACGGCTTCCTGTTCATCCGCGACCGCAAGAAGGACATGGTGATAGTAAAGGGGCTCAAGGTGTTCCCGGCCCAGATCGAGCACGTGATAAACACCCACCCCAAAGTGCAGGAATGCGCCGTCATAGGCATACCCGACGGCAGCGGCAACGAGACGATGAAATGCTTCTGCGTTCCGAAGCCCGACGCGCTGCTGGAGAGAGCGGAGATAATGCAGTTCATCAAGGCCAGTTTCGACGCCTACAAGCGGCCGCGCGAGGTGGAGATAGTCCGGACCCTCCCGAAGAACACTCTGCAGAAGGTGCTGAAGCGCGAGCTGCTCAGGAGAGAGCTTGAAAAGCGGGCCCGCGCGGCGGCGCAGGACGTCATGGAGAAGGCGCAGCAGGCCGCCGGCGGCTGAAGAGCCAGGCCGGGCATCAAGGTAAGGCGACATGGACATTCTGGCGGCAGCTTCCAGGAATTTCGACGACGTGCACCTTGTAGGCGGGGCCCTGCGAGACTCCCTGCTGAGGCGCCCTTTCAGGGACATAGACCTGGCCGCGGCGCCGGCTCCGGACTTCTCCGTCCGCGTCAGGCGACTGGCCAAGGAGCTTGGCGCCTCCTGCTTTCCGCTCGACGAGGAGAACCAGGTGTGGCGGCTCTCCCGCGCGAGGCCGTCTCCGGCGCAGGTGGACATTATGCCTTTCGCCGGGGGGACCGCCGGCTCCGACCTGCGGCGCCGCGATTTCACCATAAACGCGATGGCCCTGAAGCTGGCCCCGGGCATGAAACTTGAGGCTGGCCCGCGCCCGGGCGAATTCGTCCTGCGAGCGCGGCGCTCCGCGGTGACCGACCCGTGCGGAGGGCTCAAGGACCTGGCCGCGGGCAGGGTCCGTCCCGTCTCCGGCGGCGTCTTCCGGGAGGACCCGGTGAGGCTGCTGCGGGCCTTCCGCCTGGCGGCCGGCCTGGATTTTTCGCTGAGCCCGGCCGCGGTCAGAGGAATACGGGCGGACGCCGCCCTGATAGCCGGTACCGCGCAGGAGCGGGTCAGGGAAGAACTGATGCGGCTGCTGGAAAGCCCGCTGTCGGCCAAGTGGCTGGCCATGATGCACAGACACGGCCTGCTCTGCGCCGTCTTCCCGGAGCTGGCGCCGCAGGAGAACTGCGCCGTGGCCTACTACGGGAAAGGCGGCGTCCTGAAGCATACGCTCCGGGTAGTGGAACGCATGGACCATCTCTTCATGGCCCCGGGCCGCTACCTTCCGGAATACCAGAAGGCAGCCCCGCTGATCCCGGAGCCGCGTCTGATGAAGCTGGCCGCGCTGCTGCACGATATAGCCAAACCGCCAAAGGCGGCCATGGTGAACGGGCGGCTGCGCTTCTTCGGCCACGAGGAACACGGCGCCGAGATGGCGGAAAAGGTGATGGAGCGCCTGCGATTCTCCAGGGAGGAGATACGCCTGGTGACGCGCATCATCGGCGCCCACCTGCGCCCCGGCAACCTGGCGTCCAACGAGACCATCTCGGACAGGGCGATGTTCAGGTTCTTCCGGGACCTCGGGGACTTCACGGTCCCGCTGCTGACGCTATCCTGGGCCGACCACGCCAGCTACGTGAGCGGGGCCCGCCTGGCCGGGATGCGCCGGAGGCTGAGCGAAGCTCCGGCGCCGCTGCCTCCTGGCGGGCTTCCGTACAATTCCCCCAGGAAGACGCTGCGCTACATGCAATCCCTGGGCCTGCTGCTGAAGGTCTACCTAAAAAAGAACATGCAGTCCGGCGGCAAAAGGCTTATAGACGGGAACGACGTCATAAAGACGCTGGGGATACAGGAAGGTCCGCGGGTGGGGGAGATACTGGAAAAGATGGGCCTGCTGCAGTTCGAGGGCCGGGTCTCCACGAGGGAACAGGCGCTTAAGGCGCTCAAGGGGATGAAATAAACGGAACGGCGCGCGGACGCGCCGTAAGGCCAAAGGTCCTATGAGGCATAGGACCTTTTTTCATTTTAACGCTGCCCATTGTGCCCGTGCTGGAAGGCTTCCCGGGAGCTATCCTTATATTTACAGGGACGGAGGATCTCGGGGCTTATGAAGAATACTATCATCTCTTTTTCGGCGGCGGTCCTGGTCGCGGCTTCCGCGGGCTTCGCCGCCGCCGGCCAGAAGAAGGGGGCGGTTCAGGACCCGGCGATGACCGCAGCGCGGACGAACGGAGACGCCAGCGTCAAGGAGTTGAAGGATACACTTTACAGGCTCGTGCGCCAGGACGAGTCCCTGGACGGCGCGATAGCGGCCCTTACCGCGCCCCGCGCCGGCGAGAAGGACCTGGCGGCCGTAAGCGCCACGCTGAAAACCGTTTCCAGCAGCCTCAGGTACCTTTCGGCCCGCAACGAGAAGGCTTTCGCGGCCATACAGCCGGCTTCCGGCCTTACCCGCTATACCAACGCCATACTCAGTTACAGCCGCAAGCTGAACCGCAAGTCGGCGCGCGTCGCCGCCCTGGCCGCCCGCATGGCCGGATCCGGCAGGAAAGCCGGCATGCGCGACGCGGTCTCCTCCGGGCGGCACGGGAAAAAGGCCCGGGGCCGGACCCTGACCCAGATGCTGGCCCAGCAGCAGGCGCTGAAGAGACTGGCCCTCGACGCCAGGAAGCTCCGGGGCGCTTCCCGAGGGCTCAGCGCCACCAGCAAATGGCTCTACATCGCCTCGAAGTAGGCCCGGGCTCGCCGCCTGCTATCTGATCCCCCGCCGCCGGCGGGGGATTTTTTATTCTTAAATTTGTAAAATCGGTATTATGAAAGACCCCCTTGAAGCCGCCGCCCTGCAGATCATCAAAGCCATCGGGGAAGACCCCTCCCGCGAAGGCCTCGCCAAAACTCCCGGACGCGTCGCCAGGGCGCTGAGGGAGATAACTTCCGGGTACGGCGCGGATATCGGGCAGGTATTCAACGGGGCCTTCTTCAAAGCGGATTACCGCGAGATGGTGATAGTCAAGGACATCGCTTTCTATTCGCTCTGCGAACACCACATGCTGCCTTTCTTCGGCAAGGCTCACGTGGCCTATATCCCGAACGGGCGCCTTGTCGGCCTTTCCAAACTGCCGCGCCTGGTGGAGACTTTCGCCCGCCGACTCCAGATCCAGGAACGCCTCACCGAGGAAGTCGCCGGCACGCTGTTCAAGGTGCTGAAGCCGCGCGGAGTGGGCGTAGTCATGGAAGCCGAACATCTCTGCGTGAGCATGCGCGGGGTAAAGAACGAGACGGCTTTCGCCACCACCAGCTCCATGCTCGGGGTTTTCCGGACAGACAGCAGGGTCAGGCAGGAATTCCTCGATCTCATAAAGAAGTGACATTATTATTGAATCGCGGGCCTCTTTTAAGTAAAATTAAACCGGTATTGTTCTTTACAGAAAGGGTTTTGGCACGCGCGGGCGTAGTTCAATGGTAGAACGAGAGCTTCCCAAGCTTTAGACGTGGGTTCGATTCCCATCGCCCGCTCCAGATTCGCGAAAACAGTCGGCGCCTTGGCAGGACAGCAGGACAAGAAGTCACGGGGCAGAATAAAGAACGGGGGGAATGGCCCTCCGCTTTGCGTTAAAACGACACTTTGACCGCTTCGTCAGCCTCCGATCATCTCTCTTCTATGAAAAAATCCAAGTCTTTTTGGGCCGCGGCCTCCCTGCTCAGCCTGGCCGTCATGGCCCTGGCCGGCTATTCCATATACCAGAGAATGGCGCTCCATTTTTCCGGAGATACCGTGGGAGTAAGCCCGGTGCCGCCGCCTCCCGCCCAGGACGCCGCCGAGCCGGATCAGACCGGGGCGACGGAGCCCGCCCGGAACCAGGCCGCGGAGCCGGCGGCAGAGGACAAAAAAACCACTGAGCCCGCGAAGCCGGAACAAACCGCACCGAAGGTCGAGACCGTAAAGGTCAAGGCCGTAAAGACCGCTTTCGAGTTCAAGGCCCCGAAGGCCAGATCCGTGGAGATATCCGGCAGTTTCACCTCCTGGAAGCCGCGTGCCATGAAAAAGAAGAACGGCATCTGGAAAGTCGAGATCTACATCCTTCCAGGCACCTATCCGTACCATTTCAACGTAGACGGGCAGAAAAAACTGGATCCGGGCAAGCCTAAAGCCCCGATCGGGGACTCTCTCGTCACCGTGGAGTAGGCGGAATCCGTTAACAAACCTGTAACAGTCCTAATGTAGACTATATCGGGCGCATATGAATTTCAGAAAAGCGATCTTACTGTCACTCCTGGCCGCGGCGCTGCCGGCCGGCTCGGCGAGCGCGGCCGCTCTCCTGCCGCGCCTGGACGGGACCGCGACGCTGCTCCCCGACGGCAACATCCTGCTCACCGGCGGCGCGGACGCCTCCGGCGCCCCGACCAACACGGTGCAGGTCTACAACATGAAGTCCGCCGCCTACGACGATTCCACTTCGGGCCACTGGACCTCCGGACTCACGGTCGCCCGGTCGTCGCACACCGCCACCCTGATGTCCGATGGCCGCGTTCTGGTAGCCGGCGGGTTCGGAGCCGGGGGGACCCCGCTCAGTTCCCTCGAGGTCTGCAACCCGACTACCGAAACCTGCACCGGAGCAGGCTCGATGTCCGTAGCCAGGGGAGGCCACACCGCCACGCTCCTCTCCAGCGGCCCGTACGCCGGCCAGGTCCTGCTCTGCGGCGGCCAGTCCGGGGCTATTACCGCTGTCACCAACACCTGCGATCTCTTCGACCCGGTCTCCGGCAACGTGACCCCCGCGGCGGCCATGACGAGCCCCCGGGTCGGGCACACCGCCACCCTCGTGCGCGGGGGGAACGTCTTCGTTTCCGGCGGACGCCAGTTCGTCTCCGGCCAATGGCAGTACAATGTGCAGAACGAGATGTACTACGCCGCGGACAATATCTGGAAGCCTGTCTCCTCGCTGCTGCAGGGCAGGATAGACCATACCGCCACCGTTTTGAACAACGGCCTCATCATGATAGCCGGCGGCTACAACGCGGCCAACCGGATGTACTGCGACCAGTCGCTCGACAGCCTGCTGGAGGACTGCTGGCATATAGCGCATTTCGATACCGGCCAGAACGACGGCACGCAGGGGTATATAGACGGCGCGGAGTTCTTCGACCAGCAGGGCGGACGCGTCGCCGTGCAGGAAAGCACTTTCGGTTCGCTTCCGTACAGGATGGCCGGTCATTCGGCCATACTCGGCGCCGACGGGGTGATAACCTTCTACGGCGGTTACGGCAACATCTATCCGACGTTCTTCCTCAACTCCCCGTCCCTCACCCAGGACTCCGTAATATACCTGAGCACCACCGGCGCCACCACCGCCACGGTGAACGGCTCCTCCGTGATCAAGTTCCCGCTTGACTTCTCGCTCTCCCGGGCCGTCTCCGGCAGACTAAACGACGCCGACCTCTACTTCTCGCCGCCGCCCACGCCCGGCACGCCCTCCATCCAGATGGCCAACGCTCAGATAAATATCTCCAACGGCCGCGTGGTCGCCGACGGGCTCGCGGTAGGCCTGCTGCTCGGGAACGGATTCCTGCCCGGAGAATTCAGCAATACGGTAGCGCTTACCAACCCGTCCGGTACGGTGACGTTCTCGCCCCAGTCGGTGACCTCAGGCAAGGACTCCGTCACCACGATGATAACCTCCACCATCACGCTGGACTCCGACGCCTATCCGGGGGACAAGAACATCTCTTTCAGCAACGCCGACATCACCTCCAACGTCACCTTCTCGCTGCCCTACGAGGAGGACGGCGGCGTAATAGGCTCCGCCGCCATCACCTCCGGAGAGGCCGACGGCGGCCAGACCTACTCCCTGATCTTCAGCGGAGGCTCGGCGGATTTCAGCATAGCCGGCCCCGTCTATTGCGACTCCTCCAAGAAAACCTGCCAGTTCTCGGCGCCGCTGGTCTTCACCAACGTGTCCGGAACGTTCAACAACCTCACCAGCCTGCCCGACGGGACCACTTTCTACGCCGCCGATCCAATAGGGGCCGCCCAGGTGGGGGGGGTTCCGATAACGCTCAATCTGACGCTGAACTACGCGGCCGAGAAGCTGGACCCGCACGACACCGCGCCGGCCTACGTTTTCGACCAGTCCACCATGGTGGTCCGGGGCATGGTGTTCAGTTCCGAGCTCTCCTATTACCCGGACAGCAACAAATGGTCCGACCTGACGGACACCAACAAGTCCCCGGGGCTGGCCTCTCCGGCGTACCATAACATCGCGCTCTATACCCCCGCGGACGACGCGCTCATAATCGGCGGAGAGAACTGCGAGACCGCCACCCCCCTGCTCGACTGCCGCAGGGCTCCTAACACGAATTTCTATCCCAACGGCATTTCCACGACCTTCATCCCGGCGTACATCTCCGCCCAGTCGGGCTCCTCCATCTGGACCGCCGGCCCGGACCTCAACTCCCCCAGGGCCTATCACACGAGCACGCTGCTGCCGGACGGCAGGATCCTAACCTGCGGCGGCTCCGACGGCATCAGGCCGCTGGCCAGTTGCGAGATGATGGACCCGCTCACCAAGAAGTGGGCGGAGACCGCCCCGATGACCACCCCCAGGTCCAACCACACCGCCACGCTGCTGCCGAACGGCGACGTGCTGGTCACCGGCGGCGTCACCGGGGCCGGAGTGGCGATCAGTTCGGCCGAGATCTTCTACCCCGACACGCAGCGCTGGGTGCCGACCTCCCCCATGGCTCACGCGAGGCAGAACCACACGGCCACGCTGCTGCCGGACGGCAACGTGCTGGTCACCGGCGGCGACAGCGACGGCGCCTACTCGGACACCGCGGAGATCTACATAACCTCCGCCGCCTACTGGGCCGACGGCGGCACGATGAACTACGGCCGGGCCCAGCATACCGCCACGCTGCTGAAGAGCGGCCAGGTGCTGATAGCCGGAGGCCTGGACGCCAGCGGTCCGCTGAAGAAGACGGAGCTCTACAATTACTCCACGAGGAACTTCTCTCCGGGGCCCGACCTCGGCACGGCCCGCTACGATCACACCGCGACGCTGCTCCGGGACGGGAACGTCGTGGTCATAGGCGGCTCGGACGGCATCGACAGCCTCAGCTCGATAGAGATCTACAACGGAACGGGCTGGACCTACGGGCCGGCCATGACCTACAACCGCGCCAACCACCGCGCGCTGCTGCTGCCGAACGGCAAGATAATGGTAACCGGCGGAGAAATGCGCGGCATAGCGCAGGCCCTCCCGGAGAGCTACGACCCTGATTTCCGCGCATGGATGCTTCAGGGCTCCCTGGTCTCGGGCAGGATACACCACACCTCCGTCCTTACCAGTGACAACAAGATCGTAGACATAGGCGGCTGGAGCGGCAGCGGTTACCTCAACACCACCGACATAATAGACTTCAGCATGACTCCGGACGTGGACGGGCTTACCGCGGATACGACCCGCCAGCCGCTGATCTCCACCGGCACGCAGTATTTCGACTGGGGGGGGAGCGTCACGCTGCAGAGCGGCACCTCCAACTTCTTCGGCCTCACCGAAGCCTCCGGGGGCGGGGCGGCCGCGGCCAATTCCTCTTTCAGCAATCCGCGCCTCTACATGCAGCAGATAGACAACCCCAGCGGCTTCCTCATAGACCTGTCCACCCGGATCTACAGCGCCTACGGCGGGCTCTACGGCAGCGTCGGAGGCCCCGGCTGGGATACCGCGCTTTCGTCGATAACCGTGGTGGCTCCGTCGCTGCCGGGGGAGATGCCGCACGGCTGGTACATGATGCGCGTCGCCGACAACGGCCAGTTCTCCGACGGCCACGTCGTGCAGGTCACGCTGCCCCGCCCATCCGGCACGCCCTCCAAACCCACCGGCGCCGTGAACGGCACGGGGGCAGTAACGTGGAGCTGGGATTCCGGGAACATCAACCTCAGCGCGCCCGTGGACGGCTACGCGGTATACTCCGCCACCGACGACGTCTTCATAGCCACCGTCAGTTTCCCGGGGCTCGGCGCGACTGCCCGCTACACGCAGGCGGGCCTCGTCCCCAACACGGCAGCCTCCATAATGGTGGCCCCGTACAACCAGGGCGGGACCGGCGCCCTTTCCGCTTCGGACACCTATTACACGCTGGCCGCGGTCCCGTCTCCGCTGACGCTGACGGGGGCCAGCTTCGAAGCCGCCACGCTGGAATGGTCCGCCAACGGGAATACCCCTCAGACCATCTACGAGGTCTCGATGTCTCCCTCCAGGAGCCCGCAGTTCTCCGATCCGCTGGCTATCTCCACTCCAGTGCCTTTCAGCGTTAACTACATGAGCACCTCCACGGTCATCGCCCAGCTTTCCGCCAACCAGCCCTACGACTTCCGGGTCAGGGCCATGAACGGCGACGGGACACCGACCGCTTTCACCAATTACGCCACGACCGTCACAGTGAGCGCCGTCACCAATTTCACGGGCCAGCCCCTGGACGGGACCACGATAAACTGGTCCTGGGCCCAGGCGGCTGGGGCCGACCACTATGAACTTTACGACGTGACCGCCGGGACGCAGTCCGCGGTGCAGATCGCATCCACTACCGCCGACAACGCCACGGAAGCCGGCCTGCACCCGAACATGCCGTACTACGCGGCGGTCCGCGCCGTCAAGGACACGGCCAGCGGCCCGGTATACGGTCCGTTCACCTATCCGGCCGGAGTTTACACGCTTACCGTCCAGCCGTCGCCCGCGGCCCCCAACATCTTCACAGGGGTTTCCACCGGCGCCATAACCGCCAACTGGATAACCAACGGGAATTCCACCTTCACGGTGTACGACGTGAACCTTTCTACCGGCGCGACTCTCGTCTCGTCGCAGTCCGTCACCGGCAGCGCCGCGGCGTTCGCCGGGCTTTCTCCCAACGTGAAATATTCCTTCACGCTGCAGCCGTCCAACGGCGACGGCATAGCCGGCACCGCGGTGGACCTCGGCTACAAGTACACGCTGGCCAACGTTCCGGCCTCGCTCTCCGCCAGCGGCATAACGATCCGATCTATAGGCCTGATATGGGACACGGCGGGCAACTCCGACGCCACCGTCTACGAGGTGCGCGGCTCCACCAGCCTGGACGTCAACGGCCTCCTCGCTCCTCCGATAGAGACCTACACGCCCTTCTCGCAGCATTACACGAGCAGCGCGACCCTCATCACCGGCCTGCTCACAGCCACGACCTACTACTTCGACGTGGCGGCCTGCAACGGAGAGGCCCTCTCCCTGGCCAACTGCGACGTGACCAGCCCCAACTACACCGCCGGCGTTACCGCCCACAAGCGGGCGGCCGCCGTCTACACCCTTTCCGGACCGACCGGCGCGCCCCCGGGCTCGGTAGGCGGCACGAGCGACCCGTCGACCGACGTGACCATCTCCGGGGTGCTGCCCGACAACCGCACGGTCGCTATGCTGGTCCCGGAGGCCGCCTTCCAGCAGCCCACGCCCATAGCCATCTCCTCCGCTTCTGCGGACGACTGCGGCTTCCTGCCTGGCGGCGTTCCCGTGGGCGTGAACGTCTACTCGCAGGACGGGCTGCAGCCGCAGATCCCGGTCACGCTCACGCTTACTTTCGACACCAGGTCCGACACCCAGCAGACCATAAACGACATCATCAACTACGCCCCCAGGATAGTCCTGGCCCGCTACAATCCGGTCACCGGCCAGTGCCTGCCGCTGGAGACCACGGTCAACGTCGGGGCGCGCACGATAACGGCGACGCTGAACCACTTCAGCCACTTCCAGCTGGCGCTGCGCACGGCCGCCACCAACCTCAGCAACGTCATCGCCTACCCTAACCCGTTCTACACCAACCGCGGGCAGGGGTTCGTCACCATAGACAACATCCCGGCTGACTCCAAGGTGCGCATCTACACCCTCTCCGGCGACAAGATCTGGGAGTCGCCGGTGGCCAGCACCGGGATGGTCATCTGGAAAGGCGTCAACAAATCCGGCTACCTGGTGGCGAGCGGGGTTTACCTGGCCGTGATAGACTCCAGCGAGGGCAAGAAGATCCTGAAGCTGGCGGTGGAAAGGTGATATGAACAAGTCCGCCGAAAAAATCCTGTTCCTGGCCGCTGCGCTGGCGCTGGCGGCGGCCCCCCTGCGCGCCAATCAGGACCCGACCTATTTCACTAACAAGGCAGAAGGCGCCACCACGGCGGACTTCCTGAACCTGCAGGTAGGGGCCAGGGCCGCCGCCATGGGCGGGGCTTATTCGGCCGTAAGCGACGACGCCTCCGCGGTCTACTGGAACCCCGCCGGCCTGGTGCAGATCCCGAAGCTTTCCGCAGTGTTCATGCGCGCGCAGTACCTGGAAAGCATCAGCTACCAGTACGCGGCCTACGCCCAGCGCCTTTCCTACGATTCGGTGATAGCGGGATCAGCGCTGATGACGGACATAGGCGCCATCCCGCAGACCGACATCAACGGAGCCACGCTCGGCAGCTTCACCCCGCGCGACGAGGTTTTCACGGTCTCCTACAGCAAGGCCATCCTGGAATTGTCCGACAAGGACACCGACGTCTCGATGGGCGTCTCGGCCAAGTACATAAAATCCCAGATCCTGGACTCTGCCAAGGCCTACGCGGCCGACTTCGGCGTGATGACCTACAATTTCTCGGACATCCCGTACCGCCTGGCGGTCACGGCCACCAACATGGGAGGCGGGCTGCGCTACGACCAGGAATCGAACCCGCTGCCGCTCACCTTCACGCTGGGCGCCTCCATCAATCCTTTCCGCAACTTCCTGCTGGATACGGACATCGTGATGCCGAAGCAGAACAGCCCCAGCGTCCGGGTCGGCGCCGAGCTGGCCACCACCCCCAACGAGCTCACGCGCCTCTGCGTACGCGCGGGACTGGACACCCGGCGCATGAACGACGGGCTGGGCGGCTTCACGATAGGCCTCGGGGCCACGCTGCACTTCTTCAGCCTGGACTACGCCTACGTGCCGATGGGGGAGCTGGGTTCCACGCACCGCATCTCGCTGACGTTCGACTTCCCTTTCCGCAGCCCTATCTTCCAGCGCAGGGACCGCACCATCTTCACGAAGATGCAGGACATCTCCTTCCAGTGAGCCGCGCCCGCGGCGCGCGCTTTCCGGCGGAGGACCGAGCCCGGGCCGGGCCCCGGGCCTTGCTCCGTCCGGGCCGCCGATTCCTGTTGACACGTACAGGCTAATAATATAGATTATTAAACCGGAAAATCGATGAAAGCGCTCGGACAGCACCTGATACTGGAACTTTACGACTGCAGCTCCGCCGTGCTCTCTTCGGTTTCGGCCGTGCAGGACTCCATGCTGGAGGCCGCCAGGGCCGCGAACGCGACAATAATAGACTCGATATTCCATCATTTCAAGCCGTACGGCGTTTCAGGGGTGGTGGTGATAGCGGAGTCCCATTTCGCGATCCACACCTGGCCCGAGCACCGGTACGCTTCCGTGGACCTGTATACCTGCGGGGCCGGTACCCGCCCCTGGGAGGCCTTCAGGGTAGTGAAGAAACTTTTCAAGGCCGGGCATTTCAGCGTGATGAAACTGGAAAGAGGCCTGCTGCCAAGATGACCGGGATGAAAAAGAGATTCGACTGGATAAAGAATTCTGGCAGCATCCTGCCGAAAGGGGACTGGTTCGTGGAGTTCTTCACTCCCGGCGAGCTGCACGCGCACCGCGCAGTAAAGCTGCTGGAGACCTCCTCCACGGCCTTCCAGGAGGCGGCTTTGCTGAAGACGCATACCTTCGGCAAGGTGCTCGTTATAGACGGGGAAACGCAGTCCAGCCAGTACGACGAGGCCTTCTACCACGAATCCCTCGTCTGCCCGGCGCTGCTGGCCCACCGCGCCCCGCGCAGGGCCTTCATCCTCGGCGGGGGGGAGGGCGCCACCGCCAGGGAGATACTGAACGACCGCGGCATAGAGCTGGCGGTGATGGCCGACATCGACTACAACATCCTGCGCTTCGCCGAGAAGCATCTGGGCTCCTGGCACAGGGGGGCCTTCTCCGACCCCCGTCTGCGGCTGCTGGCCCAGGACGCGAAGAAGTTCATAGCCGGCACCTCGCTCAAGTTCGACCTCGTCTACTCCGACCTGCCCAGCCCGATAGAGGGCGGGCCCGCCTGCTCCCTCTACACGCTGGAGTTCTACAGGCGCCTGAAGCGCGTACTGGCGCCTGGGGCGATCTTCACGCTGCAGGCCGGCCCGGGCACGCCGCTGCAGTTCGACCTGCACCCGGCCCTCTTCAGCACGCTGCGGAGGGCTTTCCGGTTCGTAGGCAGCTACTCGGCCTTTATTCCGGCTTACGACATGCCCTGGACCTTCCTCTACTGCACCGACGATCCCTCCGCGGCCCCGGCCAGGCTGTCAGAGGCCGCGCTGGACCGCGCGGCCGCCGGCCGGCTGAGACGCCCGCTCAAATTCTCTGACGGACTGACGATAACAGGGGCGTTCCGGCTGCCGAAGTACTACAGGGACAGGATAAAAGCCTCGCGCGCCGTGATCACGGAAAAGCGCCCGATGTTCTTCAGCACCTCTCAGCATTAGCAAACGACTTTTTTGGACGGAGGCACACGATGAAAAAGACAAAGACCGCGGACAAGAAGACCGTAAGGAAGGCGGCTCCCGCCGGGAAGACCGCAGCCAGGAAGGCCGCTCCGGCAAAGGCCGGGAAAACACCCGCGCCGCAGAAAAACCGCCAGGACGAGTCCCTCACCAGGAGCGAGCTGGCGGAAATAGCCGCCTCCCTCGCCGAGATGAAGGCGGACATCACGAAGAACGTCGAGGACAAGAAGAACCTGGACCTGCTGGAGCCCGAGGTCGGTGACTCCATAGACCAGGCCTCCCAGAGCCTGGACAAGGAGATCCTGTTCGAGCTTTCCGACAACGAGCGCCAGATCCTGCGGGACATAGACGCGGCCCTGCGCAAAATGGAGAAGGGGACCTACGGCCTCTGCGAGCACTGCAAGAAGCAGATAGAGAAGAAGCGCATAAAGGCCCTGCCTTCGGCTCGCTACTGCATGGTCTGCCAGAGCGGTTCGGAAAAGAGCGGGTCCTGACGCAGCGGGCCCGCCGATAAAAAAGCCCCGCCTGAAAGCGGGGCTTTTTTCGCGTCCCTGCCTCTACGGCAGCATGCCCGGCGGCGGGGGGGCGTCCACCTGCGACTTGACCTCCACCTCGGTATGGCGCCAGTTCCTCGCCTTCCCGGTGATGACGAACCTGCGGCCGTTGGAGGAGATGACCAGCGATTCCGGGTCCAGGTTCCGGTAAAGTTCGGCGCGCACCGCGTTGACGTTGCCGGTCAGGTCGGCCAGCTGCTGCAGGTCGTTGGTGTAGAAGCCGTTGTGCTTCATATAGATGTACTCGAGCACCCCCAGTTTGGAGATCGTCCGGTGCGCGGCTATTATCTGGCGCTTCTCCGAGGGCTGCAGTTTCAGCACCGTGTTGTTGAGCCAGGTGCCCATCAGTATGACCATGGTGCCCCAGGAAACCGCCAGCACGAGGCCGTTGGCCCAGTCGCTGCGGTCGCGGACGCTGACCACGCGGCTGCCGGCCGCGTAATCGTGAAGGGCGCGGTGGTTCTCCGTGAACAGCGCCATCAGATAGCCTATGTTAAAGGTGGCCGAGCTCAGGAAATAGGCGAAAGCCCTCAGCAGCGCGCGGGGGAAGGAGAGGTTCCCGCCGTCTTTGGACCTGACGCGGATGTTCAGCAGGTACTTGCCGAGCGTGGCGCGCCCCCCGCTGGAAAGAACCGCCTCGTAGAGGATATAGAGAAGTATCCACATCAGCTTCCAGAGCCGTTCCGCCCCTATGGAATAATGGAGGAACCCTCCGGACACGGCCATCTTCAGCGTGACGCGGGCCAGCAGCACGAACGGCAGCGAATCTATGACGTAGGCGACGAAACGCTCGTTGAAGCCGGCCGGGACCGGCCCCTCCGCGTCCAGGCCCAGCCCCGCCACCGGCAGCGGCGGCAGGTCCTGCGGCGGTTCCATCCCCGGCAGCGGTTTGAATTGAAGTTCTTCGTTTTCCATGACCGTCCTCTTGGCGGGCGGTATCGCGCCCACGGACAATTATATATAAACTTCGCGGGCGGTTTGAACATCGTCCGAAAAATTGTTTAAATATGCAGAGGAACTATGTGCAGGATCACAGCCTCCATCTCCCCGGCCAGGGCGACCTCCGAAGACCTTCTTTGCGGCGGGCCCAAGAGCCTGCTCGCCCAGGCGGGCGCCGTGAAAGGCCGTTTCCAGGACGACGGCTGGGGCGTAGGTTTTTTCGCTGAAGGAGGGCGGGAGGCGGTCATAAAGAGCCCGCTGCCCGCGCGGCTTAACTCCGGGCCTTTCCTCCGCGCCGCCGCCAAGGCCAGGTCCCGCGTGACGCTGGCGCACGTGCGCTACGCTTCCGCTCCCGGGGTGCCGAGGGCCAAGCAGGCCCGCCTGGAGAATACTCAGCCGTTCTCGGGCGGCGGCTTCGTCTTCGCCCATAACGGCACGCTGTTCCTAAGGGACGAGATACGCTCCCTCCTGGGGAAATACGCGTCCCGGGTCAAAGGCAGCGGCGATTCAGAGGTCCTGTTCTGGCAGGTAATGAAAATGCTGGACGCCTACGGCTCCCCGGCGGCGGCCCTGGAGGCCGCGTTGGACGAGATCCGCACCGTCTGGGTCTCCAGGAGGGATTCCTTGCCGGGCCGCAAGTTCCCGTATACCGGGCTAAACCTTTTCCTCGCTTCCGAAGATTCCCTGACGGTCCTGTGCCACGCCCCGCGGAGCGACGCCAGGACCTCGCTGATGACGCCCGGCTGGGAATACGGGCGCATAGCCTGGCGCCGGGAGAGGGACAGGGTCGTTTTCTCCAGCGAGCCGGCGGACGCCGCGCCGGGCTGGAAAAAGATGAACGACCCCGAAATAGCCTCCGCCTCCGTCTCGGCCGGCCGACTGCGGCTGTCGTTCAAGAGGGTCCAGCTATGAAATGGTTCCTGATGCTGCTCATCTTCGTCGCTGGAATCTACTACCTGGTAGGCCAGAAGCGCGAGGAGGCCAAAAAACAGGAGATGATAGAGCTGGCCAGGAAGGACCAGAACTCCGTGCTGCAGGAGCCGGCGCTGCCGCTTAAGCCGCAGAAGACATACCTTATACAGTTCTCAAAGGCCACGCTGGATACGCTCCGCAGCCTCACTCAGGACGCCAACCCGAAGGTCCGCTTCGCCGCGGCCGAACTGCTCTGGCAGTTGCAGGACGAAAGCGCGCCCGGGGTAATCAAGGACATGCTGGACAACGAGACCGATTCGACGGTCAAGATACAGCTGATAGATATGCTCGCCAAGGACAAGAGCCAGCTGAGCCTGGCCCTGCTGACGGAGGCTCTCAAGGACTACGACACCGACACGCGCCTCCACGCCGTGCAGGCCATCGGCACGTTCTCCAACAAGGAAGCTATCCCGGCCCTGGACCGGGCGCTCAACGACTACGACGAGCAGGTGCGCCTGGCGGCGCTGAAGGCCGTAGACAACATCCGCAAGGACATAGAAGCCCACAAGGAGCAGCAGCTGCGCGAGCTGCAGGACAAGAAGCCGCTTTTCCGCATAGAGTGACGCGGCGGTCCGGCGGCTCCGGGCTGACGGCGAACTCCCGGGCTAAGGAGCATGACAATGGACTCGGAGATCTCTAAGCTCAACCAGAAGATACAGCAGGACGCCCTTTTCCTGCAGGACCTGCGCAGGGAAATCGGGAAGGTGGTGGTGGGCCAGGAGGACCTGATAAACGCCCTCCTCGTCGGGCTCATCGCCAACGGACACGTGCTGGTGGAAGGCGTACCCGGCCTGGCCAAGACGCTCACAGTCAAGACGCTGGCCGCGGCCGTCTCCGCGGCGTTCCAGCGCATCCAGTTCACCCCGGACCTCCTGCCGGCCGACATCGTCGGCACGCTGGTCTTCAATCCGAAGGAGAACACGTTCAGCGTGCGCAAGGGTCCGATCTTCGCCAACATCATCCTGGCCGACGAGATCAACCGCGCGCCCGCCAAGGTGCAGAGCGCTCTGCTCGAGGGCATGCAGGAGCGGCAGGTCACCATCTCTGACTCCACGTTCAGGCTGCCCGAGCTCTTCATGGTGCTGGCCACCGAGAACCCCATAGAGCAGGAAGGCACCTACCCGCTGCCGGAGGCCCAGGTGGACCGCTTCATGCTTAAGGTCAACATCACCTATCCCAGCAAGCAGGAAGAGGCCAGGGTCATGGAGCTGATGGCGCGCCAGACGCTGCCGCAGGCCTCCAGCGCGGTCACGGTGGAGCAGGTGCTGAAGGCCCGCCAGACGGCCGACATGATCTACGTCGACGACAAGATCAAGAACTACGTGCTGGACCTCGTCATCGCGACCCGGGAGCCGGAGAAGCACGGACTGGAGAAGATGAAGGCGTGGATAAACTACGGCGCCAGCCCGCGCGCCACCATCTACATGGTCCAGGCCGCCAAGGCCTACGCCTTCATCAACGGCCGCGGCTACGTGACGCCGGAGGACATCAAGGCCGTCGGTTTCGACGTGCTGCGCCACCGCGTGCTACTGACCTACGAGGCCGAGGCCGAGAACATAACTTCGGAGGACATCATTAAAGGGATCTTCGAGGCGGTGGAAGTCCCGTAGGCGTTACCGGAGCGGAGGCCCGCGATGAACACGGCTGAGCTGCTCAAGAAGGTAAGGCACATAGAGATCACCACCGGCCGGCTGGTGAGCGAGACCTTCTCCGGCCAGTACCAGAGCGTCTTCAAGGGCCGCGGCATAGAGTTCTCCGAGGTCCGCGAGTACGTGCCCGGCGACGACGTGCGCTCGATAGACTGGAACGTGACCGCCCGCGCGAACAAGCCCTTCGTCAAGCAGTACGTCGAGGAGCGCGAGCTGACGCTGATGATACTCTGCGATGTCTCGGCGTCCCAATCGTTCGGGTCAGCCTCCAAACCCAAGAGCGAGGCCGCCGCCGAGCTGGCTGCCATGTTCGCGTTCTCGGCCCTGAAGAACAGCGACAAGAGCGGCCTGCTGCTCTTCTCCGACAAACCGGAACTTTACATCCCGCCGCGCAAGGGCCGCAATCACAGCCTGCGCATCATCCGCGAGCTCCTCGGTTTCACCCCGAAAAGCCGCGGTACCGACGTGGCGATGGCGCTGAGGATGGCGAACCGCGTGATGAAGAGACGCGGCATCATCATCCTGATCTCCGACTTCAACTCCCCGGACTACACCCGCGAGGTGCGGCTCACCTCCACGCGCCACGACCTGATCCCGGTAGTGATAACGGACCGCTTCGAGCGCGAACTCCCGGCGGCCGGGGCGCTGCTGGTCTCCGAGGACCTGGAGAGCGGGGGGACCCTCACCGCGGACCTGGCCAGCAGGCAGTACCGGGAGGCCTACGCCCGCGACGCGGCGTCGCGGCGCGCCGCGCTGGAGACCACGCTGCGTTCGGCCGGAGCCGAATGGATAGACATAGACCCCGCGCTGCCGGTGCACGGCCCCGTGGTCAAGTTTTTCCGCCAGCGCAGGAAGAAGTTCAAGCTGATATGACGAAACTGCCGCATCTTCTCCTGCTTCTGGCCGCGGCCCTGGCGCTGCCGGCCTCGGCCGGCCAGGGCGGGGTTTCGATGACGGTGACCCCGCCGCCGGCCAAAGTGCCGCTGGCAAGCGATTTCACCTTCAAGGTGGACTTCGCCATGCCGGAGGGCTTCTCTGTAAGGCCGGACACCTCCTCCGCCTCCAGCCAGGATTTCGAGGCCGTTTCTTTCACGAGGACGGGCGAGAAGAAGGCGGGGGGCGTAAAGAGGGATTCCTTTGAGGTGAAGGCCCGGGCCTTCGCGCTCGGAGTCAGCACCTACCCGGCCATCGGCTGGCTGCTTAGCGGCCGCGGCGTACCGCCCGGCACCATCGTCTACACCAGCACTTTCACGGTGGAGGTGATGCCGCTCTTCAAGACGAAGCCCGGCGAGGACATCCGGGACATCTACCGTCCCTTCCGCTATTTCCCCTGGGCCTGGCTTCTGCTGGCGCTGGCCGCGGCCCTGGCGCTCGGCGCTTGGCTGTACCTGCGCGGGAGGCGTGCCGGGGAGGACGCTGCGGCCGCCTGGATGGACCCGCGCAGCCCCTACCAGCGGGCCAGAGACCGCCTGGACGCCCTGGGCAGGACCTCGCTGGCCGCGGCCGGCAGGATAAAGGAATATTACACCGGTCTGACCTTCATTCTGCGCTTCTATCTCTCCGAGGAGTTCGGTATCGACGCCGTCCAGATGACCACTTCGGACCTCGCGCGCGAACTTAAGAGCACCGGCGCGGACATTAAGACCTCGCTGAAGGCCAGGGAATTCCTGCAGAAGGCGGACCTGGTGAAGTTCGCCAGGCTCAAGCCGGAGGACGCCCAGCAGGACTCCGCGGCCCTGGCCGAGATGCTGATGGAGTTCAACAGGGCGGCCGAAAAAGCCAGGGCGCTGGAGGCTGAAAAAGCGGCGGAGGCGGAACACCGCAAGGAAGGCTCCGTATGATCTCCTTCAAATACCCGCTGGTGCTGCTGCTTGTCCCGGCGCTCGGGCTGCTGGCCGCCGTGGCCTGGTCCCAGAGCGCTCGCAGGCTGGAGACGGCCGGGGTCCCCGCGCCGCTGCCGGCCATGCGCACGATGCGCTCCCGCCTCTTCAGGACCGTCCCTTTCTGGGGCAGAGTGCTGGCCCTGCTGCTGCTGACGCTCGCGCTGGCGAGGCCGCAGAAGGCCACGCGCGGGGAGGTGCCTCCGGCCGAAGGCATAGACATAATACTGGCAATGGACACCTCCTACAGCATGGCCGCAGAGGATTTCCAGCCGGACAGGCTGGAGGCAGCCAAGCAGGCCGCAGAGGAGTTCGTCAAGGGCCGGAGGAACGACCGCATCGGGGTCCTGGTCTTCGGCGGCGTGGCGATGCTGACCTGCCCGCTGACGCTGGACTACCAGTCGGTGCTCGACACGATAAAGTCCACCTACATCAACATGACCGGGGCCGACGGCACGGCCATAGGCGACGCGATCGTGACGGCGGTGAACCACCTGAAGGACAGCAAGGCCAAGAGCAAGGTGATCATCCTGCTCACCGACGGCCGCTCCAACACCGGGCTGGTCACCGACCTGGCCATGGCCGCTAAGACGGCTGCCGCCTACGGCATAAAGATCTACGCCATAGGGACGGCGCGCAAGGGCCGGGCCCAGATAAGCACCGGGGACCCGATGCAGCCGGTGATCTACACGGACGACGACCTGGACGAGTCCGCGCTGCGCGAGATAGCGGACTATACCGGAGGCCAGTTCTACAGGGCGCAGAACAACGCCGAGCTGCGCGACATCTATTCGCGGATCGACTCCATGGAAAGGACGAAGTTCGATTCGAAGAGCTACACGCAGTACTCCGACAAGTACCTGTACTTCCTGGCGCCGGCGCTGCTGCTCCTGGCGCTGCTCTTCGTGCTGGAAAAAACTTATTTCAGGACGGTCCCCTAGCATGCAACTCTTCCGCTCCCCCGTCCTTCTGGTCTGGCTCGCCGCGGCCTTCGCCGCTCTGATCTTCTTCCGCTTCAAGGCGGAGGAGAGCCGCCTTTCCGCGGCGCGCAGGGTCCTGGGGCCGGCGTTCGAAAGGCTCTCCTCCGGCCCGGGCGCGGCGCGCAGGAGACTGCGCGGCCTGCTCTATTTCGCCGCGCTGGGGCTGCTGGCCCTGGCGGCGGCCGGTCCGCAGTGGGGAGTGGAACTCTCCCCGGTGACGGACCTGAAGGGCAACGTCGTGGTCGCGGTGGACGCCTCGCTCTCTATGGCCGCGCGGGACCTGAAGCCGGACCGCATGGCCAACGCCCGCCTGCTGCTGGACGCCATCGCGCAGAAATTTTCCGACTACCGCGTAGGGATAGTGGCCTTCGCCGGGACCGCCTTCGTGCAGTGCCCGCTGACCACCGACGAGGACGCCATCTCCGACTTCGCCGACACGCTGAGGCCCGGCATGATGCCGGTGCAGGGCACAGATTTCTCCGAGGCGATAGAGACTACCCTGCGCATGCTGTCGCGCTACGGCGGGCAGAAGGTCATGGTCCTGATCACCGACGGAGAGGACCACTCGACCGGGCTGGACGAGGCCCTGGCCGACGCGCAGAAGCAGGACCTGAAGATCTTCACCGTCGGGATAGGCACCACTGACGGAGACCTGATACCCGTCACGGACGCCTCCGGCAACACCGTGACCTATAAGAAGGACAAGAGCGGCAAGACGGTCGTCAGCAGGCTGGGGGAGGCCACGCTGATGAAGATAGCCAGCAGCACCGGGGCGGCCTACCTGCGCTACACCGACCCCGACTCCGCGGCGGATTCGGTGTATTCTGCCGTCTCGGCGCTGGACCTGCAGAAGAGCAAGGGCAGGGGCAGGGCCGGGTACAAGAACCGCTTCCAGTGGCCTCTTTCTTTGGCGCTGGTACTGCTTTTGATAGAATTCATGGTGATGGAGAAGGGCTTCAGGCTGAACTTCCGCCTGCCCCGCCTGCCGGGCCGCTTCGGCAAAGGGGCGCTCGTCCTGCCGCTGCTGCTGCTGCCGCTGGCCGGGGCGCGCGCCGCTGGCCAGGGCGCCGAGGCCCGCAAGGGGAACTCGTCCTACGCCGCCAAGGACTGGCAGGAGGCGGTGGAGCATTACAACAGGGCCCTGCTCAAGGCGCCGGCCGACAAGCGGCTCAACTTCAATGTCGGCGACGCCTATTACCGCATGAACGACTACGACAAGGCCGCAGACTCCTTCGGCGAGGCCGCGACCTCCCGCAAGATAGCCGACAGGGCCTATTACAACCTGGGCAACGCCCTTTTCAGGAAGAAGGACCTTCAGGGCGCGATAGCGGCCTACCGCAGCGCCATCAACGCCGACCCTAAGGACCAGAACGCCAAATTCAACCTGCAGGTGGCCCTGGAGCAGCAGCAGAAGTCCTCTTCAGGCGACAAGAAGAAGGAAAAGAACAAAAAGAGCGGCGCGCAGAACAAGCAGGACCAGAAACAGGGCTCGGGGAAGGACAAGCAGAAGCAGCAGAGCGAACAGGAGAAAAGGCAGGCCCAGGCCCGCGAGCAGAGCAGGCAGATACTGGAGATGATGAAAGAAAAAGAGAGATCGGAGCAGCAGGACCGCCAGAACATGATGCAGGCCGCCATGCGCCAGGGCAAGCAGCAGCAGCCCGACCGGCTGGAGGACTGGTGAAGCGCCTCCTGCGTTCAGCCTCCGCCGCGGCCCTGCTGGGCGCGCTCCTCTGCGCCCAGGCGGCCGCGCTCCTGACCGTTACCGCCGAGACCGACCGCGATTCGGTGGAGATAAACGGGAACGTCTACCTGACCGTCACGGTGGCGGGGGATTCGGCCAGCGTGCCGGAGCCCAAGCTGCCCAACATGCAGAACTTCAACGTCTACTCCTCCGGCCGCAGCCAGAGCATCTCCATCATAAACGGCAAGATCACGACCTCCGTTTCCTTCACCTACATCCTGACGCCGCGCTTCATAGGAGAACAGACCATACCGGCCATAACCGTCTCCAACGGCAAGGAGACCGCGGCGACGCAGCCCATCTCGGTGAACGTCACAAGGGCCACTCAGGGCGGCCGGCAGTCCTACCAGCAGGCCGCTCCGCAGCGCCCGTCCCGGGCCGCCAGGAACGCCGCGAAGAAAGGCGAACAGCTCTTCCTGAAGGCCTCGGTCGACCGCAGGTCCGCCTACGTGGGACAGCAGATCGACCTCAGCATAAAGTTCTACACCTCGGTGCCGCTCTCCTCCAACCCGCAGTACGTGCCGCCTTCCTACAAGAACCTCATTTCCGAGGACCTGCCTCCCGTGCGTAACGGGGAAACGGTGATAAACGGGACGCGCTACGCCTACAGCGAGATAAAGGAGGCGCTGTTCGCGCTTACCCCCGGCCCCGCCGAGGTCGGGCCCGCCAAGGTCGTCGCCCAGGTCCCCTCCGACGAGCCTGTAGACCCGTTCGATCCCAATTTCTTCCAGAAGTTCATGTCGATGAGCGGGATGCAGGGCCAGAGCATGGAGTTCAACACGGACCCCGTACGGCTGGAGATCAAGCCGCTTCCTCCTGGGGCTCCTGCCGACTTCGACGGCGCGGTAGGAGAATACACGATAGCCGCGACGGCCGACAACCAGGACGTCAAGGTCGGGGAAGCGATAAACTTCTCGGTCACGGTGGCAGGCAGCGGCAACCTGAAGGCGGTCACAGCCCCGAAGTTCCCGGACCTGCCCGGCTTCAAGGTCTTCGACACGATGAGCTCGCTGGACATCAGCAAGGAGCACGACGTAATAAGCGGCAAGAAGGTTTTCACCTATATCCTGGTCCCGCGGGAGGAGGGGCGCAAGGCCGTTCCTCCGATAAAGTTCGCTTTCTTCGACCCGAAGGCCGGAGCCTACCGCGAACTGCAGACGGCGCCGGTCTCCTTCGAAGTGGCCAAGGGCGACCTGAACGCCCGCGCCGTCAATTTCAGCCAGGCTTCTGCGGCCCCGGTGACGGCCTCGGGTTCCGACATACGCTACGTCAGCGACGAGGCCTCAGGGAGCCCCCTGCCGCTGCTCGCTGCCTCAATCTTGGGACTGCCCTGGTGGGTGCATTCGGTCCCGGCGGTCCTGCTGCTCCTCTCCTTCTGGCTGTCCCGCCTGAACCGCTTCAAGCTGGCCAACCCGCTGCTGTTCAGGTCCCGCCGGGCCAAGGGCGACGCCGCGCGCGACATAGGCGCCGCCGAGAAGCTTGTTAGCGCGGGGAACCCCAACGAGGCGGTCTCGCTGCTCTACGACTCCTTCCAGGACTATCTCTCAGACAAGTGCGGCATCAAGGTAGGGGCTTTCACTATGAAGAAGGCCGCTGACCTGATAAAACAGCGCTTCCCCGGGGTCAGCGAGCGTTCCCTGCAGGAGATACGCGAGCTCTGGGAGGCCCTGGAACTGCGCCACTACTCTCCGGACGCCTCCGGCGCTGAAGGCGCCTCGGACCTGGCGAAGAAATACTCCCTGCTGCTCGAGATGCTCGAGAAGGAGCTGAAATGAGGAAACTGCTTTTCATCCTCCTGCTGGCGGCTCCGTGCGTTGCGTCCGCCTACGACAGCGGCGAACTGGCGGAGTTCAACGACATGTACCGCACCGGCCGCTACCAGGAAGCCCTGGACGGCTACAACAAGATAATAGCCGCAGAACCGCAGAACCAGTGGGGGTACTACAACGCCGGCAACGCGCTTTACCGGCTCAACCGCATAGGTCCCGCGGTCTACGACTACGCCAAGGCCTTCCTGCTGGACCCGCGATCCCAGGACATAAGGGCCAACCTGGACTTCGCGATGCGGCAGACCGGCCAGAGGCTCGTCCCCGAGGGCGCCCCGGCCTCGCTCCATTACCTCTACTATTTTCTGTCCTACATGGAGCTGAAGGCCCTGGCGCTGCTGCTGTTCTGGCTGGCCTGCCTGGCCGGTGCAGCGGCCTTCCTGCTCGACGGCAACCGATGGGCGCCTACGGCGGGCCGCGGCGCGCTGGCCGCCGTAGGCGCGCTGCTGCTTACGCTGGCCTGGCTGGGCGCCAGGCAGTCCTCGCCATTCTTCGACGCGGGGGTCGTTACCAAGGCGGGGGGGACGCTGATGCTGAGCGGCCCCGGAGATAATTTCAAGACCTACGCTTCCGCGCCCGAAGGGCGACTGGTCAAGATCCTGGACACCGGCGACGAGTCGTATTACGAAATAGGGCTCGCAAGAGAAGGGATAAAGGGCTGGGCGCTTAAGAGCGACATAAACCGACTGTAAGGATATACGCATGAAAATAGCCATAGCCAGCGACCACGCGGGGTACCCGCTCAAGGCGGCCCTGCTGCAGCGCCTGATGGAACTGGGCCACGAGGTGGCCGACCTCGGCACCGACTCGGCCGACAAGCCGGTAGACTACCCGGACTTCGCCGAGAAGGCCGGCCGCGAGGTCCTCTCCGGCCGCGCCGAGCGCGCCATCGTCGTCTGCGGCTCGGGCGTGGGCGCCTGCGTGGCGGCCAACAAGCTCAAGGGCATACGGGCCGGTCTCTGCCACGACACCTACTCGGCCCACCAGGGCGTCGAGCACGACGACATGAACGTGCTCTGCCTGGGCTCGCGCATCATAGGCGCGGCCCTGGCCTTCGAGATAGCCGAAGCCTTCGTCAAGGCGGTCTTCTCGCAGGGCGAGCGCCACAAACGCCGCCTTGCCAAGATAGACAAACTGGAGGAAGAGCGCTGAACCGCCGGAGCATCGTTGACCTCCGGCGCCCCAAAAAGCTATACTGCTACAAGGGGTAGATTATACTTTCTGGGAACTTAGAACAACGCTGACCCGGGTTTAAAAGACCCCCGGGAGACATCCGACTCAGGCGCGTTTTAAGGCTTCACCTGAAATACCCCCTGGACAAGGCCAGCAAGGAAAGGCCGTCCAGGCAGGCGGGACCGGGGAAAGGGTCCGGCCTCAAACTCGGAGGGAAGCGAAATGCTTAAGTTAGCCGTGAAAAAGACCACCAAGACCACCAATAAGACGCCCAAGACCAACGTCGTCAACGTCAACGAATACGTTGTCGTGGACTATCCGAAGAACCTGGAGACCATAACCTCCAGGCACTACTCCGTGCGCGTGGGCGCCAGCGACTGCACCGGGGTGGACATCTCCATAAACGACCAGCCCTGGCAGCCCTGCCGTCACGCGGTGGGCTACTGGTGGTTCGACTGGCACAGCTACCAGCCCGGCACCCACCAGCTGGTGGCCCGCATGCACAAGCACAACGGCGAGTACCTGATCTCCAAGCGCCGCCGCTGCAAAGTAGCGTAACAGGGACCGCAGCCGGTCCCGCACAAGAACGGCCGTTCTTTCGGAGCCCTCGGTCACGGGGCCCCCTTAAGGCGGCCGTTTTGTTTATTGTAGAATGATCCCATGAGAACATACCCCGCCAGGAAGACCAAGGTCCTGGCCACCCTCGGCCCCTCCAGCTCCTCCGCGGCCGTGTTGCGCGGGCTTTACGGGGCCGGCCTCGACGCGGTCCGCCTCAATTTCTCTCACGGCACCCTGGCCTCGCACGCGGCCAACGTCGGGCTGGTGCGGGAGCTCGGCCGCAAGCTGCGCCGGCGGGTGGCGGTGCTGCAGGACCTGAAAGGCAACCGCATCCGCGTGGGGGCGCTGAAAGCGCCGCTCGAGCTCAAGAAACGCCAGCGCGTATTCCTTACCCAGTCGGACACGCCCGGGCGAGCCGGCGAGATCCCCTTCGACTACCGCGGCTCGCTGAAGGTCATAAAGAAAGGCAACTTCGTCTTCATCGACGACGGCAACATAGCGCTGCGGGTGGAGGCGGTCGGCAGGGATTCCCTCTGCTGCGAGGTGGCCGCCGGAGGGCTGCTGAAGGAGCGCAAAGGCGTCAACATCCCGCTCGCGCACCTGGATTTTCCGCCGCTTTCCGAGGAGGACAGGCGCGACATAGAGTTCGGGCTGACCCTCGCGCCCGACTTCGTGGCGCAGTCCTTCGTGCGCTCGGCAGCGGACATCCGCGAGGTGGCCCGCCTGGTGAAGCCGCGCCTGCCGGCCTGCCGCATCGTGGCCAAGATAGAGGCCAGGGAGGGGGTGAAGAACCTGGAACGGATCGCCGAGGCGGCCGACGCCCTCATGGTGGCCCGCGGCGACCTGGGCGTGATGTTCCCGCTCTGGGAGGTCCCGATGCTCCAGAAGCGCATCATCCGCCTGGCCAACCGCCTCGGCAAGCCCGTCATCACCGCCACGCAGATGCTGGAGACGATGACGGAGAACCCGGTGCCTACCCGCGCGGAGGTCTCCGACGTGGCTAACGCCGTGCTGGACGGCACCGACTACGTCATGCTTTCCGCGGAATCCGCGGCCGGCAAATACCCGGTGGAGGCCGTGAGGATGATGAGCCAGATCGTCAGGCACACCGAGGCCTGGCGCGCCAGGCTCTGACCCGCGCCGCCGGCCGGACCGGGAATATGGCCCGAAAGTCCTATGCCGGGCAGGGACTTTAGCCTCTAACGCGCCCCCCGCCGTCGTTCATATAATAATACCTTCGCGATGCCGGACGGTAAGCGGCCGGCCGCACAGGGAGGTTCAAGGTGAAAAGCAGCTTCAGACTCTTAGCGGCGGCGCTGGCGCTGTCCGTCTTCGCGGCCCAGGCCTCGGCGTCGTCCATGGACGAACTGGAGGCCCTGGCCAAGTCCGACCCGCAGGACTACGGCCGGATCTACGACAAGGACCTCGCCTCCGACACCGCGGGCACCCATCCCGCGATGACCGAGGCACAGCTCAAACAGATGATGCTCTCGGACCTGGATTCCGTCAAAAGCATGATACAGGCGCGCTACGCGCCGGCGGGCTGGAAGAAGGACCAGTACGGCTGGGACCTGGACGCCGAGATAACCAAGGCCAAGGCCGAGATCATGGCCTCTCCTGACTTCGGAGTCAAGGACTACCAGGCCCTGCTGAAGCGCCTGCTGAATTCCATGAAGGACTATCACGTCTCGGTCTCGTTCTATTCCACCGAGATGGCCTACCTGCCCCTGACGGTCACGATGGCCGGCGGGCATTACTTCATCTCCGGCATCAACCGCAAGGCCCTGCCCGAGAACGTCTTCCCGTTCAAGGTCGGCGACGAGCTCACCTCCTTCGACGGCAAGCCCGTGGCCCAGGCCGTGGCCGAGCTCGAGAAACAGGCCGGCATGGCCGACGTGCCCGACACCGACGCCGCGCTGGCCGCTATGTTCCTGACCTTCCGGGCCGGAGCTTCCGGCACCCCGGTGCCGCAGGGCCCGGTCGCCCTCGGCATCAGGCCGGCGGGAGCGGCGGAGCCTGCGGTCTATCAGATGAAGTGGCTCTACACCCCCGAATACATCGCCCCGCAGCCCTACGTGACCAGGGGCGCCCCCGGCCTGAAGATCCCTATGTCCTGGCTGGGCATGATGATGGTGCAGGAGGACGCCGCCCCGGGCTCCGACCAGGCCGCCTACGGCCTCGGCGACAAGGACGGGTTCCTCCCGGACTTCGGGGAAAGGACCTGGACCGCCCCGGCCGGCAATTCCTTCCGCGCCTATGTCTATAAGTCTCCGGCCACCGGCAGGAACATAGCCTTCGTGCGCATCCCGACCTACGCCGTCAGCGACCCGGAGAAGTCCGCCAAGGACTTCGCGGCGCTGGTCCCGGAACTCGAGCAGCGCAGCGACGCGCTGATCATAGACGAGACCGACAACCCCGGCGGCATAGTGCTGTACCTCTACGCGCTGGCCTCGATGCTGACCGACAGGCCGCTGGCCGTGCCGCAGCACTATATCACGCTGACCCAGTCCGACGTCGCCGAGGCGATAAAGTTCATACAGCAGACCGCCTCCGCCAAGACCGACGCCGACGCGCAGAAGCTGCTGGGGCCAGACGTGGCCGGCTATCCGGTGGACTACGAACTGCTGAAGAACTGGACCGGCTTCTACCTCTCCACGATAAAGCAGTGGAACGCCGGCAAGACCGTCACCGACCTGCTGCCGGTCTTCGGCATAGCCTCTCTCAAGCCTGCGCCGGTGCACTACTCCAAGCCGATCCTGCTGCTCACCAACCAGCTGGACTTCTCCGGAGGCGACTTCTTCCCGGCCATCATGCAGGACAATAAGCGCGCGGCCACCTTCGGCGAGCGCACGGCCGGGGCCGGCGGCGTGGTCAAGGAGTACGCGCGGGACAACAACCTGCTGGGCGTGCAGAGCATACACCTGACCGCCACTATCGCCCAGCGCGCCGGCGGCGAACCCATAGAGAACCTGGGCGTAGTCCCGGACGTGCCGTACAAGGTCACCACGGCCGACGTGCAGGGCGGCTACGCCGGCTACATAAAGGCCGCGGACGCGGCCGTGAACGCGCTGATAAAGTAGGCCTTGACACCCGGGATATTTCTGCTAGAATATCCCTGAACCCGCGGCCCATATCAAAAGGGACACCGCGGGTTCTTTTTTGCCCTGCCGGCGCGGTTAACCGCGCCGGGCCAAAAATGCTATAACAAAATACCGTAGGGGCGGGGAAGAAGGCCTGCTCAAATCCGTTAACGGGAGGACAGAACATGAAAGGGAACCTGCAACTGATCAAGACCCTGAACTCGCTGCTGGCCGACGAGCTGACGGCCATCAACCAGTACATGGTGCACTCCGAGATGTGCGACAACTGGGGGTACGCCAAGCTGCACAAGCATTTCGAGAAGCGCGCGATAGACGAGATGAAGCACGCGGAGAAACTCATCGGCCGCATACTTTTCCTGGAAGGCACGCCCACGGTGAGCGAGCTGCGGAAGATCCTGATAGGGGCCGACGTGACGAAGCAGCTGGCCAGCGACCGCAAGGCCGAGGAGGACGCGATAAAAGCCTACAACGAGGCCATCGTGCTGGCCGGAGAGGTCAAGGACTACGCCACCCGCGACCTCCTGCAGGGCATCCTGAACGAGGAGGACGCCCACATGGACGGCATAGAGGAGCTGCAGGACCAGGTGGGACAGATGACGCTGCCCGTCTTCCTCACCACCCAGGTGAAGGAGTAACCGGCCCGACCGCATACGGGACGCGCGCATGAAAAAGACCGCACCGCTGTTATTGCTGTCCATCGTTCTGTCATCCGCGCTCCCGCCGCGGGCGGCCGCAGAGGAGCCCGCCTCCTCCACCGCCGCCGTTACGCTGGGCGGCAGGACCGTACTGATCGTCAGCGGCAGGGAGCTCTCGCTGACCCCGCAGGAACGGGCCCAGCGCGCCAGCGAGCGCCTGCTGGAGCTCTCCCGCGACCGGCTCTCCGGCGGGGCTGACGCGATAAAGGTCCGCGAGGGGGAGGACTCCTCGGACGTTGTCGCCGGGGGAACGGTGCTGATGTCCGTGACCGACCGGGACGCGCGGCGGGCCGGCCTGGACAGGCGCGAGCTGGCCGCCAGGGACGCGGACCAGATGCGGGAGGCCGTGGCCTCCTACCGCCGCGACCACGACGCGAGGAGCCTGCTGCTGGACGCGCTGCTGGCCCTGCTCTCCACGGCGGTCTTCATCTTTCTTCTCAAGTTCCTGGCCTCCGCCCACGCGGCCTCGGCAGGGCGCATCGAGGCCTGGGTCAAGGGCAACGTCCGGCCGCTGCGCGTCCAGCAGGTGGAGCTGCTCAACGCCAGGCACGTCCTGCGAGCGCTGGGAGCCTTCTTTTCCACGGTCAGGTTCCTCCTGACGCTGCTGCTGGTCTATTTCTACGTCCCCACGCTTTTGAGCTTTTTTCCGTGGACGCGCGGCCTCTCGCCGGTACTCTTCGGCTACGTCCTGCACCCGGTCTACGCGCTGATAAAGGCCTTCTTCGGCTACCTGCCCAACCTGATCTTCGTGGCGGTAATAGTAACGCTGGTCCACTATCTCCTGAAACTGCTGCACGTAGTGGCCGAGGACTTGCACCAGGGCCGCCTGACGCTCGGGGGGTTCTATCCGGACTGGGCCAAGCCCACGTTCCAGATCGCGAGGCTCGCGGCCTGGGCGCTCACGCTGGTCATCGTCTTCCCGTACCTGCCGGGCTCCGGTTCTCCCGCCTTCAAGGGCGTCTCTGTATTCCTCGGCGTGCTGCTGTCGCTGGGCTCCAGTTCGGCCGTCTCGAACGCGGTGGCCGGCGTGATGCTCACCTACATGCGCCCGTTCTCGGTGGGGGACCGGGTGAGGATAGGCGACAACATAGCCGGGGACGTGCTGGAGAGGACGCTGCTGGTCACCCGCATCAGGACGATAAAACACGTCGTCGTCACGATACCCAACTCGCTGGTGCTCGGCAACCACATAATGAACCTCAGCGCCCGCGCGAAGGAGGAGGGGCTGATACTCAACACTTCCGTGACCATAGGCTACGACGTGCCGTGGCCCAAGGTCCACCAGCTGCTGATCTCCGCGGCCGAATCCACCGAGCGCGTGCTGAAGGAGCCCAGGCCCTTCGTGCTGCAAAGGGCGCTGAACGACTACAACGTTCAGTACGAGCTCAACGCCTACGTCGGAGACCCGCACGGCTCGTCCAGGGTCTACTCCAACCTGCACGCGGCCATCCAGGACAAGTTCAACGAAGCCGGCGTGGAGATAATGTCGCCGGCCTACGCCGCGCTGCGCGACGGCAACGCCCCGGCCATTCCGGGCGCGGCCCCCGGCGGCAGGGCCTTCCGCGTGCAAGGGCCGCCGGTCCCGGCGCCGGCCGAAGGGAACACAGGCGCCCGTCCTAACGCGTCCTGAGACGCGCATCCCGAGTTAAGGAGAAACCCCATGAAATTCTGCTGGTGCACGATAACGGTCAGGGACCTGGAAAGGTCCGTAAAGTTCTATACCGACATAGTCGGCCTCCCGGTCGAGCGCCGCTTCCAGGCGGGGCCCTCCACTGAGATCTGCTTCCTGGGCTCGGGCGAGACCAAGGTGGAGCTCATCTGCGACCGGACCCTCAAGGAGCCCGGCACGGCCGACAGCGTCTCGCTGGGCTTCGAGGTGAAGTCGCTCGACGAGAAGCTGAAGTTCATAAAGGAGAAGGACCTGCGGGTGCACGCGGGGCCCTTCCAACCCAACCCGCGCATAAGGTTCCTCTACGTCAAGGACCCCGACGGCGTCCGCGTCCAGTTCGTGGAGAACCTTTAATCCCTGTTCCCCATATCCCCTAAGCCGCGCGGGCCGTTGCCGGCGCGTGTGATATAATTTAGCCGGGGGGGGACGACCGGACATGACGGATCTCGGCCTGCTGACCACCTTCACGGGCAGCCTCATAGCCGCGCTGCTGCTGGGCTACGCGGCCCAGAAGCTCCGCCTTTCGCCGATAGTGGGCTACCTGCTGGCCGGCCTGGCGGTAGGCCCGTTCACGCCCGGCTTCGTGGCCGACCGCGCCGTCGCGCGCCAACTCTCGGAGATAGGCGTGATCCTGCTGCTCTTCGGCATAGGGCTCAAGCTGGAGCTCAAGCGCCTCGCCGCGGTCTGGCGGGTCGCGGTGCCCGGGGCGCTGATACAGAGCGCCGCCTCCACGCTGGTCGCGGCCGGGCTGCTGCGCCTGCTCGGTTGGCCATGGGAGGCCGGCCTGGTGCTTGGACTGGCCGTCTCGGTGGCCAGCACCGTCGTCATGGCGAAGGTGCTGCTGGACAACAGGGACACGCACACGCGCATAGGGCACATAGCGCTGGGCTGGACCGTAGTGGAGGACATCCTGACCGTGGTCATGCTGCTGGCCCTGCCGGCGATCTTCGAAGCCGGCGGCAGTCCGGCCCTGGCCTTCGCGCTGGCCGGCCTCAAGATAGCCGCGCTGGCCGCCGCGGTGCTGGTGCTCGGCCGCTGGGTCATCCCCGCCGCCCTCGCCGGAATAGCGGCCACCCGTTCCTCCGAGCTTTTCACGCTGGCCGTGCTGGCCCTGGCGCTAGGCGTCGCCGCCGGGGCCTCGCGGGTCTTCGGCGTCTCCGTGGAACTGGGCGCCTTCCTAGCCGGCCTCGCCGTAGGCAGATCGGAGTTCGCCGCCCGCGCCGGCGCGGACGCCATCCCGATGCGGGACGCCTTCGCCGTGCTCTTCTTCGTTTCGGTCGGCATGCTGTTCGACTCAAAAGCCCTGCTGGCCGCGCCGCTGACAGCCGCGGCCGTGCTGTTCGTCATCCTGACTGTGAAGCCCGCGGCCGCCGCGCTTACTGCGCGCCTGCTGGGCACCCCGTTCTCGATAGCCATCCCTGTCGGGGCCGCCTTCTCCCAGGTGGGAGAATTCACGTTCATCCTCGGCGCCCTGGCCCAGAGGCTCGGAGTGCTGGGCGAGACCGGCTGGAACGCCGTCATAGCCGCGGCCATAGTCTCCATCGCGCTCAACCCTTCCGTTTACGCCTGGGCGCGCGGGCTGCGCCCCGCCAGGGAGGCCGCCCTGGAGCCGCTCCCGGGCCGCAAAGCCCCTCCCAACGACCCTGACCGCTGCATCCTGATAGGCTACGGCCCGGTGGGCAGGACCGTGCACGGCATACTCGCCGCCGCCGGAACCCGGGTCACGGTGATCGAGCTGAACCTGGACACGGTCCGGGAACTGCGAGCGGCCGGCGGCGACGCCCTCTACGGCGACGCGCTGCGCCCGGGCCTGCTGGAACAGGCCGGCGTGGAAACGGCCGGCAGCCTGATACTCAGCGCCGACCTGGAGGACGCCGCCGAGATAGTACGGCGCGCGCGCTCCCTGAACCCGGAACTGCGCATACTTGCGAGATGCGAGCACCTGCGCGACGCGGGGGCCCTGAAGAAAGCCGGCGCCACGCTGGCTGCAGCCGGAGAGGCCGAGGTCGCCGTGGCCCTCGCCGAAGCCGTAGCCTCAGGGACCACCACCAGGGCGCTGCGCCGCCAGCAGGCCGACATCCGCGCCAGGCTCTACCGCGGGGCCTGAAGCCGGGTCGGGCCCTCCTCCGGAACTGTTCCGCTTACATCGCACCGTTCATCCGATCTAGCCTATGGCTGTGCCGCATCAGGAGCTATGCTCATCAAGCGGCCAGCGCAGAATTTAATTTTTTTCTTATTTTTTAAATTATGGCCACCGGGAGAGGGGAATTTCGCCGCCTGTTGGCCATAGGCCCTGATGCGGCACGGGCATAGCCCAGAACGGGGGCACCTTGGTTTATTAAAAACCCGCCCCGGCCTGATCACTGAATTGTGTCGCGTGCTCCGCACGCTCCACCCGCTGTTCGCTCGCCCTGGCGGGCTTTTCTGTTATGTTTATGTCGCCCCCGTGGGTAAAGGAGAAAATGCTCTCCAGATAGTGTTTTATAGGGAACTCGGGAATACCGAATTTCTAATTATCAACCAATATTGCATATTGCAATATGCAATATTACCTGCTATACTAGAACCATGAGACCTTTCAACGGCATCAAACCCCAGGACATCGCAATTCTCCTAAAACTGGCTGCCTTAGGCGAAAAGAAGTGGCGGCACATGGACCTTGTAGCGGCTTTGGGATTATCCCAGACAGAGATAAGTTTCTCGCTGAATCGCTGCCGCACGGTAGGGTTTCTGGATTCGTCCAAAAAGAAGGTTATGAAGGCCGCCCTGCTGGAATTCTTGGTACATGGTCTCAAATACGTCTTCCCGGCGCGGCCGGGTCCGACTTCGAGAGGTATACCAACAGCCCACTCCGCCGCCCCGCTGGCAGGGAGAATAGTATCGTCCGCCGTAGACATGTACGTATGGCCCAGCGACAAAGGCCGGGCCCGCGGCCAGGCCATTGAGCCGCTTTACCCCAAGGCCCCTCTGGCAGCGGAGAAAGACGCGGAGTTATATGAACTGCTTGCGCTAGTGGACGCCATCAGGGCCGGCCGCGCCCGAGAACAAGCCTTGGCCGTAAAGGAACTTGAGATACGACTTGGAAAGGGCTATAAATGAACAGCCTCGAAATGCTGGCACATATTGCGAAGGGCCTTGGACCGCTCAAGGACAAGGTCGTCTTTGTCGGCGGCAGCACGGTTTCGCTTTATCTAACAGATCCAGGCGCATCCACCGTGCGTCCCACTGAGGACGTGGATTGCGTGATACAGGTCCTCACGCGCGGACAATACTATAAACTGGAACAAGAACTGGAGCGGCTCGGTTTCCGTCATGTGACGGAGAAAAACGCACCGATCTGCCGCTGGAGCTATAAAGGGCTTACCGCAGACATAATGCCTACTGAAGGTTCCGTACTGAATTTTAAGAATAGTTGGTACCCGGACGGTTATGAACACGCAATAACCGTGGCACTCCCCGGCGGAGAACAGGTGCATATCTTTTCGCTGCCGTACTTCCTCGCCTCCAAGATAGATGCGTTCGCGGACAGGGGGCACGGCGATTTTCTGACCAGCCCGGACATGGAAGACATCATCACCGTGCTCGACGGCGCAGAAACAATCGCAGAAGAAATAGCAACGGCGCCCGCCAAGGTTAAAAAACATCTTGCGGCTAAGTTCCGTGAATTTCTGCGGGACGACAGATTTGCAGAAAGCCTTGAAGGCAACCTGCGCTCACCCGCCGGCACTGCCGGGCGTGTGGAGCGCATCAGAGACATACTTGCCTCTATAATTTCACAATGAGCAGAACCGATTCACCGCACTGTAGTGCGGGCACAATACCTTCATGGAACGGTATTCTTAAGGACTAAAAATGACAAAGTGGTGGGAAATACTTTATGAAAAAAGGTTCAGGGACAGAGCAGAATGGTCCATTCCCGAAGACAGCCAGGTAAAAGCACAAACTGGCTACGTCATCACGGCGACCGGGCTTAAACCTCCGGCAGAAATACTAGACCTCGGCGCCGGAACAGGACGACATGTGGCGCATCTGGCGGGGAGAGGATACCGTGCGATAGGCATGGAATACTCTGAAGTGCTTGTAAAAAAAGGCCTTGAACTCTCTCCCGGAATAAACCTGTTCGCCGGCGACATGAAAAACCTCGATGACAAATCCAAGCACGACGCTATAACATTCTTCGATACATCGTTCGGAATATTCACGGACAGAGAGAATGAGGACATGCTGGCCCGAAGTTTTAACGCATTGAGATCAGGCGGCTGGCTGGCAATTGATTATATGAACCCGGATTTCTGGAAGGAAAAGACCGCTGCGATGACTACCAACAATTATCGCGTCAAAGGGGACAGGTTCGTACGCCGTTACAGATACGATGAATGCACCTTCCGCCTTACAGATAGCGGGACATACACTTCCCCGGACGGAGCCTCCGAGACGTATCCAGATCAGGTTCTGGCCCTGTATCCACTAGACAGACTGGAAGCCATGCTCCGGGAGGCGGGATTTGTTAGTCTTTCATGGCATGGGTCTGTGGGGTATGATTATCCTGATGATCTTCGCCCTCTCTCATCTGAAAGCGCGTTCGCCTTATGCGCCGCACGGAAACCATAAGTTCACGCTCGACACAAATGAAAAACACAAATAAGACAAAGATGACAGCCGTTCCGGGCGGCCCCGCAAAGCGCGTCTACATTGTCACGTTCGGCTGCCAGATGAACGAGGCGGATTCGGAGGATATAGCCGCGGCGTTCAGGGCGCGCGGTTATGAGGTCACGCCCGAGCTGAAGAAGGCGGACGCCGTGGTGGTGAACACCTGCACGGTGCGCCAGAAGGCCGAGGACAAGGCCGTATCCCAGGTAGGCCGCCTGCGGCTGTGGAAGGAGCGGCACCCCGAGGGGAAGCTCTTCGTGGTGGGCTGCGCGGCTCAGAAGCTGGGGGCCAAGTACCTGAAAAGCCGCTTCCCGTTCGTGGACGAGGTAGTGGGCGCGCGGGCGATCGAACGCTTCGAGGACGCCCTTGAGGCGCAGTACGGGCCGGCGGACGCCGCGATAGAGATCTCGCACAAGAATTTGTTCCGCTCGCCGCAAACCGCCTACGTCACCATCATGCGAGGCTGTTCGCTGAAATGCTCGTACTGCATAGTGCCGGCCGTGCGCGGCCCGGCCTCGTTCATCCCGGCCGCGGAAATATTGGAGGACTCTCGCGCGAAGCTGGCCGCCGGAGCTAAGGAGCTGGTGCTGCTGGGGCAGACGGTCAACTCCTGGCGGAGGGACGGCGCCACGTTCTCCGAACTCCTAATGGAAGTCCTCCGCCTGCCCGCCATCGAGCGGCTGCGCTTCATGAGCCCTCACCCGCTTTACTACGACGACGCTTTCATTAAGCTTTTGGCCGGGGAACCGAAACTGGCCCGGCACATGCACCTGCCGGTCCAGAGCGGCTCGGACCGCATACTTAAGGCCATGCGCCGCGGCTACTCCCGCGGGGAGTACCTGGACCTGCTCGCCCGCCTGCGAGCCGCCGCCCCGGACCTGGCCGTCTCCACGGACTTCATCGTGGGGTACCCGGGCGAGACGGAAGGCGACTTCGCGGACACGCTGCGCCTGGTGCAGGAGGGGCGCTTCTCCATGGCGTACTGTTTCAAGTATTCGCCGCGCACCGACAGGCCCGAGATGCGGACCGCCATAACCGGGGCGGAGATGGAGCGTCGCCTGGCCCGCCTGCTGGCCGCGGTCAGGGAGAATTCCCGCGTTGTTTTGAACGAAAGAATTGGTAAAATAGAGGAAGTTCTTTTCGAGACTGAGACGCACGGCCGCTCCTCGGGCAATTTCGCAGTGAGGGTAAAGGCGGGGGGCATCCCAGGGAAGGTCTCAACCGTCCTGGTGGACGGGGCCGAAAAAAATACTCTTAACGGGAAATTGATATGACCAAAAAAAACAGCAAGGTACTCCAGGAGAGGCGCAAGCACGTGCGCCTGCCCATACTGCACGGCATCCTGGAGCCCGTGGAGATAGAGTTCTTCACGAACGGCGCCGACGGCAAGCCCGTGCCGCAGCCGGCCATCCTTTCGGATCTCTCCGCCGGCGGTATGCGTCTGATAACCTTCATGGAGCCCCCGCACACCAAGGAACTCAACATCGTGCTTAAGCTCAACGGGCTCAAGGAGATGCCGGTGACCGGCAGGATCTCCTGGGTCAAGGACAAGGGCGGCGTGTTCATGAGCGGGATATCCTTCACCGGGATAAGCCCTGACTACAAGAAACGCATCAACGATATGGCCGAGGACTACTCCGACTGCGACACGCGCCTGGCGCTGAAGCTGCCGGAGGTCTGCGTGGAGACCTGCCGCGCCAGCGGTCTCTGCAACAAGCCGCAGAAGGACGAGCCGCTCTTCAAGAAGAAGTGACCGGCCCTAAGCCGAAGTGCAGCCGGTAAGGGCCTGGGGAGAACCCCGCTTTACCGGCTGCCTCATAAATGTCCCTTCAGCCTCTTAAACCTATAACCCTGATGGGGGCGAACGCCTCCGGCAAAACGGAGATAGCCCTGGAGCTGGCACTCGCGCTGGGCGGGGAGGTGCTCTCCGCAGATTCCAAACAGGTCTACAGGCGACTGGAGGCCGGCACCGCAAAGCCGCGAGGGGCCTGGACCGACACTCCCGCCGGCCGCTTCTACCTGGTGGAGGGCGTCCCCTACCACCTGGTGGACACGCTCGACCCGCGGGCCTCCTACGACGCCGGGGCCTTCGTGAAAGAGGCCAAAAGGCTGGTGCCGGAGATCTGGAAGCGCGGCAAAGTCCCGATAATGGCCGGCGGCACCGGCATGTACATACAGGCCTACTGGAACGGCCTGGACGACCTTCCTCCGGCCGACCCTGCCCTGCGCGCGCGGCTGGCCGGGCTGGCCGACACGCGCGGCCGCGAGGCGCTGCACGCGGAGCTGGCCGGAATAGACCCGGAGGCCGCGCTGCGCATACCGCCGGGCAACATACAGCGGGTCATACGCGCCATAGAGATAAGCCGGGCCGCCGGACGGCCGGTCTCGCAGCTCTGGTCGGGCAGATTCTTCAACTCGCTGCCGGCCCACGAGGGGAAGTTCGTCTTCCTGAAGTGGGACAAGGAACTGCTGGCCGAACGCGTTAAGCGCCGCACCGCGTCCCGCTTCGACGAGTGGGCCGAGGAAACGCGCGCGCTGCTGGCCGACGGCTACGCCGAGGACTGTCCTGGGCTGAAGACGCTGGGCTACCCTCAGATGCTGGACTACCTGGCCGGACGCCTTTCCAGGGCCGACGCTATACACCAGATAGTTGCCGCTTCCATGGCCTACGCCAAGCGCCAGAACACCTGGTTCGGACGCTACCGCAACGCGCTCAGGATCGAACTGGAGAAGCCGGAAGATTACGCCCCGGCGGCGCTGGCGGCCAGGATAATAGAGGCATGAAGGTCCTGCTGCTGGCGGCCGAGCTGAAACGCGGCCGGACGGCGCCGGGAGGCGGCACTTCCCTCGACGAGCTATGGCGTCTGGCCGAGACGGCGGGCCTGGAGCCGGTCAGGAAGCTGACCGTCCGACTGCAGGGCTGGAACCCGGCCACGCTTATAGGCAGCGGCAAGGTGGAAGAGCTGAAGGCGCTGGTCAGGGAGACCGGGGCCGGGGGCGTGATCTTCGACGAGGAACTGACCCCGGGACAGGGCCGCAACCTGGAGCGCGCGCTGGGAGTTAAGGTGGCCGACAGGCCGCGCCTCATCATCGACATCTTCGCGCTGAGGGCCCGGACGCGGGAAGGCAAGCTGCAGGCGAAACTCGCCGGATTCAACTACGCGCTGTCGCGCATAGCCGGGAAGGGCGGCAGCATGGACCAGCAGCACGGCATGATAGGAGGCCGCGGCGCCGGAGAGAAGCAGATAGAGTACGAGCGCCGCGCGCTGCGCGACAAGATAGCCGAGCTGGAGCGCGAGATAGATTCCATCAGGAGGGAACGGCAGACCCAGCGCGGCAAGCGCGACTCCGTGCCAATGCCGCAGGTCTCGATAGTGGGCTACACCAACGCCGGCAAGAGCACGCTGCTCGACCGCCTGACCGGCGGCCGCCACGCCATCTACGCCGACGACAAGCTCTTCGCCACCCTGGACCCCGCGACAAAGCGCGTGCGCCTGCCGGCCGGAGGCTGGGCGCTGTTCACCGACACCGTCGGCTTCATCCAGAAACTGCCGCACGACCTGATAGCCGCCTTCCGCGCGACGCTGGAGGAAATACGCTACAGCGACCTGATACTGCACGTGCACGACCTCTCCTCTCCGGAGGCCAAGCCCCAGCACGAGGCCGTAAAGGCCGCTCTGGAGGAGCTGGGGATAAAGAGCGTGCCCGTCATCAACGTCTTCAACAAATCGGACGCCGTCCCCCATCCGGCCGTTTCGGCCTGGGCCCCGGAGAGGCTGCGCCCGGTCTTCGTCTCGGCGCTGACAGGCGCGGGGATTGACGCGCTGCTGGCCGGCTGCGAAAGGGCCCTGGCCCTGCGCTGGGCGGAATACGAGCTGACGGTGCCGCAGGGCGCCAGGGGGGTAGTGCGGGAGATCTACTCCTCCTGCCTGGTGAAGGCCGCGGAATACGGGCAGGAAGGGGTGCTGCTCAGGTTCAAGGCCACCCCGGAGAACTACGCCCGCCTGCTGAAAAAGCTCTCCGCCGCGGACCGTTAAAACGCCTCCGCCGTTGACGCGCTTTTTTATATAATTTAGCGTGATGCTCCATCTAAAGATCGCCATACTCTTCGTCACCAGCTACCTGCTTGGAGGCATCCCCACGGGCTACATAGTCGGCCGGCTGCACGGCATAGACATACGCAAACACGGCTCCGGGAATCCAGGCACCGCCAACGTCTACCGCACGCTGGGCAAGGTGCCGGGCCTGATAACCTTCGCTATAGATTTTCTAAAAGGCTTCGCCCCGGCTCTGGTGGCCATGCATTATTTCTTCATCCCCGGATCCACGGACTTCAGCAAGGGACACTGGTGGCTGCCGGTCACGGCCGGGGCGCTGGCCATAGCGGGACATATCTGGACCGTCTTCCTGCGTTTCCGCGGAGGAAAAGGCGTGGCCACGGCCGCGGGGGTCTTCATGGCCCTGCTGCCGGTCCCCACTGCCGGCGCCTTCGTGGTCTTCGCCATAGCCGTGGCCCTGACCGGCCACATCTCGGTCGGCTCCATGTCGGCCTCGGTGGCGCTGCCGGTCCTCTGCTTCCTGCTGGCCAGGGACTACCAGCGCCCGTTCACGCTGCTGGCCCTGTCCGTCTGCGCCCTCATCTTCTATACCCATATCGCCAATATACGCCGCATCCTGAAAGGTTCCGAGCTCTCCTTCAAACACAGGGAGGAAAACCTGGAAAAAGGCGGGGAGAAAAAATAATGAAGCGAGAACAGGCGCCCCGCGGAACAGTGGAGGTCCGCATCTACTCCATAGCCACCAGCCTCACCGAGTCCATAATCTTCCTGGACGAGACCGAAGGCACCCGCATACTGCCCATCTGGATAGGGCCGATGGAGGCGCAGGCCATAGCCATACGGCTGTCGGGCTACCCGTCCCCCAGGCCGATGACGCACGACCTGCTTTTTTCGGTCATCAAGACGCTGGGGCTGACGCTGAAGAAGGTGGTCATCGACGACATCGTCCAGAACACCTATTATGCCAGCCTGCACATAGCGGCCCCGGACGGCGGCGGCCCCCGCACGGTGGACGCGCGCCCCTCAGACGCGGTCGCGCTGGCGGTGCGCTTCGGCTGCCCGATCTACATAAACGAGAAGGTCTTCGCCAGGACCCAGGTGCTAAGCAAGCCCATCACCGAGGACGAGGTGACCAGGTTCAAGCACGACCTGAAGAACCTTAAGCCCAACGACATCATCGGCCAGTTGCTTGGCGGCGGTCCCCAGAGCGGGCAGGAGGGGCAGGAGCGCGGCGAGGACGAAGAGGGGGAAGAGGACGATGAACAGACTTGACCTTATACGCGAGCTGACCAAGCATTTGACCACAGAGAAGGACGCCAAACTGGCCGTCTGCAAGACCTTCGAGATAATGGGCGAGGCTCTGCGGGACAACCGCAAAGTCGTGATCTCCAACTTCGGGACATTCAAGGTCAAGGAGCGCCTGCCGCGCCAGATGAGGAACCCGAAGACCAACCAGCGAGTGATGGTGGGCCCGCGCAAGAGCATCCGTTTCAAACCCTCCAAGAAGCTCACCATCGGGCTCTGATGGCCGAGAAGACCTACTACACCATGCGGGAGGTCTCGCGCGCGGCGCAGCTCCCGGAGTACACCATCCGCTACTGGGAGACCAAGTTCCGCCTGCTGCGCCCGCTGCGCCTTTCCAGCGGGCACCGGCGCTACACGCGGGCTGACGTGGAGACGCTGCTTGAAGTTAAGGATTTAGTCTTCGTGAAGGGCTATTCGCTGGACGGGGCCCGTAAAGCGCTGGCCGCGAAACGCAGGAAGAAGAAGATCCCTTCCCTATCCGGCGATCCTGGCCGCGGCGCCCTGCTGGAGGAGATAAGAAAGGACCTGCGGCGCCTGATAGACGAACTCTGAGCCTGCCCATCCCTTTTGATTTACCCGCCGGGACTTTAGTATCATATACGGGCCGCAGGTTCGGCTTTCCCCACCGGGGCGTGGCTCAATGGTAGAGCGCTCGCTTGGGGTGCGAGAGGTTCCGGGTTCAATTCCCGGCGCCCCGATGAGGAAGGCCGGGCGGCCGCTAAGAAAGAAGAAGCCGGTCCAGCGGACCGGCTTCTTCTTTCGGCTAGCGCCAGTTCAGGAAGCCTTATAGCCCGCCTTTTCCACCGCTGCCTTCAGCCTCTCCGCCGAGACCTTTCCCTCATCGAACTCCACTGCCGCTTCGCCCTTCTCCAGGCTGACGCTCACCGCCGAAACGCCAGCCACGCGCCTGAGAGCGTTCTCGACGCTGGCGCGGCAGCCCGCGCAGCTCATCCCCGTCACTTTTATTATCGTCCTCATAAATGCCTCCTATTCCCGGAATATTATAGCATGCGCGGCCCCTTCCCCTTGACAAGAACGATTCTAATCTGATAATATATTCTTGATTAGAATACTTCTAATATGAAAAAAAGACCCGGAGTCCCGCAAAGCCGCTTCCGCATGACGCCCCAGCGCGCCGAGATACTGCGCCTGCTGGAAGGCAACACCTCGCACCCGTCCGCGGAGGAGATCTACCGCGGGGTTCACCGGAAATTCCCGAGGATATCCTTCGCTACCGTCTACAACACGCTCCAGTCCCTGTTCCGCAAAGGGGAACTGCTGGAGATAAGGATAGATCCGAAGCGCTCCCGCTTCGATCCCTCCACGGCCCCGCACGCGCACCTTATGTGCGTGAAGTGCGGGACCATCGCCGACGTCAGGCGTCCGGCCAAGCTGAAGCCGCTCGGAAAGCCGGCAGGCTTCAAGGTGCTCAGCTGCAACGTGGAATTTTACGGAGTCTGCCCGGCCTGCGCCGGGAAGGCGGCTCCCAAGGAGGCTGCAAAATGTCAGAAGAGAACAAGGAAATAGTGACCGTCGGCCGCAAAGTCCCGGCCTTCGAGCTGGAGACCTTCGAACCGGCCGCAGGCAAGTTCGGGGTCTTCCGTCTCGAAGACGCCCTCCGCGCCGGCAAGTGGACGCTGCTGGTCTTCTACCCGGCGGACTTCACGTTCGTCTGCCCGACCGAGCTGGCCGATCTGGCCGACAAGCACGCCGAACTGGAGAAGCTGGGGGCGGAGGTCCTCTCGGTCAGCGCCGACACCAAGTTCGTGCATATGGGGTGGAAGGAACAGGAGAAGCTGCTTAAGGACGTGAAATACCGCATGGCCTCGGACGCGCGCGGACGCCTGGCGCAGGCCCTCGGCGCCTACGACCCGGTCTCCGGCCTGGCCTACCGCGGCACCTTCGTCATCAGCCCGGACGGCGTGCTGGTCGGCTCCGAGATAAACCTCAACAACGTAGGGCGCAACATGGAGGAGCTGGTGCGCAAAATGAAGGCCTTCGTCCACACGCACAAGAACCCGGCCGAGGTCTGCCCCGCCAAGTGGAAGCCTGGCGAGAAGACGCTCACGCCCTCCGAGAAACTGGTGGGCAGGGTGGCAGAACAACTGAAATAGGGACCGACGGAAACTTTGCCCTTCGGGGCAAAAAGGCAGTGACAGAGAGACAACGCCCCCGCGTCTTCGGATCGCGGGGGCGTTCGTGCGCCTTTGGTATAATCTTGGGATGGAGACGGCGGGGCTCACGTATCCCTTACGGGTGGCGCTGATCTACGGGACAAGCCCGTCCGGGCACTACGCGGCCGCGCAGGCGGTTGCCGAGTTCCTGCCGCCGCGCATCATAGAACCGGTGATGGTGAACCTCTCCGAGATCTACCCGGATTTCGGCCCGCTCGTCGCGCGCACCTACCTGCAGGTGCTAGGCCGCACCCCGGCCCTGTGGGACTACGTTTACGACAACGACTTCGTCGCCATGGCGGCCAGCGCCTTCCGCGAGGCCATACTGCCGTTCTCCTCGCAAAAACTCGCCGACGCGCTGCTCAAGCTCAACGTGCGGGCGGCCATCTCCACGCAGGCCTTCTCGTCGCTGCTAATGACCAAGAACCGCCGCCTGGCGCGCCTGCCCCTCTTCTCCGTCCTCACCGATTTCTGCGCGCACACCTACTGGCCACCCAAAGGAGTCAGCGCGTACTTCGCCCCGGAACGCTCCGCCGCCGCGACGCTCAAGGAGAAGGGAGCGCCTGCGGACAGGATCTTCGTCACCGGCATCCCGGTGCGCAAGGAATTTACAGCCACGCAGCCGGACAAGACCGCCGCGCGCCGCCTGCTCGGCCTGGCCCCGCACCTGTTCACGGTGCTCATCACCGGCGGCAGCCGCGGCCTCGGCGACCTGGAAAGCGCGGCCCTGGCGCTTAAGCCGCTCTTCGGCAGGGTGCAGGTGGCCGTTATGTGCGGCAGCAACCGCCGCCTCTGCCGCCAGGCCGAGAAGGCCCACGGCTCGCGCCGGCGGCTGCGCTTCCTGGATTTCACGGACTCGCCGGCCGCCCTTTACAACGCGGCGGACCTGGTAGTGGGCAAGCCGGGCGGCGTGACGCTGGCCGAGTGCATGGCGATGGCCAAGCCGTTCGTCATCTTTTCGCCCCTGCCCGGGCAGGAGGACCGCAACACCGGTTATCTGCTGCGGCACAGGCTGGCCGAGGCGGCCGCCTCCCCGGCCGACCTGGAGCCGCTGGTGCGCAGGTACCTGGCCTCGCCTGGCGCGCTGGCGCAGGCAGGCCGGGCGATGGGAGAGCACGCGCGGCCGCACGCGGCGCGCGACGTGGCGGGGCGGGTGATAGAACTGCTGACGGGGGACGGGAAGCCGCTCGCGGCCTGAGCGGCCAGTTTCGTGTAGCCACGGGGCGCGGTATTTGCTATCATATTTTCGTTGTAAAAATGCAGTCCTGCCGATTTGATCGGGGCGTGGCTCAGCTGGCTAGAGCGCTCGGTTCGGGACCGAGAGATCGTGGGTTCAAATCCCACCGCCCCGATCCTTCATTTTATAAGCCGCGATGAACGCCGGAGAGGCGTTCCGGGCATTTATGTTGCCTTGTCAATAGCCGCAGGTTTTAGTATCATTAAGGGCGGTCCGACAGAAAAATATGCGTCTGAGTTTCAGGATAAAAGGCCGGGTGCAAGGCATAGGGTACCGCTGGTTCGTAAAAGAGACGGCGGAGAAGAACCGTGTCTCCGGCTGGGTGCGCAACGCCCTCGACGGCTCCGTGGAAGGAGAGGCGCAGGGCGCCGTACCCGAGCTCGACAGCTTTCTGAAGGAGCTCAAGAGCGGCCACCCGTTCGCCGCCGTAGCGGAGACGGAAACGCAGGAAATGCTGGACCAGGAAGACGACAGCGAAAGCTTTCACATAAAGCCCACCGCCTGAGAGGGGAACATGCCAGAAGAAAAAGACAGCGAAGAGCTAGAAAAAGAGGACGCGGCGCCCAAGGCCGAGAAGGAGCCGGGCGAAGAAACGCCCAAGCCCAGGGAAAAACTCAGCGACATCAACATCGATTCCACGAACCAGTACATAAGGAAGATCAGCCAGATCGACCACAAGATCTCGCGCGAGGAGTCGCACGAGCTGTGGAAGCGCGTCAAGCGGGGCGACCGCCGGGCCAAAGAGCGCATCATGGAGCTGAACCTCAAGCTCGTGATCCCGATAGCCAAGCGTTTCCTGTACCAGGGCGCCGACCTGATGGACCTCGTCGAGGAGGGCAACCTCGGCCTGCTGCACGCGATAGACAAGTTCGACCCGAAGAAGGGCTACCGTTTCTCCACGTACGCTTCGTACTGGATAGAGCAGTACGTGCGCCGCTCGGTGGAGGAGAATTCCAAGACGATCCGCATCCCTCCTCACGCGTGGACCGCGCTGCGCAAGTGGCTCAAGCAGTGGGACAACATGCACGGCAAGCTGGGCCGCGACCCGACGATGGCCGAGATGGCGAAGCACATGCACTGGAACGCCAACCAGGTGCGCACCGCGCTGAACGCCAGCGAGATCGTGACCGGCCTCTCCTCGATAGAGACGCCTCTCTCCTCGAGCGACGGCATGGACGACACCGTCGGCGACACGCTGAAGGACGCCGACTCCTCCACGCCGGACAACCTGATCTCGATCCTGCGCCTGCACGACGAGCTGAAGGACGCCCTAGTAGAAATAGGCGAGCGCGAGCGCATGATAGTGGAGTACCGCTACGGCCTCACCGGCCAGACCCCGATGACGCTCAACGACATCGGCAAGAAACTCGGCCTCTCGCGCGAGCGCGTGCGCCAGATAGAGGAACGCGCTCTGCTGCGCCTGCGCCGCGTGGCGGCCAAGATGGGCCTGATAGAGCTGGGCAAGCGCCCGGACCACACCAACCTGCAGCCCGGCTGGCACCAGCCCAAACCCAAGACCGACATCCTCGGGGACTCTATCCCGACGAAGCCCTACGAACCGCGCAAGAAGAACGGGAAGAAATGATGAACACCACTACACGGCATTCCGCCGAGCTGGCAGCCAGGCTAAAGGCCATAATCCGCGACGTCCCCGATTTCCCGAAAAAGGGAATAGTCTTCAAGGACATAACGCCCCTGCTGACCGACCACGCGGCCTTCTCCGGACTGGTTAAGGACTTCGCCGGGGCCTTCAGGAGCGCGGGCATCACCAAGGTGCTGGGCATAGAGGCCCGCGGCTTCCTGCTGGCGGCCCCGATAGCCCTGGAACTGGGCGCCGGCATAGTGCCGGTGCGCAAGAAGGGCAAGCTGCCGTACAGGACCGTCTCGGCCTCGTACGCGCTGGAATACGGCACCGACACGCTGGAGATGCACGCCGACGCCGTGAAGCCCGGCGAGAAGGTGCTGATAGTCGACGACGTGCTGGCCACGGGCGGCACGGCGGCCGCGGTCTGCGAGCTGGTGGAGAAACTGGGCGGCAAGGTGGCCGGGATAGCCATGCTGATAGAGCTGGAATTCCTGAAGGGCCGGGACAAACTCGCTGGCCGGGACCTCTATTCTTTGATAAAATATTAGCCTGTTTTACGCCCTCTTAGTTCAACGGATAGAACGGGAGTTTCCTAAACTCTAAATAGAGGTTCGATTCCTCTAGAGGGCAGTGAATTTCAAAGGAGCCACACGAGATATGCCAGATTCAACATGGATAGCCGGCGGCAAGATGGAGCACGCCGGCCCCTCTAGATACGACCTGGCCCTGGGATGGATAAAGAAGAACAGGGAGACCTTCATAGGGTCCGTGGTCATAGCGGCGGCCGCCGTGGTCTTCTCGGTCTACTTCTTCGTTCATTACCGCGCCCTGCGCGACGACGCCTGGAAGGACCTCTTCATAGCCCAGCAGATAGGCTACAGCGGCAACATCGCCGCCGCCCAGAAGCAGCTGGAGACAATAGAGACCTCCTTCGGCAGCACCAGCGCGGCCCCGTACGCGGTCCTGACCTCGGGCGACATACTCTACGCCCAGGGTAAATACAAGGACGCCGAGGCGCAGTATTCCAAGCTCCTCAACGACAAACTGCTGGGGCCCTTCGCTTCCTACAACGTGGGAAAATGCAGGGAGGCCGCCGGCGACCTCTCCGGAGCCCAGGCTCAGTACTCAGACTTCCTCTCCCGTTATCCGGAGCATTACCTGGCCCCCGAGGTAAGCGTCTCGCTGGCCAACGTAGAGGAGCTTTCCGGCGCCAAGGACCTGGCGGCTCAGACCTGGGAGAAGATCTCCCTGCTCTATCCCGATACCTCCTGGGCGATGGAAGCCAAAGCCAAGCTGGCCCCGCCAGCAGCTTCGCCCGCAGGGAAAAAATAACACGGCCGCAAATGGCATAAAAAGCCCGGCGCGCCGGGCTTTTTTGTTCCCTCGCCGGCCAGCGGGCCTCTTTATGCGCTATTGTTGACATATAATTAATAATTCCGCCATATGGTTTGACATGACCCGGGTATTCTTTGCATAATGACTATGCTCTGTAAGGAGGCCCCGGTAAGGGGTCCGCAGCCCCCGGGGAAAGAGGGGGGAAGCGGAGCGCCGATCTCAGGCGCTTCTCCTGCAAAGGCCGTAGGCCCCTGCGGGCAGGCACTGACCGCGGTAAAACGCGGGAAGAGCGAAGCAACCCCGCCGCGAGGCGGGGAGAAAGCCCCGGAAACGGGCTTACGACAGTAAAACAGGAGGAGTATAGATGAAAAACGCGATAGGTATACTTGCGGTGCTCGCGTTCACGGCTTCGGCCGCCAACGCGCAGCTCCTCAAGAACTTCAAGTACGACGGCCAGATAGAGGTCAACGCGTACAGCAACAGCAACCAGGACTTCAACAAGAGCAACTCGGACAAGAAGTCCTTTGTCGACACGCGCCTGCTGCTGAACGCCGGCTTCGACCTGAACGAGGACGTGAACGCCGTGGTCACCGCCGTCAAGAACGACAGGCAGTACGGCCAGGCCTCGCAGAACGCCAACAACATCCAGGACAACCTGTACTTCGAGCAGGCCTACCTGAACCTGAAGGGCGTGTTCGGTATAGACCACAAGGTCGGCCGCCAGTTCTACGGCGACGCCGGCGACATGGTCATCTACTACGGGCCCAAGATGTGGCCGTACCCGGCTACCCTGCCCGTCTCCGCGATAGACGGCTGGACCGGCTGGTATAAGTTCAACGCCGTCAACCGCGACTGGGACGTGAACGCGATAGTAGCCAAGCAGACCCAGAACAACGCCGGAGCAGCCGCCGGCCTCAACGACATCAACGTGACCGGCGTCAACGTGAAGACCAAGGTGGAGTGGTTCAACCTGAACGCCTACTACTACCAGAAGGTCGCCAAGACCAATGCCGCCGGCGCCACCACCCAGAACGCGGACTACCTGGGCCTGGCCGGCATCAGGGCCAACTGGGAGTGCAAGTTCGTGAAGGACCTCAACCTGGGTCTCGAGTACGACCAGAACACTGGCAAGGACACCAACTATCCCGCCATCGGCTACAAGCACCAGGGCTACGCCTTCAAGGCCAACGCCAACTACTCCCTGGACCTGGCCGGCAAGCTGGGCTTCGCCGGCGAGTACGTGCTGCAGTCCGGCGACGAGACCAACAACAGCGCCGACAAGGCCTTCAAGGGCATCAACGGCGACTACCGCCCCGGGATCATCTACGGCGGCGGCTTCATGACCTCCGCCGCGCTCAACGCCGGCTCCGGTCTGAACACCTACAACCTGGGCGCCAACTGGACCCCGTCCAAGCTGGAGAAGCTGAACGTCGCGGTGACCTACTACGACTTCTCCGCCAACAAGCAGGCCGGCCTGACCAGCAAGAAGCACATCGGCAACGAGGGCGACCTCGTGGCCACCTGGACCCACTCCGAGAAGGTGGACGTGAAGGGCTACTACGCGATGTTCTCTCCCGAGAAGAAGAACCTCGTCGGCTCGCACGACACCGAGACCATGCTCGGCGCGGCGCTCAACGTGAAGTTCTGATAACCGCAAGGTTACCGGACAAAAAAGCCCCGGGGCCCAAAACCCCGGGGTTTTTATTTCCCCGGCGGACGCCGGGCAAAAAACCGGCGGCCTTTTTGTTATAATTTAAGTCCATGAGACGAGCCCGCCAGAAGACAAGCCTCGCGCTTTCCGCGGCCGCGCTGCTGGCGCTGGCCGGCGCCGCCTCCGCCACCAAGCTGGACCTCCTCTCCAACGTGGAGCTGAAGGCCGCCAACTACCAGCGGCTGGTCTACGGCTCCGGCTCCGACTCCCAGCCGCTCTTCTCCGAGGACGCCACGCTGGGCTTCATTATCAAGGACATCCGCCTTGAAAAAACGCAGGATTCCACGATGGACGTCGGGATAGTCCTGCAGAGCATCGGCCAGGGCGCCTCCACCGCCCCGATCACCACGCCGCAGTTCAAGGACGCGGCTGCCCTGCTGCCGTCGACCGACGGCACCCCGTACATCCGCAACGCCTACGTGAGGATCCACCATTTCCTGAAGCCCAACATCACGGCCACTTTCGGCAGGCAGGACTTCACGCTGGGTCAGGGCATAACCCTTTCCGGGGACGACCTGGGCCTCCCTGGCGGGCGGCTGGAGGCGTCGAACGTGCTGGGCAAGCTGAAGGCCGACCTGTTCGTCTTCAGGCCGTTCAAGACAGACCACTACTACACCATTACCGGCGGCGCGGCCTATTGCCCGACCGGGGAAGGCATCTGGGAGTTCTACCATTTCTGGCAGAACGACAAAGCTCCTGCGCAGGACCTGAACTTCGACACGCTTTCCCGCACCAAGAAGTTCACCGGCGTGCGCTATTTCCTTACCCGCAGCAATCTGAGCTTCGACGGGGAAGCCGCCATAGAACGCGGAACCTCGGAAAGGAGCGGGGGCGGCACCGGCAACTACAAGGGCGAAGCCTTTATGCTCAAAGGCTCCTGGACGCAGGATATCGCCTTCTTCGGGGAATCGCGCCTGCGCCTGGCCTACGGGCGCTCCTCAGGCGGCACCAGCTGGAACGCCGCGGACAAGGCCTTTTTTCCCGACTTCGGCTCCAGGTACAGCGGGCTGGAGCGCTCCGGCTACGGGGCCATAGCGGGGGCCAGCCTCTACGACATGATAAAGACCTCCTCCACGCTCAACGGCCTCCCGTACGGCGTCTCGGGCCTGAACATCATAGACATCGGGGCCGACCTGCCCTACAAGAAGCTGGTCCTCTCCGCCGACCTCTACAAGTTCCGGGCTTCCGAGAACGACAACAATGGCTCCCTGCAGATAGCCAGCGAGTGGGACCTCAAGGCCGCCTATCCCATGGGCGACGACCTGCGCCTTACCGTGGTGTATGCCGTGCTTACCCCGCTGGGCCTCTACAACGACGCCCCGCCCTCCAAGCTCGTCTACGGAGCGGTTTCAGCCAAATTCTGACGCAACCACAACAATCCGACCTCCGACGCCAGCCCCCGCTGACCCGCTGAAGGCTCCTGCGCGGCCCCCGGGAGGGAGGGGGTATCACATACACCTCCCCCAAAAAAAAGGGGGGGGCCATGCGGAGGCTGCCGGGGCGCCCCCTCTCGAGCGGTCCGGCACCCCCCCGGGATATGCACAGGTTATCAACACGTGTTGACATATACTTGCCATATAGGTGCCATATATTGACATACAAATACCCATATGTTAAACTACCGTCATATAGGAGCCACCCACCCCATGAATTACAAGCTCAGACTAAAGCACCCGTCGGGAGCGGAGTTCGAGGCAGAAGGCCCCGCCGAGTTCATACTAAGCGAAAAAGAAATGTTCATGGGCAGCCTGGGGCGGCACCCGGCGCCGGCCGCCCCCGCGGCCGGAACCCCGGAAACAGCCCCCAAAGGGCCGGATTGGACCTCCCTGACCGAAGAAAGGGGCGGCCTGCTGACCCTCAAACACAAGCACCCGGAGCTAAAGGGCGGACAGGCCGCCCTGATACTCCTGGCCGCCGACAGACAACTGAACGAGACCGCCGCCGTGGGCGCGCTGACCCTCTCAAAGGCCATAAAAGCCTCAGGCTACGCCCCGGAAAGGCTGGACCGCCTGCTTTCGAAAGCCGTAAAGGAAGGCCTGATAAAGGCCTCCGGAACCAAGCGCAACAGGTGCTACCAGATCACCGCCAAAGGGCTGGAAAGGGCCTGGCTGGACGCCAGGAACCTGCCAGCCTGAAACCCGACAGAGCACACCCCCGGCCCATAATATAAGGAAAGCCGGATGCGGCCGGCCAGGACCGCGGCAGCCACGGACGGACAAAACGGCGCCGCGGCAAAAGCACACAAAAAGAACAGCAGGAATCCGAGCCCGAACGCCACAAAAGACCCCGCTTCGAAGCCCTAAAGATAACTTACGATAAGATATATTATGTTAACTTATTTTCCCACCCAAACAACACCCGCGCTCCGATAAACACTATTGAATAAATCAAAATAATTCTTATTTTACCGAAGGTATTTTTCAAATTCAGACATCGTTTATAGTTTTTTATTGTTAGCAGCGAATTCCCGCCTCGGCAGCCAAAATTCCATTTTTCAAAATTGCCGTTTTCATCAATTTTAAAAAATGGAAGATCAGGAAATGCCTGTTTTTTAAAAAAATGGCTTCCTTCGAAAAATACCATCTAAGCCAAAGAATCGGCGTGGGTAAAATTCCAAAAAATCAGCCAACTTTCAAGGATCCTTTCAGCCCCTCTTGGACCAGGGCGCAGCATAAGTCCCATCCAAGGGGCCAGTTGCCCCAAGCCCCCCCTCGGCAGGCCGCCAGGCAGCCAAAATCCGGCCAATTCTTGCCTGATCGCGGGCGAATTCAAAATACCACGAAAGGGGCAGGGGACCATGGAGAAGCAAAAACGGGGGGTTAACCGGGAACGATGTCTGCGCTTAAAAATACCATGAAGCGCTTTAGTAAGGGCGGGCAAGGAGGAAAAGAAGAAACAGCAGGCTGATCGAGGACAGCGGGTCCAGCGCAAAAACACCGCCGGGTTCGGCGCCGCCCCCCTAGATGGCATCAAAACCCGGGGAAAACGTCTATAAACCAGGAATTTTTCCGAAAAAATGTGTCTTAGAGGGGGAGAGGGAAGGGAATAAAAGCTTTTAGAAGGCCCTGCCCCCCCCTTTTCCTGGGGCGGCAGGCTATTTGCCCTTGTAGGTCAGAACTATAGCCGGAATTATCAGGAGATAGCCGGACAAGAGCAGGGCCGGAGATATGACAGCCCAGGGATCGCTCCCGGCCGGGTCGGCCTTATGCAGGAGAACGTAGCCGGAAACTATAAGAATGAAGGATAAAAACCAGAGGAAAGAGGTTTTTTCCCCGCCCCTGACCTCCGCCGGAGCTTTTTCCGGGGAAGGTTTCGGGGCGGCAGGAGCCGGATTCCTCTTCTTTTTTCTCGGCATGACTGGCGGGAGAGCGCCAGCGGTCAACGCCGACGACGGGCCGTCACTTCTGGGCGCTCAGCCTGGCGTTCAGGCGCTGCCGGGAAAGGTCCACCAGGCTTTTGTCGGCCGGGTCCTGTTCCTCGTTATAAATGGTGTCCAGGAACTGAAGGCTGCGGGCGTCTCCTGCCTGCGCGATGACGTCAAGGGCCTTGGTCCTCAGGCTCATGTCTGGCGACTTCACGAACTCGTAGGCCGTGGAAACTCCGTCAGGCATGCCCATCTTGGAAAGAGAAAGAGCGGCCTCCATCCGCACCGAAGAGGGTTCGGTGGCGGCCAGCAGCTTTACCAGGCCAGGAGCGGCCGAAGCATCCCCGATGTCGCCCAGCGCCTTTATCGCCTCTATCCTGACGTAAGGGTCCTTGTCGTCGAGATACTTGGAAACGTCCCCGGCCTCGTCCTTGGCGCCAAGCTGCCCTAGCGCGGCTATGGCGCCGCGCCGGAGAGTTACATCATCGGAGGAAAGCATCCCCGCTATCTCCTTCTCGGCCGGAGAGTACCTGAGCATCCCCAGCGCGTGCAGCGCGGCGTAGCGCACCGGCATGCTGTCGTCCTTGAGGGCCGCCTGCAGGGCCGGTCCGGTCTTCGGGTCCAGGATATAGGCCAGGGAAATGGCGGCCTGCTGGCGGACCGAGGGATCCTGGTCGTTCAGCAGCATCTGGGAGAGCTTGTCCGCGGCCGGGCGCCACGTCATAAGCCCCAGGGCGTCCTCGGCGGCCTGCCGCACGCGAGCGGAAGGGTCGCCAAGGGCCTCGATAAGGCCAGGCGCTCCCTTGGGGTCGCGCAGCTGGCCCAGCGTCTCCGCGGCCACGCGCCGCTCGTCGTCCGTGCCCGACTTCAGCCTGGCCAGGGCATCGTCGACCGGGCTTGGGGCGGCGGGCGCCGCCTGAGCCGCTGGACCGGCCGCGGCGGCCGAGGAGACGTCCTGCGCGGAAACCACCGCGGGCAGGAATGTTAAAGCTATGAGAAACTGCGTAAGTTTAGCGTTCTTCATAAATAGCACTTCCTTTCCCTGAATTCTAGCATAAAAACTGCGCCGGTTTGCCGGAGCTGGCTGGGCGGCTCAGAACATCGGCCCCAGATAAAAATAGAAGATCTTCCCCCCGTCGGAGGTGCGCACGGCGCAGTCCAGACTGAGCACCATCTGAAAATTCTGG
>JAJYNO010000011.1 GCA_021786295.1 bacterium | reverse complement strand
GACCTGATGATCCACGACCTCGACATCATCCTGACGATGATAGACTCCGAGATCGAGAGCTTCGAGGCCATCGGCGCCAGCATGCTCTCCAACCACGAGGACATCTCCAACGTCCGGCTCAAGTTCAGGAACGGCTGCGTGGCCGACATCACCGCCAGCCGCGCCAGCATGGAGGCCTCCCGCCGCATGCGCATCTACCAGCAGGACGCCTACATCTCGGTGGACTACGTCAGCTCGCGCGTGAAGATCTACACCAAGAAGGTCCCGGTCATACATTCGCTCAAGGACATAGAGATCTCCTACCCCAAGTTCGCCCCGAAGCAGCCGATACGCGAGGAGCTTTACCACTTCATAGACTGCATAAAGACCGCCAAGACCCCCACGCCCAGCGGCGAGAAGGGCCTGAAGGCGCTGCGCCTCGCGCTCGACATCACCGACAAGATGCGCCGTTTCGAGGTCTCTGGGCCCAAGAGCGAGCAGCCGCCGGAGTCGCTCTCCGGCACGCTGTCGGACATCGGCAAGGCCACCAAGGTGCTGGTGGAGGAAGGGCTCAAGAACGCCGGAATAGACAAGCACTGACGACCAAGGCGCCGCGGCGGGGGACGGCGGCGGAGATTTATGGCTAAGATCGCACCTGTGAACAAGAACATCCTCGTGGTGGCCGGAGACCCCTCCGGGGACCTTCACGCCGCCAGCCTGATAAAGGCCCTCAAAGCAAGGGACCCGGAGATCTCGGTGACCTCGATCGGCGGGGTCCGCATGCAGGAGGTCTCCACCCATTTCATCTACAATCTGGTCTCGGTCGGGGCCGTCGGCTTCTCCGAGCCGTTCAAGCACTTCTTCCTGTGGCTCAAGCTGATAAAGCTGGTGCGCCGCTACCTGGACGAGCGCCGGCCCGCCTGCGTGATAGCGGTGGACTTCTACGGCTTCAATCACCAGGTGCTGGGCCTGGCCGCCCACCGCAAGATCCCGGCCTTCTACTACATCAGCCCGCAGGTCTGGGCCTCGAGACCCGGCCGCGCCGCCAAGATAGCCAAACTGACCAAGGATATCTTCGTGATCTTCCCGTTCGAGACCGAACTTTACAGGAAGGCCGGCGGCAGCGCCTCGTTCGTCGGCCACCCGCTGCTGGACATGATGCCGGCGCCGGCCGCGAAGGACTTCCCCCCGCCCAACGGGGAGTGGAAGATAGGAATACTCCCAGGCTCCCGCAAGACCGAGATCTACCGCCACCTGCCGCTCTTCGTGAAGGCCTTCTACCGCATCAAGGAACAGCACCCCAAGGCCCGCGCCTACCTGTTCGCCGTCCCGGAATTCCCCGACGAAGCGCTGGTCCCGGCGCTGGAGGCCGCGGAGAAGTACTGGTCCAAGGACATAGAGATCGTGCGGGAGAAGGACTACTCCGAACGCGCGAAGCTCGACTTCGCCTTCACGTGCTCCGGCACGGCCACCCTGGAGAACGCGCTGCTGGGCGTGCCGATGGCCGTGGCCTACCGCATGCAGAAACTCACCTACGAGGTGGCCAAGCGCGTCGTCAAGACGCCGTACATCTCGCTGGTCAACATCCTGCTGAAACGCCCCGCGGTAAAGGAACTGATCCAGGAAAAGGCCACGGTCGACAACCTGGCCCAGGAGGCCTTCTCCTTCATCAACAACCCGCCGCGCATGCAGGCCGCGCGCAAGGAGCTCGCCGGGCTGCGCTCGCTGCTCGGGGAGCGCGGCGCCGCGGAGCGCGCGGCAGGCAAGATACTCTCCTACCTGAGCTGACATGACGGACCGGACAAGCGCCCACACCCTCAGCAAGGAAAGGTTCCGGCTGCTGACCCGCGCGCTGCTGGCCTATCTCGGACCCTACAAGAGCCGCCTGTACCAGGCGGCGGTCTCGATGGTTATCCTGGCCGCGATAAAGAACCTGATCATCTACATCTCGGGGCCGGTAATAAAGGGCGTGTTCATGGACAGGAACGCCCACCTGCTGCAGCTGGTGGTGCTGGGCCTGCCGCTGCTGTTCGTCCTGCGGATGACGGTCGAGTACGTCAACGGCTACCTGATGAGCTGGATAGGGCAGCGGGCGGTGCAGGACATCCGCTCCGACCTGTTCGACCACATCCACCGCCTGTCGCTGGAGTTCTACTGGCGCAGGCGCTCCTCCGACGTGATGAGCCGCGTCATCAACGACCTGAACAACGTGCAGAGCACCGTGCAGTTCATCCCGCTCTACGGCATCCGCGATTCGCTCACGGTGGTGGGCTGCGTGGCCGTGCTCTTTTATATCAACTGGCGGCTGGCGCTGATCTCGATGATAGTGCTGCCGGCGGTAGCCGCCATACTGGGCGTGCTGGGCCGCAAGATGCGCAAGGCCTCCGCCGAGAGCAACGTGATAGTGGGCGAGATCTCGCACCGCTTCCAGGAGAGCCTGCAGGGCATCACCGTGGTCAAGGCCTTCAACTACGAGGACCAGGCGATAGCCCGGTTCCGCGTCGCCAACGACGCCTACTTCTCCAAGATGATGCGCTATCTGCGCGCCACCGCGCTGAGCGGCCCCGTGATGGAGTTCGTCAGCGGCATGGTGATGGTGGCCATACTCTACATGAGCGGCAAGGCCATCTTCAGCGGCACGATGTCCACCGCCAACTTCTTTTCCTTCCTGATGGGCTACCTCACGGCCTACGGCCCCATCAAGAACATCGGCAACATGAACTCCAAGCTGCAGCAGGGCATGGCGGCCTGGGAGCGCATCTACCAGATCCTCGAGGAGAAGCCCGCCGTCGTCGTCAAAACGGAGACCAAGAACATAGACAGGCTGGAGGGCAGGATCGAGTTCCGGGGGGTGAACTACAAGTACCCTTCCCGCGAGACCCAGGTCCTCAAGGACCTGTCGTTCTCGATAGCTCCCGGCGAGGTGGCGGCTTTCGTAGGGCCCTCCGGCTCCGGCAAGACCACCATAGTGCACATGCTGCTGCGCTTCTTCGACCCGGTGTCCGGCTCCATACTGCTGGACGGCCACGACATGACGGACCTCGACACCACGGACCTGCGCGCGCACATGGGCCTGGTGACGCAGGACACGATCCTCTTCGACGACACGGTCTACAAGAACATCACGATAGGGCGCCCCGGCGCCTCGATGGACGAGGTGGTGGAGGCCGCGAAGGCGGCGGACGCGCACGCGTTCATCTCGTCCATGCCGCAGGGCTACGAGACCGTACTGGGAGAGCGGGGCGTCAAGCTCTCCGGCGGGCAGCGCCAGCGGCTGGCCATAGCGCGCGCGATAATCAAGAGGCCCAAGATCCTGCTGCTGGACGAGGCCACGTCCAATCTGGACACGAACAGCGAGCAGGCCGTGCAGGCCGCGATAGAGCGCATCCTCGGCGGGCGCACGGTGGTGATGGTGGCGCACCGGCTTTCCACGGTGAAGAACGCCGACAAGATCTTCGTCCTGAAGAAGGGCGAGCTGGCGGAGACCGGCACGCACCAGGAGCTGCTGAAGCTCGGAGGCATCTACAAGGGGCTCTACGAGGCGCAGACCTAGCGCGCCGCAGGGGAGCTAACGGGGTTTATGGTCACAATCTTCAGTCTTATCGCTTTAGTATTCACGCTGGCCGGGGCGCTGCTGGTCATAAAGTACGGCGGCCTGAACCGGCGCTTCCTGGCCTGGTCGCTGGCCTTCTCGTCCGGCGTGCTGGTCTCGGTGGCCTTCATGGACGTGCTGCCGGGCGGCACGTCCATCGACCCGGGGCAGACCTTCACCGGCTGCCTGGCGGCGCTGCTGGTCATCTTCCTGGTGGAGAGCCTGACGATGGCCCATTCCTGCCAGGAGGCGGTGGAGGAGGACGACTGTCACGTCCACTCGCTTGGCACCGTGGCCTTCATCGCGCTGTCGCTGCACGCCCTCACCGACGGCCTCAGCCTGGCCGTCGGCGCCAAGACGGGCGGGGTGCTGGGACTGAACATCGCGCTGGGCGTGATCCTGCACAAGTTCTCCGGCGGCGTGGCGCTGGCCTCGCTGCTGCTCAGGAGCGGGCGGGACAGGCGCCACACCTTCTGGATGTCGCTTTTCTTCGCGCTGATGACCCCGATAGGGGCCTTCGCGGCGGCGCCGCTGCTGAGCGGGATACACCCCTCCACGATGGCCCTGATGCTGGGCATCTCCGGCGGCTCGTTCGTCTACATAGCCATGGCCGACATCCTGCCGGAACTGCACCGCCAGAACGACAAGTTCGCGCGGCTGGTCTACCCCTTCGGCTACCTCGTGGTCTACGTCATCAAGAAGCTGGGGGCGGAATAACCGATGGAACTGGACGAGCTGCTCAAAAAATTCAGGGAATACTCCTCGCAGGACACCACGCTGCTCGAGTACGCGTGGAACTACGCCGCCGAATCCCATCAGGACCAGAAGCGCGCCTCCGGCGAGAAGTACTTCGTGCACTGCGCCGCCGTGGCCGAGATCCTGGTCGACTACAAGATGGACCTGGAAACCGTGGCCGCGGGCCTGCTGCACGACGTGCTCGAGGACACCAAGGTCCCCCACGAGACCTTCCGCAAGGAGTTCGGCGACGAGATCTACCAGCTCGTGGCCGGAGTGACCAAGATAGAGACGCTCAAGTTCTCGTCGCGCGACGAGGCGCAGGCGGAGAACTGGCGCAAGATGCTGCTGGCCACGGCCCGCGACATCCGCGTAATAGTGATCAAGCTGGCGGACCGCCTGCACAACATGCGGACGCTGAACTTCATGCCGAAGGAGAAGCAGATCGAGATCAGCCACGAGACCCTCTCGCTGTACGCGCCCCTGGCGCAGCGGCTCGGCATCTTCCACCTGAAGAGCGAGCTCGAGGACCTCTCGTTCAAGTACCTGTTCCCGGACGAGTACCAGAGCCTGCTGGCCAAGGTGCAGCTGCGTTTCGCCAAGCGCGAGAAGCTGCTGGAGGATTTCAAGACGGAGCTGGAGAGGCACCTCGACGGCGCGCAGGTGCCGCACCGCGTTCTCTCCCGCGCCAAGAACCTCTACTCCATCTACCGCAAGATGGTGCGCCAGCAGAAGCCTTTCGAGGAGATCCAGGACGCGCTCGGCGTGCGCATCATCACCGACACCGTAATCGACTGCTACGCGCTGCTGGGCACCGTGCACTCGGTCTTCAAGCCGGTGGCGGGCTCCTTCACCGACTACATCGCCGTGCCTAAGATGAACCTCTACCAGAGCCTTCACACCAGCGTGATGGCGGCCTCGGGCGAGATCATAGAGATCCAGATCCGCACCGAGGACATGCACCGCACCTCGGAGTACGGCATCGCCGCGCACTGGCGCTACAAGCTGGGCGACAAGGGCGCCGACAAGCACCTGGACGAGAAGCTGAACTGGCTGCGCCAGTGGATGGAATGGCTGCAGGACCTCTCGAGCCCGCGCGAGTTCATCGAGAGCTTCAAGACCGACCTCGAGCTGGACCAGATCTTCGTCTTCACGCCTAAGGGCGACGTAAAGCCGCTTCCGGTGGACGCTACCCCGATAGACTTCGCCTATACGATACATACCGACGTCGGCAACACCTGCATAGGCGCGAAGGTAAACAACAAGATGGCCCGCCTGGACCACCCGATGAAGAGCGGCGACATCTGCGAGATCATCACGCGCAAGAACTCCGCGCCTAAGAAGGACTGGCTGGCCGTGGTCAAGACCGCCGGCGCGCGCTCGCACATCCGCAAGTGGCTGCGCGAGCACGGACAGCCGGAAGAATGACGTGAACTTCCCGGAGCGGTCCGACATAACTCCCCGGAAGGCCCAGGCCCTCAGGGAGCGCATCGCGCGCCTGGGCGTGGACCTGAGGCTGGTGGAGGAGCAGTTCGTAAAGGGCGGCGGCAAGGGCGGACAGAAGATAAACAAGACCGCCAACGCCGTGCAGCTGAAGTACCCGCCGCTGGGCCTCGTCGTGCGCTGCCAGCGGGAGCGCAAGCGCTCGGTCAACCGCTTTCTGGCGCTGCGGGAGCTGGTGGACAGGATAGAACTGCGCGTCTCGCCCGGGACCTCGGAGCGCGCGGCGGAATGGGCCCGCCTGAGGAAGCGCAAGGAGCGCCGCCGCGGCCCGGGGGAAGGAGGAACGGATGCCGCCTGAAGCCAAGGGACTCTCCAGCATACTGCTCATTCTCGTCGGCAGGTTCGGCGATTATATAGTCACTACGCCGTTCCTGCACGGCCTGCGCCGGCGCTATCCGGAAGCGGAGATCACGCTGATAACCTCGCGGAAAGCGGAGGACCTTGCCAGGGCCAACCCCGACCTGGACCGCGTCCTGGTGTTCCGGGGCTGGCACCGCCCGCTCTCGCTGGCGCGGGTGTTCCTGGCCGCCGGCGGCCGTTACGACCTGGCCGCGGACCTGAACCCCTCTTACAGCCGGACCTCGCTGCGCCTGATCTCGCTGGCCAGGGCCCCGAGAAAGCTGGCTTTCGCGAAGCGGGCGCCGGCGGGCACGTACACGCTGACCTTGCCGCACGACCCGGCCACGGAGCATCACCTGGACAAGTACTCCCGCCTGGCCGCCGAGCTGGGCTTCGCCCCGCCGGAGGACGTCCGCATCGCGCTGCCGGCCGCCGCCGACGCGGCGGGCGGAAGGCTCTACCGCGGGCTGGGCCTTCCCGAAGGCTCGCTGACAGTGGCCATCCACCCAGGCAACTTCAAGAAAAGGGAGAACCGCTGGCCAGAAGAGAAGTTCGTGGAGTTCACGAAGGAGATACTGGGCTGGGAAGGCGTCTCGGTGTTCTACATCGAAGGCCCGGGCGAGGAGAGGCGGACCGAGGAGGGCGTCCTGCGCTTTCTGCCGGGCGTCCGGCATGTCCCGCCGCAGCCGGCCGAGGTCATGGCGGCGGTGCTGGCCCGCGCCTCGATACTGGTCTGCAACAACACCGGCACGCTGCACCTGGCGGACGCGGTAGGCACCCCCACTTTCTCGTTCAACCGGCCCTACACCGAAAAATGCTGGAAGCCGCGCGGAAAGAACAGCTTTTACATAACCTCGGAGGACCCGGAGAGCGTGCGCGGCATAGAGGTAGGGGACGCCCTACGGGCCTTCGCGGCCGCCGTCGAGAAGCTCCGGGCCGGGCGCCGGGTCACCTGAGGAACCGGGACGCCTCTTTCTGGAAACCTCCCAGCAGCGGCATGAAGGGGGCATCGGCCGTCTCCCCCTCCTCCTTCCACGTCGCGTTGTTCATCACCTTGAGCCCGCCCTTATAGGCCTGCAGCGGCAGCACCATCGTGTCGTCCTTGCGCACGATGGCGGCCGTGTCCCACGAGAAGACCGGCATGAACGGCCAGCGCTCCGGGGAGAACAGCCCGTGGCCGCTGGAATAGTCCGAGGCGGGGTTCTTCACGCCCAGCAGCCGCATCAGGGTGGGCGCCAGGTCGAAATGGCTGGTGTTGTAGGTGATCACGGAGGGCTTCCGGCCGGGCTCGTAGAACACGAAAGGCACACGCACCTCCTCGGCGCTGTAGGACTGGTTGTGGCCGTAATAGCCTCGCTCGAAGAACGGCTCCCCGTGGTCGCCGGTCACCACTATGACCGTGTCCTTCATGCCCCCCGAGGCGCGCACCGCGTCCAGCACGCGTCCTATCTCGTGGTCGTCGAAATGCACGGCGTTCTTGTACTTGTTGAACAGCGGCAGGATGTTGCTCTTGTTCAGCAGCAGCAGGTTGACGAAATGCGAAGGCTTGAACATCTCGTACTGCGGGGTGTAGTCGTAGCTGCCGTGGGAGGCGTCGAAGAAGACGAAGCCGAAGTACGGCTTCCCGCTTTTCCTGTTCTTTATGAAGTCCACGGCCTTCTGGGTTATATCGTCGTCGCGCACGGCCCCGTTGCCCGGCTTAGGCTTGTCATAGATGTCTTTGCGGGGCACGTCCACGAAGCAGGTCTTGTTGAACTCGGGGAAGCTGAGCGCCGAAGCCGCGAAAAGGCGGAAGTCGTAGCCCTCCTTCATCAGCACGTCCATCAGGGCGGGCTCGCGCCGCTCGCCCAGCATCGGGAACCAGTAGTTGCCGTAGAGCCCGTAGATCAGGGAGAAGATGCCGAAGCGCGTGCAGTCCCCGCCGCTGTAATGCGACATGAACACCGAGCTCTTCTTCCCCAGCGCCCAGGTATTGACGAGGATATCGGGCCGGTACATGTCGTAGCGCATCGAATCCACTACCAGAATGAGGATGTTGAGCGGCTTCTTCGGGGGCACTATGACCAGAGGCTTCTCCGGGTACCTCAGGTCGGAGGCCCCCTTGGGGAGGTCCACTCTCACGGGGGCGCTCAGCCTGAAGCCGAAGTACTTGTTCGCGAAGGAACGCACCTTCAGCGGCTGGTAGAGAGGGAAAAGCTGGTCGTTCCGGATGATGGGAGTCGTGTCGTAGAGCGTGCCCCAGGCGAACATGCCCTTGTCCGCGACCACGAAGAGCAGCAGGACGGCCAGAGCCAGCCGGGGGAGCCGCGGACGCGCGAAGAGACGGCGGGCCGCAGAAGGCGCAAGCCTCCAGAAGATCCATTGGGCGGCCAGCAGCAGGGCCGCCAGCCCCAGGAACAGGCCCTTCATCTCCCAGCCCTGGTCGAGCGAGGCCAGCCCGCCGGGAGTGGTCAGCAGGTTGAAGACCATGGAGTTCAGGTGGAAATGGAAGATCTTGTAGACCCCGGCGTCGGTGACGAGCGCCAGCTGAAAGGCCCAGAGCAGGGTTCCCAGGGTCCATCTCCGGCCCGGCGCCAGGTAGAACGGGAGGGCCAGCAGCGAGACGGCAGCGTACAGCATGACCGTGTTGGAGACCAGCGCCACGCAGACGAAGATGAACTCCAGGGGGGTATGCCCCCTGAAGAAGATGTAAGCGGAGCCGACCGCCATGGAGAGCAGGAAGTTCTGAAAGAGAAAAGCCCAGAAGACCCTGAAGTCGCGCTTGGATGCCATTTTGACCGCCTTATACCGACAGTTTGGATTGACAGGAAAAGAAGGGAAGTATTAGACTCTTGGGACCGTGGTCGACCTTTATATTATATGAAAAATATCCTGCTCAAGGCCATACTGGCGCTGCTGGCTTCGGCCGCCCTTCCCGCCGCCGGCGCGGCGGCTGAACTGAACTCTCTTTCGGCCGGCGACGTGAAGGCGCTCGCTCCCGGGGTCCCGGCCCCGTCTCCGGCCGCGGAGCTCCTCTCGTATACCGGCAGGCCCCCGGTGGTAATAACCGTGGCAGGGCTGAGTTTCGGAGAACTGGGGTGGGGGCCGCTGGAGCTGAAGCATTTCGTCAGGCTGATAAATATCCTGTTCCCGAGGAAAGCGGACGTCGAGGCTGCGCTGTCAGGGCCGTTCAAGGAGTTCAACGACAAGTATTTTCTGCTGGACCAGAGCGGGGCGGAGCAGGACCTGCGGGAGGTCTCCTCCCGGGACCGGCTGCCGGACAACTACCTGGAGCAGAAGATCTCGGGCCTCGGCGGCGGGATAACCGTCGTCCCTTTCCCGTGGTCGCGCGACCCGGGGGACAGCGCCAAGGTCGTGCCGCAGCTGGAGAGGAAGATCATCCAGGTCTACGATTCCTACAAGAGCACCGGGCGCCCGATCTGCATACTTGCCCACAGCTGGGGCTCGGTTCTGGCGCATTCCGCCCTGCACCGCGTCGACAAGGACCGCCCGGACGTGCGCATCGACAAGTTCATAACTGCCGGTTCGCCGCTCGTGCCGGCGAACTTCGTCGTGGCGCTCTTCGACAAACTGGAGATCGGCAAGGAGGACCTGGAGAAGAGGGTGAGCAAACCCTCCGTGGTCAGGGTCTGGAGGAACTTCTGGTCCAGCCGCGATCCCTACTCCAACTCGCTCGACGCCGCCGACTCCAACTACCAGGTGGACGCCGGCGTGGAGAAGGTGGAGCCCCGGCTGCTGGACCTGATGCTCCACGACAAGCCCCTCCGCGGCCAGGCCCGCAAGGACCTCTTCAAGATCAGGGACATCAAGGCCTGGCACTCCTCCTATTTCTTCGACTACAGCGCCTACCTGGCTTCAATAGGCAAGGAGATCTCGGTCGCGGTGTTCCAGCCCGACGTGGCGCCGCAGGTAGAATCCGCGGCTAAGGGACGGGCCGGGCGCTGAGCCGGCGCGGCCGTGCCGGGAGGACCCGCCCACGGGCGGGTTTTGTCATTTGAACCGGCATTTGCGATAATCTCCATATGGACCTTAAAAAGCTCTCCTCTTTCCTGGAAAAGGAAGGCGTCCCGCCCTTCCGGCTGAAGCAGGTGCGCGACGCCCTCTACAAGAGCTTCGCCGGCTCCTGGGACGAGGTGGCGGCCCTTCCGGCGCCGCTGAGGGAGAAGCTCAAGGGCGAATTCCGTTTCCGCTCCGTGGAGCCGGCGGAGACGCAGGTCTCGAAGAAGGGCGGCGCGGTCAAGTTCGCCTTCGGGCTGAAGGACGGGCACCTGATTGAGACGGTGCTGCTGAACCTGCTGCCGGAGAAGTGGAGCCTGTGCGTGTCCACCCAGGTGGGCTGCCCGGTGCGCTGTCCCTTCTGCGCCACAGGCCGCAAAGGCCTTAAGCGCAACCTCTCCCAGGAGGAGATCACGGACCAGTTCCTGGCCGCGGCCGCCTACCTGCGGAAGTCGAGCGGCCAGAAGATAAACAGCGTCATCTTCATGGGCATGGGCGAGCCGTTTTACAACTACGACTCGGTGGCGGAGGCGATCCGGGCCATGTCGGACCCGGAACGCATCGGCCTGGGACAGAGGCACATCTCCGTCTCGACCGCTGGGCATGTGCCGGGCATCAGGCGCTTCGCGAAGGATTTCCCGCAGTGCAATCTGGCCGTCTCGCTGCACGCCTCCGAGGACGTCCTGCGCAACGAACTGGTGCCTCTCAACCGCCAGTACCCGCTCTCCCAGCTGGCGAAGGCCCTCAACGACTACATCTTCAGCACGCGCCGCCGCGTGTTCGTGGAGTACGTGCTGCTCGACGGGATCAACAACAGCAGGTCGCAGGCCGCCAAGCTTAACTCCTGGCTGCGCTCCGTGGCCGCCCCGAAGTACTTCACCGTGAACCTGATCCCGTACAACCGCACCGGAGGCCCGTACAAGGCCCCGGCCAAGGACCGCGTCAAGGTCTTCGCCGGGCTGATGGAGGAGTTCGGTTTCGAGGTGACGGTCAGGAAGAGCCTCGGCGACGACATAGCCGGCGCCTGCGGCCAGCTGGCCGGCAAATAGCCCCCGCCCCGCCATATGCGAACCTGCCGTGCGGCCGCTCTCCTGATGGCGGTCTTCTTTCTCTCGGGAGCCGCCGGCCGCGCGGGCACGGAAAAGGACAGACTGGTGATAGACGACTTCGAGGAGGCGCCGGAGGGCGCCCTACCGCCCGGCTGGACCTTGAGGAAGGAGTTCTGGCGCTTCGGCGCCAAAGGGCCGCAGGTTCTGGCCGTCAGGCGGGAGAACGGCAACAAGTACCTCGCGGCCGATTCAAAAGACGACTCCAGCACAGCCGGCAAGCCCTTCTCCTACGACCTTTCGCGCTACAGGTTCCTCTCCTGGCGCTGGCGCGTGCGGCTCCTGCCGAAGGGCGGCGACGAAAGAAGGAAGGCCTCGAACGACAGCGCGGCGGGGCTCTACGTCTGCTTCAACGGCTTCGCCAAGCTGCCCTACTGCCTCAAGTACGTCTGGAGCAGCACCGTGCCGGCCGGGACCGTGCTGCCCTCCCCCCACCGCAAGGCGACCAAGATAGTGGTGCTGCGCTCCGGTCCGGAAGGCCTCGGCGCCTGGAAGACAGAAAAGCGCGACGTCTACGCCGATTACCTGAAGATCTTCGGAGAGAAGAAGATCAAGAACCCGGTCGGCATAGCCGTCCTGACGGACTCCGACGACACCCGCTCGGCCGCCGCCGCCGACTACGACGACATAGCCGTCTCGGTCAGGTGAGAGGCGGGCCCAGCGGACAAAAAGGCCCCGGGGCCTTTTTCTTAGCGAGGCCGCGGGCTCAGCGCTCGACGCAGACGGCTATGCCCATGCCGCCGCCGATGCAGAGCGTCGCGAGGCCTTTCCTGAGGCTCCTCTTCTTCATCTCGTGGAGCAGCGTCACGATGATGCGCGCGCCGGAGGCGCCGACCGGGTGGCCGAGCGCTATCGCGCCGCCGTTCACGTTGACGATGTCCCTGTTGAAGCCGAGCTCCCTGGCCACGCTGAGGGCCTGGGCCGCGAAGGCCTCGTTGGCCTCGATGAGCTCCGCGTCCTTGAGCTCCCAGCCGGCCTTCTTCAGCGCCTTGCGCACGGCCTCGACGGGGCCGATGCCCATGATCGACGGGTCCACGCCGGCCCAGCCGTAGGAGACCAGCCTGGCCATCGGCCTGAGCCCGTGCTTCCTGACCGCCTCGCCGGAGGCGATCAGCAGCGCGGCGGCGCCGTCGTTGATGCCGGAGGCGTTGCCGGCGGTCACGGTGCCGTCCTTCTTGAAGGCGGGGCGGAGCTTCGCCAGGCCCTCGGCGGTCACGCCGGCCTTGGGGTATTCGTCCTTTGAAAAGGCGACGGGGTCGCCCTTGCGCTGGGGTATCATCACCGGCGCTATCTCGTCGGCGAAGCGGTTCTCTTTGAGCGCTCTCTCGGCCTTGTTCTGGGAGTCGGCGGCGAACCTGTCCTGTTCCCCGCGGGAGAGGCCGTACTTGGCCGCCAGGTTCTCGGCGGTCATGCCCATGTGGTAGTTGTTGAAGACGTCCCACAGGCCGTCGCCTATCATGGAATCTATAAGCTCGCCGTTGCCCATGCGGTAGCCGGTGCGGGCCTTCTTGAGCAGGTACGGGGCGTTGGTCATGCTCTCGGTGCCGCCGGCTATTATCATCTCGGCGTCGCCGCACAGGATGTTCTGCGCCGCGGTCGCCACCGCGCGCATGCCCGAGCCGCAAAGCATGTTGAGCGTCACGGCGGTCTTCTCGACGGGGATGCCGGCGCCTACGGCCACCTGGCGCGCCACGCCCTGGCCCTGGCCGGCCTGGTAGATGCAGCCCATCAGCACCTCGTCCATGTCGGCGGGCTTCACGCCGGCCCGCTCCATCACGGCCTTCGTGACCACCTTGCCGAGCTCCACGGAACTGAAATCCGCCAGACTCCCCCCGAAGCTGCCTATCGGCGTCCTCACTCCGTCAACGATGAACACTTCTTTCATTTGCGGCCTCCTGGAATTCGCCGGGCTGCGCACCGGCCAAGGATATCCTAACACACGCCCGCCGGGCCGGTCAACAAAAAGAGCCCCCGCTGCGCGGGGGCTCCGGGCCGCCGGCGGGCGCTGCGCCCTACTCCGCGGCCGCTCTCCCGGGCGAGGGAGCCTTCGCTCCCCGCCCCGTCCCCGGGCCGGTCTTCCGGAGCACGTAGTATTCCGGCCTGCGGTGCCCGAAGACGTAGTCGCCGCTCTTCCACTCGAAGAACATGTAGGTCTGGCCGCCGATCTCCTTTATGAAGTAGCGGGAGGCCGTCTTGTCGCCGCTGTGGGTGACCACTCCCCTGGTCCACCTGAACCAGGGCGCGCTGGCGGGAGAGAACGGCACCACGCCCATCGCCCCGCCCCTGTAGAAGTTGAAGCCGCCCAGGTACAGATCGCCCTGGAAGCGTTTCGTCCCAGGCGTAAAGTCCCCGGGCTCCTTCACGAAGTCCACGCTGCGCCATTCGCCTATCACCGCGGGGTCGTCGACGAAAGGCAGGTTTATGTCGTCCACGAGCCTCCCGTTCACCTCCGAGGTGCGGATCGTCACCCCCTGGGCCGCCAGCAGGACCGCCGGGACCGCCATCACCGCCGCCAGCAGTATCGCATTCCATTTCATAACCCCTCCTCTCCTTTTCTTGCCCGCACGCCTTCGCGCGGGGACATTCCTCTCGTGCTTCGGGTTCCTGCCTGTTAATACGCGCCGCCCCCGGAACTATTACAAAGAAAGAAGCCCCGCGGCCGGGGCTTCTTTCAGACTCCAGCGGGCCTTCCGGTCATTTCCGTTTAAGCACGTAATAGAAAGGAGTAGCGCCGCGGAAGACGTAGTCCCCGCTCTTCCACTGGAAGAACATGTACTCCGTTCCGTCCACCTTCTTTATGATGTAGCGGCTGGCGGTATGGTCGCCGTGATGCAGCACGTAGCCCTTCGTCCAGGTCCACCAGGGGTTGCCGCCCTTGCCGCCGGGCAGGAAGACCAGTCTCTGCAGGTAGAGCGGCCCCGTCCAGACCCTGGAAGAAGGGGAGAACTCCCCCGGCGTCCGCACGAAATCCACGCTCTCCCAGGTCCCGACCACCGCCGGGTCGTCGACGAAAGGCAGGTCGATATTGTCCCGCCTGATGCCGGCTATCTTCTCCAGCACGTAGTACTCCGGTTTGCGGTGCCGGATGGTATAGTCCCCGCTCTTCCACTCCAGGAACATGTACTCATGGCCGTTCAGCTTCTTCAGCTCGTAGCGGCTGGCGGTCCGGTCGCCGCGGTGCAGCAGCGCCCCCTTCGTCCAGGCGAGCCAGCCGTTAGGGCTTTTGCCGCCGGGCAGGAAGACCAGCTCCCTCAGATGGAGGTCACCCTGCCAGGAGCGCCTCCCCGGCGAGAAATCCCCCGGTTCCTTGACGAAATCCACGCTGCGCCACGTCCCGATAACGGCCGGGTCGTTCACGAAAGGCAGGTCGACGCCGTCCTCGAGACGGCCGCCGGGCCCGACCGAGCTCTTTATCTCCAGTGCCCCGGCCCGCCAGGCCATCGGCAGTATGCACAGCGCCAGCAGCAGTTTCCTCATATCAGTACCTCCCAGAGGCCAGGTAGTCGGGCAGTCCCTGGCGTCCGCATGCCCCGTAGCCGTCCGAAAACAGATTATAGCCTGAAGCGCCTGAGTCGGCAGGGGGCCCGGGCCTGTGGCGCACGTCGAGCATCAGCAGGGCCGCGGCGGCCGCGGCCGCCGCAGGCAGCAGCCAGGCCAGCCTCCAGCGCCGCGCCGGTCTTTCGGCTTTCGCCAGCAGGCGCCGCCGCAGCCCCTCCCTGACGCCGCTCTCCCCGCTGAAGTCGGCCGAGCGCAGACGGCGCGCCAGGCCCTCCAGTTCGCCCCCGAACTCCTCTTTGTCGTCCCGGTTCATAACCCCTCCGGCCCCAGCGAAGCCTTCAGTTTGCGCATGGCCCTGAAAAGCGTCACTCCCACGTTGCTTTCCCCCAGGCCTGTCTGCGCGGCTATCTCGCGGTTGGTCAGGTCCAGCGAGAACTTCATGGCTATCAGTTCCCTTTCCTGCTCCGAAAGTCCCCGCATGGCCGCCAGCAGCAGCGCGTTCTCCTCCCCGCGCTCGGCCGAACGCTCCACGGATTCCGCGGAGGCCAGCCTCTCCTCGTGGCCGTCGATGGAGAGCCAGCCCCGCACCTTCCTGCGCCTGAAATGGTCCGTCAGCGTATTGCGCGCTATGGCGAAGAGCCATGCCTCCAGCGGGGCTATGGCGGGGTCGAAGGAGGCGTACTTGTCCAGAGCCTTCTCGAAGACCGCCGACACCAGGTCGTCGGCCGCGCCGCGCTCTAGCACCCGGTAGCGGATATAGTTGTATATCCGCTGAAAATACCTGTCGTATATCTCTTCGAACCCCATGTTCAGGCGCCTTCCGTACGTTAGTACGCGCGCCGCCGGGAAGTATTACATCCGGCCGGGCGCCCCGGCGCGGCTTCCGCCCCGTTTGTGGCGCAGATACTCTATTATGCCGGGCAGCATCGAGACGAGGACTATCGCCATTATCACGGCCGTGAAGTTATGCCTCACGGCAGGGATGTTGCCGAAGAAGTAGCCGGCGAGCATCACCACGCTCACCCAGGTGACGCCGGCTATCACGTTGAACATCAGGAAGCGCGGGTAGGTCATAGCTCCGACCCCGGCCACGAACGGCGCGAACGTGCGCACTATCGGCACGTACTTGCAGAGGATGATGGCCTTGCCGCCGTACTTCTCGTAGAAAGCGTGAGTCCTAAGCAGGTATTCCTTCCTGAAGACGCGGGAGTTCTCGTAGTGGAAGACCTTAGGGCCGAGGTAGTCCCCGACGGCATAGTTGACGTTGTCCCCCAGTATCGCCGCGAAGGTCAGCAACGGCCAGACCTTGTGCAGGTCGAGGTAGCCGAGCGCCGCGAAAGTCCCCACAGTGAAGAGCAGCGAGTCGCCGGGCAGTATCGGGGTGACCACCAGGCCGGTCTCGCAGAAGATTATCAGGAAGAGGATCAGGTAGGTCCAGGCTCCATAGTCCCGTATTACCGAACCGAGCGTGCTGTCCAGGTGGATGAACAGGTAGAACGCGTGGACCAGGAGGGAAAGAGCTTTGTCTAGGATTTCCATACCGCCTAAAGAAATTGCCGCCTTTCAGCGGCAAACGTAAATCTGGTGGGTGGTACAGGATTTGAACCTGTGACCCCTGTCGTGTGAGGACAGTGCTCTACCGCTGAGCTAACCACCCGAGGACTGGAAATTAATTCTACCACATTTGCTGGCATCTTCGGAAATAGCCCGGCGGCGCTGCGGCCAGGGGTAAAGAAGAGGCGGCGCCAAGTACCATCCGGTTCCGGCGCCGCCTTTTGTTCCTCGAAGTAAGCGAGTTACTTCTTCTTCGCCTTCTTCACGGTCTTTTTCGCCGTCTTTTTCTTGGCGGTTTTCTTGGCGACCTTCTTTTTAGCTTTAGGCATTTTATCTCCTTGCGCGTTTACCGCGCGAAATTGATTCTATATATTGTCATTGGTAAATGCAATACTTTTTTTCGCGTTTATGGGGTTTTCCGGATTTCCGGGAAAGCGTAGCGGCGGGCAAGGTTTTATATAATCTTAGCATGGACGCCGCATTGGAAGTCGCGGAACTCGCCACCCTTCCCGAAGGGAAACTACGCGCCGTGTACCCCAAAGGCCTGCCGGTGCTGCTCGTGCGCAGCGGCGCGGAGGTCTTCGCGCTGGAGAACCGCTGCGCGCACATGGGCTGCCCGCTCTCCGGCGGCAGCCTCGAGGGGTACGTGCTGAAATGCCCCTGCCACGACTGGCGCTTCGACGTGCGCGACGGGAAGTTCCTGGACGCGCCGGAGATACGTTTGAAGACCTATCCCGCCGAGATAAGCAACGGCCGGGTCTATGTGAGGCTGGCATGAAGAAAGTCACCATATACGCGCTGAGCACCTGTCTCTGGTGCAGGAAGACCAAGAAGTTCTTCGAGGATAAAAAAGTGCCGTTCGAGGCCGTCGACTACGACAAGCAGGACGAGAACCGCCAGTCCGAGATGCTGGCGGAGATGAAGAGGTCCGGCTGTTCCGGCGCGTTCCCGTTCACCAGGATCGGGGACGCCTGCGTGCAGGGCTACGATCCCGGGGAGTTCGAAAGGCTGCTGGAGAAAAAATGAGCTTCGAGGCGCGCAAGAAAGCGCTGCGCTTCCTTTTCGGGCCCGCGGCCGGCAAGCTCGGCTACAAGTTCACCCCGAACGAAGAGGACGCCGACTTCCTGCTGGAGCAGGAGGCGGCCATAGAGGCGGAGACGGGGATCCCGTACTGCCCCTGCCAGGCGCGCTCGAAGGACCGCGCGGAGAACATGCGCATGGTCTGTCCCTGCATCCCGTTCCACCGCGGCCATTACGACGCGATGCGCCGCTGCTGGTGCGGGCTCTTCGTCCACAAGGACGTAACGGACCCGGACGGGCTGAGGCAGATACCCGAGGCCGGCTGGAGAAAGCCGGAGGGCGGGGCCGCTGGCCTTCCTCCGCGCTGACCGCACCGTTCTATGTTCATAAAAGCGCTCAGCGAGTCGGAGATAGCCCCGGGCGGGATGAGGGCCGTGGAGCTCGACGGCCGTGAAATAGTGGTGTGCGAATATTCAGGCGCTTATTACGCGGTAGCCCGCGCCTGCGGCCACGCCGGGGCGCGCCTGGAGCGGGGAGCTCTTACGGGCTGGATCCTGACCTGCCCGCTGCACTTCGCGCAATTCGACATCCGCAGCGGCGAGGCGCTGAGCGGGCCGGTCCCCAAGGCCCCGGCCGGGGCCCATCCCGCCCCCCGGGACCCGGCCCTGAAGACCTCCGCCCTCAGGACCTGGCCCGCAAGGGCCGTCTCCGGCTGGATCTACGTAGACATTGACTGACAGCCCCGCCGCGCAGCGGCGGCGTCCCGGGAACGGGAATAAAAAGGCGCCGGCGCTCAGGGCCGCAGAGCGCGCTCAGGCGGCAGCTCCGGGCGCGCCGCGGCTATCTTTTTGGAGACGAAGAGCAGAGAGGAGTCCTCTATCCTCAGGCCGTACAGCACGCCGTTGACGGCCAGCAGCCAGCGCGGAGCCGCCTCGATCTGCCTGTCCGGGGTGAGCGAATAGTAATAAAGCCCGTCGTCGCCCATGCGAAGCGCCACGGTGCCCTCCTCTTCCGTCAGAGGCTCCAGGTTGCGGAAGACCGCGTAGGTAACGGCCCCGCCGAAGGTCTCCTTCATGGAATTCCTGTAAAGCAGGCCGAAAAGTTCCGAGACCTGTATCTCCTTCGTTCGCCCGGCCGCCGTCAGGAAGACCGCGCCGTCGGTCTCCTTTACGGCTACGGAGAGCCCGTGATGCTCGTAGACGACGCCCGCGGAGAGCGCGTCCTCCTTCCACGCTCCGGCGCCGAGCCCGGCCGCCGGCTTCAGCGTGAACCAGACGTCCCACGCCGCGTCGAACGCCACCGAGGCCAGGAACAGCCGGCCGTCCAGCGCGACCGGCAGGGAAGCCGCGTCCCGCGCGGCGAGCAGGCCCAGCAGCGGCGCTCCGCCTATCACCGAGATCTCGGAGCGGGAGTTGACCAGGGAAGAGGCGGCGGCGCCTTCGGCGGCCCCCCATTCCGAAGCCGCCAGCGGAGAGGCGGCCAGCATAAGAGCGAGAAATATCTTCATACCCGACATTTTACATAAAAAAATCCCCCCGCCGTGAGACGGGGGGATTCGTCAGAGAAAAAGAAGCTTACTTCTTCTTTTTCTTGCCGGAATTCTTCATGATGGCGCGGGAGATGTTACCCTTCTTATCGATGAAGTACAGGTAGCCCGGCTCCTTCTTCAGGCCGACCTTCACGGCCACCTTGGCCTTGCCGCCCTTCTTCTTGCCGCGGGCCATCAGAGCACAGGAGATGTCGCCTTTCTTGTCGATGAAGTACAGGTAACCTTTCTCGCGCTTCAGGCCCACTTTCTGTATCATTTCTGCCATTTTGAACTTCCTCCGTTATCACTTCCCCCCTGCTGTCGCCGGGGCAGAATTTCGCTCCCGTCGGGAACGATAGTAAGATGTTACATTATGCCGACATAAAACGCAAGGCTTTTCTCGGCGGGGCCGCCGTCGGGAGGAAGGCGGCAGCTCACCCCCTGGACGCCGGGGCCGCGGGCTCCTCGGCTGGCTCGGGCATGAACTCGGCGAAGAACTCCGATACGCGCGCGCGGTAGACCTCTCCTCCGACCTCCGCGCACTTGGCGTGGGAAGCCCCGGCGATCATCCACATCCGCTTCTTTTCCGAAGCGCACAGCGAGAAGAGCTTCTCCGCGTCGGCGACGGGGACCAGGTCGTCGTTGTCCCCGTTTATGAAAAGGGCCGGCATCCTGACCTTGCCCGCGTTGTAGAGCGGGCTGTACGGCTCCGGGTCGGCCTTAAGCTTGCGGCGCACGAAGAACAAGGTCAGCGCCACCAGCGGATAGTAGGGGGTCTTCAGGCGGTGCCAGCTCCAGTTCCCCACCACTTTGTTGTAAGAGAGGAAGGTGTTCTCCGCCAGCAGGCAGGCGAGTTCCGGGTACTTGGCGGCCGCGTAGATGGCCACCGAGCCGCCCATCGATGTGCCGAACACGCCCACCGACTCCGAGGCGTGCGGGCGCTGGGTCCTGAGGAACTCGTAAGCCGCGTCAAAATCGCGCGTCTCAAGATAGCCGACGCTGGAAACGGCCCCCTTGCTCTCGCCGGAGGCCCGGAAGTCGAAATAGAGAAGGTTGAAACCTTTTTCGGCAAGGAACCAGGTATCGCGCAGCATCTCCCCGCGGTTAGAGCCCCAGCCGTGGCAGAAAATTATCGTGCGGGAGCCGTGGCCGCCGGGGGCCGGGATGAACCAGCCCTTCAGGCGCACTCCGTCGGCAGTGGCGAACTCCAGCGTTTCGTAGGCGAGCCGGTACTGGTCGGGGTTCACGGACAGCGCTCCCTTGCGGGCGGGCCTGAGGATCTCCGAACTCTTGCCGTAGGCCAGGTAGACGGCGGCGGAGGAAAGGACGGCCAGCGCGAACAGGAACCAGTTGAGAAGCTCAGCCTTGCTCATAAATTCTCCGTGGCGGGGACCTTGAGCCCGAGAAGGTCGAAGTAGCAGTAGAAACCAGGCCCCCGGCCTGCGGTCCAGGCGGCCGCTTTGAGGGCGCCGGCCGCGAAGACGGCGCGGGAATGGGCCCTGTGGGTAAGTTCTATCCTTTCGTGCGGGCCGGCGAAGAGCACGGTATGGTCCCCGACTATGTCGCCGGCGCGGACGCTCGTGATAGGAGGCGGCGCTCCTGCGCGGGCGGCGGCTATATACTCGGCGTAGCGCAGCGCCGTGCCGGACGGGGCGTCGCGCTTGGCGCTGTGATGGGCCTCGCTTATATGTATGTCGAAGTCGCGCAACCGCCCGGCCGCCTGCGCGGCGAGGGCGAAGGTCAGGTTGACCGCCGGGCTCATGTTGGGAGAGACGAAGACCGGGGCCCGGCGCGCCGCCCGTTCAAGGGCCGCCGCCTGCGCGGCGGTGAAACCGGTAGTCCCGGTTATGAAAGGCTTCCCGGCGCGGGCGCAGGCCGCGGCATAGCCGCAGGCCGCCTCAGGCGAGGAGAAGTCCACGACGGCGTCGGCCCGGGCCAGCAGGCGGCCGAAGGCCCGGGCCGGCTCCACCCCCGCGCAGGGCGCGGAGTCCACGCCGCCGGCATAGGAGAACCCTTCGCCGGCCTCGATCTCGGCGCGGACGGCCCGGCCCATGCGGCCAGCGGCGCCGGTCACCAGAACCCGCAGCGACCTGTTCGTCATCGGAACAATTATAAACTTTATGTAGCGGAGGCACAACAACACCCCCTGGCGGAGGCCGGCCCCGTTATGGCTTTTCGTGGCTTTCTTTTGCTATTCTTTTGGGGATGATATACCTGCTTTCGCTGGCGGTGGTCATACTGCTTTTCATCATAGGCGCGCTGCTGAGGCGGCTCTACGACCTGCGCCTGGAAAAGCCTTCAGCGGAAGCCGGCGGCGCCGAGGTCTCGCTGAAGACCACGTGGGCCAAGTTCGACGAACTCCTGACCAGCCTGCTGACGATACACGAGATAGGGATCGTGAACGCCGGCACCATAAAGAAGGAGGAATTCTACCAGACGGTCCTGGAATCGGCCTGCGAGCTGATAAACTCCCCGCGCGGCTCGCTGATGATACACGACGCGCAGCACGACGAGCTCACGATAGCCGCGGCCAGGAACATCTCCAGGGACGTCATAGAGAGCACCCGTATAAAGCCGGGGCTTGGCATCGCCGGGCGCGCCTTCCAGACCGGAGAGACCATCTTCGTCACCGACCCCGCCCAGAGCAACCAGTACAAGGATTTCATCGGCAAGGAAGAGCAGAAGGACCCCTTTATAGCGATCCCGCTCAAGCTCAAGGACAAGCCTTTCGGCGTGCTGAACCTGCATCTCTCCCGGGAGAAGGAGTCCTTCACCGACTACGACCTGAAGTTCCTGACGCTGCTGGCCGGAGAGACCGCGATAACGCTCGAGAACATCAAGCTCTACGAGAGCCTCGAGAACTTCTACCTGGAGATGGTGCAGACGCTCGCGCGCGTGATAGACGCGAAGGACTCCTACACCGGCGATCACGCCGGCCGCGCGCGTCAGAAGGCGCGCCGCCTTGCCGAGGAGCTGCGCATGCCGGAGAAGATGCTGCGCTACGTCGAGTACGCGGCGCTGCTGCACGACATCGGCAAGATAGGCATAGACGGCGCCATCCTCTCCAAGCCCGGGAAGCTGACCACGGAGGAGTACGAGGAGATCAAGAAGCACCCGGCGATCGGCTACCAGATCCTCTCCCCGATCCATTTCCTCGGGCCCGTAGCGCAGATGGTGCTCTACCACCAGGAATGGTTCAACGGCCTGGGCTACCCCGAGGGCCTCAAGGGCGAGGAGATCCCGCTCGGCGCGCGCATAGTGGCGACGATAGACGCCTGGGACGCCATGCGCAGCGACCGCCCGTACCGCAAGGCTCTTTCTACGGAGATCGCGGAAGACCAGCTGATAAAGGGCTCGGGGCGCCAGTTCGACCCCGAGGTCGTGAAGGCCTTCCTGAAGCTGGAAAAGTCCGGCTGGCCCGAGTTCGAGAAATAGCCCGGGCCGCATGCTCTACATCGTTCCCACTCCGATAGGCAACCTGAAGGACATCACGCTGCGCGCGCTCGAGGCGCTCAAGGAGGCCGACGCCGTGTTCTGCGAGGACACCCGCCGCACCGTGCAGCTGCTGAGCCACTTCGGCCTGCAGAAGAAGCTCTTCCGCTACCACGAGCACGACGAGCGCTCCGTGGCGGCGGCGATGGGCTGGCTGCGCTCCGGGCGTAGCGCCGCGCTAGTGACCGACGGCGGCTCGCCGTGCATCTCCGACCCGGGCCGCAAGCTCGTGGCGCTGGCGCGGCAGACCGGCATAAAGGTCACGGCCCTGCCCGGTCCTTCGGCCGTGATCGCGGCGGCGGCGGGTTCCGGCCTGCCCTGCGACTCCTTCGTCTTCCTCGGCTTCCTGCCGCGCTCGCGCGGCAGGATAATCAAGGCTCTCAGGGCGGCCTTCGAGCTCCACAAGACCGTGATCCTCTTCGAGTCGCCTTTCCGCCTGAAGAAGTTCCTGGCGCTGGCCCGGGAGGAGTTCGGCCCCGGCCTGACCGCCGTCGTGGCCAGAGAGATCAGCAAGATCTACGAGGAATGGACGGGCGGCGCGATAGACGGGACGATAGCGAAGATGGAGGCCGCCGGCGACGTGAAGGGCGAGGTCGTGGTACTGCTGCGACCCCCGGAAGCCCCTGAAGAGCCCGAAGAGGCGCCGGGCCCCGGCCCGGAGGCCGGCCTGCCGTGAAGAAGGTCCTGTTCGTCTGCACCGGCAACACCTGCCGCTCCGTACTGGCTCACCGCTACGCCGCGCTGCTGGCCGAGCAGCAGGGCCTGCCGCTCGAATTCTCTTCCGCCGGCCTGGCCGCGGAGAAGGACATCCCGCAGCCGCCCATAGTCGCCGAACTGCTCCGGAAGGAGGGCGTAAAGGACTTCAGCCACGTGCCGACGCCGCTGACGGCCGGGGCGGTCCGCGGGGCGGACCTTATCCTGGCCATGACCGCCGCGCAAAAGGACGCCATAACCGCCGCCTATCCGGATGCGGCCGCCAAGACGGAAACCCTGGCGGAGTACGCCGGCTTCGGCTCCGACGATATAGCCGACCCCTTCGGCCGCGGCGACCTGCTGTATTTCGGCGTATTCAAGCTTATAAAAGCGGCCGTGAAGGCCTCGCTGGAACGGCTGAAAAAAGAAGTACAATGATTTTCAGGGCCGCGGAGCCGTCCGCATCGCCCCCCCGCGAACCCCGGAAGTTAAGGAGACAACAAATGTACGACGAGATCAAGAAGAACGACCCGCAGCTCTACCAGGCCATCCGCGGCGAGGTCCTGCGCCAGCAGAACAACCTGGAGCTCATCGCCTCCGAGAACTACACCTCCCGGCCCGTCCTCGAAGCCCTAGGCTCCGTACTGACCAACAAGTACGCCGAAGGCTACCCCGGCAAGCGCTACTACGGCGGCTGCGAGCACGTCGACGTCGTGGAGCAGCTGGCGATAGACCGCGCCAAGAAGCTCTTCCACGCCGAGCACGCCAACGTCCAGCCGCACTCCGGCACGCAGGCCAACATAGCCGCCTACCTGTCGCTGATAAAGCCCGGAGACACCGTGATGGGCCTCAATCTCTCCCACGGCGGCCACTTGAGCCACGGCCACCCGCTCAACTTCTCCGGCATGTACTTCAAGATCGTCACGATGGACGTCAGCCAGGAGACCGAGCTGATCGACTACGAGAAGATGGAGAAGGACATAGAGAAGTTCCGCCCGAAGCTGATCATGGCGGGCGCGTCGAACTATTCCCGCAAGTGGGACTGGGCCCGCATCAAGCGCGCGGCCGACGCGTGGAAGTGCTTCCTCGTGACCGACATCGCCCACTACGCCGGCCTGATCGCCGCCGGCATCTACCCGTCGCCGGTCGAGTACGCCGACATCGTCACGACGACGACGCACAAGACGCTGCGCGGCCCGCGCGGAGGCCTGGTGCTCTCCAAGAAGACCTACGCGAAGAACGTCGACCGCACCAACTTCCCCGGCAACCAGGGCGGCCCGCTGATGCACGCGATCGCCGGCAAAGCCGTCTGCTTCAAGGAGGCGCTCAGCCCCAAGTTCAAGGAGTACCAGACGCAGGTCCTGAAGAACGCCCGCAAGCTAGCCCGCGAGCTGCAGGGCCGCGGCTACCGCATAGTCTCTGGCGGCACGGACTGCCACCTGATGAGCGTGGACCTGCGCGCCAAGAACATCACCGGCCTCGACGCCGAGAGGGCGCTGGACAAGGCCGGGATCACGGTGAACAAGAACACGATCCCCTACGACCCGCAGAAGCCGATGATCACGAGCGGCGTGCGCATCGGCACGCCGGCCGTCACCACCCGCGGCATGAAGGAGAAGCAGATGACCGTCATCGCCGGCCTGGTGGACGAGGCGATAGCCCACGCCGGAGACGACAAGGCGCTCAAGGGGATCAAGGAGCAGGTGAAGCAGCTCTGCGCCGGCTTCCCGATGTACCCCGGCTTCGAGAACTGAGCCGTTCCGGTCCAGCACGAAGAGCCGCGCCCGCCCGGCGCGGCTCTTCGTTTCCCCCTGAAAAAGGGCCGTTCCGGCGGGCCCTTTTTTTGTAATATGGTCCAAGGAGGCAGGAGTGAAAAAGACACTGCTCATAGCGGCCGCCGCGCTGGCGGTCCCCGCGTTTTCCGCCGCGGCGCCTGCGCGGCCAGACGTCCGGGAGCTGCTGACCAAGGTGGACCGGCTCTACCGCAGCTCCCGCTCCTGGTCCGAAATAGAGATGGAGGTGGTCACCCCCGACTGGAAGCGCACCCTTTCCATGGACTTCTGGACCGAGGGGCTGAAGAAGACCTTCATCCGCATCGGCTCCCCCGCCCGCGACGCGGGCTCGGCCACGCTGCGCCTCGGCAACGAGATGTGGAACTATTTCCCCAAGATAAACAAGGTCATGAAGGTGCCGCCGTCGATGATGCTGGGCTCCTGGATGGGCTCCGACTTCACCAACGACGACCTGGTCAGGGAGAGCACGCTGATAGACGACTACACCGGCGGGTATTTCGAGCCGGCTAAGCCCGACCCGGCCTTCTACTACGTCCGCCTCAAGCCGAAGAAGGACGCCGTTTCCCTGTGGGCGGCAATAGAGCTCACGGTACGGAAGGACGACCTGCTGCCAGTGAGAGAGGAGTACTACGACGATAAGGGGCGCCTCCAGCGCACGATGGAGTTCTCCGGGACAGGGGACCTCGGCGGGCGGCGCATGCCGAAAGTGATGAAGATGGTGCCGGTCTCCAAGCCGGGCCACTCCACCACGATCCGCTACCTCAGGGCCGAGTTCGACGGCGAACTGCCGGCGGACACGTTCACGCTGCGCAACCTGCAGCGCAACACGGCGAGATAATGCTGCTACTGCGCATGGCCCTGCGCAACCTGCTGCGCAACCGGCGCCGGACGCTGCTGACCGGGCTGATGATGGCCGGCGGCTTCACGTTCTTCTCGGCCACTCTGGGTCTCTCCGACGGCACCTACGGCTCCATCATCGACATGTTCACCCGCAGCCGCACCGGCCACGCCCAGATCCACGCGGCAGGCTACCTGGACCGGCCGTCGCTCTACAACTCCATAAAGGACCTGGACCGCGTAGAGCGGACGCTGGACGGCCTGAAGGTGGTAAAGGCGTGGGCCCCGCGCGTCTATTCCCCCGCGCTGGCCTTCGCCGGCAGCAAGACCGTAGGCGCTCAGATCATGGGCATAGACCCGGCCCGCGAGCGCAGGGCGATGCGGCTGGAATCCCAGCTGGCGGAAGGTTCGTTCATCCAGGACAAGCCGTCGGACGGCGTCGTCATCAGCGCGCGCCTGGCCTCCGCGCTGGCGCTGAAGCCCGGCGACGAGTTCTCGATGATCGGCCAGGCCGCGGACGGTTCCATCGCCAACGATAATTTCCGGGTGGCCGGCGTGCTGTCCGCCACCGAGTCCTCCTTCGAAGGACCGTGGTGCCTGATGCACATAGACAAGGCCCGCGAGTTCCTCGCGCTGGGCCGCGAGGCCCACGAGATAGCGCTGGTCTTCACCGACTACCGCAAGGCCGAGGCGGACGCCGGGCTGGTGGCCGCCGCGCTCGACGACCCGAAGCTCGACGTGGAGCCGTGGCAGGTGACGCAGAAGGAGTTCTACCAGGCCATGCGGCTGGACAAGAAGGGCGGCGACATCAGCAACCTCATCATCATGGGCATCGTAGCCGTAGGCGTGCTGAACACCATACTGATGGCCGTGCTGGAGCGCACGCGCGAGTACGGCGTCCTGAAGGCGCTGGGCACGCGCCCGGCCTTCATCTTCGGCCTGATCATGTCGGAAGTGGCCCTGCTGGCCCTCATCTCCTGCGCCGCCGGGGCGCTGGCCTCGCTCGCCCTGAACCATTATCTCTCCGTGGCCGGCATCCCGATCCCCAAGCCGGTAAGCTACGGCGGGGTCAGGTTCACGCGCATGCTCTCCGCCGTCACGCCGCTGGTCTTCCTGAGGCCGGCCTATACCGTGCTCTCCGCCGCGCTGCTCGTCGGGCTCTTCCCCGCTCTGAAGGCCGCGCGCATAACGCCCGTAAAGGCGCTGGGGAGCCGCTGATGGGCTTCTATCTGAGGCTCGCCTGGCGCAACAACCTGCGCAACAAGCGGCGCACCTTCCTGGCCGCCCTCGCCGTGGGCCTGGGCCTGGCCGCGCTGATCTTCACCGACGCCGTCTCCAGCGGCATGCTGAAAGGCCTGATCGACACGGCCACCGGCACGTTCATGGGGCAGGCGCAGCTGCACCGCCGCGGCTTCATGGACACCATGGACCCCGACCTGCACGTGAAGGACGGCCCGCGCCTGCTCGAGGAGCTGCGCTCTGACCCTCTGGTGCTGCGCGCCGCGCCGCGCTCGCTTTCCTTCGCGATGATAGCTTCTCCCACCAATTCGGGGTCCGTCATGCTCTACGGCCTGGACCCGGAAGCGGAGCGCGGAGTCTCGCGCCTGGAAAAGGCCGTGAAGAAAGGCGATTTCCTGAAGGAGGACGGCGACTCCGTGGTGATAGGCCGCAGGCTGGCCGAAACTCTCGGCGTGGAGCCGGGCGACAGGGTGGTGATAACGGCGGCGGCCGCCGGCGGAGGGGACCTGGCCCAGGCGCTGTTCCGCGTAGGAGGCGTACTGGACTCCGGCTCCCGCGCTATGGACTCCGACATGGCCTTCATCAGGCTCTCCCGCGCGCAGAAGCTGCTGAACCTCGGGGACAATTTTCACGAGATCGCCGTGGATTTCAGGAGCGTAAAGACCGCCGAGGACAAGACCTCCCCGTTCTGGAGGAAGTACGGCGGCGGCGGGAACGAGGCCAAAGGCTGGCCGGAGCTGGTGCCGGAGCTCGCGGCGGCCAAGGACCTGAACGCCTTCGGCATCTTCCTGACGGCGGTGATCCTGTCCGGGATAGTGGCGCTCGGCATCATGAACGCGCTGTTCATGTCGCTCTACGAGCGCATGTTCGAGTTCGGAGTGCTGCGGGCCATCGGGACCAGGCCCTGGCGCCTGGGGCTGATGATAGTGGGCGAGGCGGCGGTGCTGTCGGCGCTGAGCTCGCTTCTTGGCATGCTGATAGGCTACGCGGCCTGCCGCATCGTCGGCATACACGGCCTGGATTATACCGGCGTGGACTACGCCGGGGTCACGATGCTGCAGCCGATCCGCCCGGTGTACCGCGCGCTCCAGTATTGGCTTTACCCGTCGGCGCTGTTCGTCTTCACGCTGCTCGTCAGCCTCTACCCCGCCGTCTACGCCGCCCGCATGAGCCCCGTCAAAGCCATGCGCAGGAGCCTGTGAGGATATTTATGGACAAAGAGAACGTGATAGAGACCAAAGGGGTGACGAAGACGTACCAGAGCGGGGAGGTAAAGGTGCACGCGCTGCACCCCGTGGACCTCGCCGTGGCCCGCGGCGAGTTCACCGCCATAGCCGGTCCCAGCGGCTCCGGCAAGACCACGCTGCTCAACCTGATCAGCGGCCTGGACACCCCCAGCTCCGGCAAGGTGCGCCTCGCCGGGCGCGAGATCGGCGCCATGAGCCAGTCCGAGCTCTCCGACTTCCGCCGCGACCACATCGGCTTCATCTTCCAGGCCTACAACCTGATCCCCGTCCTTACCGTCGAGGAGAACGTGGAGTACGTCCTGCTGCTGCGCGGCGTCCCTCCCGGCGAGCGCGCCGAACGCGTAAAGCGCATACTGGAGGAGGTCGGCCTCTCCGGCAAGCACGGCCGCTTCCCCTCCCAGCTCTCCGGCGGCCAGCAACAGCGCGTCGCCATAGCCCGCGCCATGGTCTCCGGTCCGGACATCATCCTCGCCGACGAACCCACAGCCAACCTGGACTCCGCCACCGGCGCGGCCCTGATGGACATGATGCGCGGGCTCAACGAAGGCCGCGGCATGACCTTCCTCTTCTCCACGCACGACCGGATGATCATGGAAAAGTCCACGCGCCTCATCGCGCTCAAGGACGGCCGCATAGACTCGGACACCCGCCGGCAGCGATGAGATACCCGCTGGCCGCACTCCTGCTGCTCTGCGCCGCTCTGCCCTCGCAGGCGGACGACCTCTCTCTCAAGGGCTATTTCAAGACCTATCTCTATTCCCAGGAACCGGCCTCGGTGCGCGGCCTGCCCGGACAGGCGGACGGCGCCTACGTCACCAACGAGGACAAACTGCGCCTCAGGGCCTTCTGGGACGGGGGCGGCCGGCTCAGGGCCGAGGCCGCCTACGAACTGGACTATACCGCGAGGCCCGGCGAACTGGCCGCCGCGAGACCGTTGCCGGAAGGCTACGGTTACAGGGTCTCGGACCTGGGACGCTACCTGTCCCCGGCCTCAGGCGGGAGCGCCGCCTCCGGCGCGCTGGCGCAGAACCTGGACCGCGCGTTCGCGACCTGGTCGCCGGCCGCCTTCGACCTCTACGCCGGCCGCCAGCCGCTGGCCTTCGGCAACTCCAGGACCGTCAACCCCATGGACGTGATAGCCCCGTTTCCGTACGGCACCATAGACACCGAGGAACGGCCGGGGGTGGACGCGCTGAGGGTGAAGGCCCCCTGGGGCAGCCTCGGGGAGCTGGACGCCGGGTGGCTGCCGGGCAGGGACTGGGCCGCGGCCCGGGGGGCGGGCTTCCTGCGGGCCAGGCAAACGGTCGGCGGCACGGACCTGACCGCGATGACGGCCTCCTTCCTGGGCAACCTGATGGCCGGCGGGGACCTGGCGCGCGATATCGGAGGCGCGACCTTCCGAGCCGAGGCCGCCCAGGTCTGGGCCGGCAGTTTCTCCGCCCGCAGGCCTGGCGACGACTTCTTCAGGCTTACGGCCGGGGCCGAATATAATTTCACCCCGCTGGGGGGCCTGGATACCTGGCTGGAATACCACTACAACGGCGCGGGCGCGGCTTCTCCGGCGGGTTACGCGTCCCTGGCCACGCGCACGGCCTACCGGGAGGCCGACGTCTACCTGCTGGGCAGGCATTATGTTTCCGGCGGCACTTCGGCGCAGCTCTCGGCCCTGGTCTCGGCCTCCCTTTCGGCCATGGCCAACCTGGACGACGGTTCCTTTTACGTCCTTCCTTCGGCCGAATGGAACGCGGCGGAGAACCTCTACGTCTCGGCCGGGGCCCTCCTCCCTTCCGGCCCCAGGGCGCGGCTGGAAGGTCTTTCGGCGCGGCCGACCTCGGAATTCGGCCTGTACGACAGGGTCTTCTACGCCTCGCTGAGAGAGTACTTCTGATATTATTTCCCGCTCCTGCCCCTCCTTTTTATTATAAAATAGATAGATATGCCGGCCGGACCGCTCCAGGGGCGGACGCGCGGACGGCCCAATATTCAGGAACTAGGAGCCATTAATGTCTAAAAAAGTCCTGGCGGAGATCGGCGTTATAGGCGGCACCGGCCTGTACGCCATGGAGGAGCTGAAGATAAACCGGGAGATCAAGGTTCAAACCCCCTTCGGGGACCCCTCCGACAAGCTCCTCCTCGGCACACTTTCCGGGATAAAAGTGGTCTTCCTCCCCCGCCACGGCCGCAAGCACGCCATCCTCCCCGGCGAGATCAACCAGCGGGCCAATATGTGGGCCCTCAAGTCCGTGGGCGTGAAGACCATCATCTCCGCCAGCGCGGTAGGCTCCCTCCGCCAGGAGCTGCCCCCTACCCATTTCGTCTTCCCAGACCAGTTCGTGGACCAGACCAAGGGCCGCCCGTCCACCTTCTTCGGCGGCGGCATCGTGGGCCACGTCCCCATGGCAGAGCCGTTCTGCATGGCCGTCTCCGACCTGATGTACAGGGAAGCCGTGAAACTGGGCATAAAATCCCACAAGGGCGGAACCTACTGCTGCATGGAAGGCCCCGGTTTCTCCACCAAGGCGGAGTCCAATTTCCACCGCAAGATGGGCTATTCCATCATCGGCATGACGATGGCCACCGAGGCCAAGCTCGCCCGCGAGGCCGGCTTCCACTACGCGCCGGTCTCCCTGGTAACCGACTACGACTGCTGGAAGGAGGGCGAGGAGGTGGACCAGCACAAGGTCTCCGAGACCATGGCCAGGAACATCCACAATATCCGCCGCCTGCTGGTGAAGGTGGTCCCGCTCGTGGCCAAGGCCGGCTGCCGCAACGGCTGCCCCGGCATGACGAAGAACTCCCTGCTTACGCACAAGGAGCATTTCCCGCCCGCGGTCTATAAGAAGCTCAAGCTGATACTGGAGTGAAAAAATGGCAAAAAAGACAGCCAAGAAGGCCGCTCCCGCCTGGAGGGACAAGCTGATAGAAGCCGCCAAGAGGGCGCAGAAGAACGCCTATTGCCCTTATTCCCGCTACCCGGTAGGGGCGGCGGTAATGATGGACTCCGGCCGAGTCTACACCGGCTGCAACGTGGAGAACGCCTCTTTCGGCCTTTCCATCTGCGCCGAGCGCGTAGCCATTTTCAAGGCAGTCAGCCAGGGGGAGAAGAAGGTGAAGGCACTCTGCGTGGCCGCGAAGAGCGCCAAGCCCTGCGGCGCCTGCCGGCAGGTCATCATAGAGTTCGCCCACAAGGACGCGGAGATGATCTACGTGGACTGGTTCCCGATGGCAAAGAAGCAGAAGGTCACGCTGACCAAGGCCGGCAAGCTGCTGCCGCAGGCTTTCGACCCTTCGGAAGCCGGACTTTAGGATTTTACGGAGGTAATATGGACGTCAAGACCCTTACCAAACTGACCAAATGGATGGAGACCACCGATCTGGAGGAGATAACCTGGAGGAACGGCGACGACAAGATCAGCCTCAAGCTCAACAACAACCCGGAGCACAGCCACACCATAGCCTCCACCATGGAGCCGGTGCTCTCGCCGTCCATAGGCATCTTCCGCTTCGCCCGGCCGGGCAAGACCAACCATCTCAAGGAAGGCTCTTCGATTAAGAGCGGCCAGGAGCTGGGCGTGGTGGAGGTAGGCAAGGATTTCAAAAGCGTGACCGCCACGGCGAACGGCCTCCTGAAGATCATCTCCATCGAGGACGGCAAGCCGGTGGAGTACGGCCAGCCGCTTTTCTTCTTCGAACCGAAATAACCGGCCGCTGCCGGCGCGCGGCGCCCGGACCGCGCGCAACGCAGGCGGCGCGGGCCGGGGAGAACGCGTTCAGAGATGACAGCAAAGCCTTCCACAATAAAGTGTCCCAAGTGCGGCTACCAGCCGAACATCATCACGGACACGTGCCTTAAATGCGGCGCCCCGCTGCAGAAGATCTGCGGGGACTGCGGCTTCGCCAACCAGGTGGACAAGAACTACTGCGGCCAGTGCGGCGCGCTGCTCTCCCTGCAGCCTCCGCCTAAACCGGAGGAACCGCCGCGGGAGGAGCTGGCCGGCCACGAAGGCTTCAAACTGGAGATGGAGTCCATACAGGACACGGTCTCCGAGAGGGAAACATCGTTCAGGCGCAGGCTGCCCGTTCCGCCGCCGGCCCCGGAGCCGAAGCCGCAGGCGGCGCAGCCCCCCCCTCCTCCGCCGGGGCGCGGCGGCGGCTCCGGCCCGCTCACCCCAGACTCGACCAGGCTGATGAAGGAGGCCCCTCTCCCCAGGCCGCGCAAACAGAACCTGATCAAGAAATTATCCGGGCCGGCGGTCACGGCGCTGCTGCTGGGCGTGCTGTTCGCGATCCTATATCTGATAATAGCCCCCTCCCTGCCCAAGATGCGCCTTGTAATGACCGCCAAGGCCTACCTGGCGGACATCTCGGAGGGTAAATACTCCAAGGCCTACGAGATGCTGTCGAGCAACTCCAAGGCGGTCTGCTCGCTGCAGGATTACGTCAAGAACAGCAACGACTACTATTCCAAGGCGCCGCCCTGGCAATGGAAGGACGTCCAGGTCTTCGCTATGAGCAACGACGCGGCGATGATACGCTACAAGCTCAAGGAGGGCGACGGGCCCTGGAAGGACGATTACATCTCCTTCGTGCGCGAGCATAGCCGCTGGATGCGTCCCTACATCTGGGTCCTTTTTCAGCCGATAGACGACGCGCTGAAACGCCACGACTTCCCGCAGGCACTCTTCCTGGCCCAGAAGCTCTACCTGACCGATCCGGTGGACCCCCGCTCCTCCGCCTATCTCTGCACGACGGAGTTCTTCATGGGGCTTTACGACAAGTCCGCGGTGTCCTGCAAACGCGCCGTGGACGAAGCCGGGACCTACCCGGTGGGATATTCCAGCGACGAGATCTTCCAGCTCGATTCCCGCTACGCCGACAGCCTCCGCTACCTGCAGCGCGACCGCGCGGCGCTGGAAGAGTACGCCAAGCTCCTCCAGTGGCCCGGCCTCACCAACGACCAGCTCTGCCCTCTCCATCTCAACCGCGCCGACGACTACGTCTACCTGAAGGACTACGACAGGGCGCTGCAGGAGGTGATGGCCGCCTCCGAGGTCTGTACCGCAGGCCCCTCGAAAGAGGACGCGCGGAAACGCCTGCGCTACATGAGCGGAGCGGCAGGGCCGGACGCGATCGCTTTCGTCCAGAACTCGCGGCTCAAGCCCGACGGGCCGACCATAGCCGAAATGCGCGGGCAGCAGCTGGCCGCCCTGCGGAAACGCCTCGGCCGGGCCCGGGCCCGCTACCTGCCGCGCGACCAGTGGCTGGCCGTGCACGTGGCCGGCCCGAACTACCGCGTCTACCTGCGCTCGGAGGCGCTCGATCCGCGCACGCGCAGGCCCCAGACCATGGACATCTACGTTTTCCTGGTCAATCTCTGGACGGAGAAGGCAGAAGCGGAAAAGCTCCCGCCCGCGTCTCCCCGGGCCGTAGCCGGAAAGTGACGCGGGGCAAGGGAAAAGGGAAAGGAACGGCGGGATCTATTGGAGGATATATGTTCAAGAAGGTTCTGATAGCCAACCGCGGAGAGATCGCGGTACGCGTGATAAGGACGCTGCGGGAGATGGGCATAAGCTCCGTGGCGGTCTATTCCGAGGCGGACCGCTCCTCGCTGCACGTGCGGCTGGCCGACGAGGCTGTCTGCATAGGCCCGGCCATGGCACGCGAAAGCTACCTCGACATACCGGCAGTCATCTCCGCGGCCAAACTGACCGGCTCGGACGCGATACACCCCGGCTACGGTTTTCTGTCCGAGAACGCCGATTTCTCGGCGGCCTGCCGGGACAACGGCATCACCTTCATCGGTCCTTCCCCGAAGTCCATACAGCAGCTCGGCCACAAAGCCGAGGCCCGCAAGATGGCGATGAAGGCCGGCGTGCCGGTGACGCCCGGCACGAAGGACTGCGTCGGGAAGAATTTCAAGACCGAGGCCGAGAAGATAGGCTTCCCGCTGATGATCAAGGCCGCGGCCGGCGGCGGCGGAAAAGGGATCCGCATCGTGCGCGAAATGGCGCAGCTGGAGCACGAGATAACCATGGCCAGGGCGGAGGCCAAGGCCGGGTTCGGGAACGACGAGGTCTACTTTGAGAGGTACATAGAGCTGCCGCGGCACATAGAGGTGCAGTTCGCCCGCGACACGAAGGGGCATACCCTGGCCTTCCCGGAGCGCGACTGCTCGATACAGCGCCGGCACCAGAAGCTGGTGGAGGAGACCCCCTCTCCGGCGGTGGGCAAAAAGCTGCGGGAGAAACTCGAGGAGGCCGCCGTCAAGCTGGCCAATGCAGCCAATTACGTTGGGGTAGGCACGGTGGAATTCCTGCTGGACCAGCAGGGCAACTTCTACTTCATGGAGGTCAACACGCGCCTGCAGGTGGAGCACCCGGTGACCGAGTACATCACCGGCTTCGACCTGGTGCGCGAGCAGCTGCTGGCGGCAGCCGGCGACAGCCTGTCCTACACGGCTTCGCATAGCGTTCCGTACCGGGGCCACGCCATAGAGCACAGGGTCAACGCCGAGGACTTCACCCGCAACTTCGCCCCGTCCGTGGGGCGAGTGGAGGAGTGGACGCTGCCGGGCGGCCCGGGCGTGCGCGTGGACACTCACGTCTACGCCGGCTACAGCCTGCCGATCTACTACGACAGCATGCTGGCCAAACTGATAGTCTGGGACCAGACCAGGGAACTGGCAGTGGCCAAGAGCGCCAGGGCCCTCAAGGAATTCACGGTCAAGGGCATAAAGACCACTATAGACGCCCACCAGATGATAGTCGAGGACGAGAGATTCAGGGCCGGCAAGACCGATACCGGTTTCATGGAGCGCCTGCTGAACCCGGCCGAGCCAGCCAAGGTCGCCTGATGCGGACCGCAGGCAAGATAATCTCCCTCAAAAAGGCCGTCGCCCTGCGCAAGGCCCTCAAAAAGGCGGGGGGGAAGGCCGTTTTTACCAACGGCTGCTTCGACCTGCTGCACGCGGGACATGTATATTCGCTCGAAAAGGCCCGCTCGATGGGGGATTTCCTGTTCCTGGGACTCAATTCCGACGCCTCAGTGCGCCGGCTGAAGGGCCCCTCACGCCCCATCAACAAGGTCAGGGACCGGGCCCTGGTGCTGGCCGCCCTTCAGGCCGTGGACGCGGTGGTCGTTTTCGGGGAGGACACACCGATCAAACTTATAAAAGCCTTGCGCCCGGACGTGCTGGTAAAGGGCGCGGATTACCGCAACGGCACAGTGGTAGGGGCCGGATTTGCCGGCAGGGTGGCGCTGGTGCCGCTTCTGAAAGGCAGGTCCACCACCACCCTCGCCTCCCGCCTAAAATAGGGACAGACACCTATTTTTTAAGGCTTTTTGAAGCTTATGTCCGGTCGGAAAATTGGTGTCTGTCCCTATTTTCGGGGCTGTTTTAAATGATAAAATATCTGGATAATATGACAGACCTCTTTGAGAAGTGCAGGAATTTCACGATCGCCCGCCAGCTGATGGACTCGGGCATCTACCCATATTTCAAGGCGCTGGAATCAGAACAGGCCCCCGAGGTAATGATCCAGGGGAAAAAATTCATAATGTTCGGCTCCAATAACTATCTCGGCCTGGCCAACGACCCGCGCATGAAGGCCGCGGCTATAGAGGCGGTCAGGAAATACGGCACCGGCGTGGCCGGCAGCCGCTTCCTCAACGGCAACACCATCCTGCACACCGAGCTGGAGAAGAAACTGGCGGCTTTCAAGGGGCGCGAGGCCGCCCTGATCTACGCCACCGGCTACCAGATGAACCTCGGCGTGGTCAGCGCGCTGGTCGGCAAAGGGGATTTCGCGATAATAGACAAGCTGGACCACGCCAGCATCCTGGACGGATGCCGCCTCTCCCAGGGGGAGGTGCGCCGCTTCAAGCACAACAGCCCCGAGGACCTGGACCGCGTCCTCAAGGACATAGGCCCCAGGCACGGTAAGCTGGTCATAGTGGACGGCGTCTTCTCGATGGAGGGCGACATCGCCCCGGTCCCGGAACTCTCGAAGGTCTGCAGGAAGCACGGCGCGCGCCTGATGGTGGACGACGCTCACGCCACCGGCGTGCTGGGCAGGCACGGACACGGCACGATGGAATATTTCGGCCTGACCAGGAAGGAAGTGGACCTGGTCGTCGGCACCTGTTCCAAGTCCTTCGCCGCTGTCGGCGGCTTCGTGGTGGGCGACGAGCAGATAATACACTACATCCAGCACGTCTCCCGCTCTATGATCTTCTCGGCGGCCCTGCCTCCCGCCTCCGTGGCCGCCATCTCCAGGGCCATAGATATCATAGAGGAGGAGCCGCAGCGTATTAAAAGGCTCTGGGACAACTCGGCCTACCTGATGGAGCGTTTCAAGGCCATGGGGCTGAACACCGGAGAGACGCAGACCCCCATCATCCCGGTCGTTATAGGCGACAACGAGAAAACCTTCATGCTCTGGCGCCTGCTTTACGACAACGGCCTTTTCACGAACCCAGTCGTCAGCCCGGCCGTACCGCCCAAGCGTTCGCTCTTGCGCGTCGTGGTCACCGCCACCCATACGAAGGAGCAGCTGGACCGCGCGCTGGACATCTTCGAGACCTGCGTCAGGAAGGTCATCAGGCTGAAGCCCGCCGCCGCGGCCAAGTAGACCGTTATGCCGGTAAAGATTCAGGAACTGGACGAAGCGGGCCTGGGCAGCTTCATAGATTTCCAATACGACCTGTTCCGCCGGGACCCCTACTGGGCTGGAGACCTGAAGAAGGACGTCCGGCATCTGCTGGACACCGGCCACCCGTTCTGGCGCCACGGCGAACGCAGGCTCTTCATGGCCCGCCGCGACGGCCGCCCGGTAGGGCGCGTGGCGGCAATAGTCAACCACGCACACAACAATTTCCACGGCGACAGGGCCGGCTTCTTCGGCTTCTTCGACTGCGAGAACGACAAGGAGGCCTCGGGAGCCCTCTTCGACGCGGCCTGTTCCTGGCTTAAGGCCAGGGGGCTGGACTCGGCCGTCGGCCCGATGAACCCGTCCACCAACGAGACCTGCGGCATGCTGTCGGACGGCTTCGACTTCCCGCCGATGGTGATGATGCCCTATAATCCGCCTTATTATCTTGAGCTGGCCGAGGCGGCCGGCTTCAAAAAAGCCAAGGACCTCTACGCATACAAGTACGACACCGCCACTCCCTTCCCGGCGCGTTTCGACAGGATACTGGAGCGCATGAACCGCGGCGCCAAAGTCACGCTGCATTTTGCCGACGTAAAGAACATCAACTCGGCGCTCGCCGAGGTCAAGGACGTCTACAACGCCGCCTGGGAGAAGAACTGGGGCTTCGTGCCGATGACGGACGAGGAGCTTGACGACATGGCCGCGGCCTTCAAGCCGGTGCTCAAGCCGGAGTACCTCTTCTTCGCCCGCTTCGACGGCAAGCCCGCCGGCTTCTGCCTGATACTGCCGGATTTCAACATAGCCCTCAGACACGTGCGCGGTTCCCTCGGCCCGCTCAATATCCTGCCTTTCCTTTACCGTTTCTCGTTCGGTCTCGACCGCGGCCGGATGCTGACGCTCGGCGTGAAGAAGGAGTTCAGGAGCAAGGGAATAGAGCTGCTGCTCATCAAGCAGTCCATACAGTCGGCAAAAAAACTCGGCTGGAAGTACGGCGAGCTCTCCTGGACCCTGGAAGACAACGAGCTGATCAACAACACGATAGAGGCCGTCGGCGGCAAGCTGTACCGCAAGTACCGCGTCTACGAAAAAAAGCTCTGACGCAAGCCGGCGGCCACCGCGCTTTTTAACCGTTCCGTAATCTTTATTTAACCCGGCTGCGGTATAATTCAAATATGCGGTTCTCCGACCTCAGGAAGATGAAAGAGGAAACACCCGCAGCCGGGGAGCGGCCGCGGCAGGAAGTCCCGCGCCCGGCCGTCGAGCCCGCAGCCCAGGAGCGCAGGGAGAAGCCGGTCCCCGCCCCGCCGAAGCCGGAACCCGCCGCGGCGCCCAAGGAACCGCCCCCCCCGGGGCCGGAACCCTCGCGCCGGACGCATGCCGCCCCGCCGAAGGAACCGCCGTTCCAGGAACAGCGGGCCCAGGCCGGGGAGCGATATTCCCTGCTGATGCAGGAGACTACCTCTTTCATTAAGGCGGTGGACCGGCCGTACACGGAGAAGTACCAGTCCGTGCTCGGCGTCTGCGCCATGGTCGCGGAGACACTGAGGACCAACTCCGCCTTCCTGAGCTGCGTGACCTACGGGACGGCCGACGACTATCTGCGGGCCCATACGGCCAACACTGTCATTTTGGCCCTGGCGATGGGCCTGGAGTCCGGGCTGCCGGAGGAAGAGCTGGGACTGCTGGGCTTCTGCGCCATGGCCCACGACATAGGCATGACCGGCTACTCCGACCTCTATTCCGAGCCGGGCCGCCTCACCGAGAGCGAGCGCGCGGAGCTCTCGCTGCACATAGAAGCCGGCGCCGCCAAACTGGAACGCGTGGTGGACCTGGATTACAAGGTAAAGGACCGCGCCATTAAAATAGTCCTGCAGTCGCACTGGCGTCCGGACGGGACCGGATACCCGGTCCCCGCCGACGACGGAGAGACGGACCCTCTGGCTCAGATAATAGCCATAGCCGACGCTTACGAGGCCATGACGCACCAGCGCTCCTGGCGCCAGCCGCTTCCGCCATCCGAAGTGGTTAAAGAACTCATAGAAAAAGAGGGGCACGGCTTCAACGCGAGGGGCGTAAAGCTGCTGATCTCTGCCGTCTCCATTTTCCCGCCAGGCTCGATAGTGCAGCTTTCAAACGGCGAGACCGCGCTGGTGCTCAAGACCAACCGCGGCCTGCTGGCCAAGCCGCTGCTCGAGATCCTTCTGCGCTCCGATTTCTCCGAATCGCCCCCCGAGCTGGCCGATCTGAAGGACCACCCGCTGATAAGCATCGAGCACTCGATCAGCCTGGAAGAGCTCTCGCGCCGCAACCCCAAGTGCGCCGGCCGGCTGGAAGTGTCTCGCTGGTGGACGGACTGGTGACGCCGGAGGCGCCCCGCTGAAATGGAACGCAGACAGCTGCTTTTTATAGAGGACGAAGGCTACGTGCTCTCCCGCGTGGAGGAACTGCTGCGCGCCTTCCCGCAGTTCGAGGTCACCCGCACGGACGACGCGGAGAAGGCCAGGAAGCTGCTCGCGGAAAAGCCATACGACGTCGTCATAACCGACGTCTATCTGCGCGGCGCCTCGGGGCTGGAGTTCTCGCACAAGGCGCTGCAGGCCAACAAGGACGCCTGCGTGGTCCTGATAACCTCCATAGAGAACGCCGACCTGGCCGGCAAGGCCGTGAAGGAAGGCGCCTTCGATTTCGTGGTGAAACCGCCCGGGCTGGAGCGTCTTTCGAATATACTTAAGATGTACAGCCTGCTGAAGGGCCTACCCCCTCCTGAACAGTGACCGCAGCAGTCTGAACGGGCGCAGGGCGTAGACGGCGGCCGAGGCCGCCCCGTAGCGCCGCAGCATGAACCTCTTCGGCGGTACGGCGTACTTCAAGACCAGTTCCGGCCGGTAGAGCGCAGGCAGCAGGTACTCCAGCAGGACCGACCCCCTGGCGGCGGCCTTTTCGAAGAAGGCCGCCTTTATTTTTTCCGACCCGCGCGGCCTCAGCTCCTCCAGCGCGCCCCCGGGGACCAGCGCCCCCAGTCTTTTCAGCGCCGGCCAGACGACCGGCCGCAGGCCGTAAAGGCGCGCCTTGCGCGACGTCAGCGCCCAGAACCGCTCGGCTCCGCCAGGGGCCAGGCGCGCTATGCGGGCGCAATCCTCGAGCGCGCGGCCCGTCAGCTCGCCGTGGTGCAGCAGCGGGTGAGCGGCCGCGTGAAGGAAGAGGTCGGGAAAGCCCGGGTAGAGCCCGCCCGGCCCCGGCTCAAGGCCCCATTCGAACAGCGCGGCCGTATCCTTTATATGCCAGAGGCCCGTGTGAAGGTCCATTATCGCCGGCGGGGCGGCTCCCGGGGAAGGCCGCACCCAGGCGTCGGCGCTCTCCGGCATCGGCCGGTAGCCCAGCCCGGACAGCGTCTTTTCGAGCGCTGCCAGGTCCCGCGGCCTCGCCAGCACGTCCACGTCGGACATCCCGCGCTCGCCGGGCCGGTAAAGCCCGAGCTCCAGCAGGGCGGCGCCTTTCAGGGGGACCACAGCTATGCCCTGGCCGGCGGCCGCGGCGCGCAGTTCCGCCAGGGCCCCGAGCAGCATTATCTCCCGGGCGGCAGCGTCCCGGCCCGGGCTCAGTCCCACGGTCTCCTCAGCTCCCCGGTGGGATAAACGCTGCGCAGCTCGGAGAACCTGACGCCGTAGACGGTGCGGCCGCTTTTCTCCCGGGCCCAGACCACCTCGCCATCCGCCTCCAGCGTCCCCCTGTCCAGCAGGCGCAGGCGGACCTTGAGCCGTTCCCCCTTCCGGAATACCGTCTCCGAAGAAAAGGAGACCCCGGAGCTGGAGAAATCGGCCAGGCGCCCGAAGGCTTTTATCTCGCCGCCTTCGTCCAGTATCTCCACCACGGAATCGTGCTTGTCGCGCCTGGCGCGGCGCTTCTCGTTGGCCATATATCCTCCCTCGCGTGCCATTTCTATTTTATAATATCAAAGCGCTGTCCTATGAAGAACGCCGCCGAACTGGAGACCATAGAGAAGATGCTGCGCATCTACTGCCGCGGGGTGCACGGACCCGGGCCCGGCCTCTGCCCCGCCTGCCGCCGGCTCCTCGGCGCGGCGGAGGAAAGACTTTCCCGCTGCCCGCACGACCCCAAACCGGCCTGCCGCGACTGCCGCACACACTGCTGGCCCCCGGGCTCCCGCGAAAAGATAATCGAGGTCATGCGCTACGCCGGCCCGCGCATGCCGCTGCGCCACCCGCTGCTGGCGCTGCGGCATTTCCTCCGGAAATGAACGGAGCCCCGGCAAACCGGCGTTTTTTATAATATAATTACATCTGGTTAGCGGGGCTTCCGCCACGGAGGGCTGAGTTTATTATGAAAATACTGGTCGTAGACGACAATCTCCTGACCAGGAGCATGATCAAGGACCTCCTGTCAGAAATGGGCCACCAGGTGGTCGGCGAGGCCGACAACGGCGACGACGCGGTAAGCCTCTACGGTCGGCATAGGCCGGAGCTTGTGCTGCTAGACCTGATAATGCCGGGCAAGACCGGCCTTGAAACCCTCCAGGAGATAAAGGCCATAGACCCCGCGGCCAGGGTCATCATGGTTACCGCCGTTCAGCAGGAGGACATGTCCAAGGAACTGCTGAACAACGGCGCGGCGGCCATACTGCATAAGCCTTTCATGTACTCCGAACTGGAAGAGGCGCTTAAAAAATTTTAACGATGCCGCAGAACTCGCTCGACATACTGGTACAGCGCAACCTGGACAGGTCCCTCTCCCGGATATCCAGGATCTCCACCGGGAAATGGCGGGCCGCCATGGTCAATTCCTACCCCGCTTCCCCCCGCGCCGTCCTCGCCCGCTACGCCGCCGAGCCCTCCGTGGCCGTTTTCACGAAGCTGGACGCGCTGCCGCTCGGCGCCGTCATGCTGGTGAAGCCGGAGGACGTGGAATGCGTCTCGCGCGGCTTCACCGGCCACTCCTTTCCGGCGTCCGGAAGGATCTCAAAAGCGGACGAAATAATGCTTACCGAACTCGGCAACATCCTGCTGAACGCGGCGGTGGACTCGCTGCTCAACGCGCTGAAGCGAAGCGCTCTGCCCGCCATCCCGCTGCTGCTGGAGGGCGACGCCGCCGCTCTCTCCGAGCGCGCGGCCGGGCTGCTCGCCATGGACGCGCCGGGCCGCGCCGTCTCCGCGGCCCTCAGCCTGGAATGCGAGGGCCTGGCGGTCTGGACGCTGCACGTCTTCATCCCCGAGGACCTGGCGCGGGAGATAGAAGCTCTTCCCTGAGCCGCCCGGAGCCCGCTTTCATTCCATGAAGAACGCCCCGCCCCGCAACGACGCCTCCGCGCGCGGCCGCCCCGCCAAAGCCCTCCGCGCCCTGCTGCTTTGCGCCTTTCTGCTGCCGGCCTGTTCCGCGGCCTGGGCCGGGCAGGAGACCGTCCATTTTACCACCTCCGACGGCTGCCGCATAGAGGCCTTCTGGCTGGCGCCGTCCAGCGGGGCCTACGTGCTGATAAACACGCACGGCCTGGGTTCCGACAAGAACGAGTGGGGCTCCTTCCAGGACGCCCTGAGGAAGCGCGGCCTGGGCTATTTTTCCCTCGACCTGCGCGGCCACGGAAAAAGCCTGGTCTGCGGGGGAAAGGCCGTCGATTACCGCAAGTTCACCCTGGAGGACTGGTCCGCCGCCTCGCGCGACATAGAGGCGGCCGCCGCCTGGCTGAAAAAGCGGGGTTACCCTGCCAGACGCATGATCTTCTGCGGAGCCAGCGTCGGAGCCAACCTGTCCCTTAAAGCCGCGGCCGAAGGAAGGATAAAGCCGGCCGCCCTGATACTTCTTTCGCCGGGCATGGAGTACGCCGGGATAAAGGCGGAGGACTACCTCGCTCGCGCCCCGAAAAAAATCCTGCTGGGCGCCTCCGAGAACGACCCCTACGCCTGGCAGAGCGTGGTCATTATCAGCGAGCTGGCCGGGAAATACCATCTGAACCTCTCGGCCATAGACGGCGGCGGCGGCCACGGCGTCAACATGTTCAAGACCCCCGGAGTAATGGACAAGGTCCTAGACTGGCTTCCCCGGTAGGGACGCTGCTTCCTATCTTCCAAACTTGAAGGCCTACGGCCTAATTCAGCTGTAACCGGAGCGGCGCCCGTGCCGGTTACCCGGCTTTCAGGTAAGTTTTTTGATGGCGGCGTCGGCCAGGGTGAGCCCGAAGATGCCGGTGAGGGTCGGCAGGCTGCCAAGCGCGGCTCGGCGGCGGCCCTTCTCGAAATACGCCGTTTCCGGGTCGACCTGCCGCCTTTTCCTGAGTTCGCCTACAGGCTCCACGGAGTAGACGCAGGTAAAATCCAGCGGCGCGTTCCTCTTGCGCAGAAGGCGGCGCACCTTAGCGGCCAGCGGGCAGCCGGCCACTTTTTTGAACGGACCGGTGCGAACCGCGGAAGGGTCGGTGCGCAGCGCGGCGCCCATGGAGGAGACCAGCGGCAAGCCCAGTTCCAGGACCTCGCTTATCAGCCCCGCCTTGGGCCCCAGTGAATCTATGGCGTCCACGACCAGGTCCGGCCTTCCCTCCAGTATCCGGCCGAAAGTGTCCTCTCCGGCGAAGAGTTCCAGCTTCTCCGCCCGGCAGTGCGGATTGATGTCCAGGACCCGCTCCCGGGCCACGTCGGCCTTGTGCCGGCCCAGCGTAGAACCCAGCGCGTAGAGCTGTCTGTTCACGTTGCTGGCCCGCACTACGTCGAAATCCACCAGGCGCAGGCGGCCCACTCCCGAGCGCGCCAGCCCCTCCACCGCGTAACTGCCCACCGCCCCCAGGCCCACTACCACGACGAAAGAGGTCCTGAGCTTCTCAAGCTTCTCCTCGCCCAGCATCAGCCTGATGCGCGCCAGTCTGTCCTCGGTCATCGCGCCTCCCCGGTGAACTTTCTGGCGTTGGCCAGCGTAAGCGCGGCCAATTCCTCGGCCGGGCGGCCCAGCGCTCCTGCGGCCGCGGCGGCCACCTCAGCCATCCCGGCCGGACCGGAGCGCCAGCCGGGAGCGTCCGGCTCTGGGGACTCTGTCTCCAGCAGCAGCCGCTCGGGCGGCACGGCGGCCAGCGCCGCGCGCAGCCTCTCCCTTCGCGGGTCCAGCAATTCGCCGTTGAAGGAGAAATAGCCGCCGAGCCCCGCGAAGGCCTTCACCATCTCCGCCGGACCGCCGTAGGCGTGCAGCATGAAGGCGGGCAATCCCGCCCGGCCGAGCAATTCCAGAAGCCGCCCCCATTTCCTGACACAGTGTATCACGGCCGGCCGGCCCAGGCGCGCGCCCAGTTCCAGCTGGGCCCTGAAATTCTCCTCCTGGCCCGGCGTTTCCCGCGCCCCGTCCAGGCCTATTTCCCCCACACAGGCACGCGGGACCCGGCGCAGGAACTCTCCCAGCCGGCCCAGCCAGCCCTCTTCTGCCGTAAACCAGGGATGCAGCCCGAAGGCAGGGGCAACGTCTTCGTAGCGCTCCGCTATTTCCAGCACGCGGCCCCAGTCGTCCGGGCTGGTGCCGCAGCAGAGCATGCCCTCAACTCCGGCCGCTCGGGCGGCCGCCACGGCGGCGGCCTCCTCCTCGGGGGAGGCGTAGTTCTGCAGATGATCGTGCGCGTCGAAATATCTCATGCCGCCGGTCAATGGCCCTCGCAGAAACCCGTAATGAACCACGGTATACCGAAAAGTCCGCCGCGCCGGTAGATGCAGACGCCGCCTTTCTCCGCCACCCCGTTGTACAGGCCGGCTGGCACCCTCACCTGGCTGTCCATCATCCAGTCGTAGCTCCTGTCCAGGTCCAGATAATACCTGGCGCCGTACTCGCCCCTGTAGACGCTCTTGCTCACCACTTTGGCCTGGAAGACCTGCGGCGCCGAGAAGTCCAGCATGCAGTTGAGCGAAACGGCGCCGGCAAAGCCAAGGGCAAGGGCCGCCAACAGCAGGTGCCCCCAGCTTCCGGGCGTCTTCAGCCTTCCGCCGACTATGAAGCCGAACAGCGCTGCCAGCGCGGCCGAGGCGACCAGCGCCGGCAGCAATATCCTGGAATAGGCCAGTTGATACGAGGTGAAGGCGTCGTAGACCACGGCTCCGGCCGGCAGAAAAAGCACGTAGCCGACGGCCGGGATCGCCTGGCCGCCGCTCTCCACCTGCACGGCGCCGCCAGACAGGCGCACCAGCAGCAGGGCCGCCAGCGGCACGGCCAGATTCGCCAGCACCAGCGGGGCATGCGGCAGCGGGAGGATGATAAGCCACACGGCAAGGGCGACGCAGAGAAGGGAGAGATTGTTCTCCAGGCGGAAATAGTTCAAGGCCGAGGCCAGCTGTCCGGCATCTTCGCCGGGATCGCCCGCCCCCTGCTCCCGGACGTCGTTCTGGTCCGCTGTCATTTCATCCTCCGCGGGGCCCCATCGGGGAGCCCCTTCAGCTGTTTATGATAGCAAAAGAGCGCGCCGGCCGCCGCGCAATAAGCCGCGGCCCGCTGGCGTTATATATACATGCGGGCCGTCCTTCCGCGCGGTCCGGCCAGGCCGTTTCCGTCGTTGACTAACGCTGCCTGTAATTGCTACTGTAATGCTGAGAATGGGGTAGTACCGCAATACGCAGGAGATAAAGGGACAAAAATATGACTAAAATATCCAGGAACAAGTATCTGTTCGTGATAGCGGCCGCGGCGGGCCTCGCCGCCTGCGGCGGGCACAAGGAGATAAAGGAGCAGGCCGCGGCGACCACCAACCCGATAGCCTCCAACGCCCCGGCCTGGGTTAACCAGGGCGCCGGCGCCTTCAACGACGGCAACATGTACGGGGTCGGCATGGCCAGCGGCATACAGAACCGCGCCCTGGCCGTGGACGCCGCCGACAACCGCGCCCGCGCCAAGGTGGCCGAGGAGCTCAACACCTACATAGCCAAGCTCGTCAAGGACTACATGGCCTCCACCACGGCCGGCGACATGAAGAGCTCCAGCGAGGAGCAGAACGTGACCGAGGCCCTCAAGAGCGTGACGCAGATGAACCTGTCGGGCGCCCTGGTGGTGGACCACTGGCGCGACCCCTCCGACGGCACGATGTTCTCGCTGGTCAAGCTGGACATGAACGCCGTCAAGGCCACGCTGGCACAGGCCAAGGAGCTGGACCCCAAGGTGCGCGACTACGTGAAGGCCGACGCCGACAAGGCCTTCCAGGACCTGTCCGCCGAGGAAGCCAAGCACTGATCCGGAGCGCGACGCGATCATGAAGAAACTGCTCGCATTTGCCGCGCTTTCTCTGCCGCTGCTCTCAGGCTGCGCCGGCACCACGGTCAAGCGCGTGGACACCGGCACGGTAATAGACCTGAGCGGCAGGTGGAACGACACCGACGCCCAATTGACGGCCAAGGAGATGGTGGCGGACTGTCTCTCCAAACAATGGCTGGCTCAGGCCGAGCCGGACTCGGCCTCGATGGAGCCCCCGACGGTCATAGTCGGCACGATCCGCAACAAGACCGACGAGCACATCGACACGAGCGTCATCACCAACGCCCTGCAGATGGAGCTTATCAACTCCGGCAAGGTCAGGTTCGTGGCCAGCAAGAACGAGCGCGGCGAGATCCGCGACGAAAGGCTGGACCAGGACACGAACGCCTCCGCGGCCACCCGCAAGGCGATGGGCCAGGAGCTGGGCGCGGACTACATGCTGGACGGCACCATCAGCTCGGTGGAGGACAAGGAAGGCGGCAAGGCCGTGGTCCTCTACCAGGTGGACATGAGGCTGGTGGATATGAAGACCAACCAGATAGTCTGGGTAGGGCAGAAACGGATAAAGAAGTTCATAAAGCGCTCCTCCACAAGCTGGTAAGCCCGCGCGATGTCCTTCCGCACCCTGTTGCGCTGCTGCGTGGCCGGCGCGGCCGTCTTCATGGCGGCCTGCGCCGGACCCGCGCGCAGCTACAGGACCAATCTTGATTCGCTCATAGCGGCCGGCAACTACGCCGGCGCTCAGGCGGACATAGAGAAGAACAAGCGGGCCGAGTACTCCAGGAAGAACGCGGTGCTCTACTACCTGGACCTGGGCATGGTCCAGCACGACGCCGATCTCTACAAGGAGAGCAGCGACAATTTCGGCTCCGCCGAGAGGCGCATGGAGGAGCTTTTCACCAAGAGCATCCACCGCGCGGCCGGCACGTTCCTGCTCAACGACAACACCACCGACTACCCCGGCGAAGTTTTCGAGCGGGCGCTGGCCACCGCCTTCAGGGCGCTGGACTATGTCTTCCTTGGGCGCACGGATGACGCGCTGGTCGAGGCCCGCAGGGTTACCGGCTACCTGGCGCGCTACAACGACTACATGCAGGGAAAGAGCGGCTACAAGGACGACGCCTTCGCCCAGTACCTCTCCGGAATGCTCTTCGAACAGGACGGCGACGCGGACGACGCGCGCATCTGCTACGGCGCGGCGGACGCGGCCTACAAATGGTACGGCGCCGACTACGGCACCCCAGAGCCCAGGTTCGGCGTACCGCCCTACGAGGACCTGGAGAAGCAGGACCTGGGCGAGGTCGTGGTGCTGCACTACAACGGCAAGGCGCCCATAAAGGTCTCCCGCACCTTCCAGGTGGCCTGGAACGACGCCGTGCTGGCCGTCAACAGCAGCGGCCGCGGGGAGGAAGGCTACGGCACCTTCCGCAACGCCCTCAACGCCGGCATAACAGGCAACGCCATCACGGTGGCCTACCCAGTCTACGAGCAGCCTTCTTACAGCGTGGTCTCCTCGCGCGTGGAAACGGACAGCGCCACCGCGGACACGCAGCTGATGGAGGACGTCTCGGCAATAGCGGAACAGACGCTCAAGGAGAAGAACGCGGCCATACGGGCGCGCGCGATAGCCCGCGCCGCCATAAAATACGCGCTGGCGCAGTACACGGCGGCCAAGGTGGAGAAGAGCGCGGGCTCCGGGCTGGGCCTGCTGGCCAGAATAGTCACCAACGTGACCGCCGCCGCCACCGAAACGGCCGACACGCGCGGCTGGACCACGGTACCGGCGCAGATACGCATGGCGATCCTGGCCCTGCCTCCGGGAAAACACGACGTAAAAATAAGTTTTTCAGGCAGGAACGGCGAGCCCGAGGGCAGCTACACCTTCAAGGACGTGGACGTCGTAAGGGGCCGCCGCACTTATCTGCATTACCGCACCGCCTACTGACGGCGCGCCAGGGAGGAACACTATGAGAAGGCTTTTTTCCATTGCCGCCGCAGCGGCGCTGCTCGGCGCCTGCGCCGGCTCTCGCGTTAAGGCTCCGTCCGCGGCTGGCGGCCCAGGCTCCGCCGCCAGGCCCGACTGGGTCTCCGGCACCAGCGCGGAATTCCCGCGCGACTCCTATCTGCTCGGCGTCGGGATGGCGGACGACCAGGCCTCCGCGATGGATCGCGCGCGCGGCGAGATAGCGCGCGTGTTCGGCACGCTGGTCACCGCAAATTCCATGACCACCGCTTCCGAGAGCACCTCGCAGGCCGCCGGCGGACAGGCGCAGACCTCTTCCTCGCAGGACGTAATGCAGACCGTGCGCTCGACGGCGCAGAAGTCCCTGGAGGGCGTGCAGATAGAGCGCAACTGGCGCGACCCGGAGACGAAGACCTATTATTCCCTGGCCGTTCTGGACATACGGGACGCGCTGACCACCATGGACGGCAAGCTGATGGAGCTGGACCAGAAGGCCCGCGCGCTGCGGCTCAGCATGGAGACGGCGCAGGAGAAGCTGGACAAGATAAAGGACGCTTTCCAGCTGCGCTCGCTGATGAAGACCCGCAAGGAACTGCTCTCGGACATACACGTGCTCAACCCCGGCGAGGTCGCGGACCCCTCCATAAGGCCCAACGAATACGAGGCGGCAGCTGCCAGGACGCTGGGCCAGCTGGACGTGGCGGTTATAATGTCGGGGGAAGGCGCCCAGAACGTAAGACCGGCGGTGATAAACGCCCTGAACAAGCTCGGGATAGACGCCAGGGAGGCTTCCTCCCCGGCAGGGGCGGACATAGCCGTGGAATGCTCGGCGAAGTTCTACGACCAGGCCGACCCGGACCCGAGCTCGGCCTGGAAATGGACCCGCGGCGAGGCCTCGGTTTCCATGACCGACGTGAAGAGCGGCAAGGTCTTCCTAAGCGAGCAAGCCTCGGCCCGCGAGGCCTCGGCGGTACAGAGCACCGCGCGCTCCCGGGCGGAAACCTCCCTAGGCAAGGCCATAGCCGAGAAGATCCGCTCCGGCATAGATTCTTATTTCAGTTCCCGTCCCTGACTAAAAAGGGGACAGGCTACTTTTTAAACCCAGAAAAATCCTTAAATAACAAGCAAAATCCTGCCAGGGGCTGGGGAGAAAAAGTAGCCTGTCCCCTTTTTAGTCTACGGTGATGGATTTGCTGACGTTCTTGGGGGAGTCAGGGTGCACGCCGTGGTCGCGGATGCCCAGGCGGTCCAGGAACTCCATCTTGCGCACGCTCATCTCCATCGCGAGCAGCTGCAGCGCCGCCGAGCTGGTGAAGAACACCAGCAGGTCGTCGCCTGTCTTCGGCAGGGCTATGTAACCGTGGCGGTAGGTCTTGGAATACATGGACGGCACGCTCTTCCGCGCGGCCTCGCGCAGCGCCGCGTCCTCCTCGGCCAGCACATAGACGTTGGCGCCGCGTATCTTATGCGTGTTGATCTGCGATATCGTCAGGTTCACGTCGCGCTGGTTCGGCCCGGTGACGAAGACCAGCGGGTAGTTGGTGTACATGCTCTCGAAGAAGTTGTGCTTCTCGAAGACCTCAGAGAACAGCTCCGCCTCCTCCGGGCTGAGCCCGGAAGGCTTCCGGTCGCGGAAGGCGTAGCCGGACACGGCGTGAAAGACCCGGCTCAGACTTTCGGGCGTCAGGCCCCTGCCGCGGCCCGCGGCGTACTTCACCATGTCGGCGAACTTGTCGGTCAGCGCGCCCACTCCCTCCATGCCGAAGATCGTGTTGACGCCGAGGATGGTATTGGGGCCGTGCTTGAACTCTGGCGACTCGAACCCCTCCGTGTGGTTGAGGACGACCTCGCGCACTTTCAGCGCGCCTTCGCGGGCTATGCCCTGCATGCCGGTGGCCAGTATGTGCATGCTGGGTTCCAGGTAAAGGTCCCCGGCCGCCTCCTGCAGCGCGGCCCGGGCGCCGTTGAGCGTCTCCTCTATCAGCTCAGGCACCAGGTATAGGTTCTCCGCGTACCTCTTCAGGTCCGAGGCGGGCACGGAGGAGCGTCCCTGAGCCGCCAGCCTCTCCCCCAGCCGCAGCGCCAGGATGTAGAGCGCGAGCAGCTGGCTGAGGAAGCTCTTCGTGGCCGGGACGGCTATCTCCGGGCCGCAGTAGAGCGGTATATAAACATCGGACTTCTCAAGCGCTATCGTGGAATTGACGTTGTTGACGATGTTCAGGAACGAGACCCTGCGGCCGGTGGCTTTCACCTGGTTGAGCAGATCTATCAGGTCCTTCGTCTCGCCGCTCTGGCTGATGCCTATTATCACGTCGCCGTCGCGCACCGCGTTGAGGTACTGAGAGCGGAAGTCCCCCGGCAGGCAGGCCGTAACGGCCGCGCCCGCCATGCGGTTGAAGAAGACCGAGCCGCAGCGGGCGGCGTTATAGGAGGTGCCGCAGGCCACGAAATAAGCCGCGCGGCCTTTCCGGCGGCATTCCGCCAGCCGGCCGCAGAACTCCGCAACCCTGGCGGAGGCCTGGTCTATCTCCCCGGTTATGAACAGGGTATCGGCGAACTTCAGCGCCTGGACGCTCTCGCCGGAGCCGCACAGCCCGCGCAGCTCCGAGAAGAGATCCGCCAGCGGCGATTCCGGCGTCATGGAGGACAGCGGCAGACGGCAGCGGCCGGCGTACCTCAGCGCCTTCTTCATGGCGCGGCAGCCGAAGAAGGCCGCCGCCTCCTTCCTGAAGGCGGCCGGGTCGGCCGCGGCGGCGAGTTTCAGCACCCTGGCCTTCAGGTCCTTTACGAAGGCCGCGTCCCTTTTCTGCGCCTGCCGGACCATGTCGGTGAGCGGGGAGCGGTCCGCGTAATAAGAGAGCAGCCTGGCGGCCGCCGCCGGCTCGCCGAAGATCTCCTGCTCCATGAAATAGCGGAAAGGCTTCCTGAGGCCGGTCTCCTCCACCCGCAGGTGGCTGCGGAGCTTCTCCTTCTTTACCGGCCGGCCGGTGCGCAGTTCGAAGAACTCGGCCTTGCGCGGCGTGTACAGCGCGAACTCCTCCTCCCGGATGGGGTAGAGCAGCTTGGTCATGGACAGGACGCTCGCCAGGTCGGACGAGGCTATGGTAAAGGGGCCGTGCGCGGGGTCCTCGCCGGCGCCCATATAGAGGCTGCTGCCGGCCTTGATGCAGGCCATCAACTCGCTGACCGGGTCCGCTACTACGGCGGCGAAGGAACCGGTGATCTTCCCGGCGGCGGCGATCACGGCCTTCTTCAGCGCGCCGCGGCGGGCCTTCCTGTCCCCGGCGTCCTTGAGCCTACCGAGCTCCAGGGCGAAATAGTGCTCCACGGTGTGCACCAGCATCTCGCCGTCGTTGTCGCTCTTCACGTCGTGGCCGGCCGAGACCAGCCACTCCTTGAGCTGGTCGCAGTTGGTGATGTTGCCGTTGTGCGCTCCGTAGAGGCGCGTATGGCAGCGCACGTCGTGCGGCTGCGCGTTGGCCCTGGTCACCGCGCCGAACGTGGCCCAGCGCACCTGGCCGCAGAAAAGCTTGCCGGAGAGGCGGTCTATGCCCAGTTTCACGGTCACCGCGCTGGGCGCGCCCACGTCCTTCTTGAGCGTGACCCGGCCGGCAGAATCCTGGATAAGCGCCCCTGTGGAGTCGTAGCCGCGGTATTCCAGCATCCGCAACAGGCGGGACGCCTCAGCTCCCAGGTCCTTCCTGTCCCTGGCGCAAGTCAAACCTATCACTCCGCACATAGAGCACCTCTCCAGCCAATCATAGCAAGAATGAACGCGGCTTTGCCCGCGGCCCGCCGATATCCTATCATTCGTCTGGTATGAAAATAACCCTCGTTCCGCTTTTGCTGCTTGCGGCCCCGGCCATGGCCGCGCCCGGACGCATAGCCGTGTACGGCCACAGGGGGAGCGCGGGGACGCTGCCCGGGGACACGCTGCCCTCGTTCCAGGCGGCGATGGACGCCGGGGCCGACGCGCTGGAGCTGGACCTGAACGTCACGAAGGACGGCGTACTGGTAGTATCGCACGAACAGTACGTAACTCCGGGGCGCTGCCTGGGGCCGGGCGGAAAACGGCTGGAGAAGGCGGTACCGATACGCTCCCTCACGCTCTCCGAACTTAAGAAGTACGACTGCGGCTCCCTGACCGACCCCGCGCTGCCCGGCCAGCGGCCCGCTCCCGGCGCGCCGATCCCCACCCTGGACGAGGTCTTCAGGCTCGCGGCGCCGCCGGGAAAGGGCGGAGGGCCGGACCTGGACATCGAGACGAAGCTCGTCCCGTACACCCCGCAGCTCTCGGCCTCGCCGGCCGAGTTCGCGAGGCTGATAGCCGCGGAAGTTGATAAAGTGGACCCTGGACACGCCCGCCGAATGGGACCTGGCCGTGGCGGCCGGGGTCGACGGGATAATCACCGACTACCCCGGAGAACTGGCCCGGTACCTTAGACTTAAGGGCCTCCGCTGAGAAGCGACGGGCCGGCCGTAAAAAACCGCGCCACCCGGCGCGGTCCCCGGTTGCGCCGCCCGGCGGCTCAGGGCAGGCCTTTGAAGCTTTCCGTCACTTTCAGGAAGGCGCGGTAGAAGGCGTTGTAGTCGGCCCTGGGAGCGCTGTAACGCAGCACGTAGAAGCCCTCCCTGGCGGGCAGGACGTAGATCCGCTCCCTTACCAGCACGCTCTCGTCGGACTTGGTCTCGGGATGCAGGTAGACCAGCCTTTCGCTGCCCAGCACGAACCCCTCCCTCCCGCTGAGCTTTATTTTCTTTACCGGCGCGTACTTTTCGCGGGCGTTGCTGGTCTCGCCCAGCGCGTTCCGGGAGTTGCTGTTTATGAAATCCTTGTAATCGTTGAAGTCCTGGTTATCCTTGGCATAAAAAGAGACCTTGATCGAGATCGGGTCCTTGGCCGAACGCGGCGCGATGAGCTGGATCTCGTATATCTTGTACTGCTCGTCGCTGTCCCGGTCCCGGTTAAAATTCCAATCGGCCGGTATCAGGCAGGAGAAATAATTGTTGTCCATGGAATACGGCGAGAATTTTTCGGCCTGGCGGGCCTTCCGGCTTTGCGCTCCGGCGCAGGCCGCGGCGGCCGTCAGGGAGATCGTGATCAAGGCGAGCGTTATTTTCTTCATAACGGCATGGGGGGCGGCACGGCACCCGCGGAAGCCGTGACCTTCCCCGACTCCAGCGCCTTCATATCGTCGCTGTTCTGCCTGAGGCAGCTGCTGTACTGGTCCCGGTAGACCTCCTGGCGGGAAAGGTCCGACTGGATCTTGACGAGAGCCCGGGTCTGCATATCCTGTACAGAACCGGCGAGCTCCGCCGGGGACATGGCCATGGCGTCCTGCGCGGTCAGGCCGGCGGAGTCCAGGGAAGCCCTGTCTGCGGCCGCCATCGAAGAGCGGCGGGAAAGTTCGGCCGTGACCGCCGCGAGCACTTCCGCCGAAGCCGACCCCTGAGAAGGCATGTCCGGAGCGTATCTCTGGCGGACCGTGACGGCGAAATCCTTGGAGCGGTCCCGCTTGTACTCCGTGGCTATCTCCACCTGTTTGGAGGCGTAAGAGGAGAAATCGCGGGAGCCGGCCATGATGTCCCCGAACGCGGGGTCCTGCGCCAGCTTCTCGTTGCTGTACAGCCCTTCCAGCGACATCGCCTCTATCTCGCCCTCCTGCACGCGCGGGTTGTAGAGGCCGCGCTGGGCGGCCCAGTCGGCCTGCAACTTGTGGGCGGCCTCGTAGACCACGGCCGGGGACATGTACTTCGCTATCTCCGCCACCTGGGCCTGGTTGCGCATGAGGGAGTCGGCGGTATAGCCCTTCATGCGCATATACTGCTGTATGGTCTCGGAATCCAGCGTTATCGCGCCGGTCCCGGGGTCGTACTTGGAGTAGGCTCCCGCCACCGGAGCGACGTTTATCCGAAGGCCGCCGGGAAAGGCCGCCAGGGCCCTGTCCCCGGCCCGGGTGCCGGAAAGCTCCCTGGCCACGGCCGTGTTCAGCATGCCGCCCAGGAGCTGGCGCTGCTGCGCCGGCAGGACCTCCTGCGGCAGCGAGGCCCGGGCCGCGTTTATCTTGGCCTTCAGGTCAGGATTAACGCGTATATCGCTGTTGTCGAACATATTGCCAAGCAGGTATATCTGGTCGCTCAGGGACTTGCCGTCCAGCTGCGCCATCTGGCTCTGAGACAGCGCCCCCGAGTTCCTGACCTGGGCCACGGCTATACCTATGGCTAAGTCCTTCTTGCTGCCGGCGCTGGCCGCGTCGTCGTACTTGAGATACTTCCAGCTGTCGCGCGAGCCGTTGTTTATCAGGTTCTCGATGACGGCGTTGCGCTCCCTTATGGTCATGCCGGCCCACTTGTCCCTGTAGACCCTCACCGAGGGGCCGGGGTTGGACCACTTCATCTCCATGAAAGTGACCGTGCCGAAGACCACGTCCCACTTCCTTATGGCCTTGTCCACCGCGGAAAGTTTGTCGGCCGGATAGGCGGGCGCGTACTTGTTCAGCCAGGCGAGCAGCTTTTCCGGCTCTGGCCCGACGCCCACCTGGCAGAGGGGCTTGCCGGTGTCTATCCTTATTGAGAGGGCCTGGCCGAGCTTGTTGGCGCTGGCGTCGTCCCAGGGCATGTTCAGCAGGTCCTTCAGGTCCTTGAGGGCTTCCGCTTCGCCCAGCAGTTTCTCCGCGTTCCCCGGGTCGGCCTCGGCCAGGGAGCGGGCCGCGTCGTCGCGCAGATAGGCGGAGGCGGCTGCCGGATTGCCGCTGGAAAGGGCGGCCTCGTAAAAAGCCAGCTTTTGGGCCGCCGGGCCCTCCTGGGCGCCGGCGGCCAGGCCGCAGAACAGCAGGCCGGCCGCCATGGCGGTCAGACGCAGGGTTTTGGCGGCGCCCTTTTTCATATCAGTTCAGCCTCTTCTGCATCAGGGCCAGCAGGAAATCGCCCCACTCCGAATCTCCGGAGAACGACAGCGACTCGTAATTGGAGGAATCGTAGCGCAGGTCCGGCATGTATATGGCCAGGCCGTTGGCGGCGGTATAGGTGTCGTCGGCGGCCGGCCTGGCCCCGTAGCGTATCAGCAGCGCGTTCTCTATGAAGTTCTTCAGCGCGGCGCCGGCGGCCTTCACCTGGGAGCCGGCGGCCGGGCTGGCGTCCACCCTGTCTATATAGTCCACCAGGTCCTTGGAGTCCTCGTAGCCGAAATGCGAGACAGAACTCCCCAGCGCCGGGTCGGCCGCCGCGGCGAAGGCCTTGGGATCCGCCTTCAGCGCGTCTATCCAGTTGTCCAGCGCGCGCACGAAGGCGGGCAGCGCGGCCGTGCGCAGCGCGGACAGGGTGGCGTCCGTATTATAATTGGCCAGATAGTCGTCCACCATTACGCTGCCCAGCTGCTCCGGGCCCATCCCGGGATCGGCGGTCAGGCTGGCCAGTATGGGCGTATAGGGATATCCGTCGCCGGGAACGGTCTCCTCGGAGCCGACTATCACGTTCACGGAGTTCCGCAGCTCGTAGGCCACGCTTGCCATCTGCATCAGGCAGGCGTCGGTGGCGAAAAGGTCCACCTTGTGGCCGGCGGCCTGCGCTATCTGCCCCATGGCGCGCCCCAGGTCGTCCACCCGCATGTAGTTCTTGCTGACGTCGTCGAAAGAGATGCCCAGCCGGCCGGCGCCGTGGTTCCAGACTATGACGGCCAGTTTCTTGGCGGGATAGAGGCGCAGGGCCCGCTTGGCGAAGAGCACCAGGTTGTCGGCGTTTCCCATGTCGGAGAAATTTGAGGTGTAGACGACCGGGGAGGTGACGCGGTTGGTGTCGGCGTCGCGCTTTATATAGACCGTCTTGGCCCCCTGCTGGAACTGCAGGCTCTGCGCGTCCCCCGCGCTGAGCAGGCCGTACTCGGCGAGGATGGCGACCTTATCGGTCGAACCGACGGCTTCCATCTGGTTCAGGTTGTTGGTGAGGCAGCCCCAGATGCCGAGGTTGTTCACCCCGTTCATGAAGACCAGCACCAGCCACTCGCGCTGGGCCGCCGGGGCCGGGGCCGCGGCGTTCACCGGGGCCGGGCCGGAGGCCTGGGGCACAGCGGCGGAGGGGACCGGGAGGGCGCCGAACTGGAGGTCCTGGGCGCTCAAGCCCATGCTCATCGCGGCCAACACCGCCAGCGTCATCATCCAGGAACGTTTCATATGAATATTCTCGCCTGCAACTTGATTTTTATCAAAGGCCCTAAGTCCTACGGGTCAATAGGTCTTAGGTCCCACAAGAAACTCGTGTCTCCTTGGCCATCGACGGTCGCGCTTTATATTATAAGCATTATGATTGACTTGTCAAGACCCAGCACCCCGCCTCCGGCCCGCGCCGAGCCGGAAAAGGCCTGAAACTTTCCCCCCCTGGGCGCATCTTATTAGCGCAGTCACTTAAGGAGCGTTAAATGAAGCGAACCCTGTTCCCAGCCGCATTAATATTAATATTCCCTCTAACTTCGATGGCCCAGAGCGGCCTGAGCCTGGCGGAAACCGTAAAACGCGGGCTCGACAACGACAACACGGTCAAAGCGCAGGCGCAGCAGGTGAGCGGCGCCAAGGCCGGTCTCAGGCAGGCCAGGATGAGCCGCCTGGGCGGCTTCCAGCTGACCGGCGCCTACACGGACGGCACCGATCCGGTCTACGTCTTCGCCAGCGCGATGAAGCAGGGGACCTTCAGCATGGCCTCCCTGGCCGACATCAACGACCCGGCCCCGGTGCGCAACTACATGGGCGGCATAGAGGCCGGAGTGCCGCTCTTCACCGGATTCGCCATCTCCAACGCGGTGAAGATGGGCGGGCTGGGCGTAGAGGCCGCCAGGGACGGCTACGAAAGGGCCAAGGCCGGCATCACCTTCAAGCTCACCTACCAGTGGCTGACAGTGCTGCTGCAGGCCAAACTGGCCGAACTGGCCGACCAGAGCGTAGAAGCCTCCTCCGGCGAACTGACCACGGCCCAGATGCTCAAGGACAGGGGGATGGTGCTGGGCTCGGACTACTACGGCGCGGAGGCCATTTTCTCCACCCTCAAAGGCTACAGCCTGGCCTGGCACAGGGCGCTGGACCTGGAGCGCGAGAAGCTGGGCATAGAGATAGGTCTCCCCGGGACCGCCGACGCCGCCGGGGAGCTGACCGATCCGGGCTACCCCGCGCTCGACCGCGGGACGCTCGAAGCGGCCGCCGCCGGCAGGTACGACGTCAGGGCCATGCGGAAGATGGCCGAGATAGCCGGCACAAAGCTGGCCACGCAACAGGACTCGGTCCTGCCCACCATCCAGGCCTTCGGCGCCTGGGAGACCAACTCCAACAGCCTCTCCGAGTTCAAGGGCAACCGTCTGCTGGGCGTGCGCCTGACCATGCCGATAGGCGATCCGGCCTATTTCGCCAAGAAGGACCAGGCCCAGGCGGCCGCGGACGAAGCCAGGACCCGCGCGGACGAGGCCCGCAAGCAGGCCGGCATAGAGCTGGCGGAAGCCATCGACGATTATAGCGCCGCCAAAGAGGCCCTGCCGGTGGCCGAAGAGACGGTGAAGAAGGCCGAAAAGTCGCTGGAGCTTTTCCGCCCGCTCTACCGCCAGGGCCGCCAGAGCGTGCTGGAGGTGCTGCGCGCCCAGGCCAGCGTGCTGCAGGCCCAGGCGGCCTACTACGAGACCCTCTATAAACTTAACCTCTACCACGCCCAGGCCCTGCTGGCCTCGGAGACGCTGGACGCCTCCGCCGTCCAGTTCATGTCCGACAAACTGGGGACCCGCAGCTGAACCGGCGCCAAAGGCGCACCCGGGCCCCGGAATGGTTTTTCCCGGGCCCGGGCCGATGAAAGTTGTGCAATACGGCAACAGGAGCTAATATGCAAAGCGAAACGCACCATAAGTACGGGATGGCAGGGCGCATAGCCAAAGGCTTCATCAACTCGCGCCTGACCCCGATCTTTATCCTTACCTTCATCATGCTCGGCGTCTTCGCCACGCTCAAGCTCCCGCGCGAGGAAGAGCCGCAGATAAACGTGCCGATGTTCGACATCATGGTGCCGTTCTACGGCGCCGCGCCCGAGGAGATAGAGAAGCACGTGGTGGACGTCGGAGAGCGCAAGCTCTGGGAGATCCCCGGAGTGGAGTACATCTACTCCACCGCCTACCCCAACTTCGCCATGTTCACCGTGCGCTTCAAGGTGGGCATGTCCCCGCAGGAGGCCGCCAACCTCATCTACACCAAGACGCTGGACAACCGCGACATCTTCCCCAAGGACGCCGGCCAGCCTCTTATAAAGTTCCGTTCCATCGACGACGTGCCGGTGCTGGCCCTGACGCTGTGGGGGCCCGGCAAGAACGACTACGACCTGCGCCTGATAGCCGCCCGCATCCAGAACGAGATAAACGCCGTCAACAACGTCTCGGAGACCCGCATCATAGGCGGCCACAAACGCGAGTTCATCGTCCATTTCGATCCGGCCAAGCTGGCCGCCCACCGCCTGACGCCGCTGATGCTGGCCGGAATCATAAAGACCTCCAACTCGCGGCTGCCGGCCGGCCACTACAACCAGGGCGACACCGCCGTGCTGGCCGAGACGGACGCGTTCATCGAGAACGCCGACGACCTCAGGAACCTCATAGTGGGGGTCTACAACGGCCGCCCGGTCCGGCTGTCCGACGTGGCCACCGTGGACGACGGCCCGGACGAGGACGAACGCTCGGTCACGATGGTGCAGGGCCCGGCCTCCCCGGCCAAGGGCGCAGCGCCGAGCCCGGCCGTCACCATCTCCGTGGCCAAGCGCCGCGGTTCCAACGCCACCGAGGTCACCCGCGAGGTGCTGGCCCGCGTGGACAGGATGAAGGGCCATGAGATCCCCGACGGCGTAAACGTCACGGTCACGCGGGACTATGGAGAGACGGCCAAGGACAAATCCAACGAACTGATCTACCACATGCTGCTGGCCACGCTGTCCGTGACCGTCCTGATAGCCCTTACGCTGGGCCTGCGCGAGGCCGCCGTGGTGCTGGTGGCCATCCCGGTCACGCTGGCGCTGACGATGCTGGTCTACTACCTGTACGGCTACACGCTCAACCGCATCACGCTGTTCGCGCTGATCTTCTCGATCGGCATCCTCGTGGACGACGCGATCGTCGTCGTGGAGAACATCAACCGGCACTGCGTCCTGAACCGGAAGAACTCGCTCTACCGCAATATCGTGAACGCGGTGGACGAGGTCGGCAACCCGACGATACTGGCCACCTGGACCGTTATCGCTTCCATCCTGCCCATGGCCTTCGTGCGCGGCATGATGGGGCCGTACATGCGCCCGATCCCTATAGGCGCCTCGGTGGCCATGCTGTTCTCGCTGGGGGTCGCGTTCGCTTTCACGCCGTGGCTCTACGCCAAGGTCGTGCAGAAATGGCCCCTCAAGCACTGCGATCACGCCCAGGAAGGCCTGCTGGACCGCTGGTACCGCAGGCTGATGGCCAAGCTCATCTACGACCCGGCCGCCGGCAGGAACTTCATGCTGGCCACGGCCGTGCTGCTGGCGGGGGCCCTCGCGATGGTGGCCTTCCGCATGGTCATCTTCAAGACGCTGCCGTTCGACAACAAAAACGAGTTCCAGGTCATCATCAACATGCCGGAGAGCTCCTCGCTGACGCGCACCGAGAAGGCCGCCAACGAGATGGCGGCCTACCTGGCCACCGTGCCAGAGGTGCGCGACCTCCAGGTCTACGCGGGCACCAGCGCCCCGTACAACTTCAACGGCCTGGTCCGCCATTACTTTCTGCGCAGCGAGCCCTACCAGGCCGACATCCAGGTCAACCTGACCGACAAGAGCCAGCGCGACCGCCAGAGCCACGCGATAGCCCTGGCGGTCCGTGGGCCGCTCAAGAAGATAGCCGACTCCTACGGCGCTCGCCTGCAGGTGGCCGAGGTGCCGCCGGGCCCGCCGGTGCTGGCCACTCTGCTGGTGGAGGTCTACGATCCCAACCGCAAGGACCAGCTGGAGCTGGCCGAGGAGATAAAGGGTCTGCTCAAGCGCACGCCCGGCGTGGTGGACGTGGACTCCTACATCCCCGACCCGCAGCCGATCACCGACCTGGTGGTCAACAGGCAGAAGGCCAGCCTCAACGGCATAGCGGCCGACGACATCGTCAAGACGGCCGCGATCGCCCTCAACGGGGCGGATATCGACACCGCGCACGTCCAGAACGCGGACGAGGCCGTGGACATACGCCTGCGCCTGCCGGCGGACGAGCGCGGCTCGCTGGCCACCCTCAACAAGATAAAGTTCTTTTCCCCCAACGGGACGGCCATCCCGATGGCCAGCTTCGTCAAGCCGGAGAACGGCCTGGAGAACCAGCCCATCTACCACAAGAACCTGGAGCGCGTCGCCTACGTCACAGCCGACATCGCCGGCGGCACTGACAGCCCGGTCTACACCGTGCTGGACCTGAAGCCCAAGATAGACGCCCTCTCCAAGGCGCGCGGCGCGAACATAAAGCAGTACTTCACGCGCCAGCCGGACAGCACCAAGGAAACGGCCATCAAGTGGGACGGCGAATGGCAGATCACATACGAGGTCTTCCGGGACCTGGGCCTGGCCTTCGCCCTGGTGCTGGTCCTGATCTACATCCTCGTGGTCGCGTGGTTCGAGGACTTCATCACGCCGTTCGTCATCATGGCGGCCATCCCGATGGCGCTGATAGGCATCATCCCGGCGCACTGGGCGATGGGCGCGTTCTTCACCGCCACGTCGATGATCGGCTTCATAGCGTCGGCGGGCATCGTCGTGCGCAACTCCATCATCCTGGTGGACTTCATCAACCTGAAGGTGCGCGAAGGCATGGAGCTCAAGGAGGCCGTCATCGAGGCCGGCGTGGTGCGCTTCCGCCCGATGCTGCTGACGGCTCTGGCCGTAATCGTCGGCGCGGGCGTGATCCTGTTCGACCCGATCTTCCAGGGGCTGGCGATCTCGCTGATAGCCGGCCAGATAGCGGCCACGCTGCTTTCCCGCGTGGCGGTGCCGGTGCTGTACTACATGGCCTTCAAGAACGACCATGAGCACATCCGTCGCCACCGCGAGAAGCACACCGCGAATCAGGACCACCTCCTCACCGATGAAGAAAAAGGCTACACCGGAGAATAAATAAAATAGGGACAGACACCTATTTGCCATATTGGCGCGGTACATTATAGATATCAATGCGACTGAAGAATTAAATAGGGGTCTGTCCCTATTTTAGGAGGATTATGAGGATCAATGAGGCGTTGAGGATGCTGGCCGGGGCGGTGGTGCTGTTGAGCGTCTGGCTTACGGTCTATTATGACAGCAGGTTCATCTGGCTGACCGTCTTCGTGGGCGCCAATCTGCTGCAGTCGGCTTTCACGAAATGGTGCCCGGCCATCTGGGCGTTCAGGAAGATGGGCCTGGCGGAATAGGAGGGAGAATGGCTAAGGAAGAGAAGAAAGAAAACGGGGTCTTCTCCAAAGTGAGTGGGTAAATCCTCAGTATCCAGCGTAGCATATTCCGTCGTGCAGGTGGCCGGTTTTGTTCTTTGAAAATCTGTCATAATC